>JAZLDY010000038.1:0-4640 GCA_045614965.1 Tidjanibacter sp.
ATGCGGTACTCATACTCTTTTGCCTGTGGGCGCACCATCACGCTCTCAATGTTGGTCGTGAAGAGGTCCACCTTAACCTCCACCAAGCCATCGGCACCGAAGGTTGCCACCTGTGGCTCCGAGCAAGGATAGACAAAGCAGGTCTGGCCATTGGCTGTAACACCATAGATAATCGAGGGGATAATCTGCGAAGAGTATTTATACATCTCCACGGTGGTGTTATCCCACGGATTCTCCGGCTCGGGAGTGGGGGTTGGGTTTGGGGTACAAGAGGCCAACATAAGGCCCATTGCAAACAACATCGTTGATACTGTTGTGTAAATCTTGGATTTCATCGTTCTATTTATGGTTTTTAGTTTTGCTAATCTCTATCTATTTTATCTCCACGTCGGCATTCTTAATCACCACGCCCAGCCTGCTTGCGTTCTCCTTTGTGAGCCTCTCGCCTGCAATGGTGATATTCTCCAAGGTGATGTTTTTGAGCCTGTGTACGTCCACATCGTAGCCCTGAAAATGGAAGCCAAAAGGAGGCTTAACGAGGAAGTTCACATTCTTCACACTCACTCCATCCACCTCGCCCGGGGTCCACTCCACGCCCGTACCTACGTCGTAGCTCGTTTTGATGATGCGCATATAGATGCCATACTCTCTGGAGTCCTCAACCCACACACCGTCGTAGGAGATGTTGGTAACCCTACCTCCGGCACCATTATGCAAACCGATAGAACCTCGCCTCAAAGAGGGAGTACGGCCAGCAGTGCGGATTGCATAGACGTTACGGAACCTCACGTCGTTCACATTGTTGTTGAGTTCGTAGCCCACCTCGAATGAGTTGCCACCGCCCACGTTCCAAGCGATGCAGTCCTCAAACTCGATGTTGTCCACCTCGTCACCAACAAGCCACTTTTGGCTTTTGATGCAGAAGGCATCGTCGTGGCAGTAGCTGAAACCATATTTAACCACGGCGTTCTTGCAACCCAGCAGGTTACAAGCGTCGTTCTCCACACCGTGCTCCTTATCCGAGGCCACAGCCACAACCTTGTAGTTGGTCATCTTCACGCCGTCACACTCCCAGAGGTAAGTGGTCCAGTTGTTCTTGTTGAGCACCGTAATGTTCTCGATGGTCAGTCCTTTGGTCCTGCCAATCTTAATTGCCTGTGTGGCGGTTTCACGTCCGTCCAAAATACCACAGCCTGCAATCTTCACATCCCTAAGCCCCTCGGAGATGACACCTCCGGTCAGTATTGCGCCACCCTCGATGTAGATAGTCTGGCCCGATTTGAGTGTCTGGGTTATATTCTGTCCATACACGCCACCAGCCTTAAAGAACTTCACATTGGGGTCGTCCTCTTTGGGGCGCAGCCCCTCTTCCAGCGGGTTGACAAAGATGAACAGTGGGTTGGTCTCGTTGCCGTTAATCTCCACATCCACCCTATCGTAGGGACGGAGATAGAGTTTCACGCTACCCTCATCGTGGCTATAAACGTAATTCTTCGATATGGGCCTCACAACAACGCTCTCGATGTTTTGGTGCAGGTCGAAAATCTCAACCTCAACCAACCCGTCGCAACCAAACACACAAACGTGTGCCTCGGTGGTGGGCAGGGTTTTGACCCCCTTGCCATTCACCTCCACGTGGTAGATGGTCGAGGGGATAACCGTGTGGGCATACTCGTAGTACTCTACCTTGGTATTGTCCCACTCGTTGGGGGTTGGCTCGGGTGCAGGGGTGCCATTTTCACCACACCCCACCAGAGCAGCCAAACACATCAACGCTGTTATAAAACCCATAACCCTCATCCTATCGTGAGTTGTTTCTATCCAAAGTCCACTATTTGTTGCGAGCAAGTGCGCTGCTTTCGAGAGCCTTCACGGTACCCTTACCTTTGGTAACGGCCACCCTAATCTCACTTGCCGTAGCAGCCTCGAAGCGGCAGGTCTGGCTCTTACCCTTCTCGGCAACGCCACCATAGACGGGCAGGAACTGACCACCACCGATGGTTGTCAAAATCTCAAACTCGCAACCCTCGGCATCATCACCCCAAGTGATGGTCAGGTAGTCAACCTTCACATCCTTCTTCACGGGGAAGGTTACATCCACACCCCTCGACAGGGTTGTGGGCAGGGTGGAACGCACCACCGACACGTCGTCGGCATAAGCACCCACCTCGTTGTAGTTGCCCCTCTCGTCCAACACGAGGAGTTTTTCCGTCAGGCGGATATCCACCGAGGAGGCACCAATCATAATGTCGAAGTAACCGGGCTCAACCACCCTCTTCATATTCACATCCAACAGCGAGAGCAGGTCGCCCCTCAGGGTCATCTTCACCCTCTTGGTCTGACCGGCTTCGAGGTGTACCCTCTCGAAGCCACGCAGTTGTTTCTCATAGACGGTAACCGAGCTCACACAGTCGCTCACATAGAGCTGCACAACCTCATCGCCCGCCATCTTACCGGTGTTGGTTACGTCAAACTCAACCTCCACATCCTCATAAGGCAACACTTTGGTCTTGCCCAACTTCAAGTTGGAGTACTCAAAGGTGGTGTAGCTCAAACCATAGCCGAAGTTGTAGAGTGCACCATTAACCCTCGATTGGTCGCCCGAGGGGCCGAAAGTAACGGGGCCATCCACCTGCGAAGCGGGTTTGAAGGGGAAGTTGAAGGGAATCTGACCAACGGTTTTGGGGAAGGTAACGGTAAGTTTACCACCGGGGTTGTAGTCGCCAAAGAGCACCTCGGCGATGGCCTGACCGCCGTGTGCACCGGGGTACCAAGCCTCCAAGATTGCATCGGCATTCTGCTCGGCCCAGTTAATCGACAAGGGTCGGCCGTTAATCAGCACCACAATCATAGGTTTGCCGGCCTTTTTGAGTGCCCTGAGGAGGGTGTTCTGGTGGCCTGCGAGTTCGAGGCTTGTGCGACTCTTATTCTCGCCACAGGTGCGGTTGCTACCGCCCATCACAGCCACAACAACATCGCTCTGTGCAGCCAAAGCCACAGCCTCGTCAATCATCGCCTGCTCCTCGGCATTGGGATCCTCGGGCAGAATCTCC
Source organism: Tidjanibacter sp. (assembly GCA_045614965.1). Taxonomy (GTDB): domain Bacteria; phylum Bacteroidota; class Bacteroidia; order Bacteroidales; family Rikenellaceae; genus Tidjanibacter. The sequence continues at coordinate 3,054 of JAZLDY010000038.1, forward strand.
GAGATGGGCCAACGGCTATCCACCAGGTCGCAACCTTTGGCATACACCACCTCTGCATCGGGAGCAGCAGCGGTGATACCCTCAACCACGTTGGTAACTTCATTAGCCTGAGGGCCATAGTGGAGCAGAGCAAACTTCTCTGCCATAGCATTGGGGCCCACAACGGCAATCTTCTTCACCTTGCTACGGTCGAGGGGCAGGGTGGCATTGGCGTTCTTCAAGAGCACCATAGCCTCCCTGGATGCTTGCAGGGCATAGACATTGTTAGCCTCACTGTCAATCTCCTCGTCGGCTGCCTTATAATCACGCTGGTAGGGGTCGTCGAACAGACCCACCAAGAATTTCACTTTCAACACATCCCTCACCCTCTCGTCAATCATCTCCATAGGGATAGTGCCCTCCTGAACGAGTTCACGCAAGGGGAGAACATAGCTGTCGGGGCTACGGAACGTACACCTCACATTAAGACCCGCCTCAACGCTCAGGCGCACACTCTCCTTCATATTGGCTGCAACGTGGTGTTTGGAGTGGAGATACTCCACAGCATCCGAGTCCGACACCACATAGCCATCGAAGCCCATCTGCTCCCTGAGGATTTCGGTCAACCAGTGGCGGCTACCCTGCACAGGCACACCGTCGTAGTCGTTATAGGAGCTCATCACACCCTTCATACCTGTCCTGCGGATAACCTCCCTCCAAGGATAGAGGTGAACATTCTCCACCTCCCTGGGGCCCATCTGGGGGTCAACCCTCGACATACCCTCACGAGCACCCTTGTTGTTGGAGTATGCAGCGAAGTGTTTACCTGTTGCTGCCACCTGCCAATCGGTTTGGAGGCCCTCAACCATTGCCACGCCAAGCTCGGCCACAAGGTAGGGGTCCTCACCATAGACCTCCTCATAGCGGCCCCAACGCTGGTCCCTACCCACGTCGAGGATGGGGGCATAGACGTTGGTGTAGCCCAAAAGCCTACCCTCACGGCCGGTGATGTAACCCATCTTGCGGATAAGATCGGGGTTCCAAGTGTGGCCCATACCGATTTGGCTGGGGAAGTTGGTGGCCCTGTAAGCCTCCACGCCACGGATACCCTCGTCGGTGAAATCCACGGGGATACCGAGCCTTGTCTCCTCAACGAAGAATTGCTGCACTTTGTTCAGAGCCCAAGCGTGGCGAGATGCTGGCCACACGTTCTCGTTGTCCGACACGGGAAGGTTCCAGTGGCGGAAGCCGTTGAGGTGCTCGTCGATGGAGCCCACGCCATCCTTCCAGAGTTTGTTTTTCCACTCGGGGGTTGGCAGGTCGTCGGGCAACACACGCTTGTAGCCATAGAGGGTTACCATCTGACAGGTCTTCTCCTCCAAGTTCATCTGGCTCAACAGGTCCTCCACACGGGCATCGATATCGGCATTGGGGTCCTCATAGACATCCATACGGCCGTTTTTGTTGAAGTCAATGTAGCCTTTCTTGTACATCTTGTTCTTGCCGAGGGTGAATTTCTCCACCTTCTGGCCGGCTTTGGGGGTTTGAGGCCTTGCGGGCGCTGCTCCCATTGCGCTCAATACCACGAGCAACGCTCCGAGTGTAAGT
>JAZLDY010000039.1:0-35193 GCA_045614965.1 Tidjanibacter sp.
CTCGCATTGCGTACCCACTCGCAGACTTCGGGTTGGTCGCTCACCGAGCAGGATCCCTTCAACAACGTAGGACGTACCGCAATCGAGGCTATGGGTGCTGCACTCGGCCACACCCAGTCGTTGCACACCAACGCTCTGGACGAGGCTATCGCACTGCCCACCGACTTCTCGGCTCGTATTGCTCGTAACACCCAGATTTACATTCAGGAGGAGACCAATGTATGCCGTTCGGTTGACCCTTGGGCAGGTTCGTACTATGTTGAGAGCCTCACCAACGAGATTGCTCACAAGGCTTGGGAGCACATCCAGGAGATTGAGAAACTTGGTGGTATGGCCAAGGCTATCGAGACCGGTATTCCAAAGATGCGTATCGAGGAGGCTTCGGCTCGTAAGCAGGCTTGGATTGACTCCGGTGAGGAGGTTATCGTGGGCTTGAACCGCTACCGTTTGGAGAAGGAGGCCCCCATCGACATCCTCGCTGTGGACAACACCGCTGTTCGTGAGAGTCAGGTTAAGAGGTTGCAGGAGTTGCGTGCCGGCCGTGATGAGGCTGCCGTACAGAAGGCTCTCGCAGCACTCACCGAGTGTGTTAAGACCAAAGAGGGCAACCTCCTCGAATTGGCAGTTGAGGCTGCTAAGGTGAGGGCAACTCTGGGCGAGATTTCGGACGCTTGTGAGGTTGTTGTTGGTCGCTACAAAGCAGTTATCCGTTCCATTTCAGGTGTATATTCGAGTGCTATGAAGAACGATGCAGATTTTGCAAAAGCAAAAGAGATGGTTGCCGACTTCGCTAAGAAGGAGGGTCGCCAGCCCCGTATTATGATTGCCAAACTTGGTCAGGACGGCCACGACCGTGGTGCAAAAGTTGTTGCTACGGGCTATGCCGACCTCGGCTTCGACGTGGATATGGGCCCCTTGTTCCAGACTCCCGAGGAGGCTGCCAAGCAGGCTGTTGAGAACGATGTACACGTTGTTGGTGTGTCGTCGTTGGCAGCAGGCCACCTCACCCTCGTTCCTCAGATTATTGCCGAGTTGAAGAAACTTGGTCGTGAGGACATCGTGGTAATTGTGGGTGGTGTAATTCCTGCACAGGACTACGACCAGCTCTACAAAGACGGAGCTGCTGCAATCTTCGGCCCTGGTACTCCTGTGGCTACTGCGGCGCAGAAGATTATGGAAATCCTCGCATAAAACGCATATTGCACAGCAACTGCTGTGTTGCACTGCGATAAACCACCTCCTCATTTACGTCAGTAAACTGCGGAGGTGGTTTTCTTGTGCGCCTTGCATTTGCTGCACACTCTGCGTTTTCTGACTGCTGACTGCTGATTGCTGACTGCTGCTTTGGCACAAAAATCCCTCGACAATCTGTACCTTCTGTAACAATGGAATGTGTCGCAACCGTCTTTTTTTTAAGGGCCTTAGGGTCCTTAAAGTCCTTAAAGCCCCTACCGCCCTTATTACCCCTATTACCCCTATTGCCCTCAGGGCCCTTAGGGAGTAATTTTCAATTTTCAATTTTCCATTTTCAATTTTCTTGACCTATAAGTTTTACTTATGGAACAATCGAAAAATATCATAGCGCAAAAGTGTTCCAAAATCAAATTTTATGCACTATATTTGTAGTAGGAAAACAACCACGAATTAACACAACTAAAAAACATACAACTATGAAAAAGAACATCAGCGACCGCCTTGTAGCGGCTATCAACGACCAAATCAATGCCGAGCTCTGGTCGGCTTATCTCTACCTCTCGATGTCGATGGACCAGGAGGCAAAGGGTAACAAAGGTTTTGCAAATTGGTTTTTCATCCAATTCCAGGAGGAGCAGGACCACGCCCGTATCTTTATGAATATGCTCAACTCTCGTGGCGCAGAGGTTAAGTTGCAGCCCATCGCAGAGGTTGACACCGAGTGGGCAAGCCCTCTGGCTGCTTGGGAGAAGACCCTCGAACACGAGCAGGTGGTAACCGCACGCATCAACAACCTGATGGCTATCGCCAAAGAGGAGCGTGATTATGCATCGGAGAGCTTCCTCCAATGGTTTGTTGACGAGCAGATTGAGGAGGAGGAGAATGCTCGTGATATCATCGACATCTTGGAGAAGATTGGCGACAACAAATATGGTCTTTACGAGTACGACAAGGAGCTTGGTGCAAGGGTATATACCACTCCTTCGCCCTTGGCAAACGCAGAGTAGGTTGTATCGGACTCCAAACCCCAAGCGATAGTATTATCGTGCAAAGAAGAAGGGGCGGGAAGAAAACTTCCCGCCCCTTCGTTTTGTGGTGCGCTTTGGTGTGTTGGCCCCAAAATCAACAAAATTTCTCGGCCCCCACCACACTAAGCCTCACCACCCTCTCGTTAGAGGAGTGTTTTTAGATGGATATGTTCAAAATCTCAAACTCCATCAGGCCCACAGGAACCTGAACCTCCACCTTGTCGCCCTTCTTGTGGCCGAGCAGGGCGTGGCCGATGGGGGTCTCAACCGAGAGTTTACCCTCGGCGAGGTTAGCCTCGTGGTCGCCCACAAGGGTATATTCCATCTCGGCTCCGGTCTTGCAGTTGCGGAGTTTTACTTTGTTGAGAATTTGCACTTTGTTGAGGTCGAGGTGCGACTCGTCGATGATGCGTGCATTGGCGAGCGTCATCTCCATACGCATAATCTTGGCCTCCAAATTGCGCTGTGCTTCCTTTGCAGCGTCATACTCGGCGTTCTCCGAGAGGTCGCCCTTATCACGAGCCTCGGCGATAGCCTCAGCAGCCTTGGGTCGCTCCACGATGCGCAATTCGTCCAGTTCGGCCTTCATTTTGTTGTAACCCTCTTTGGTGAGAAGGATTGCTTCATTTGCCATAATTGTTGTTCTATTTTTAGTTGTTTTTATTCGTTTGGTAGGAGCGAAAAAAATATGAATTTCGACCATTACAGCCGAAACCCAGTATTCCAATTCGCACCATAAGTGCTTTTATTTTCCACAAAGGTAGGCACTTTTTTCGAATAAACAAATTTTGTGCTAAATTTGTATGTATCAATTAGAAGAATATAGGATGTTTCTATATAGCAGTGTTATAGGTTTTTCCGATTTGTGGACAATTTTGTCCTTCTCGTGGACTCTGCTGGTGGTCATCACGGTTGTTGTGGTTATTGCCGAAAGACGTGAGCCGGTGAACACTCTGGCGTGGATTATGGTTATCACAATGTTCCCCGTCGGAGGAGTGGTTTTGTTTCTCATTCTGGGGCAAAACCACCGCAGGCAGCGTACTTTTATGCAGAAGGAGCTCTACGACTCGGAGGTCATCACCCACCTTTGTAACGAACAACTGCACCACATTGCACATCCCGACCGAGCGACGATGCCCAACCGAAACTTTGTGCGCCTGATGCTCAACAACAGCAGGGCCTTGCTGACCGAACACAACAGGGTGCGTATTCTCAACAATGGCGAGCAGACCTTCCCCGATATGTTTGAGGAGATGAGCAAGGCGGAGAAGTTCATCCACATCGAGTTTTTTGCCTTCGAGGGTGGGGTGTTGTTTGATAGGTTGGTGGAGATTTTGGACGAGAGGATTGCCCACGGGGTGGAGGTGCGCATCATCTATGACAGTGTGGGTAGCCGACGACTCCGCCGCCGAGACCTTCACCGCTTGCGTGCCATAGGTGCCGAGGTGAGGAGTTTTATGCCGGTGTGGATTGCACGCTTTACCGACAAGGTCAACTATCGCAACCACCGCAAAATTGTGGTCATCGACGGTAGGGTTGGCTACACGGGCGGTGTGAACATTGCCGACCGCTACATTGATGGCGTGCGTGGGGGCATTTGGCGAGATACCCACCTTCGCATCGAGGGCGAGGCGGTGGCAATGTTGCAGTCGGTGTTTGTTACCGATTGGCACTTTGTTACCGATGGGTGTATGCTCTCCGACGAGTTATACTTCCACATTGAGGAGGTTGACGATGTTCTACCCATACAGATTGCCACCTCTGGCCCCGACTCTCCATACGCATCCATTATGCAGGCATATTTTGCGGCCATTGGCAAGGCCGAGAAGTATATCTATGTTTCCACACCCTACCTCTTGCCCAATCAGGCCATTGTTACAGCCCTGCGTGTGGCGGCCCTCAGTGGTGTGGATGTGAGGATACTCATACCCGTCAGGGGCGACAATATTTTTGTGGCGTGGGCAGGCTACTCCTATGTGGACTCTCTGATGGAGGCCGGCGTGAAGGTCTATCTTTACAACGAGGGCTTCAACCACTCCAAATTCCTCCTTATTGACGACTGCATCAGCTCCATTGGCTCTGCCAACCTCGACAATCGTAGTTTTGAGGACGACTTTGAGGTGCAGGCCATCATCTATGATGGGACCATTACGGAGGAGTTGAAGAGTTACTTTGTGAAGGACCTTGCGAAGAGCACCGAGATTACGCCCGAAATGTGGCGCAGTCGCCCTCGTTTGAGTAAGATTATGGAGCCCATAGCCCGCCTGTTGGCACCGCTGTTTTGATTGAAAAAGACACCTACTTCCCCTCTCTTTCGGAGGGGATTTTTTTGTTTTTGCACCCAGCTGATGGAGCCACTTTGGCAAGTGGTTTGCAACATTTTTTTGTGCGAAGAGGGTGAAGGCCGTTGAGCCGACACAGCCTCCTCGTAAGGGTTAAACAAAAAATGTTGTAAGGTTATGAAACGATTGATTATCACGGGCTTGGCGTTGCTCCTTGCCCATTGGGCTGCCGATGCCCAAGTTCTCAAATTCGGTGCAAGGGTGGGTCTTAACACCGGCGTTTACGATTTCGAGCAGGTGCCCATCGAGGGTGGCTCCGTTGTCCCTGTGTCGGATAGGTGCGGGGGCTACCAGGTGGGTGCTCTGATGAGGTTTACCATTCCACATTTTATCTATATCCAGCCCGAGTTGGATGTGCTGTTGAGGGACCTCTCTTTTGGCATCCGACAAGAGGGGCAACCGATGGAGTATAAGAACACCAGAGTTGTGCGATTGGAGTTGCCCGTGATGGTGGGTTTCAACATCCTCTCGGCCCACTTTTTTGCGGGCCCCGTGTGGCACATCAGCACCCGACAATACAACCGTGGGGCAGGCAATACTCCCTTTGAGTTGCGCTTTGACGACAACGACGTGGCGGCTATGGCGGGTGCGGCCATAGACTTCGACGGACTGTTTATGGAGGTGCGCTATATGCGCTATCTGCGCCAGACAGAGGTAGAGATGCGTGTGAGGAGCGAGAGTGCGGTGGTTGATGTTGCCCACGACGATATGCTCCAAATCAGCTTTGGTGTGTTGTTTTGATACTTCCGAGCCACATTTGGCTTGCCTTTTGTAGAAGAAGGATGTGAAGTTGAACCCTCAAAAACAGTGATTATGAAAGACGAAAAGTGTAAAACCAAAGAGAGTGGGACCACCAAAGGGTGCGGAACAAAAGCCTCCGAGCACACCAAACCCACCGCCGAGAAAACCCACGACAAAGGGTGCGGATGTGGTTGTGGCTCCAAAAAGTAGCCCTCCGAAGGGCGCAGAGTTGCCCAAGGACTCCTCCGATGCGCACCACAGTCCCAAGATGGCAAGGGCTCGCATCTGGCGATTGCTGCACAAGAAAGGCTGAACTCCACCGTGGAGTTCAGCCTTTCTTTATCGTTGGAATAAATAATTTACTCCTGCAACAAAACCTCTCGCAGGAGGTCGTTGTGGGTGCGTAGTAGTTGTGCGTTGCGTCTTTCGGTAAGCAGTCGAGCCCTCTCTTGGCCCACAAAATAGGTGTTGCTCAGCGGTATGCCCGTGCCGAGCCACGCACTCAACCAATGGCCGGCCACAGCCTCGCCCACACCAAAGGCAATGAGCCCTCCATTTATGGCCAACGAAACGATGCCACTCCACACCTCGCCGGCATAGAATTGCCCCACGCCGGGCACAAGGCTCAGATACCACGCCACCATCGGGTTGCGTAGTTTTGGGGCGGAGGCGTAGAGTTTTTTCACCTCCATTTTCACCTCTTCGGGGGCGTTGGCAAGGAGTCTATTTGCGGCCCGTTCGGAGCGTACCCACTCGCCCTGTTCGCCTGCGGCGAGTGCTTCGAGGAGGGTGAGTTCGGTGTGGGTGGCGGAGGTGGAGGGGATATACAATCGGGCCTCGTCGATGGTGGAGAGTGCATCCTCAAAGTCGGCCGCAAGGTATTGGCAGAGGGCTTTTTGGTGGTAGTAGGTGCAGGTTTGCTCCTCGGAGAGTGCCCACACATTGAGCCTGCCGAGTTCTCTGACGGCCTCCTCATAGAGCCCCTGCTGTTTGCGCACCTCGGCTTTGGCCAACAGCGCAGCATTGCCCTCGGCAGCCGAGGGAGCAACGAAAATCTCTCGTTCCAGCCTCAATGCCTCCAAGGCCAAAGAGTCGGCACTCTGCGCACTAACGGAAAATGGAGCGCAAAGGTATGTGAAGGCCATACATAACAGCCCCGCTACGCAATGTTTCAAAATCTTCGTAATAGACTCTCACGGAAGCCGCACTTCCGAAAATGTTACCAATATAGAGTAGGCCACCAATGGTGCCATAGGTTATCGTGCGCCAATTCTTGGGCGTTCCTGCCTTGGCCCAACTCTCGGCCGTGAGGCCCGCAAAGGCACCCACAATCAGGAACGAAGCGATACCTTCGCCCACATTGCCCGCATATATCTTGCCCAACCCCGGTATCACAGCCGAAGCCAACCCTGCAACCCAAGGCGAGAGGTTGCGAGGTTGTTGTGTGGCCAGATTGTCGAAGGCGTGTTGTTGTTCGGCGAGGGCAAAGTGGGTGTAGGTAAACTCCCGTTGCAGGATGTTGTAGGTGTCGGTGTCGCCCTCCAACAGAGCAATGCCCGCACGCTCAAAGGCGAGGAGTTCTCGGTACTCTTCGGCTTGTGGGGTGGCGGCAAATTTGTCGAGGGCAGCCTTTGCCTCCTCTCTGTTGCCCAACGAGAGGTGGCAGATGGTGCCATAGAAGGTGCTCTTGGGGTAGAAGTCGCTCTGTGCACCCACACGCCCAAATGAGCCCACGGCCTCCTTGAAATTTTGGAGTGCATAGTGGGTTTGCCCCCTCAGGTAGTGGAGTGTGTCGAGTGCCGCAGGGGTGAATAGTTTTTCGTCCAGAGGTTGGGTTGCGAGAGTGTGAGCATCACGCAGCAGGCCATTGCCGATGAGATAGGTGCCAAAGTCGTAGTCGGCCCGTGCGTGGCTCTGCTGGCCCCACACCACACCCAACGACAGCACCAAGGCGGTCAGTATGAAAACAATGCGCCTAATCATCTCCATTGGCTTTTATTGGGTTACTCTTTCGGTGTGAACGATACCTTTCGACCCTATCCTCCACAAGTCCTCTTTTGTTCTTGGGGGAGGTGTGGCGTCCGATGCGGGTGTTGCGCACAAGGCGGTCGAAGGAGTAGAAAAAGGCCCTCACACCGCCATACTCCTCCACTAGGGCTTTGAAATACTCCTCGTTGGTGTCGGCATATCCTCCCCTTGTGGTAACCTCGGGGGCTATGCCGTTTTGCCACACATACAAGCCCGCACTTGTGAGGTGGTAGAGTGGCGAGAGGGTGTGGCGATTGGGCTGCACCCCATAGGGGTAGTGTCCATCCTCCCTTGGCCCCTCAAACTCCACCGAGCGCAAGAGTTCCCTATCGCTCTGTGGCCCCCCTTGTGCGAAGCAGGGAGCGAGCGATAGCAGGGTGGCACACATGGTGGCGAGGAGTATGTGGGAGGGTTTTATCACTTTTTGAGCGATTTTTGTTTGTCCAAAGCCACCTTCACAGCATCGGTCGGCACCTCAAAGTCGAACATCTCCGACTGCGCATCGGCACCAATGGTGAGGTTGCTGTATGTGCTCAACATAATGAGCGAGTCGGTGGGTGAGGTGTATTCAACCTCCGTGATACGCATAGGCATTGGCACACGCCCCAACTCATAGCGAGAAAAATAGACCTTCCTGATGGCGTTGCCCTTGGGGCCATAATAGACCATACACACGGGCAGGTGGCGGTCGAAGGCCAACTCCACCTTCACAACTCCCTCCGTCTTGGCCTTTGGCTCAAAGGTCTTGATGGTGAGCGCACCATCCTGTCGAATGTCGGTCTGCTTGTAGCCATAGATTGGCAGGTCCATATCCACAAACCTGCCCGAAGCAAACATCGACACGGTCTCCTTGCTCGAAGCCACCTCCTTGTTGTCGGCCACAACCACCGTGTTATCCTTGGGGTTGTAGATGCGCATTTCGCCCAGTGCGTTGGTGAGGGTGATGATGTGTTGTGGGCGGTGGGTTACACTCACAAGGCGTCCGTCGGGGTTGAGATAAAGACTCTTTGTGGCTGTAACTTTCTTGCCCTTCGATACCGTTACGGTCTGCACATCCACCGAGAGTCGCTGCTGTGCGAGAAGAGTGGTGGGGAGCAACAATGCTGTTGTAAGTATGGCTAATATGGCTCGTTTCATAAGTAGGTCAAAAAAAATTACGGGGCGAGGTTTTCGTTCCCTTCGCCCCGTAAAGATAGGTCTAAATTTGGATTAGAACAAATCTGCCCACATCAGAATCCTTGGGTTGTTGATGTACTGAGGATTGATGGCGTTGTTCTGAACCAAGTCGAGAGTCATCAAAACTGCATCAACGAGGGTAACGATACCAAGACCACCACCGGTCAACAGATAGGGAAGACCCATCCATACAGTGGTACCCATATAGTAGCGGTGCAGACCACACCAGCCGGTGAACCAGCTCAAAAGGGTTGCAATCAGAGGATCTTGGTTGCTGCTCAACTGAATCATGTTTGCTGCGGGCATTGCGGGTGCAGCCTCCATAACCATCTCAACCGAGTTCTCAACGATAGCATCAATAGCAGCATCGTTAGCAACGTAGTTGTTTGCCGAAGCCGAGCAGATTGCAAACAGTGCAACTGCGAGAGTAAGTACAAGTTTCTTCATAGCTTTAAATTATTAAGTTAAACATTAGGTTTTCGTTCGAAGTGTTATTTTGAACGCACCGCCCACTTTGCTTTTGTGCCCCAAGAGGCCAATTTTGCTTTCAATTAGGTTTTGGATGCGTTCCCTCTCCACTACAAATATAACAATTTAATCTTAAAGTGTTCTCCTTTTCTCTGTTTTTTTTAGACTTTTTATTCCAAATTTTATATCCAAAAAGAAAGGTGGCTCATAAAAAGCCACCTTTTTGCACATCGTTGATGTGGATGTTATTTGCTCACACTATTTTGTGGTGAACTCCTGACCGTCGGGCATACGGAACGTGATGCTGTCAACAACCAATGCATCGTCCTTAACCACAAAGTTGGGAGTCTTAACAATGCCATCCCACAGAGCCTTGAAGTCTCGTGCAACATTCAGAGGTACCTCCACGATGAACTGACCATAGTTGAGGTCGGTAACCACGAAGGTCTGATTCTCTGCATCGTAGGTGCCGATGGTGAGTTGCAACACCACACTCGAAGAGCGTTTCTGGATGAATGCAACCTCGGCCTCCTTGGTGAGTTCGGCTTTGAGTTTAGCCACGCTCTCCTCGTTCACACGGGCGGTGTACTGTGCCTCGGTCTCAAACTCATCCTTAACCTCAAAGGCGGCAACCTTGTCGGCCATATACTCGTTTGCAAAGTTGGAGAACTTCTGGTAGTAAACGTAGTCTTTCTTATACTCGGGAGCCTCCTCTGCGCTGTAAATCAAAGGAATTACCTCTGCACCGGTGCGGTTGATGTAGCCATAAACGCCCTCCAACGACACAAGTGCAAGTCCATCCTCGAAGCTACCGATGTTGTCATACTTGGGAGCAGTGATGCCACGACCGGCCTTGTCGATAAGGCCACACTTGCCATCGAGCCTTACCCAAGTGATACCATCCACAAAGCTACCAATCTCCTCGTAGATTGCGGGGATAATCTCGTCGTATTTGGCATCCAAGCAACCCCACTTGCCATCGGCTTTCACGGCTGCGATACCGTCGGCCCACTCGCCAACCTCTTCATACTTGGCGGGAGTAATCTCGTTGCCCTTCACGTCAATCCAGCCCCACTTGCCACCGGTAGAAACCTTTGCGATACCTTTGTTGAATGCGCCCACAGAGTCGTAGATTGCGGGGATAATCTCACGATACTTGGTGTTCAGGAAGCCATATTTGCCACCCACCTTAACAAGTGCAAGGCCATCTTCGGTGAACTCGCCAACATCCTCATACTTGGGCTCAACGACAATCTTGCCACTCTGGTCAACCCAACCGCACTTGCCGTCGAGGACAATCTTCGAGAGGCCTGCTGCATCCCACTCACCGAGGTTGTCGTATTTGACTGCCAACAGCTCAATACCGCCACGGTTTACATAGCCATATTTCTCGCCAATGGTGGCCATTGCCACGCCTGCCTCGTTGAACTCGCCAACTGCATCGTAGGCAGCCTCGCCAACCTTTTGGCCTTCGGCATTAACCCAGAAGTATTTACCCTTCTTCTGAACCATAGCAGCACCCTGGTAGTATGCCCACACTGCATCGTACTCAGCGGGAACAATCATCTTGCCCCTCACGTTCACAAAGCCCCATTTGCCGTCCAACTGAACGGGAGCCAAGCCCTCGGAGAAGGTGCAAGTGCCCAGATATTTGAGCGATACGGTGATGGTGCCGGCACGGTCGATGTCAAACCAAACATCGCCACTCTTAACCTTTGCCGTGCCACTGTTGTCGAATGGCTCTGCTGCATCGTAACGCAAAGCGATTACGGGCTTGCCGGTGCGGTCAATCCAACCCCACTTGCCATCGAGTTGAACCCTTGCAATGCCTTCGCTGTCGAAGCAGTCGGCCGAAGCGTAACCAACGGCAATGGCCTCTTTGCCCGACTTATTGAGCCAACCATAGAGTCCGTCCTTCTTAACCCTTGCCAAGCCGTGGTCGAAGTCCTGAACGTCGTCGTAGTCCATAGCCACGATGGTCCTGCCAGCCTGGTCAATCCAGCCATACTTGCCGGCCACGCCAACCCAAGCGAGGCCCTCCGAGAAGTTACCAACAGCGTCATATTTGAGCTTGATGACCTCCCTGCCGGACTCGTTTACAAAGCCCCATTTGCCACCAGCATAGGTGCCCTCGGTCCAAGTACCACCGGTGCTAACCCTTGCCAAGCCGTTGCTGTAAACGTCGGCATAGTTGTATTTAACCCTCACAACAGCCTTACCTTTGGCGTTATAGAAGCCCCAGATACCATCGCTATAAACACCCTGCTCGTCCTTGATACCCTTCTGGCCGGCACGAGCGAGGCCGTTTACAAAGTCGTCCAAGTAGTCGTTCTTGAAGGGGATAATCTTCTTACCCTCGGCATTGATGTAGCCATATTTGCCTTTTGCATCGAGCACCTTGCTCAGACCCTCTGTGTTGAAGTCCCAAACCTGTGCATTGTTCACTTTGAGAACCTCTTTACCCTCGGCATTAACCCAGCCCCACTTGTCGCCAATGGAGGCCTTTGCCAAGCCTTCGGTGGTGAAGCCCGAGAGGGTTGTATATTTAATAGGTACGATTTTCTTGCCCTCAATGTTGAGCATACCGCACTTGTCCTCCTGTTTTACCCACACAAGGCCCTGCTCGGTCCACTGGCCAACCTCGTTGTAAACCACGGGCGAGATGAGTTTGCCCTCCTTGGTAATCCAACTATAAAGACCCTCTTTGGCCACCTTGCCCAGAGCGTTCACATCAAAAGGCCACACCTGCGAGTACTCAACTTTGGTGATGCGTTTGCCCTCGGTGTTAATCCAGCCATAGAGTTCGCCCTCTTTCACCCAGTTCATACCATCCTCGGTCCACTGGCCAACCTCGCTATTCACAATGGGAACAATCTCCTTGCCGCTGCGGTTTACCCAACCGATAAGGCCCTCTTTGGCAACCTTTGCCAAGCCATTCAGCGCATAAGGCTCAAAGGTGTCGTAGGCGATGGCGGTAACCTCACTGCCCTCGGTGTCGATGATGCCATATTTGCCACCAATGGTTACGAGTGCAAAACCTGCCTCAAAGTTGCCAATGCTCTCATATTTGAGTTTGGCAACCACCTTGCCGTTTGCATCCACCAAGCCATAGAGGCCCTCGTTCATAACCTTTGCCACGCCGAGGTCGTTGTAGGCACCAATCTCGTCATAGACGGTTTTGAGTACCTCTTTGCCCTCTTTGTTGATAAGACCCCATTTGGCTTCAACCCTCACCAATGCAAGGCTGCCTTCGCTCCAAGCACCAACTTCGTCATATTTGTTGTCGGAGAGTCGTTTGCCAAGGTTGGTAATCAGACCATAGAGGCCATCTTTCAGAGTCCACGCAAGGCCATCCTCGGTAAACTCGCCAATGCTCTCATATTGGGGTTTGATAATCTCCTTGCCGGTTTTGTTGATTGCACCAACAAGGCCGTCAACCTTAACCCTCGATGTGCCATCCTCGGCCCACACACCTGCCTCGTCGTATTTGATTTTGGCAATGGTCTTACCCTCTTGATTGATAACGCCCCATTTGTCGGACTGTTTAATCCAAGCCAAACCGTCGGAGGAGAACTCGGTTACCTGCTGGTATTTACAACGAATAATCTCCTCGCCATCTTTGTTAATCATACCATAGGTGTCCTCGATGCGCACCAGGGCGGTACCTGCCTCCGAGAAGGCCTCAATTTGGTCATACTTAACCTTTGCAAGCACCTTGCCCTCACGGTTGATGATACCCCACTTGCCATCGCTGCTCACATAGGAGAGGCCGTCAAGCGAGAAATAGCCCACCTCGTCGTAGCGGAGACGGATAACCTCTTTGCCGGTTTTGTTCACAAAGCCCCATTTGCCATCTCGCTTAACCTTTGCGAGTCCGTCTGCTGCGAACTCTTCGGCCAAGTCATATTTGGCTTTGATGAGCCAGTTGTCTTTGGTGTCCACATAGCCCCATTTGCCTCGTGAGTTCTGCTTTGGAGTGAGGTCTTGTGCTACTGCCGAGAGGCACAAGAGAGCAGAAAGAAGAATAAGGAGTGCTCTTTTCATTGTTGGAAATGTGTTTGAAGTTAATATTTTAGTTTGTTTATTGCTCATTGTGCATCCACCTGTGCGAAGTCCACAACGTGGTAGGGTGGGTGTAAAGTATGCGTAGTTAGGTGTAAAAATACAAACATTTCCAAAAAGAACAAAATTTTCCTCATTTTTTTCGCACGCATACCTCTGTGCGCAGACCTGCCGAGGGAATTATTGCACCTTGTGGGCACAATTATTGCTCGTTGCCCAACGGGGTGCTCCGCAGGCGAAAGAGAGAAAAAATAAAAAAATTCGCCTACATAGTTGTAAATTAACAGAATAATGATGTATATTTGCAGGCTGAAAAGAACTCGATGTGATTGGTGCGCTCGTTGTGCTGACGAGCCCAATAATACAAGGGACGGCTTATCAGGTTAGGAAACAATAACATTAACAATTTATAAACTATACAGTTATGACTAAGGCAGATATCGTAAACAACATCGCCAAACAGACTGGCGCAGAGAAGGTGCTCGTACAGGAGATTGTAGAGGCTTTCATGGAGAACGTAAAAGGTTCGCTCATCGAGAACGAGCCCGTATATTTGAGGGGTTTTGGTAGCTTCATCATCAAGGAGCGTGCACAGAAAGTTGCTCGCAACATCTCGAAGGGTACCACCATCACCATCCCCGCACACAACATTCCCGCATTCAAGCCCGCAAAGAGCTTTGCTTGCAAGGTGAAATAAGAGATTGTTGAACAACCCATAAAACAGTTAAGATTATGCCAAACGGTAAGAAGAGGAAAGGCCCCAAAATGGCTACCCACAAACGCAAAAAACGTCTGCGTAAAAATCGTCACAAACACAACAAGAAATAGGTTGTCGGTTTACCTTTAACTAAAAATAGAGCTGAAAGCCTAACAAGGTCTTCGGCTCTGTTTTTTAGTTTGGGTGGGCTCCATTCTATTCGGTTAGGGTTAGCCCCTATCAATTTATGAACAGAGAACTAATAATAGAAGTTACCGCCTCGGAGGTTACCATTGCTCTGGTTGAGGACAAACAACTCGTTGAGTTGAGCAAGGAGGCCTGCAAGAGCGGTTTCGCAGTTGGCGACATCTATCTGGGCAAAGTGCGTAAGATTATGCCCGGACTGAATGCCGCATTCGTCAACATCGGCCACGAAAGGGACGCCTTTATTCACTATCTGGACCTCGGTCCTCACTTTACTTCGCTCCACAAACTTGTGGCCGGCCTTTCGACGAAGAAGAAAAACGTGCGATTTGAGAGCATCAGGCTCGACCAGCCGCTCCCCAAGAGCGACAAGTTGTCGAACCACATTGCGGGCGGACAGCCCATTATGGTACAGATTGCCAAGGAGGCAATCAGCACCAAAGGCCCAAGACTTACGGCCGACATCTCGCTTGCAGGTCGCAACGTAGTGTTGATTCCGTTTTCCAACAAAATATCCATATCGCAGAAAATTCGTTCCACGGCCGAAAAGAAGAGGCTCAAAAAGATTGTCGATAAGGTGCTGCCCAAAAACTATGGTGTGATTGTGCGCACCGCAGCAATGGGCAAGAGCGACATCGACATCGAGCAGGACATCCTCTCGCTCATCAAGAAGTGGGAGCAGGCTTTGGAGGGTATCAAAACAAAGGTGCCGCCCGTGCAGTTGCTCAGCGAGATGAGCAGGGCCAACACCATCATTCGTGATTCGCTCAACAGTTCGTTCAACGCCATACACGTTAACGACGAGGCTATATACAACGAAATTAGGGAGTATGTGAAGGTTATTGCTCCTGAGAAACTCAAAATTGTAAAACTCTACAAGGGCTCGCAACCCATCTTCGACAACTTCGACATCTCACGACAGATTAAGTCGCTGTTTGCCAAGTATGTGTCGCTCAAAAGGGGAGCCTACCTTATCATCGAGCACACCGAGGCTCTGCACGTTATTGATGTCAATAGCGGCAACCGTGCGAAGGTGGCAGATGACCAGGAGAGTACTGCGATGGATGTAAACCTCTCGGCTGCGGCCGAAATCGCCCGACAGTTGCGCTTGCGTGATATGGGCGGTATTGTGATTGTTGACTTCATTGACCTGCACAAGGCAGAGAACCGACAGAAACTCTACGAGGAGATGCAGAAGTTGATGGCCGGCGATAAGGCCAAACACACCATCCTCCCGTTGACCAAGTTTGGCCTGATGCAGATTACCCGCCAGAGGGTGCGTCCGGAGGCCATCAGTAAGGCCGAGGAGACGTGTCCCACTTGTGGCGGTACGGGCAAGATTTCGCCATCGATACTTGTGGACAAGCAGATTGAGAACCAGATTGCCTACTACGCCATCGAGAAACGTATGCGCTCGTTGAGGGTGGTTGCCAACCCCATATTGGCGGCCTACCTGAAAGAGGGTGGTTTGAGGAGTATCCGCCGCAGGTGGTGCAGACGTTACCTGTGTAGGGTGAAGGTGGTTGTAGACCAGTCGCTGGGTATTGTGGACTACAAGATTGCCGACCGCAAGAATAAGGAACTCAAATAGGCGGGCACACAGGGCTGTGAGCGCAATTTAGGCCACCCGCCCAGAAGCCCCAGAAGCCTCAGAGGTCCCGGTCAGATTTGGACCACTGAGCCCACTGGGACCACTGAGCCCACTGGGAGAAAAAGAAAAAATATTTACTAATTACTCTTTACTCTTTACTGATTAGAAGAAGTCGTTAGACGTTAGACAATGAAGAAGGAAAAGGTGCAATCGTCGCCCTTGAAAGAGTTTGTGCAGCGTGCGGCACGAGTGTCCGAGGCAGTGCAACTTTGCGAGGCTATCGAGGGCCGAACTGTGGCAGAGGTTAACTCTCTGGCAGGTTCGGCCTTTGCTCTCTATGCTACGGCTGTGGCGCAGAGGGTGGGTGGTGTGCACCTCTTTGTGGAGGACGACAGGGACAGGGCAGCCTACCTGTGTAGCGACTTCTATGCGCTGGCAGGCGAGGGCGTGAAGGTGCTGTTTCTGCCGTCGAGCTACAAGCGTTCCATACGCTACGGGGCGGAGGATAGGTCGAGTGAGGTGCAACGCACGTCGGCATTGGAGGCCATCAGGGCACACTCCGCAGGGGAGGTGCTGATGGTGTGTACCTACCCCGAGGCTTTGGCCGAAAAGGTGGTGTCGCAAGGGGAGGTTGACTCCTCGGTGTTGCGCATCGCAAAGGGCGATAGGGTGGCAATGAACGACCTGAGGGATAGTGTTGAGGCCCTCGGCTTTGAGAGGGTTGACTTTGTGCACGAGCCGGGCCAATACTCCATTCGTGGCGGTGTGTTCGATGTCTTTTCATATTCGGAAAACAAACCCTTCCGTTTGGACTTCTTTGGTGATGAGGTGGATAGTGTACGACGCTTCGACCTCTCGTCGCAACTCTCAACCGAGAGGGTGGAGAGTGTGTCGGTGGTGCCCAATCTGAAAGACTTTGGGGGCGAGAAGAAGGAGTCGATTGCGGAGTACGTGGGCGAGAGTGCTGTGTGGTGGGTAGGCGACCTTGACCACACGCTTAACCGCCTGGACGACATCAGGCGCAGATTGCTGGCCGATAGTGATACGCCCGAGGAGGATGCCGCAAGGGTAACCTCTGCCAAGGCTTTCCTGACCGACACGGAGGGGAGCGCAATGGTGCTGTCGAAGGCTTCGGGAAGGCGCAAAGTGGGGGCACAGATAAGATTTCAGACCTCCCCGCAGGCCGCCTTCAACAAACAATATGACCTGCTGGCCGACGACATCGAGGGGCGTGCTTCGCAGGGCTATACAACCTACATCCTCTCCGAAAACCACGCACAGTTTGAGAGGCTCGAAAATGTGCTTGCCGCCACCCACCGCAGGGCTCGCTTTGAACCCTTGAAAGCCACTCTCCACGAGGGCTTTACTGATCGTAAACTGAGGGTGAGCCTCTATACCGACCATCAAATCTTCGACCGCTATCACCGCTACCAACTCCGTGGTGGTATTGATAGCAGGGAGAGTCTGACGATTGCCGAACTGAACCAATTACAGGTGGGCGACTATGTGGTGCACATCGACCACGGTGTGGGCCGTTTTGGCGGTTTGGTGCACACGGTTGAGAATGGCAAAGAGCAGGAGTCGGTCAAGTTGGTCTATAAGGATGGCGATGTGTTGCTTGTGAATGTCCACTCCCTCCACCGCATTGCTCGCTACAAGAGCAAGGAGAGCGACACCCCACCGAGAGTCTATAAACTCGGCACGGGTGCTTGGCAGAAGATGAAGGAGGCCACCAAAAAGGCCGTGAAGGACATCGCTCGTGAGCTCATTAAACTCTACGCCGAGAGGAAGGCGAGTGGGGGCTACCGCTTCTCGCCCGACGGCTACCTCCAACACGAATTGGAGAGTTCGTTCCGTTGGGAGGAGACCCCCGACCAACAGAAGGCGGTGGAACTTGTGAAGAGCGATATGGAGTCGGGCGAGCCTATGGATAGGCTTGTGTGTGGCGATGTGGGCTTTGGTAAGACGGAGGTGGCTGTGAGGGCTGCTTTCAAGGCCGCTTGCGATAGTAAGCAGGTGGCGGTGCTGGTGCCCACAACCATCCTCTCGTTGCAACACTACCGCACCTTCGCCGAACGAATGAGGGGCCTGCCGGTGAGGGTCGATTACCTCTCACGCACTCGCTCAACAAAGGAGGTAAGGCAGATATTGGCCGACTTGGAGGCTGGCCGTATTGATATCATTGTGGGTACCCACAAGTTGTTGGGTAAGGATGTGAGGTTTAAGGACTTGGGCCTGCTGATTATCGACGAGGAACAGAAGTTTGGCGTGTCGGCCAAAGAGAAATTGAGGCAGATGAGTGTGAGTGTTGATACCCTCACGCTGACGGCAACGCCCATCCCCCGTACGCTCCAATTCTCACTTATGGGAGCAAGGGACCTCTCGGTAATCTCCACCCCGCCACCCAACCGACAACCCATCGTTACCGAGTCGCACACCTTCGATGAGGATATCATCTCCGAGGCGTTGGACTTTGAGTTGGGACGTGGCGGACAGGTCTATTTTGTCCACAACAGGGTGGAGGATATTGAGCGTATCGCCGCCATTGTGAGGAAGTTGCGCCCCGAGGCAAGGGTGGCCATAGGACACGGACAGATGCAGCCGCAGGTGTTGGAGAAGATTGTGATGGACTTCATCTATGGCGAGTATGACGTGCTGGTGGCAACCACAATCATCGAGAATGGTATTGATATTCCCAACGCCAACACCATCATCATCAACAACGCACAGAACTTTGGCCTGAGCGACCTGCACCAACTGCGTGGCAGGGTGGGTAGGAGCGATAGGAAGAGCTTTTGCTATCTGCTCTCTCCGCCCGACGAACTGCTCACAAGCGAGGCAAGGCGTAGGTTGAGGGCCATCGAGGAGTTTTCCGAATTGGGCTCTGGCTTTAATATTGCTATGCAGGACTTGGATATCCGAGGTGCAGGCAATTTGTTGGGAGCCGAGCAGAGTGGCTTTATTGCCGATATGGGTTTTGAGACCTACCAAAGGATACTCTCCGAGGCGGTGGCCGAGTTGAGGGCCGAGGGTGTTGAGGGACTCTCGGAGGTGGTAGGCGAGGAGTTGAATGGCGAACAAAATGTGGCCCCACAGGAGGACATCTGTTATGTTTTCGACTGTCAGGTGGAAACGGATGTAAGTGCGATATTGCCAAATAGTTATGTGGCACAGCCCAATGAAAAGTTGCGCCTCTATCGTAGGCTCGACAACATCACCGACGAGGCAGAGATGGAGCGATTTGTGGCCGAGTTGGAGGACCGCTTCGGACGACTACCCAAGGAGGCCCGTGCATTGGTTGGTGTGGTGCGCCTGCGCTGGAAGGCTATGAAGTTGGGCTTTGAGAAGGCCAAGGTGAAGAACGGACTGATGCTGTTGTGGTTCCCAAGCGACGGCCATTCGCCCTATTTTAAGAGCTACACCTTTGGTGCAATCCTGAAATATGTGAGCCGCAATGCTGCTCGTTTTGTTCTCAAACAGAACAATAACAAAGTCTATATGACCGTTAGAAATGTGGAGGATATAGCCTCTGCGTGTGGGGTGTTGGACACCATTGCGGAGGCTATTGCCGCCGACAAGAACACCTCCAACGAGTAGCCAACTTGCCCAACGATGGGCGGATAAAAAGGGGGTTAAGTATAAAATACTTACCTTTTTTGCGGTTGAGGGACTTTTTTCTTTGAAAAAACCACAAAAAACACGATATTTGCAGAATCTGACGAGAGATAACCTCCGACAGACAAATCGAGCAGTGAAGAAATGAAGATAAAAAACATCATATTGGGCTTGATGATGGTGGCAACTGTGGTGTTGTCGCACACGTCGGCCAGCGCACAATCGAGTAGTTTGAACGCCTATTCGCCCTACACCTTCTACGGTATCGGCGACATTCACGAAGAGGGCATTGCAGTAACAAGGGCAATGGGTGGAGCTTCGCTCGGTTTTCGTAGTCCCTTCTATGTGAACACCACCAACCCTGCATCGTACAGTTCGGTGAGAAGTAACTCGTTCCTCTCCAACTTCGATATGGAGGGCCAGAACTTCTATGCCCGCACCACCGAGGCAAAGACGAGTTTCAATACCTTCAATGTGAGGGATATTGCAATGTCGTTTCCGCTGATTAAGGGTATGGGTGTTGGTTTGAGTGTTACGCCTTACAGTTCGGTTGGTTACAGGGTGCAGTACTACGACCAAAACCCCGAGGTGCACGCCAACATTGGTCAAATGTTGCGAGCCTACTCCGGCTCGGGCGACGTTACGCAGTTCAAGCTTGGCTTGGGCTATGAGGTTGCCAAGGGCCTCTCGTTGGGTGTTGAGGCCATCTACTATCACGGCCTTATTGAGAGAAGTTACAACGCCATTCCCACGGTGATTACCGGCAGTGGAAGCTATGGCTCAATCTATGGTTTGAAGTCGGAGGTTATCAACCGCTTCTATGGTAAGTTTGGTGTGCAGTGGACACCCATTGTGAAGATGAATACTGTGTTGACCATTGGTGCAACCTATCAGATGGGTGGTAAATTGGGCAGCGAGGTAACCAACCAGGTGTCGCAAAATTCCACTCTCGCCCCCGATGTGTTCGCAGTGAATGAGGTCTATACCTCGCCCTTCTCGATGCCCAATGTCTATGGCGTTGGCTTCTATCTGCACAAGGACAAATATAGTATCGGTGCCGACTACCAGTTTGCCGATTGGGGTATGCGCAACCAGCAGGACGTTACCGCCACTCGCTCGTTCCGCAATACCAACACCGTGCGACTCGGTGGTCAGTACACTCCCAACCCCGGCGATGTCCGCCACGCACTGAAAAGGTGGACCTACCGTGCAGGTGTGCGTTACAGCCAATACTACATCGTGCTGAACGACCAACCTATGGATGACGTGGCACTCACCTTCGGTTTGGGTATTCCGTTGAGGATGACGGGTTTGTCGAACGTAAACCTCGGCTTGGAACTCGGCCAAAGGGGAACGACCAAGGCCGGATTGTCGAGGGAGAACTACCTCAAATTCACAATCGGTTTCAGCCTCTTTGGCGAAGACTATTGGTTTGTGAAGATGAAATACGATTAAGGGAATTGAGAATTGAGAATTGAGAATTGAGAATTGAGAACTCTCCTAACCGCTGGTGTGTTATGGATGTCGGAGGATTGGGAAGTTGATGGGAGCCGATTTTTGAAAGTAAACAAAATAAAATTAAAAATAATCACATAAAAAAAACACAAACAGAGATGAAGAGAATTGTAATCAAGTCGATGGTGGTTCTGTCGCTCGTATTGGCAGGCACTATGGGCACCACCAAACTGATGGCCCAAACTCAGGAGCAAACTCAGGTAGAGGAGACTCCCGAACAGAAAAAAGCTCGTGAGAAAGCAGAGAAGAAGGCTGCCAAAGAGGCCGAGAAGGCTCGCAAGGCTGCCGAGAAGGCCGAGAAGGCTCGCTTGAAAGAGGAGGAGAAGATTGCTAAAATCATCGCTGCACAGAAGGCTGCCGCAGAGAAGAGTGGTGCTGCACAGCCCGCACAGGCTCCCGCAACCACCTTCGGTCCCGAGTGGGGTGAGAATGCCTCTGCTGCCCAGAGGGAGGAGAATGTGAAAATCTTCAACTTCTTCCAGGATGCCTACAACAACAAAGACTACGACAAGGCTTTGGAGTATATGTACACCCTGATTAACAACTGCCCCAAGGCTCGTGTTACTGTCTATTCCAACGGTCAGAACATCTACCGTAACAAAATCGCTCGCAGCAAATCGCTCGCAGAGAAGAGTGCAAACATCGACTCGCTGATGAACCTCTACGACTATCGTATGAATGCCTTTGCAGATGATGCAAAGTATGGTAAGGTTTACATCTTGAAGAACAAAGCAAAGGACTACTACAAATACCGTGCAGAGGACAAACAGGGTATGTTGAAGCTCTTCCGTGAGGGTATTGAGATTGACCCCGAGGTTGATGCAACCTTCATCAACCAATACTTCACCGTGTTGGTAGAGGAGTATGAGGCAATGAACGTGGAGACCGACTACTTTATGAGCGAGTATGAGTTTATGGCTTCGAAGATGGACCAGGTAACCGACGAGGCTGCCAAGACTTCGTTCGACGCTCTGCTCATCAAATCGGGTGCTGCTGATTGCAACAACCTCGAACAGATTTTTGGTGCTCGCTTGGAGGGCAACTGGGAGGATGCAGCACAGGTTGAGAAGGCATTTAAGCTGATGGCTCGCAACAACTGCCAGAGCGACTTCTTCCTCAAAGTGGGCGAGAAGTACTACGAGCAGGCTCCTTCGTCGGCAACCGCACAGTTGTTGAGCAAGGTGTATGAGGAGAAGAAGAACTTCGAGAAAGCACTCCACTTCTTGGTTGTTGCTATGGAGAGCGAGAGCGACCCCATCGTGAAGGCAAACCTCTGTGTTCAGATTTCGGGTACCCAGCTTGCAGCCGAGAACGCTCGTGAGGCTGTTGTTTATGCAAAGAAGGCCATCGAGTTCAACCCCGACAATGGCTCGGCTTACATCTGCCTTGCACAGGCTTATGTTACCGGTTCGAGTGCTTGTGCCGACTTTGAGAAACAGACCGTATTCTGGTTGGCATACGACTTGGCCGCCAAGGCTCGCACTCTCTTTGAGGGTAATGCCGACCAGCAGGCTATGGCTTCGACCCTGATGAGCACTTACAGGGAGTACTTCCCCGGTCAGTCGGATTGCTTCTTCCGTGGTTTGACCGAGCAGGGCGCACCCTACACCGTTAAGTGCGGTTGGGTTAGCGGTTCTACTACCGTTAAATACAAATAAGACGAATAGTGTCGCTCAGGCATCTATACAGAATAGTAGTGGTAGCATCTCTTTTGGGAGGTGCTACCCTGCTGTTTTCTTGCTCCGGCAAAAAGAAGCCCGCCGAAATAGACCTCGAAAAACTCATCACACAGCAGAGCGATACGCTCACGATGATTTATACCAAGAACGGCCAGAAGGACTACCGATTCTCCACTCCGCTGATGGAGAGGTATGAACTCGCCCGAGAGCCCTATATGGAATTTCGCTATGGTATCAACATCATCACCTTCGATTCGCTGGGTAACGAGGCCTCCAACCTCATTGCCGACTATGCCATCTACTATGAACACCGAGAGCTCTGGGAGGCTCGTGGTAATGTGGAGGGCACGGGCGAGGATGGCCGCAAACTCTATACCCAACAACTCTTCTGGGACGAAAAGACCGACAAGGTGTATAGCAACGTCGATTGTAAGGTAGTGGATGGATTGGATGTCTTTGTGGGAGAGGGCTTTGAGTCGGATAGCGAATTTAAGGATTGGGTGTTCCGAGAGAGCGAGGGCCGTATGTGGGTGGATGTGTCGGAGAGCGAAGAGGGCGAAGAGGGCGAAGAGGGCACAGACTCGCAGGGGCCGAAAGCCGAGAAGGGCGATAAGGAGAGGAAAAATTCTTCATCCAAAAACGACGTGAAGAAGGCTGAGGAGGGGAGGGTAACACCCAAGAGTGCCGATAAAGAGTCGGTTGGTCCAAAGGGTAACGTGGAGTTGAAGGTGGCTCCCAAAGACAGAAAAAACCTTTTGCCAAAGGGCGAAAGGCCGGAACTTAAACCACGTCGTTCACGCCGAGAACTAAAAGAAGGGGATGCCCCCAAGGAGGGTTGGTTGGAACTCCAAAACAAAACCTCCGAATTTGAGATGACAAGAGAGGTAAGAAGCAGGGAGTAGAGTGCAGAGTGCAGAGTGCAGAGTGCAGGGAATAGGGAGTTATGAGTAATTTGTTGAGTGTCATAGTGATAACGATAGTGTCGGTGATTCTCTCCGCCTTCTTTTCGGGTATGGAGATAGCCTTCACCAGCGCAAACCGTCTTCGTATGGAGATTGACCGTAAGCGAGGAGGGTTTGTGGGACGCATTATCGAACTCTTTGCATCGAAACCGGGCGAGTATATTACCACAATGTTGGTGGGCAATAACATCGTGCTGGTAATCTACTCGATGTATATGACCAAACTTATCCACCTGCTGGCAGCCAAAATGGGCGTGCCAATGGCGGAAGACTCGGTGGTTATCGAAACCATAATCTCGACACTTATCATTATCTTCTTTGGAGAGTTTACCCCCAAAAGCATCTTCAAAATGAGGCCCAATGCTTTTTTTAGGGCGTTGGTGCTGCCCGTCTATCTGATATACCTCATTCTGTTCCCACTCTCCAAACTCACCACGGCCATTGCTTTTGCGCTTTTGCGACTCTTGGGTCTGAAAGTGAAGGAGGAACACAGCATCAAGAACTTTGGTAGGATTGACCTCGAAAACCTCGTGGATGAGAGCGTGGAGAATAACGAGAAGATGCAACCCAACGACATCAAGATTTTCCAAAATGCGCTCGACTTTTCCGACCTTAGGGTGAGGGACTGTATGGTGCCGAGGGTCGATGTGGAGGCTGTGGAGTTGGACACCTCCATTGAGGAACTAACCCGCAGATTTATCGACACCAACTTCTCCCGATTGTTTGTGTGGGAGGAGAGTATCGACAACATTGTGGGCTATGTTACAACCAAGAGCCTCTTCCGTAAGCCCCAAACCATCAAGGAGATACTGATGCCCGTGAGGTATGTGCCCGAAGCGATGGAGACCGAGAGGCTGATGGGCGAGATGATTCGCACCAAACAGAGTGTGGCGGTGGTGATTGACGAGTTTGGCGGCACCGCAGGAGTAATCTCTTTGGAGGATGTGTTGGAGGAGATTGTGGGCGAGATTGAGGACGAACACGACACTCCCGAGTTGGTCGAGAAGGTACTCAAAGACAACCAATGGGTGCTTTCGTGCCGCTTGGAGGTGGCCTACCTCAATGAACGCTATGGTCTTGGGTTGAAAGAGAGCGACGAGTATGACACATTGGCCGGCTACATTATTGCAAAATACGGCTCAATTCCCACCGTTGGCACCATCATCGAGAGCGAGGGCAGGGAGATAAAAATCCTCAAATCGACATCTTCGAGGGTAGAATTGGCAAAAGTTAGGATTTTGTGATGGGGTTTTGAGGAAAATTACTATATTTGAGGCCAATTTGTGAATTTTGGATACGACGACAAATAAGAAACAAAATAAATCAATAAAAAACTTAACTCAACAATGGCAACACTTAATGATTTGAGGACCAAAGGCGGTGTGATTGTAACTGTCGTAATCGCACTTGGTTTGATCGCCTTCCTGCTGGGCGACCTTTTTAGCAATGGCAGCATCTTTACTTCGAGGGCTAACCGTGTGGGTAAAATTGCCGGCAACAACATCGAGTATCAGGTTTATGCAAACCAGACCGAGAATGTGAAGAATATCTACTCGCAACTCTGGGGCACTACCGCTTTCGATGCACAGCAGTATGATATGATTTACAACGAGGCTTGGAACGACCTGTTGATGAACAACTCCTACAAACCTTCGTTCGAGAAGATGGGTTTGATTATCTCGGATGCCGAGATGGTGGATATGATTCAGGGTGCTTATGTTTCGCCCGTTATTCGCTCGTTCTTCGCAGACCCCGCAACCGGCGTTTACAGCCCCGAGGTACTCAAAGGCTTCCTTTCGCAGGTTGAGAGCAACGAGGCCGCCTACAACATCTGGAACTACATCAAGAGGCGTGTGGCCGAGCAGCGTTTGGTGCAGAACTACACCACCCTTGTAGGTGCAGGTTTTGTGGCTAACGACGCAGAGGTTAAAGGCTCTGTTGAGGCTGCCAACACCGCTGCTAATGTGAAAATCGTGGTTAAACCCTACTACACCATCGCCGACTCGTTGGTTGCTCCCGTTAAGGATGCCGCCATCAAGAAATACTACAAAGAGCACAAAGAGCTCTACCGCCAGAGCACCTCTCGTGAGGTTGACTATGTTGTCTTCAACGTGGAGCCTTCGGAGGCCGACTATGCAGAGGCAAAAGAGGCCGTTGAGGCTTTGGCAGAGGAGTTCAAAGCAGCCGAGAATGTTATGCAGTTTGCAGTAGCTAACTCCTATGAGAGGCCCGATAGCCGCTACTACTCTCGTGAGAACATCCCCGCAGCCTACAAAGAGTTGGCTTTCGGTAGGGAGAAATTCCTCGGTCCCGAGCTCAATGGTACCACCTACACTATGTCTCGCCTTGCAGAGGTTCGCAATATGCCCGACTCGATTGAGGCTCGCCACATCCTCTTCTCCTTCGACCAGAAAGAGTTGGC
The DNA here is from genome assembly GCA_045614965.1 of Tidjanibacter sp. GTDB lineage: Bacteria > Bacteroidota > Bacteroidia > Bacteroidales > Rikenellaceae > Tidjanibacter. Next base: position 25,725 of record JAZLDY010000039.1, read on the forward strand.
CGACAGCGTAGCAAAAGCACTCCGTGGTGGTGCTTCGTTTGCAGAGTTGGCACAGAAGTACTCGCTCGACCAAGCTTCGGCTGTTGAGGGTGGCAAACTCGGTAAGTTCGCTCCCGAGCAGATGGTGCCCGAGTTCAGCAACGCACTCATCGATGCAAAAGTTCGCCAGATTGTTACCGTAGAGAGCCAGTTCGGTATCCACGTTGCACAGGCTACTTGGAAGTCGAAACCCGTGCGTAAGGCACAGATTGCAACCGTAACTTATGACGTTGTTGCAGGCGATGCTACCATTCAGACTGCAATGAACGAGGCTAACGCTTTCATCGCTGCCGCAGCCAAGAGCGACTTCGCAAGCGCAGTGAGCGAACTCGGCTTGTCGAGGCGCACTGCTCGCATCGGTAATACCGACCGCAATGTCAACGGCCTCAATGAGGCTCGTGAGCTTATCCGCTGGGCCTATAACAACAAGGCCGGCAAGGTGTCGGGTGCTATGGAGATTGATGGCGACTTTGTGGTTGCTACCGTTAAGACCATCCGTGAGGAGGGTTATATGCCCGTGAAGGAGGTTGCTGCTCGTATCGCACAGGAGTTGCGCAACGAGAAGAAGGCTGCTTGGGTTGCCGAGCAGGTTGCAGGCCTCACTACCATCGAGGAGGTTGCCGAGAAACTTGGTGTGGAGGTTACCACTGCCGAGGAGGTCTATGGCAATGCTAACAACATCGCAGGTGTTGGTCCCGATATGGCTCTTGTGGGTGCTATTGCAGCAGCCGAGGAGGGTGTCGTGGCAGGTCCCGTTGAGGGCAACTATGGTGTATATCTCTTCACTGTTGAGGGTCGCACCACTGCCGACAACGCAACCGTTGAGAGCGAGAAAGTTCGTCTTGACTCCTCGTCGCTCTTCTACATCAACGAGCGTATTGACCAGGCTTTGGTTGAGGGTTCGGAGATTATAGACAACCGTGTGAAATTCTTCTAAAAAAACGCAGATTGCGGGTGCATTTTGCACCGCACTTCGATAAGCGGCTCCTCATTTGCGCAAGCAAACTGCGGGGCCGCTTTCTCGTTTGGCACAAAATGCACCTCGCACTTTGCGTTTTTTTGTGGTGGTCTGCTCGTCTTGCCACGACTGCCGCAGGCAGGCGGTTGGCATCTACCCGCTTTCCCAATGTTAATTGACGGCTGGGGCCACTGGGGCTTCTGGGGCCTCTGGGGCCTCTGGGAGGGATAGGGATGATAAGGGCAATAAGGGTAATAAGAGCAACAGAAAATGTTTACTAATTACTCTTTACTCTTTTTTAGTCTTGGTGTGCGGTGGCGAGGGTGGCAACGCTGATGCGCACATTGGGAACAGAGTGTAGGATGGCCATTGCGCACGAAGAGATGGTCGCTCCCGTGGTGAAAACATCGTCTACAAGTAAGATGTGTTTGCCGGCGAGTTTTTCGGGGTGGCGCACAGCGAAAATATCCTTCACATTTTCCCACCTCTTGGACTTACGGGTGAGTGTTTGGCTGGGGTTGTGGCGTGTGCGCACCACGTTACCCACCGAGAGTGGAACGCCCAGCACACGAGCAACGCCTTCGCCAATGTAGTCGGATTGGTTGTAGCCTCGTCGAATCTTTTTGAGAGGGTGGAGTGGTATGGGGACAACCACATCCACACCGAGGAAAACATCGCTGGCCAGAAGGTCGTGGCCCATCCACTCGCCAAAGTTGCGTGCCGTACGCCAATGGCCACGATATTTGAAGTTGTGTATGGCCCTGCGCCAACCGCTTTCGTGTGAGGGGTAGTAGAGCAGTGCCGAGGCTCGTTCGATGGGCACTATGCCCCAAAATGTTCGGTAGAGGGAGTTGTCCACATCGTGGGCATAGTCTGTGAGGGGTGCAGTGAGCTTACACTTGCTACACACGCAACTCTCGCCCTCCAAAAGAATGACATTGCACACGGGGCAAAGTGGTGGCACAAAGAGACTTATTAGGTCGGCTATTGGATTTTTCATTGTAGAAATCCCCCATTAAATTATTCCCTACTGCGGGTCCACGTTTACGGCTACCGATATGCGCCTTGTAACCTTGTCGTGGGCAAACTCCCCAAGGGCCTCACGGATGAGTGCCTTGACCTCCGAGGGTGAGCGACCTTTTTCGATGCGCACCATAATCTCCATAAAGAACATTTCGGCTGTGCGCCCCACCGAGGGGATGTGTGCATCGGTTACCACATCGGGGCCTATGAGTTCTTTGAGGCGTGAGGCCAAGCGACGTGCGCCAAAGGATAGAAATTCGTAGGAGGTGTGTTTGAGCGACAACATAACAAGGCGTGCAAATGGAGGGTAGCCAAAGGCTTCACGGTCCCGCATCTGACTACGCACCATTGCGTAGTAGTCGCCAGCGGCTGCTTGTCGTATGGTTGCATTGGTGGGTTGTGAGGTCTGTATCACGGTGCGCCCGCAGTTGTCCTTACGCCCTGCACGTCCTGTTATCTGCACAAGGGTTTGGAAGGTGCGCTCGTCGGCACGGAAGTCGGGGCGGGAGAGTAGGTTGTCGGCATTGAGCACTCCCACCACCGATACTCCCTCAAAGTCAAACCCCTTGGTTATGAGGTTGGTACCAATGAGGATGTCGGTTTGCCCACTCTCAACTCCGCTAATTATTGAGCGCATACGCCCACGAGAGGCTGCCGTGTCGCCATCGAGCCTTGCTACCCTTGCTGTGGGGAACATCTCCACCACCGACTCTTCGATTTTCTCGGTGCCAAAACCTTGTGGTTGTGGCTCGGTGATGTGGCACGAAGGGCACTTGGAGGGGGAAGAGGTGGTGTAGCCACAGAGGTTACAACGCAGTCGGCGGTCGCCTTTGTAGTAGGTGAGTGTTACGCCACATTGCGGACAGCGTGCGCTCCAACCACAGTCGGGGCACTCAATATAGGGAGCAAAGCCTCTTCTGTTCTGGAATAACATCACCTGTCGGCCTTCGGATAGGGCGGTGTTTATGTCGTCATACAACTCCTTGTTGATGTGGCCCTTGCGCTCTCCTCGCTTGGCACTGCGTATGGTGTCGGAGATGTGCACTTGTGGCAACTCGCCACTGCCATACCTTTCGCCCAATGTAACATAGCCATATTTACCCGTGTAGGCATTGTGGAAACTTTCGAGCGAGGGGGTGGCACTACCGAGGATGGTTTTGGCACCCAAGTTGCCCGCTATCCACACAGCCGTATCTCGTGCCGAGAAGCGGGGGGCAGTGTCTTCCTGCTTGTAACTACGGTCGTGCTCCTCGTCAACGATTATCAACCCGAGGTTGACCAAGGGGAGGAGTATGGCCGAGCGAGTACCTACAATAATATACCCACCCTCACTGCGGGATAGTTTGATGTATGCCTCGGTGCGGGCACGGGGAGTGAGTTGCGAATGATAGACCACAAGACCCTCGTCGAAGGCCTCCGAAAGGCGACTGATAAGGTGTTCGGACAGAGCGAGTTCGGGCACAAGGTAGAGCACCGAGCGACCTTGGGCCAACATCTCGGCAGCAAGGGATATGTACAACTCCGTCTTGCCACTGCCCGTAATGCCGTGCAGAAGCGTGGTGCCACGGCGGTCAAGTTCGGTGTGGAGCTTGTCGAGTGCCTGCTGTTGTGCCTCGGAGAGGGTACGCTGTCGGCTCAGCGAAGCCAAGTAGTATTGCGGAGTGCGCTCACGGAGGGTGGATGTTAATAGTCCGTCCTCAATGAGGTGGTTTATGATGGGGGTGGCCGCCGAGAGAGCCTTGCGTGGAATCTCTGTGTCCAACCCATCCTCGCCCACAGCCTCCAAAAACTCCACCATTGCGGCATAGCGTGCCTTGCGACGGGGAAGGAGAGCATCGAGGGCGGCAGATAGTTTGTGCTCGTCCCTCAAAGTGGGGGCGATGGAAAGCCACTGCACCTGTCCGAGAGAAAACACTCGCTCCACAAAGTCGTCCTCTGAGCCGGCCGAAGGCTTCAAGAGCGAAGGTATGGCAGCCCTCATAACCTCACCCTCGGTGCACATATAATATGCCGCAATCCACTCCCACAGAGCGAGTTGCTCCACCGATGCAAGGGGCTCGCTGCGCACCACGCCCATCACCTCACGAATCTTCTTGTAGGGTGGCTTTGTGGTGTGTATGCGCTTGATGATGCCGGTGTAGATTTTTGTTCCCACGGGCACCTCCACACCCCATCCAACCTCAAACTCTTCGCTCCTTTCGGTGGGTATGGCGAAGGTGAGAGGCCCCAAGGCGAGGGGGACAATTATGTCGGCGTAGAGGTTTTCCACAGCAAGTGATGATTTTGATTGAATAATTTAGACAAAAATATGAAAAAATCGGGAGAAAAATGCGTATCTTCGTGGACGAATTATAAGAATAAAATAATGACGACTGCAAAACCAAAATTAGGCGAGGTCGGTAAACTCATCCGTGACTTCGTAATTATCACTCTCGGTGTGGCTCTCTATGCCTTCTCTTGGACGGGTGTTATTATGCCTGCCGATGGTGTGGGTGGTGGTGCCACGGGTTTTTCGCTGCTGGTTTACTATTTGACCGGTGGTGCAAACGGAGGTATCCCGATTGGTGTTACATTTATCATTTTCAACGCCATATTCCTCGGAATATGTATGGTGTTGCTGGGGGCCAAGTTTGGCATAAAGACCATCTATGCCATTGTGGTAACATCAATAATGATGACCATTTTCCAGGAGTTGTTGCCTCCCGAAGCCAACGTGCTTGGCCTGGCCGATGACCGCTTGCTGTCGTCCATTTTGGGTGGTGTACTGTCGGGTATTGGCATTGCAACCTGCTTGTTGGTGGGCGGTAGTACGGGTGGTAGCGACCTTATCGCAATGATTGTCTGCAAGTTCTATAATGTTAGTTACAGCCAGGTGGTTGTTGTGGTCGATATTTTCATCATTGGCTCTTCCTACTTTATCTTCGACGATTGGGCCACCACAATCTATGGTTTCATCGTTACGGCTGTGTTTGGCTACACCAGCGACCTTGTGCTGTCGGGTAACAAGCAGTCGTTGCAGCTCTTTGTCTTCTCGAAGGACTACGCCAAGATTGCCGATATGATTACTATGCAACTCGGCCGTGGCGCAACCATTCTTGATGGTATGGGTTGGTATTCCAAGAAGCCGGTGAAGGTGGTGATGCTCATTTGCCGTAGGAGCGAGATGGGTATGATGATGCGTAGCATCAAGAGTGTGGATCCCAAGGCATTCATTTCGGTTGCCAACGTAATGGGTGTTTATGGCGAGGGTTTCGAGAAGTATAAGATGCCCAAAAAACCGGCAGAGATAAAACCCGTAAAGCACGACAATAGCGAAAGCCTTGTTTAGTGCTCTGCGGTCAACTATTAGCAAATTGAAATAAAACGATATAAAAATGAAGAAAGACTACAAAAGATATTTGGTAACATCGGCACTACCCTATGCCAACGGCCCTGTACACATCGGCCACTTGGCAGGTGTGTATGTGCCTTCGGACATCTATGTTCGCTACTTGCGCTTGCGTGGTAAGGACGTGGTGTGGGTGTGTGGTAGCGATGAGCACGGTGTGCCCATCACCATCAAGGCCCGCAAGGAGGGTGTAACTCCCCAGGACGTGGTGGATAAGTACAACGACATCATCAAACGCTCCTTCGAGGGCCTCGGCATTTCGTTTGACATCTATTCACGCACCACTTCGCCAACCCACCGCCAGACAGCGTCGGAGTTCTTCCGCACCCTCTACGAAAAGGGTGTGTTCTCGGAGGCAACCTCCCAGCAGTACTACGACGAGGAGGCCAAGACTTTCCTTGCCGACCGCTACATCACGGGTACCTGCCCCCACTGCCAGAGTGAGGGTGCTTATGGCGACCAGTGCGAGAAGTGTGGCTCGACGCTCAACCCCACCGACCTTATCAACCCCAAGAGTATGATTTCGGGCTCGGCACCGGTGATGAAGGAGACCACCCACTGGTACCTGCCGCTGGATAAGTATGAGGGCAAACTCAGGGAGTGGATTTTGGAGGGCCACAAGGAGTGGAAGACCAATGTCTATGGCCAGTGCAAGTCGTGGCTCGATATGGGCCTCCAACCCAGGGCCGTGAGCCGTGATTTGAATTGGGGTATTCCTGTGCCCGTGGAGGGTGCCGAGGGCAAGGTGCTCTACGTTTGGTTTGATGCCCCCATTGGCTACATCTCTGCAACCAAAGACCTCACACCCGATTGGGAAAAGTATTGGAAGAGTGAGGATACAAAGATGGTACACTTCATCGGCAAGGACAACATTGTGTTCCACTGCATCGTCTTCCCCACTATGCTGATGGCCCACGGCGACTACATCCTACCCGAGAATGTGCCTGCCAACGAGTTCCTTAACCTCGAAGGCGACAAGATTTCCACCTCGAAGAATTGGGCTGTGTGGCTCAACGAGTATCTCGAAGAGATGCCTGGCAAGCAGGATGTACTGCGCTATGTGTTGTGTGCCAATGCTCCCGAGACCAAGGATAACGACTTTACCTGGAAGGACTACCAGGCTCGCAACAACAACGAGCTTGTGGCCGTGTTGGGTAACTTTGTGAACCGTGCGCTGGTGCTCACCCACAAATACTACAACGGTGTTGTACCCGAGGCGGGCGAACTTACCGACTACGACAAGGAGATTCTCTCCGAGTTGCCCAAGATGAAGGTCGCCTTGGAGGAGAACATCGAAACCTATCGCTTCCGTGAGGCCTTGAAGGAGGCTATGAACATCGCCCGTTTGGGTAATAAATACCTTGCCGACACCGAGCCTTGGAAGGTGGTGAAGACCGACCCCGAGAGGGTTAAGACCATCCTCAATGTGGCTCTTCAAATTGTGGCCAACACGGCAGTTGCCATCGAGCCCTTTATGCCTTTCAGTGCCGAGAAGATTACCTCGATGTTGGCTGTGGGCAAGTTGGAGTGGGATATGATTGGTCGTAGCGACCTTGTTCCCGCAGGCCACACCATCGGTAAGGCCGAGTTGCTGTTTGAGAAGATTGAGGACGATGTGATTGAGTGTCAGGTGAAAAAACTCGAAGATGCAAAGGCTGCCAACCTTGCGGCAAATGCCGAGGTGCCCGAGCAGAAGGAGAGTGTTACGTTTGACGACTTTGGCAAGATGGATATCAGGGTATCGACCGTGGTGGCTGCCGAGAAGGTTGCCAAGACCAAAAAGCTCCTGAAACTTACGGTGGATACCGGCATTGACACCCGTACCATTGTGTCGGGTATTGCCGAGTATTACACCCCCGAGGAGTTGGTGGGTAGGCAGATTTTGGTGCTCGTGAACTTGCTGCCTCGTGAGCTCAAAGGTATCACCTCGCAGGGTATGATTCTGATGTCGGCCGATGCTACGGGCCGCCTCACACTGTTGGCTCCCACCGACAAGGTGCCCAATGGCTCGCAGGTGGGTTAGTCGAGGCTTCGGAGTGAATGATGACAACAAACCTAAAACTATACAAACTAATAACGAAATGAAAGACATTAAATGGCAGGAACTCGGTTTTAGCTATGTTAAGACCGACTACAACGTCCGCTGTGTGTGGAAAAATGGCTCGTGGGGAGAGATTGAGGTGAGCGATAGCGAGTACCTCCCAATCCATATGGCAGCCACTTGTTTGCACTATGGCCAGGAGGTTTTTGAGGGCCTCAAAGCATTCCGAGGAGTGGATGGCAAGGTGCGCATCTTCCGTTTGGAGGAGAACGCCAAGCGTATGCAACGCTCGGGTGAGTATTTGAGGATGCAGGTGCCCAGCATCGAGCTCTTTGAGGAGATGTGTGTGAAGGCAATCCAAGCCAATGCGGAGTACATCCCCCCTTACGGAACGGGTGCTTCGCTCTATCTGCGTCCGCTGTTGATTGGTACGGGTGCGCAGGTGGGTGTTAAGGAGTCCACCGAGTACACGTTTATTGTCTTTGTAACCCCCGTGGGCCCATATTTCAAGGAGGGCTTCAAGCCTATTACCGTAACCTTGGAGCGCACCTACGATAGGGCTGCACCTCGTGGAACGGGCCACACCAAGGTTGGTGGCAACTATGCCGCATCTATCGGCTCGGGTTCGAGGGCCCACGCCGCAGGCTTTGCCAACTGCCTCTATTTGGACCCCAGTGAGAAGAAGTACATCGACGAGTTTGGTGCTGCCAACTTCTTTGGCATTAAGGATGGTGCCTACATCACCCCCGACTCAACCTCGGTGCTCCCTTCGATTACCAATATGTCGTTGCGCACGCTGGCCGAGGACTTGGGTTTGAAGGTTGAGGATAGGAAGATTCCCGTTGAGGAGTTGCCCACCTTTGAGGAGGTTGGAGCTTGCGGTACGGCAGCGGTGATTTCGCCCATTGGTCGCATCTTCGACCCCAAGACGGAGGACTACGTAGAATATGGCACTGAGGCAGGTCCTTGGAGTGTTAAACTCTACACCCTCTTGCAGGACATTCAATATGGTCGCACGGAGGATATTCACGGTTGGATAACGTACGTCGAAGCATAAAAAAACGCATAAAAAACGCAGATTGCGGGTGCATTTTGCACCAAAATTCAGAGAGCGAGTTCCTCACCTACGTTGGTAGGCTGCGGACTCGCTCCTTCTTTTGGCACAAAATTCCCCTCGCACTTTGCGTTTTTTTTGGTGCTACCAAACGTTAGATAGCACCACAACCAAAATGGGGAAAGCGTCATTCTGACGCTGGCACAAAATTCCCTCCGCACTTTGCGTTTTTTTTAACGTCGACCGTCAACCGACAACCGTCTTTTCCCCAGTGGTCCCAGTGGTGGGATGGGGCTTCTGGGGCATCTGGCTCGGCTGGGATAGGTAGGGGTAATAGGGGTAATAGGGGCCTTAGGGAGTTTAGGGAGTTTAGGGAGTGTGGTGAGTTTAGGGAGCACCACGGCCACCCCTCCCCTAAGTTAGGGGAGGTGGCACAGAGTGCCGGAGAGGTATGTTCTCCTCCCCTACGAAAGGGGAGGTCGGGAGGGGTGGTCGTAATTGCGCTCGGCGGCCCCGCCGAGCAGGAGGTCGGGAGGGGTGGTCGAAATTGCGCTCGGCGGCCTCGCCGAGCAGTAATAGGCTGGTCGCTATCATTCCTATCGCCCTTATCGCCCTTATCGCCCTTATCGCCCTTATCGCCCTTATCACCCTTATCACCCCTATCACCCCTATCACCCCTATCGCCCTTATCACCCTTATCACCCCTATCACCCCTATCACCCTTAAAGTCCCTAAGGCCCTTAGTGAGTATAGTGAGTTTAGTGAATAATTTTGAACCCCTCTCCCTTTCTGCCAAAGCAAAAGCCCCCTCCGATTTCGGAGGGAGCTTGTGGGGTTTGTGTGTGTCGTGTCGGTTTAGAAGATGTAGTTGGTGCCGATGTTCAGACCACCATTACCATCCCTCTTGTCGAGTGGCATACCATACTCAACCGAGATGATGAAGTTGTGGTTCATCACAAGTTTCAG
>JAZLDY010000040.1:0-20995 GCA_045614965.1 Tidjanibacter sp.
GTGCGTGCGCTCTCGTGTTGCTGAATCTCGGCAATGCGGTCTTTGCCACGCAGCGATATGTTCCTCAGGTCGTCCAGTTCGAGGTCCACGCCGTCGGCAATAATGCCGCCTTTTTGTATCTGGTTGGTCTGTGGGTCGGGATAGAGGGTGCGCCCGATGTGGGTGCGCTGTTCTGCCAACGAATTGAGTTTGGCAGCAACCTCTTGGAGTTGACCACATCCACTCTCGTTGAGAACTATTTGCAACTGCTCGATGGCAGCCAAAGAGTGGGCAAGCGAAATGACCTCTCGGGGGAGTATCTTGCGGGTAGCAATGCGTGCCGCAATTCGCTCCAAGTCGCTGATTTGCGCCAGCGACTCCACCACAGCCTCACGCAACGAGTTGTCGTCTTTGAGGGCCTCCACCACATTGAGCCTTGCATTGAGTTTGTCGGTATCCTTGATGGGCATCGTAATCCAATGCTTCAACAAACGGCTACCCATAGGGGTAGAGGTGCGGTCTATGGCCTCCGCAAAGCCACCCTTACCAACTGCATTGTTGGCTCCGAGAAGTTCGAGGTTACGGATGGTAAAACGGTCTATCCACACATACCTGTCGGCATCAATGCGGGAGATACTTTTCAGGTGGGCAACCTCTTTGTGCTCGGTGTAGTCGAGGTAGTAGAGAATGGCTCCCGCAGCGGTAATACCCGCCGTCATACGCTCAATGCCAAAGCCTTTGAGCGATTTCACACCAAATTGAGTACACAGCTTTGTGCGGTTGATTTCGGCGTTGAACACCCACCCATCGAGGCGATAGGTGTAGTTGCGGCCGCTTATGGCCTGCGCAAAGCGGTCCTCGTAGCCACGCTGATAGATAATCTCCTTGGGAGAGAAGTTGCTGATGAGCTTATCTGTGTAGTTGTCGTTGCCCTCGGCCACATAAAATTCGCCAGTGGAGAGATCCAAAAAGGCGATACCGTTGGTCTTCTCGCCAAAGTGTATGGCTGCAAGAAAAATGTTCTCTTTGGCCGAGAGTACATTCTCGTCCATCACCACACCCGGAGTTACCAACTCCACAACACCACGCCTCACGATACCCTTTACACTCTTGGGGTCCTCCAACTGCTCACACACAGCCACCCTGCGACCTGCACGCACAAGTTTGGGCAGATAGGTGCCAATGGCGTGATAGGGAAAACCCGCCATATCAATAAAGCCACCTGCATTTGACTTGCGGGTGAGTGCGATGCCGAGGATGGATGCAGCAATGGGTGCATCCTCTCCGTAGGTTTCATAGAAGTCGCCAACCCTAAACAACAAGATTGCGTCAGGGTGGGCAGCCTTGATGCCGTAATACTGTTGCATCAGAGGGGTTTCCTTCTTCTCTTTTGGTTGTTTTGCCACGAGTGTATGGTGTTTTGAACGGTGTATTTCTTCTTTTTGTTTCAAACCACAAAAATAGTATAATAATTTTCATTTATCAATTTTCAAATCTCAATTTTATTTTGTAACTTTGCAAGCAAATTGTTTTGAACAGACGGTATGACTATTTGTGGAAAATATCCGATGGGTGCACAAGTTGAGTGCAACGGTGGTCCCGAAAGGTCGCAGTGTCTGTTGTTATTTTTTGACGTTTAGGAGGTAACTCGCCCGTGAGTTGCCTCTTTTTTTATCCTCTATTGAGGTGTAAGCAGTTGGGTAAATGGAGAGTAAGTTGTTGATATTCGGAGCGAAAATGTGGCTCAATGGTGCTCTTGTGAAGCGTGATGTGGTCATTTCGGATGGCAAAGTGGAACGTGTTGCAGAGCGTATTGATGCTACGGGCGATATGGTGGAGATGGATGGCAGAGGCAAAGTGTTGCTGCCCGGTTTGGTGGATATGCACGTTCATCTTCGAGAGCCGGGGTACTCCTACAAGGAGACAATCCTTTCCGGTAGCAGGGCCGCCGCAGCGGGAGGTTTTACAACGGTGTGCACTATGCCCAACCTCAATCCTGCACCCGACACGATGGAGAATCTCCAAGCACAACTTGACATCATAGAGAGAGATGCCGTAATTGAGGTGTTGCCCTATGCAACGATAACCACCGCCCGCAAAGGCGAAGAACTTGTTGACTATACTGCATTGGCTCCAAAGGTGGCCGGTTTTTCGGACGATGGTACGGGTGTGCAGTCGGCCGAGGTTATGGAGGAGGCGATGAGGGGTGTGGCTGCTACGGGCAAGATGGTTGCTGCCCACTGCGAGGTTGAGAGCCTTCTGAATGGCGGATACATCCACGACGGAGAGTGGTGCAAGGCTCACGGCCACAAGGGTATCTGCTCCGAGAGTGAGTGGGCCGAAGTGGAGAGGGATATTGAAATTGCCGAACGCACGGGCTGCCACCTGCACGTTTGCCACATATCAACCAAGGAGAGCGTTGCGCTCATCAGAGAGGCCAAAAAGAGGGGAGTGAGGGTGAGTTGCGAAACGGCCCCACACTACCTTGCAATGTGCGACGAAGACCTCAGGGATGAGGGGCGTTTTAAGATGAACCCACCCCTGCGCAGTAGAGCCGATATGGAGGCCTTGCGTGAGGGTCTTGCCGATGGTACCATCGATGTTGTGGCCACCGACCACGCACCCCACTCGGCCGAGGAGAAGAGTCGAGGCTTGACTGGGAGTGCAATGGGCGTTGTGGGCATTGAAACATCGTTGGCGGCAATTTATACCTTTATGGTTGCGGGCGGAGTGATAGACTTTGGCCGAATGGTGGAGGTTATGGCCGATGGGCCTCGCAGACTGCTTGGCTTGAAAGGTGGTCTTGTGGAGGGCGAGAGGGCCGATTTGACACTCGTGGATTTCGAGAAGGAGTTCTCGGTGTGCCCCGAGGAATTTTTGTCGTGCGGAAAGGCCACTCCGTTTGAGGGTATGAGATTGCGTGGCGAGGTGGTTTGCACCATTGCCGGCGGCAAGGTGGTCTATGAACGATAAGGTTGAGATTGACAGCAAAAATTACAAAAAATATATTTGTGTAAACTGAGATGAAAAACTACACCAAAAAACTTGTGCTTGAAGATGGTAGCCAATACTATGGTTATGGCTTCGGTGCTGACCGACAGGCGGTGTGTGAACTTGTGTTCAACACTTCGGTTGTGGGCTATCAGGAAATTTTGTCGGATCCGTCCTATGCGGGCCAAATGGTTGTGATGACCTATCCTCTGATTGGTAACTATGGTATTACCGACGAGGACTTCGAAACAAAAGTACCCTACATCGGGGGTATGATTGTCAGGGAAAACAACGACCTGCCAAGTAACTTCCGCTATACCAAAACTTTTGGTGAAGTGTTGGAGGAGAGTGGTATTCCTGCGATGAGTGGTGTGGATACAAGGATGATTACCAAGAAATTGAGCCGTGAGGGTAGTATGAAGGCGGCGTTGGTTGCAGCCGATATGAGTGTGGAGGATGCATTAGCACTCATTAGGGAGAGCAAGAGTGATGGCGACCTGATAAAGAAGGTGAGTTGCCGCAAACGCTGGTTTTCTCGCACACCCCACCACAAGTTCGATGTTGTGGCCCTCGATTGCGGCATCAAATATAGCATTATCCGCAGGCTTAATGCGTGGGGCTGCAATGTTACCATTGTGCCCTACAACACCTCGGCCGAGGAGATTCTCTCGTTTAATCCCGATGGTGTGATGATTCCCAACGGCCCCGGCAACCCGCAGGATGTACCAGAGGTGGTTGATACCATCAAGGCCCTTGTGGGTAAGGTGCCGATGTTTGGTATCGGCTTGGGTATGCAACTCATCTCGTTGGCCTATGGTGCCGAGAGCTACAAACTCAAAGGTGGCCATAGGGGAGGCAGTCCCGTGAAACGCCTTGCGGACGGCAAGTTGGAGATGACCTCCCAAAACCACTCCTACGCAGTGGCTGAGGAATCTTTGGCCCAAACACGCCTCACGGTTACCCACCGCAACCTGCTGGATGGCTCGGTGGAGGGCGTTGAGTGTGTGGAAGACAAGGTGTTTGCCGTGCAGTATCACCCCGAGAGCGCACCCGGCCCACAAGACAGCCTCTACTTGTTTGACAAGTTTACACAAAATATGAAGTAGAACCGAAATTAAAAGCGAAATAGAGATATGCCCAAACGCAGCGATATAAAGAAAGTGATGGTAATCGGCTCCGGCCCTATTGTGGTGGGCCAAGCAGCCGAGTTTGACTATGCAGGTACACAGGCTTGTATGGCTCTCAAAGAGGAGGGTTATGAGGTTGTGTTGGTGAACTCCAACCCTGCAACCATTATGACCGACACCAACATTGCCGACAAGGTCTATATGGAGCCTCTCACGTTGGAATATGTGGCCAAGATTGTGCGCTATGAGCGTCCAGATGCCATTGTGCCGGGCCTTGGTGGACAAACGGGTCTTAACCTTGCCGTTCAACTCGCCAAAAAGGGTGTGTTGGAGGAGTGTCAGGTGGAGATTTTGGGTACCTCGTTTGAGAGTATCGAGATGGCCGAGGATAGGGAACTCTTCAAACAACTCTGCGAGAGAATTGGCGAGCCGGTGTTGCCCAGCGACGTTACGGAGAGCATTGAGGGCGGTGTGGAGATTGCCGCAAAGATTGGCTACCCTGTGATTTTGCGCCCCGCATTTACGCTCGGTGGTACGGGTGGCGGCTTTGCCGATAATGAGGAGGAGTTGAGAGAGTTGATGCGTACCGCATTGGAGCTCTCGCCCGTACACCAGGTGTTGGTGGAGAAGAGTATTAAGGGCTACAAGGAGATTGAGTTTGAGGTGATGAGGGATGCAAATGACACGGCCATCGCCATTTGTAGTATGGAGAATGTGGACCCCGTTGGTGTACACACCGGCGACTCCATTGTGGTTGCTCCTGCACAAACGCTCACCGATAAGGAGTACCAACTCCTGCGTGGCAGTGCACTCAAACTCATCAGGGCGTTGAAGATTGAGGGCGGATGCAATGTGCAGTTTGCATTGGACCCCCACTCGTTTGAATACTACCTCATTGAGGTCAACCCACGAGTATCTCGCTCGTCGGCTCTGGCATCCAAGGCAAGCGGTTTCCCCATCGCAAGGGTGAGCGCAAAGATTGCTATCGGTATGCACCTCGACGAGATTCAGATTGCTAATACACCTGCAAGCTTCGAGCCTTCGATTGACTATGTGGTAACGAAGGTAGCACGCTTCCCATTTGATAAGTTCGCCGATGCAAGCAACGAACTCGGTACGCAGATGAAGGCTACGGGCGAGGTTATGAGCATTGGTCGCACAATGGAGGAGAGTCTTTTGAAGGCCGTAAGGTCGCTCGAAACGGGTGTGTGCCACATCTACCACAAGAAGTTTGATGAGATGCACACGGCCGATATGCTCGAATATATCCGCAAGGCCACCGACGATAGGCTCTATGCTATTGCCGAACTTATCCGTAGGGGAGTGGACCCGGGTTTGATTTACGACCGCACCAAGATTGATATGTTCTTCTTGGAGAAGATTAAGAACATTGTGGAGTTTGAGCCCGAGGTGAAGGCTGCACCTATGAATGTGGAGGTGCTGAGGGATGCCAAGCGTATGGGCTTTGGCGACAAGTTTATTGCCCAACTGTGGGGTACTACCGAGGCTGAGGTCTTCCTGATGCGTAAGAAGGAGGGCATTATGCCGGTGTATAAGATGATTGACACCTGTGCAGGCGAGTTTGACGCCTATGTTCCTTATTTCTACTCCACCTACGAGCAAGAGAACGAATCGAGGGTGAGCGACAAGAAAAAGATTGTTGTACTTGGCTCCGGCCCCATTCGTATTGGTCAGGGCGTGGAGTTTGACTACTCGACCGTTCACGCCATTTGGACCATTCGTCAGGCAGGCTACGAGGCCATCATTATCAATAACAACCCCGAGACTGTTTCAACCGACTACACCACCAGCGACAAACTCTATTTTGAGCCACTGACGGTGGAGGATGTGATGAACGTACTCACGTTGGAGAAGCCCGACGGAGTGATTGTGTCGCTGGGCGGACAGACGGCAATCAACTTGGCCGAGCCGCTGGCAGCTCTGGGTGCGCCAATTATTGGCACGGGCATCGAGGCTATCCGCAATGCAGAGGATAGGGGTTGCTTTGAGGCTATTATGACAAAACTGCAAATCCCACAACCTATGGCCGAGGCCGTTACCGACATCGAGGCTGGTGTGAGGGCAGCAGCACGCATTGGCTATCCTGTGCTCGTTAGGCCCAGCTATGTGCTTGGCGGTAGGGCAATGCAGATTGTGTCGAACGAGGAGGCCCTCAGGAGGTATCTCCAAACGGCAGTGGAGGTGAATGTTGACCAGCCTGTGTTGGTGGATAAATATATTATGGGCAAGGAGTTGGAGGTTGATGCAGTGTGCGATGGAAAGGATGTGTTCGTGCCCGGCATTATGGAGCACGTTGAGCACACGGGTATCCACTCCGGCGACTCCATTAGTGTCTATCCCACTTTCAGCGTGAGCCAAAAGGTTAAACAAGACATCTTGGACTACACCGTCAAGTTGGGTGTGGAGGTTGGCATTGTGGGCCTCTACAACATCCAATTCATTGTGGATGACAAGGAGGATGTATATGTGATTGAGGTCAATCCTCGCTCTTCTCGTACTGTTCCCTTCTTGTCGAAAGCCACGGGAGTACCTTTGGCCGATATTGCCACGAGGGTTATGCTCGGCAAGTCGCTCAAAGAGCAGGGGGTCAACGAGCTGTATCCCGAGGAGAAGAAACGCTGGTTTGTGAAAACTCCCGCCTTCTCGTTTGCCAAACTGAGGGGTATGGACTCCTACCTTTCGCCCGAGATGAAATCGACGGGTGAGGCCATTGGCTATGATAAGTCGCTCAATAGGGCTTTGTATAAGTCGTTGCAGGCTTCGGGTATGAATGTGGAGAACTATGGTACCATCTTCGTAACCCTTGCCAATGCCGACCAACAGAGGGCTCTGCCTTTGGTGCAGAGGTTCTATAACTTGGGCTTCAATATTGAGGCTACGAGAGGAACGGCTCTCTTCCTGCGTGAACACGGCATCAAGACCCGTATGCGTAGGAAGTTGAGCGAGGGTAGCACCGAGATTATCGACTCGCTGCGCCAGGGCCACGTCAACTATGTGATTAACACTATGGCTCTCGATAAACACTCGGCACATAGGGACGGCTACCAGATTAGGCGTGCTGCTGTGGAGAACAACATCTCGCTCTTCACTTCGCTCGAAACGGTGGGCGTGTTGCTCAATGTGTTGGAGGAAATTACGATGAGCGTTTCGACCATCGACGCAGAGGATTAAATTAGGGCTATGTATAAACGTAATATATATAAGGTACGCTCCAATTGTGCACTGTCGGCAAAGACGATGCTGATGGTTTTGGAGGGCGATACCCAATATCTCACTGCTCCCGGGCAGTTTGTCAATGTGGAGATTGCGGGTAAGTTCCTGCGCAGGCCCATTTCGGTATGCGACTACGACGAAAAGACCATTACACTCCTCTATGACATCGTGGGTGAGGGCACAAAGGCTATGAGCCTGCTCGGCGAGGGCGCAGAGTTGGACCTCCTGACCGGACTCGGTAATGGTTTTTGTGTGGAGGTCGGATGCAGTCGCCCATTGCTGCTTGGTGGCGGTGTGGGTTGCGCTCCGATGTACAACCTTGCAAAGGTCTTTTTGCAGAGAGGTGTAACCCCTGTGGTGATTTTGGGCTTCAACTCCAAGTCCGATGTGGTTATGGAGGAGGAGTTCAAGGCTCTTGGGGCCGAGGTTTATATTGCCACGGTGGATGGCTCTCACGGCACCAAAGGCTTTGTTACCAACGTGATAGAGGCGTTGGAGGAGAAAGGCGACTACTTCTATGCTTGTGGCCCAATGCCTATGTTGAAGGCATTGTGTGGAAGCGTGGAGTGCGATGGCGAGTTGAGCCTTGATGAGAGAATGGCGTGTGGCTTTGGCGTGTGTATGTGTTGCAGCGTACAGACCAAGAGTGGTGCTAAACGCATCTGCAAGGAGGGTCCCGTGTTTAAGAAGGAGGATTTGATATGGAAATAAAGCGAGATATGTCGGTGAGCCTCAGTGGTGTGAGGCTCGATAACCCTGTGATACCGGCCAGCGGCTGCTTTGGTTATGGCTATGGTATGAGTGAGTTCTACGATATCAACATTCTGGGCTCCATATCGTTTAAGGGCACCACAAGGGAGGCTCGCTATGGTAACCCTCTGCCAAGGGTGGCCGAGTGTAGCGCAGGAATGATTAACTCCGTGGGACTGCAAAACCCCGGTATTGATGCCGTGATTGCCGAAGAGTTACCCAAAATGAGGGCCGTGTTCCACAAGCCGATTATTGCTAATATTAGCGGCTTTGCGATTGATGAATATGTGGAGTGCTGCGAGAAGATTACGGGCGAGGAGCAGGTGGAGATTATCGAACTCAATGTGAGTTGCCCCAATGTACACGGTGGAGGTATGAGCTTTGGTACCTCGGCAGAGAGCGTTGCAGAGGTGGTAAAGGCTGTGAAGAGGGTGGTAACAAAACCTCTTTATGTAAAACTCACACCCAATGTTACCGATATTGTGTCTATTGCCCGTGCAGCAGAAGATGCCGGTGCCGATGGCCTTTGCCTGATTAACACAATGCTCGGTATGAGGATAAACACTGCAACTCGCAAGCCTGTGATTGCCAATGTGATGGGTGGTTTTTCGGGCGCAGCTGTATTCCCCGTGGCGGTGCGAATGGTGCATCAGGTGAGCAAGGCGTGCAGTGTGCCGGTGATTGGTTGCGGAGGTGTGGAGACGGCAGGCGATGTCGTTGAGATGATGATGGCCGGAGCTACGGCCGTGGAAGTGGGTGCCGCAAACCTGCGTAACCCCTACGCCTGCAAGGAGATTATCGAGGCCCTGCCGGCCGAAATGGAACGTCTGAAAATCGAAAAATTGAGCGATATAATTGGAATAGTATAATGAAAGAGAGAGATGTGATTATTGCGTGCGACTTTGCGTCTGCCGCTGAGACACTTGCCTTTTTGGATAAGTTTGAGAACGAGAGCCGTAAACCCTTCCTGAAAATCGGTATGGAACTCTACTATGCCGCAGGTAACGACATTGTGAGGGAGATTAAGCGTAGGGGCCACAAGATTTTCTTGGACCTCAAATTGCACGATATTCCCAACACGGTGAGGAAGGCTATGAAAGTGCTTTCGGCTCTGGATGTGGATATGGTCAATGTGCACGCAAGCGGTACTACGGAGATGATGAAGGCCGCAAAAGAGGGCCTCACAAGGGCCGATGGCACAAGGCCTCTGCTGATTGCCGTAACCCAACTAACCTCCACCTCGGAGCAGACTATGCAACAAGAGTTGGGCATTGTGGGTAGCATTGGCGACACGATTGTTAGGTATGCCCAAAATACCCGTGCTGCGGGTCTGGATGGCGTGGTGTGCTCGCCTTTGGAGGCTGCCATTGTGAAGGGTGCTTGTGGCGATGATTTCCTTACCATCACCCCCGGTATTAGGTTTGCCGACTCGGCTGCCGATGACCAGGTGCGAATTACTACCCCTGCAAGGGCGAGAGAGATTGGTTCGGACTTTATTGTTGTGGGCCGTCCCATTACTGCCGCTGAGGACCCCGTGAGAGCCTACCGCAGATGTGTGGAAGAGTTTGTGGGTTAGGATGTTGAATGATAAAAAACAAATAGAAGATATGACAACAGAGAAACAGATTGCAGCCGAACTGCTGAATATCAAAGCAGTGTTTTTGAGCCCTGATGAGCCCTTCACCTGGGCAAGCGGTATCAAGAGTCCCATCTATTGCGATAACCGCCTGATTTTGACCGCACCTGCGGCTCGCAAGGTGGTTGAGAATGCCATTGCACAAACCGTTAAGGAGAAATTCCCGGAGGCTGAGGTGCTGATGGGTACCAGCACTGCGGGCATTGCCCACGCTGCCATCGCTGCCGACATTCTCGATATGCCTATGGGCTATGTGAGGGGTAGTGCAAAAGACCACGGCAGGGGCAACCGCATTGAGGGTAGGCTCGAAAAGGGAGCAAAGGTGGTTGTTATCGAAGACCTTATCTCCACAGGCGGTAGCTGCATTGAGGTTGTGGAGGCTCTCCGAGAGGCCGGTGCCGAGGTGCTTGGCGTGGTGAGCATCTTTACTTATGGTATGAAGAAAGGCGTGGAGAGATTGGCAGCCGCAAACGTGGTTAACTACTCGCTCTCCAACTTTGATACCCTCGTTGGTGTGGCTGTGGAGAAGGGCTATATTGCTGCCGAAGACGAAGCAAGGCTCAAAAAGTTTATGGCCAATCCTCAGGACGAGAGTTGGATGAATAAGTAGGCGTGGGCTTACTTAAAGTAAATAATCAGCATAACAAGTGTAACGCAAAATAACAGAGATACTTATGAGGCATCTTATTGACCCGACCGATTTGTCGATGCAGGAACTGGATGAGGTTATCAACCTCGCACTCGACATCATCGACAACAGAGAAAAATATGCAGAGGTGTGCAAAGGGAAACAACTTGCAACACTCTTCTATGAACCCAGCACCCGCACGAGGTTGAGTTTTACCTCGGCAATGATGAGTCTGGGGGGAAATGTGTTGGGTTTTTCGGATGCAAAGAGTTCCTCTGTGAGCAAGGGCGAAACGTGTGCCGACACCACAAAGGTCATCGGTTGCTTTGCCGATATTATCGCTATGCGCCACTTTGAGGAAGGTGCTGCACTGGTGGCTGCTATGAACTCAAAGATTCCTGTGATAAATGCAGGCGACGGTAGCCACAGCCATCCCACACAAACCCTCACCGACCTCCTGACGATTAAGAGGGAGATTGGTCGCTTCGACCACATAACTGTTGGATTTTGTGGCGATTTGAAGTTTGGGCGCACCGTACACTCGCTCATCAAGGCCCTCTCTCGTTATGAGGGCGTGAAGGTGGTGCTGATTTCGCCCGAACAGTTGCGCCTACCGAGCTATATGAAGGAGGAGGTGTGCGACAAATGCGGTATGGACTACAAGGAGGTAGAGTCGTTGGAAGAGGCAATGGGCGAATTGGATGTGCTCTATATGACAAGGGTGCAGCAGGAACGCTTTGACGACCTCGAAGAGTATGAGCGTTTGAAGGATAGCTTTATTCTTGACGTGGACAAACTCAAAACCGCCCAACCTCATATGCGCATCCTGCACCCACTGCCAAGGGTGAATGAGATTACCGTGGAGGTGGACGACGACCCGAGGGCAGCATATTTCCGTCAGGTGGAGAATGGAAAATATGTGCGTATGGCTCTGATTACCAAACTGCTCGAATGGGCAAAGGACGACAGCAAAACCAGACCTTTGCTGCCCGAAGGAACGGTTAGGAATACAATGAAGTGCTCCAATTCAAAGTGTATTTCCAATATGGAAAACGTTGATAGTTTGTTCCGCCCCTCGCACAATGGAGATAGTAAATGGAGGTGTGTCTATTGCGAGGCTGAGGCAAAATAGTTTTTTGTTGATAACTCGTTGAAAACTCCTATTGGAAGAAGAGGTTATTTGGAGTATTTTTGTGATGCAATTTGAGCAGTAAGAATAGATGAAACAATCCTTTAATATGTCGGTTTGTCAGCATAGCGTCCGAAAGTGGACGGGCAATGTTTGCGCCTGCCAAATGGCTTGTGCCCGAAGAGGGAAAAGCGTTGACGTGGAGGCGTGTGCAGAGAGTGTGGGCAAGCCAAAGCAGAAGGAGTGTGAAATATAGAACGAGTGTGGCCGCTGTAATCGGAAGATTTGGCGGCCACGCTTTTTGGATAACATATAGAAAATCAGTTAGGTAAGAAGCGTATGAAAGTTGGCGTTTTGATGGGCTCGACAAGCGATTGGGGTGTTATGTCGGGTGCTTGTGCTATTTTTGAACAGTTTGGTGTGGAGTACGAAAAGAAGGTGCTCAGCGCACATCGTACACCCGAGGCTCTGGAAGCTTATGTGAGGGATGCCAGGGAGAAGGGCTTTGCGGCCATCATTGCAGGTGCAGGTGGCGCAGCTCACTTGGCAGGTGTTGTGGCAGCCTTTACCACACTTCCCGTCATCGGTGTACCCATCAAATCACGCTCGCTGGAAGGGCTCGATTCGCTGTTGTCGATGGTGCAGATGCCTTCGGGTATCCCAGTGGCTACGGTTGGCATTGACGGTGCGAAGAATGCAGCACTGCTGGCTGTGGCAATTATGGCTGTAACTGATGAGGCACTTAAAGTGAAGCTCGACGAGTTTAGGGCCGAGCAGGCTCGCAAGGTGCTCGAAGCCGAACTTTAAGAACAATAAGCCAACCTTACAAACGAAAAAAATAATCATAAACATAGAGAACCCAAATCAATAGAGATGAATACCCACCGCATATTTGTAGAGAAGAGGGAACCTTATAGGGTGGAGGCCGAGAGCCTTCGCCAAGAACTCAACTCCAACCTCGGACTCAACATCGAGTCCCTCCGCCTGCTGTGTGTCTATGACCTGTTTGGTTTTACGGACGAACTCGTAGAGCAGAGCCGCTATGGTGTGTTTGGCGAGAGAGCCACCGACACCGTTAGCGATAATGTGGATTTTGGAGGTATGCCTCACTTGGCCATAGAGTGCCTTCCCGGTCAATTTGACCAGAGGGCAGCTTCGGCAGAGGATTGTGTGAAACTGCTTTGCCCCACGGCAGAGGTTGAGATTCGCAGTGCCAAACTCCTTATCTTCGACCAGAGTGTGGGTGAGGAGGAGTTGGCCAAGATTGCCCGCTATGAGATTAACGCTGTGGAGTCGAGGGAGAAAAACCTTGATGTTTTGGCTCCGGCAGAGAGGGCTACTGCCAAACCCGTGGCAAAGTTGGAGGGCTTTTGTGCAATTACGGCCGAGCAAGCCGAGGAGTATTGCAAAGAGAAAGGCCTTGCGATGAATGGCGACGATTTGATGGAGGTGGTTAAGTATTTCAGTGCGGAGGGTAGGGAACCCAACGAAACGGAGTTGCGTATTCTGGACACCTATTGGAGCGACCACTGCCGCCACACAACCTTCACCACCGAACTGACCGATATTGAGGTGGAGGAGTCGTTTGTGGCCGATGACATCAGGGAGGCCGTGGACCAATGGAAGAGGATTCGCAAGAAGTTGGGCCGTGAGGGCAAGAGTCTTTGTCTGATGGACCTCGCTACGATTGGCGCAAGGTACCTGCGTAAACAGGGCCTTTTGGACGACCTCGAACAGAGCGAGGAGAACAATGCGTGCAGTATATATGTTGATGTGGACGTGGACGGCAAACCGGAGCGTTGGTTGTTGCAGTTTAAGAACGAAACCCACAATCACCCCACCGAGATTGAGCCCTTTGGTGGTGCTTCGACCTGCTTGGGCGGTGCTATCAGGGACCCGCTAAGTGGTAGGAGCTATGTCTATCAGGCTATGAGGGTTACGGGTGCCGGCAACATCTACCTTCCCGTTGGAGAAACGATGAAGGGTAAGTTGCCCCAGAGGGTTATTTCGTTGCGAGCAGCAGCGGGATATTCGTCCTATGGCAACCAGATTGGCCTTGCTACTACCCACGTTAGGGAGATTTACCACCCCGACTATGTGGCCAAACGCTTGGAGGTGGGTGCCGTCGTTGGTGCTGTGAAGGCCTCGGACGTTAGGCGTGAGAGGCCCGAGGCGGGCGATGTTATACTGATGTTCGGTGGTCGCACGGGTAGGGATGGCATCGGTGGTGCTACCGGCTCGTCGAAGGAACACAACCTCTCGTCGCTGGAAGAGTGCGGTAGCGAGGTGCAGAAAGGTAACGCACCCGAGGAGAGGAAAATCGCAAGGTTGTTCCGCCGTCCGGAGGTTACACGCCTCGTTAAGAAGTCGAACGACTTTGGTGCAGGTGGTGTGAGCGTGGCTATTGGCGAGTTGACTGATGGCCTGGATATTTATCTTGACAGAGTGCCCACCAAATATAGCGGTCTGAATGCCACCGAGCTGGCCATTAGCGAGTCGCAGGAGCGTATGTCGGTGGTTGTGGAGGCCAAAGATAGGGCCGAGTTTGAGGCATATTGCAAGGAGGAGAACATTGAGGTAACTCACGTTGCCGATGTTACCGACAGGGGCCGAATGAGAATGTTCTATGGAGAGGACGTTGTGGCCGATTTGAGCAGGGAGTTTATCGACTCGGCAGGTGCCAAACACTATGCAAAGGTGGTTGTGGGTGCCGTGGAAGAGAAAAACCCCTTTGTGCGTGAGGTCGAAGGCGAGAGTGTTAAGGCAAAGATGCTTAACAACCTGGCCGATGACAATGTAACCTCGCAGAAGGGCCTTATTGAGATGTTCGATTCGAGCATTGGCGCAAGCACGGTGCTGATGCCCTTTGGCGGTAAGACACAGCAGACCGAGGCACAGGTGAGCGTACAGAAGTTGCCCGTGGGCAATCACACGACCAATACGGCAAGTATGATGTCCTATGGTTTCAACCCCTATTTGAGTAGTTGGAGCCCCTATCACGGTGCTGCTTATGCTGTGGTGGATGCAGTGGCAAAGGCTGTGGCTGCGGGTGCGGAGTATGATAAGATGAGGTTCTCCTATCAGGAGTATTTCGAGAAGATGACTTCGCCCACCGCTTGGGGTAAACCTCTGGCAGCACTGCTGGGTGCCCTGAGGATGCAGGTTGCATTGGGACTGCCTTCGATTGGCGGCAAGGACTCTATGAGTGGCACCTTTGCGGATATCAATGTTCCGCCCACGCTGATTGCCTTTGGTGTGGCTGCGGTTGATAGCAGGGTGGTGATTAGCCCCGAGTTTAAGAAGGCGGGCAACTATATCTACCTTGTACGCCACAACCCATTGGAGGGATATATGCCCAACACGGTGGAGTTGGTGGATAACTTTGAGATTGTGCGCCACAAGATTTTCAGCGGTGCTGTTGTGTCGGCTTATGCTGTGGGCTTTGGCGGTATTGGTGAGGCTCTCTCGAAGATGACCTTCGGTAACCGAGTTGGTGCCGAGGTGGTTATGGATGAGAAAGAGCTCTTCGATTGGCTCTATGGCTCTATTGTGATTGAGAGCAATAGGCCACTCGATTACCCCAATGTGGAATTGCTCGGACGTACCGTGGAGGCCGAGAGCCTGACCATTAACGGCGAGAGTGTTCTCATTGAAGAACTCTATGAGGCTAACCGCAAACGCTTCACAGAGGTCTATGCCGACCGTAGCGGCGTGGTAGGTAAGGTGGAGAATGCCACTTCGGGCAAGAACACCACTCGCTATGAGGGCGAGGCGGTGGAGAGCCCTGTGGTCTATCTCCCTGTGTTCCCCGGTACAAACTGCGACTACGATATGGCCAAGGCCTTTGATAGGGAGGGCGCAAAGGTGAGGAGTTCGGTCTTCTGCAACCTCACGGCCGAGGATATTGAAAACTCTACGGCACAAATGGCGGCGGAGATTGATGGGTGCCACATCTTGGCCATTAGTGGCGGTTTCTCGGCAGGCGACGAGCCCGATGGTAGCGGCAAGTTTATCGCAAGCGTGTTGCAGAACGAAAAGGTTAAGAGTGCCATTGAACGACTGCTCGCAAGGGGTGGCCTTGTGCTGGGTATCTGCAACGGCTTCCAGGCGTTGGTTAAGTCGGGATTGCTGCCCTATGGTAAGATTGGCGATTTAAGGCCCGACTCGCCCACGTTGTTCCGCAACGATATCAACCGCCACATCTCGCAGATTGTATCCACGAGGGTTGCTTCGGTGGCTTCGCCTTGGTTGGAGGGCTTCGAGGTGGGACAGCTCCACTCGGTGGCTGCTTCGCACGGCGAGGGTAAGTTTGTGGCCAACGCAGAGTTGGCTGCCGAATTGAGGAAGAACGGACAGATTGCTTTCCAATATGCCGATGCAGAGGGCAATGCAACAATGTGTTCGCCCGAAAACCCCAATGGCTCAACAGAGGCCATTGAGGGCATTTGCTCGCCCGATGGCCGTATTCTGGGTAAGATGGGCCACTCGGAGCGTTGGGGCGAGGGTTTGATGAAGAACATCGCAGGAGATAAGGACCAAAACCTCTTCCGTAATGCAGTGAACTATTTTAGGAAGAAATAAATATAAGAGAATAAACATAGTATAAACACATAAAAATCAGGTAAGATGAAACAGTTAGAGATGCTCTATGAGGGCAAAGCAAAACAGGTGTACGCAACCGACGAGGCAGACAAAGTGATTATCCACTACAAGGATGCAGCAACCGCTTTCAACAACATCAAGAAGGCAACCATTGCTAATAAGGGTGTGTTGAACAACGAGATTTCCACCATCATTTTCCACAAACTCCGTGAGGCGGGCATTCCCACCCACTATGTGGAGACCCTCAACGATAGGGACCAGGTGTGCTTGAAGGTGTCGATTGTACCTTTGGAGGTTATCGTTCGTAATGTGATTGCAGGCTCAATGGCTAAACGCCTCGGCATTGAGGAGGGTACTCAGGCCCCCAACACCATTTTTGAGATTTGCTACAAGGATGATGCTCTGGGCGACCCGCTGATTAACGACCACCACGCAGTGGCTCTGGGTGCTGCCACCTATGAGGAGTTGGCCGAGATTTATGACCTCACAGCTCGCATCAACAAGGTGCTGATTGATATGTTCTCGCAAATCAACATCCGCCTTGTGGACTTCAAGATTGAGTTTGGTAAGACAGCAGATGGTAAGATTGTGTTGGCCGACGAGATTAGCCCCGATACTTGTCGTCTGTGGGATGCCGACACCAACGAGAAACTCGACAAAGACCGCTTCCGTAGGGATATGGGCAAGGTGATTGAGGCCTACGAGGAGATTAACGCAAGGCTTAACAGCATTAAATAAGTCAACCAAACAAGAGAGGATGAGCTCCAAGGAGAATAACATTGTAGGTGGCAGAGAGTTGCACGAAGAGTGCGGCGTATTTGGCATCTATGGCTCGGCAGATGCCGCCAACATCACATACTACGCCCTTCACGCCCTGCAACACAGAGGCCAGGAGGGCTGTGGTATTGTGTGTGCCAAAGGCGAGAGGTTGCAATATATCAAAGGTCCAGGGCTGGTTAATAGCGTGTTTAATGAGGAAAACCTAACTACCCTTGAAGGAAATATCGCTGTGGGACAAGTGCTCTACACTACGGCAGGTGGCGGTGGCGTGGAGAACATCCAACCCATCGTATTCCGCCACAGCACGGGCGATTTTGCCATTTCGTATAATGGAAATTTGGTCAATTCGGCCCGTCTGAAAAAATATTTAGAATCGAAGGGTAGCCTTTTTCTGACCACTTCGGATTGCGAGATTATTGCCAACCTCATCAAAAAAGATACCACCAAACAGGGACAGCAGGATAGGATTCACGCCATTATGAATGCGTTGAATATGGTCGAGGGCGCTTTTGCATTCCTCATTATGACCGGCAAACGCATCTATGCGTGCAGGGATAAGTATGGCCTGAAACCACTCTCGCTGGGCCGTCTGGAAGATGGCAGTTGGGTGGTGGCAAGCGAGACTTGCGCCTTTGAGGTGATTGGTGCCGAGTTTGTGAGGGATGTGGAGCCTGGTGAGATTGTTACCATCGACCACCACGGCATTCGTAGCAACCACTTCTCGGCCTATAAACACCACAAGATGTGTTCGATGGAGTATATCTACTTTGCACGCCCCGATAGTGATATTGATGGTTGCAACGTACACGCATTCCGCAAGGAGAGTGGACGATTGCTCTATCGTGAGGCTCCGGCAGATGCCGACATCGTTATTGGCGTTCCAGACTCGAGTTTGAGTGCCGCCATTGGCTATGCCGAGGAGAGTGGTATTCCCTACGAAATGGGCCTCGTGAAGAGTAAATATGTGGCTCGTACCTTCATCCAACCCTCGCAGACAATGAGGGAAAAGGGTGTGAGGATGAAACTCTCGGCTGTGAGCAGCATTGTTAGGGGCAAGAGGGTAGTGATGGTGGATGACTCCATTGTGAGGGGCACCACATCGGCCCGTATTGTAAGGCTCTTGAAGGAGGCTGGCGCAACCGAGGTGCACGTTCGCATCGCAAGCCCCACGATGAAACACCCCTGTTTCTATGGCGTGGACACCTCCACCTACGAAGAACTCATTTCGGCTAACTACGACGTGGAGCAGGTGAGGGAGAAGATTGAAGCAACATCCTTGGCTTTCCTTTCGCCCGAGTCGCTGATGAAGTCGGGAGGTAGGTGTGAGTTGTGTATGGCTTGCTTCGATGGAAACTATCCTACGGACCTCTACCAAACAGATGAGGAGAAGACTCGTTATAAAAGATACCAGATTAAGGCAAAATAAAACGTAAATTGATATATGGCAAAGAGTTATGAGGCTTCGGGTGTGAACCTCGAAGCGGGCTATGAGGTTGTCAGCCGCATTAAAAAACACGTTGCATCAACCGTGAGAAAGGGCTCAATGGGTAACATTGGCTCGTTTGGCGGTATGTTCGACTTGGGCGAACTTGGCTATGAGCACCCCGTGCTGGTTAGCGGTACGGATGGCGTGGGTACGAAACTGAAAATCGCCTTTGCGATGGATAAACACGACACTATCGGCATTGATGCCGTGGCAATGTGTGTGAACGATGTGTTGGCTCAGGGTGCCGAACCACTGATTTTCCTCGACTATGTGGCCGTTGGCAAGAACCACCCCGCAGTGGTGGAGGCCATTGTTGCGGGTGTGGCAGAGGGCTGCCGTCAGGCAGGTTGCGCACTTGTGGGTGGCGAGACGGCCGAGATGCCCGGTATGTATGACGAGGATGACTACGACATTGCAGGCTTCACGGTTGGTGCTGTGGAGAAGAGCAAACTGATTGATTGCTCCAAGGTTGCGGTGGGCGATGTGTTGGTGGGTATCGCTTCGAGTGGTGTTCACTCCAACGGTTTTAGCCTTGTGAGGAAAATCGTGAGCGACAATGGCCTTCTCTTGGGCGAGAAATATGAGCTTACGGGCGAGCAAACTCTGGGCGAAATGCTCCTCACGCCCACAAAAATATATGTTAAGCAGGTGCACAAAGTCCTCTCGGAGGTGGATGTTCACGGCATTGCACACATCACCGGTGGTGGCTTTGATGAGAACATTCCCCGCATCCTCAAAGAGGGACAAGGTGTGGAGGTCAAGGAGGGTAGTTGGGAAATATTGCCCGTCTTCCGCCTGCTGGAACAATATGGTGGCGTACCCCACAGGGAGATGTTCAACATCTTCAATATGGGTGTGGGTATGGTGCTGGCCGTAGCCGAGCAGGACGCACAGAGGGTTGTTGATATCCTCACAGAGTGTGGCGAAAAGGCAAGCGTGATTGGTCGTATTGTTGAAGGCGAAGGCGTAAAGGTGTTGTAATGAGGCGATTGGCGGTATTTGCAAGTGGTAATGGTGCCAACTTTGAGGCCATAGTCGAAGGGTGTCGTAGCGGTGCAATCGGTGATGCCGAAGTGGTGCTGTGTGTATGCGACAAACCCCAAGCTCGTGTCGTTGAGAGGGCCGAGAGGTTGGGAGTTAGAAAACTTGTATTTACGCCAAAGGACTACGCCGCAAAGAACGACTTCGAGAGGGAGATTGCCGATGTGATGGACTCACTGGGTGTTGACCTTGTGTGCCTTGCGGGCTATATGCGCATCGTGGGCGAGGAATTGTTGAGCAGATATGGTGGAAGGATTGTCAACATCCACCCATCGTTGCTACCTGCCTTCCCGGGTGCGAGAGCCATCAGAGCCGCCTTTGACTATGGTGTAAAGGTCTATGGAGTAACCATCCACGAGGTGGACTCGTCGCTCGATGGCGGACGCATCATCTCGCAGGTGGCTGTGCCTTATGAGGGTAACGACTATGAGGAGTTGGAGGATATGATACACCAAGCCGAATACAAACTTTATACGGAAACGATAAACAAAATTTTAGCATAAAAACACAAACAAAAGGATAGGAGAAAAGAGCAATGAGAGCATTAGTTAGCGTTAGCGACAAGAGGGGAGTAGTGGAGTTTGCCACTGCTCTGAGCAAGATGGGATTTGAGATTATATCCACAAGTGGCACACTCGCCGCATTGAGGAATAGCGGATTGGAGGTTACGAACATTAGCGATGTTACGGGCTTCCCCGAAATTTGCGAGGGCCGTGTTAAAACCCTTCACCCCAAAGTACACGGAGGCCTGTTGGCCCGTAGGGATAAAGAGGACCATATGGCACAACTCGCAGAGAATGAGATTGAGACCATCGACCTCGTGTGCGTTAACCTCTATCCTTTTGAGGCTACCATCGCCAAAGAGGGCGTAACTATGGAGGAGGCTGTTGAGAATATCGACATCGGTGGCCCCTCGATGTTGCGTAGTGCCGCAAAGAACTATGCTTCCGTTACGGTTGTGTGCGACCCCGACGACTATGCCAAGGTGCTGGAAGAGATTGAAGCAGAGGGCAATACAACTCTCGAAACAAGGCTTGCTCTGTCGGCCAAGGCATACACCCACACGGCTCTCTATGATAGCCACATTGCAACCTATATGCGCAAGGCAGCAGGTATGGATGAGAAACTCTTCCTCTCGTTCGACGCTGTGCAGAGCCTTCGCTACGGCGAGAATCCCCATCAGAAGGCTGCCTTCTACCGCTCGGGCGAGAAGGTAAGTTACTCGGTGGCTCACGCAAAACAGCTGGGTGGCAAGGAGCTCTCCTACAACAATATTCAGGATGCAAACGCAGCCCTTAATATCGTTCGCGAGTTTGATGAGCCATTCTGCGTAGCTCTTAAGCACATGAACCCTTGTGGTGCTGCTATCGGCGCAACTATTGAGGAGGCTTGGAATGCAGCATACGAGGCAGATAAGGTATCTATCTATGGCGGTATCGTGGCTGTAAATCGTCCGCTTACTGCAGAGGTTGCACTGGGTATGAAGCCTATCTTCCTTGAGATTGTTATGGCTCCAGACTTCACTCCAGAGGCACTCGAAATTTTGAGTTCAAAGAAGAATCTCCGTCTGCTCAAGGTTGATATGACCAAGAACGACAAGCCACTCAACCAG
>JAZLDY010000041.1:0-3768 GCA_045614965.1 Tidjanibacter sp.
GGGAATTTTGTGCCAAACAAGAAGGCGAGTCCGCAGTTTGCTTATCGCAAATGAGGAACTCGCCTATCGAAGTGCGGTGCAAAATTCACCCGCAATCTGCGTTTTTTCCTAATCGCCGAGGAGAGTATATGTAACCTCCACCCTCACCGACCCCGTGCCGGCTAACTTAACAACCGCAGGGTCCATATACTCATAGGCCGTCATTCCAAGCGTAACCCTCGGAGCAATACCCTCGGTGCCCTGCAACAACTGCTGCATATAAATCGAGAGGTCCATAGTGTAGTAGCCGTGGGTACGGTTGAACTCGCCACCATAGTTGAGCTTGGTGTCGTAGTTGGCCTCGTAGTAGTAGTTGTAGTCTGCCACGGGGCTAATGGTGGAGTATTTGAGGTAGGAGCCAAGGCGTTTGGGGGCGTAGTCGTAGAGGAGGTAGTCCTTGTCGGCCAGTTCCACATACACGCACGCCTGATTTATAAAGATGTTCCTACCCTCGGGTTTGAGTGCTTTGAGCGCATCCACGAAGGCCTTTTCAAACTCCAACGTGGTGGTGATGCCCATCACGCCCTGCACCCACGTCTCGGTGGCGGGGTGTTGGAGGGGCTCGTCGCTCTGGGTGTCCACATTGAGCTTGGACTCGATGTCGAGTGCCGCATCATACTCCTGCTCAAAGGCGGTCATTGCGGTCTGCTTGCTGTATGTGGTGTTGTTCGTAATGGGATAGGCCCTCACGATGTTGTCAACCACACTCTTGTCGGCATCGGCCGTGAGGTAGTCGTGGGCATAGAGCACCAAGTAGCTCTCGGGGCCATAGGTGTTGTCGTATTGGAGATTGAGGCCATAGATTGCCGCATCCTTCTCGCTCGTCTCGGCGGGCACAATGCAGAGGCCGTTGAAGGTGTTGATGAACAGGGTGTCGTTCTGACAAAGTTCCTCGCTGGTGTCCAACAGAGCCTTCATAAAGGCCTCGGCACCAACACCTTTGGTCAGGCGCAGGGTGTCGTAGTAGTCGGCACTATTGGGCTTGCCGCTATACTTGAAGGTGAATATAGGCTCCACTCCGCCACCCTCCGAATAACCCATCAACGCCGACTTATAGTCGAAGGAGTTGTAGTAGGTGGAGTCGGGGCGCAACCTCTTTCTAAGGGCGTAAACATTGAAGGTCTGCTCTTTGAGTGTGTCGCCACCCAGCACTTTCAGGTCGCAGATGATGAGCATAGAGTCAACCACCTTTGTACGGTCGGCATAGGCGATGGTGTCCGAACGGCTACCGCCACCAAACTGCACCAACGCAGCGGCTGTGGTGTTACCGAGGCCCTCGCTGCGCAGCTTGCCGAAGTAGGCATAGTCGAAGCCGTTGCACTTGATGGAGTCGGTGTAGGAGAGGTAGTTGCTGATGCCCTCCTGCAAGGTTGCAAACCTAACCTCCATCTGCTCACCGGGAGGCACAATGTTCACACCGAGTTGGTCGTCCACCTCCGTACACGCACTACAAAAAAGTATCAGTGCCGACACCACTGCGCCGACACTGTATAGGGTTGTTTTCTTAAAGAATCGAGTCATAAAATTCCTTGTAATCATTCAGCCACTCGCCATCCGACTTGTCGGCCCTGCCACGCAGAACCTTCTTGCCCGAGGCGGCGATATACTCTTCGATGGCAGAGGGCACACTCTCTGCCTCAACGACAATGCCATCCACATTGTCAATAACGAGCTTTATGAGGTTTTCGTATGTGAGTGCCCCAATTTTGTCGAGCATCTCGGCAGGCACACCCTCACCCTTCATTGTGTCGATGAAGGCCTCGCTCCACTCACCCTTGAAGGTGTCGTCGTAGATTGTGAAGACAATCTTCGTGCCCGCAAAGAGTGGGTCCTCAGCAAAACTCGCCCTCAGATAGAGGGGCACAGCCGCTGTAAACCAACTGTGGCAATGCACCACGTCGGGCTGCCAACGCAACTTACCAACGGTCTCCAACACACCCCTGGCAAAGAAGATGGCCCTCTGTCCGTTGTCCTCAAACTCCACGCCATCAGCACTTCTCAACACAGCCTTGCGAGAGAAGTAGTCCTCGTTGTCGATGAAGTATATCTGCACCCTTGCTGCGGGAATAGAGGCAACCTTGATGATGAGTTGGTGGTCATCATCGTTGATAATCAAGTTCATACCACTCAGACGAATAACTTCGTGCAGTTGATTTCTGCGCTCGTTGACAACGCCATATCGTGGCATAAAAGTCCTAATCTCGAAGCCCCTCTCCTGCATAGCCTGCACAAGGGTACGACAAGTGGTCGAAATGGGGCTCTCAGGCAGATACGGGAATATCTCCTGACACACGTTAAGTATTTTAGCTCCAGCCAATTTGGTTAAATTTTTAGTTGTGCGCCAGTGGTCCAAAAATCGCAGGTCGGCCTCCTCCGACGAGCCCACTTTCGCAAAAGCCGATAATACGATGCAAAGATAATAAAATTTTTTTTCATTTCCCGCAACACAAAGGGGGATTTGAAAATGGAAAATTGAAAATTGAAAATTGAAAATTGCTGCTCCCCTAAGTTAGGGGAGCTGTCGCAAAGCGACTGAGGGGTATGTTAAAAGGGCGATAGGGGCTTTAAGGGCGATAAGGGTGATAGAGAGGTTAAGGCCCCTGCCCTATTACCCATATTACCCCTACCTATCCCAGCCGCCCCAGAAGCCCCAGACCATCGGTTGACATTGGAAGAGCGGTAGATGCCAACCGCCTGCCTGCGGCAGTCGTGGCAAGACGAACATACCTCTCCGGCCGTTGGCCACCTCCCCTAACTTAGGGGAGGAGTGGTCGGATGGCACGGGTAACAAAAATGCAACCCGTAAAGAAAAGCTGCTCCCCTAAGTTAGGGGAGCTGTCGCAAAGCGACTGAGGGGTATGTTAGAAAGGGCAATAGGGGCAATAGGGACCCTAAGGACTTTAAGGTCCCTAAGAACCCTATCACTCCCAGCCGCCCCAGAGGACCCAGAAGCCCCAACCATCGGTTGACATTGGAAGAGCGGTAGATGCCAACCGCCTGCCTGCGGCAGTCGTGGCAAGACGAACACACCTCTCCGCCTTCGGCACCTCCCTGCTCGGCGAGGCCGCCGAGCGCAATTTCGACCACCCCTCCCGACCTCCTGCTCGGCGAGGCCGCCGAGCGCAATTTCGACCACCCCTCCCATCCTCCCCTTTCGTAGGGGAGGAGAACACACCTCTCCGCCTTCGGCACCTCCCCTAACTTAGGGGAGGAGTGGTTGTGGGGCTCCCTAACTTCCCTACATTCCCTAAACTCCCTACACTCCCTAAGGCCCCTATTACCCCCACCTCACGGGTAACAAAAACGTAACCCGTGAAAAAGGCAGCCCCCCTCCGAGGTCTTGGGTATTAAAAAAGATACCCATGAAAAAAGCTGCTTCCCTAACTTAGGGGAGAATGACAGACGCCCCCGGCCTTCGGCCACCTCCTCTAACTTAGAGGGGGAGTAGTCGAAAGGCACGGGTTACAAAAACGTTACCCGCAAAAGAAAACTCCTCCCCTAAGGTAGGGGAGGTGCCGTAGGCGGAGGGGTATGCAGACGGTTGACGGTCGACGGTCGACGGTTGACGTTAAAAACGCAAAGTGCGGAGGGAATTTTGTGCCAAACAAGAAGGCGAGTCCGCAGTTTGCTTATCGCAAATGAGGAACTCGCCTATCGAAGTGCGGTGCAAAATTCACCCGCAATCTGCGTTTTTTCCTAATCGCCGAGGAGAGTATATGTAACCTCCAC
>JAZLDY010000042.1:0-28231 GCA_045614965.1 Tidjanibacter sp.
CCCCTATCACCCCTATCACCCCTATTTCTCCCAGCCGCCCCAGAGGACCCAGAAGACCCATCCCACCACTGGGACAACTGGGGAAAGAGAATTGAGAATTGAGAATTGAGAATTGAAAATTGAAAATTGAAAATTGAAGCAAATGCGAGTAAGCGAGTGCAGAGATTGCTTGCAAGCTATTGCGAGCGGGAGCATTTTAGAGCAAGCAAAGCTTGGTCAATTACTCCTCCCCTAGGTTAGGGGAGGAATGGTTGTGGTGCTATCGAGCGTTTATCAACCCCACCACAAAAAAAACGCAAAGTGCGAGGGGAATTTTGTGCCAAACAAGAAGGCGAGTCCGCAGTTTGCTTATCGCAAATGAGGAACTCGCCTATCGAAGTGCGGTGCAAAATTCACCCGCAATCTGCGTTTTTTACTCGGAGTCGGCTACCGCCGAAATGCTGTAAGGCTTCAAAATGCCTCGCTTCGAGGAACGAATGAAGTTGACAACCTGATCACGAATCTCGCTCTCGGGGAACTGCGCCATTACAATATCGCACGCTGTCGAATAGGAGTGGCCATCCTGGAAGAGCACACGGAAGATGTCCTGAATCTGCTTAATCTCCTCGTTGGAGAATCCCCTGCGACGAAGGCCCAAGAAGTTGGCACCAACGTAGGTAATGGGGGTGTGGGCAGCCTTCACATAGGGGGGTACGTCTTTGTTTACGAAGGTGTTGGCAGCAATCATTGCGTGGTCGCCAATGCGGCTGAATTGGTGGGCACCCGAGTGGCCACCAAAGACAACATAGTTGCCCAACTCAACCTCGCCTGCAAGCGACACATTGTTGACAATCACGCAGTTATTACCAATCACGCAGTCGTGTGCGATGTGCGCATAGGCCATCACGAGGTTGTTGTTACCAATGACGGTCTTGCCCTTTGCATCGGTACCACGGTTTACGGTGCAGCACTCACGGAACATATTGTTGTCGCCAATCTCGCAAGTGGTGTACTCGCCGTGGAATTTCAAATCTTGTGGCACGCCACCGATAACTGCGCCACTGTGCACCTTGCAGTTCTTACCCATACGGGTACCTGCCATCACACTGGCGTGGGGACCAATCCAGCAGCCGTCGCCAATAACCACATCGTCCTCGATGTAGGCAAAAGGCTCAACCACCACATTCTCTCCCAACTTGGCCGTAGGGGCCACATATGCCATATTACTTACCATAGTGTTTTGTATGTTTTTCTTTTTTAACGTATTATTTCACAATTTATTGCCCACTCGCTACGCCAAAAGCTTGGAGAGCTTCAAAGCGGTCTGGGTGTTGGCCAAGTGTCCGGGGCGGAGGGCCGTAACCTTACCCTTGAAACGCACACCGAGCAGCGCAAGGTCGCCAAGGATGTCGAGCAACTTATGGCGTGCAATCTCGTTGGGGAAACGGAGAGGGCTGTGGTTAAGGTAGCCGTTCTCCACCTCGATATTCTCCCTCTTGAAGGCCTTGCAAATGCGCCTCTTCGACCTGTCGGAAATGGGTTTTTCGACAACCACGAGGGCACTCTCCACACTACCACCCTTGATTAGGCCGAGGCGGAGGAGGACTTCAATCTCGTGAAGGAAGACAAAAGTACGACAAGGGGCTATTTCTGTGGCAAAGTCCACACTCTTGTCGTAGTGGGTAAACTGTCTGCCCACAACCTGCGAACTGTAATCCACTGTGAGGTCAACAGAGAACTCCTCTGCGGGGTCCACCACAATCTCCACGCCCTTCTTTGCGATGGCGAAGGTAACTCTCTCGGGCACCTCAAAATATCGCCTCTCGGCCTCCAACTCCACAATGCCCACCTTTGCAATCTCTGCAACATAGGCCCTTGCCGAGCCATCCATAATGGGGACTTCGGGAGCGTCAATCTCCACCACTGCGTTATCCACGCCCATCATCCACAACGAGGCCATAAGGTGCTCAATGGTTGAGACCTTTGCTTTGCCCTGTTTGATGGTTGTACCCCTTGCGGTGTCGGTAACAAAGCGTGCCAAGGCGGGGACTTCGGGCTGACCTTTCAGGTCGATACGCCTGAAAACAATACCCCTATCTGCCTCGGCAGGAAGGACTACCATACTCACGATGGCCCCCGTGTGAAGGCCCTTACCGCTGAATGTAATGGGCGCACCCAATGTGGTTTGTTTGCAAGACATATCTTTCTTTCCGTATTCTATTCTTCGCAGATGGTCAAAAATTAGTCCACAAAGGTACACATTTTCTCAAATAAAGCAGTATCTTTGTTCGATTTTTTAATCAAAAGTCTACCAATTATTGCACATTTGTCTAAAATGTCGGAAAACGAAAAGAAAACAAAGCGCCCACGACTCGACCTCCCCTTCAAAAAGAGGAGGTTCGACCCCGTCATTTGGGTATATGACCACAGCACAGCCATCCTCGCCACGGTGCTCTCCTATGTGCTCTTCGGCATAGCCTTTGTTACGGCCGACATTGTAATAAGCAGGCAGACAGACGAGGCGGAGATTATGATTGACCTGACCGACTTGGAGAAGTTGCAGGAGGAACTCGAAAGGGCGCAGGAGCTCAACCGACTGCTCAATGAGCAATATGAGGATAGCGAGGTGAGCAACGACATCTCCAACGAGAATGCCCTCGATGAAGACCTCGAAGACCACCGCACCGACGCATCCAAACTCTATGGCGAGGCCGAGAGGGTGCAGGAGCGTGTGCGCCAAAATGCCAAAGCCTACCAGCAGGGACTCGAAGCCGAGCGTAAACTCCTCGACCGCCACTATGAGGGCGAGGGGGAGATTGCCAACAAAAAGGTCAAGGGCCGTGTAACGGTCTCCTACTCGCTCAAAGACCCCGTGCGCCACGCATTGAGGATGCCCGTGCCGGCCTATATGTGCCAAGGTGGTGGAGAGGTGGTTGTAAACATTGTTGTAAACCGCAACGGCGAGGTGCTTTCGGCAGACATTGACGAGTCGCTCTCGGAGCCCAACGCCTGTCTGAAAGAGGCGGCACTCTCCAAGGCCTCGCTCTCGGTGTTCAATGCCGACACTTCGGCACCTGCCCGACAGAAAGGCACAATCACCTATCTCTTCATTTCACAATAGCAAACCAACACACATCACAACATCACATTCCACATCTTTCTGATTATGATTTTAAGCACAGGAAACATACTGCTTGTAGGGTCAATCCTACTCTTTGTGGGCATCTTGGCAGGCAAGGCGAGTGGTCGATTTGGTACCCCTATGCTGCTTTTGTTCCTTGTTGTAGGTATGCTCTTTGGAACAGATGGTGTGGGCATAGAGTTCGACAACTTCGGTGTTACGCAGTTTGTAGGAATGGTTGCCCTGAGCATTATTCTCTTTTCGGGCGGTATGGACACCTCATTGAGCGACATCAAACCCGTACTCAAAGAGGGTGTCATATTGGCCACCGTGGGCGTTATGCTCACAGCCCTGCTGACCGGCACATTCATCTACTTTGTGGGTGGGTGGCTTGGCCTCAGTGTGCCTTTTCCCGTTGCCCTACTCACTGCGGCCGTAATGTCCTCAACCGACTCGGCTTCGGTGTTTGCCATACTGAGGAGCAAAAAGCAGGGACTCTCGCAAAACATACGCCCATTGTTGGAGTTGGAGAGTGGTAGTAACGACCCTATGGCCTACATCCTGACCATTATGCTCATCCAGATTGCCACGGGTGCCGACAGCAGCGCAGGCGAGGTCATCGTTACGTTTCTCAAACAGATGGGCATAGGTGCCGTGTCGGGCTTCCTGCTGGCGCAGTTGGCTGTGAGGGTTATCAACCGCATCAACATCGGCAACAAGTCGCTCTACTCCACCCTACTCCTTTCGCTGGTCTTCTTCACCTACTCCTTTACGGACCTCTTGGATGGCAACGGCTACCTTGCGGTCTATATTGCAGGTATTGTGATGGGCAACCAGAAGTTGACCTACAAACGCACCCTTTCAACCTTCTTTGACGGTGTAACGTGGCTGTTCCAGATTGTGATGTTCCTGATGTTGGGACTGCTGGTCAACCCCCACGAACTCATCAACATTGCCCCCATCGGCCTGCTGATTGGTCTGTTTATGATTGTGGTGGCAAGGCCCGTGGCGGTGTTGATATCCCTGCTGCCCTCACGACGTAAGTTTACCGGCAAGGCCAAAGCCTACATTTCGTGGGTGGGCCTGCGTGGTGCGGCACCCATTTTGTTTGCCACCTACCCCAAATTGGCCGGCATCGACCCCAACAACACCATCTTCAACATCGTATTCTTCATCACCATCATATCGCTGTTGGTGCAGGGAACAACGGTGAGCAGTATGGCCGAGGTGCTGGGCGTGGGCGAGGCGAGCCCCGAGAAAGGTTTTGATATTGACCTGCCGGACGAGATAAAGGCCGACCTTACGGAGGTGGAGGTTACGGATGACAACAACGAGGGTAAGACACTCAAAGAGATTACCCTGCCGGAGAAAACCCTGATTATGATGATACGCCGTGATGGACGCTATATCATCCCCAATGGCAGCACCGTAATACGCAAGGGCGACCGCCTACTGCTCATCTCGGAGGACGAGCAGAAGGAACACGCCAAGGAGATAAAACGCAAAGGCCGCTTTGCCCTCTGGCAACACTTCAAGGACTTTGTGAGGAATTGAGAATTGAGAAAGTTGCGAGTAAGCGAGAGCAGAGGGTGCTTGCACACTATGCCGAGCGAAAGCAACTAAAAGCCACCAAAGGTGGGTTAATTGAGAATTGAGAATTACTCCTCCCCTAAAAGTTGCTCCCCTAAGTTAGGGGAGCTGTCCGAAGGACTGAGGGGTATGTAAGACGGTCGTCGGTTGACGGTCGACGTTAGACGTTAGACTAAAAAACTATGGATAAAGGCTTTCTATTGCGTTGGATGACCGACCTGCTTGAATGGCTCGGTCTTAACTCCTCCGATGGAGGTTTCAAATCGCTGGCGGCTTCGCTGGTGGTTATTGTGTGTTGCTTGCTGGTGTGGTGGATAGTGCGCTTTGTGCTACTGCGCACCGTAAGGCTCAAAGAGAAGATCTCGGCCCCCTACGCCCACCTCATCTTCGATGCCGACAACCTCAAAAAGATTGCCCTCACGGTGGCGGTCATCACCTTCTATATGCTTCTACCCCTGGCCTTTGACCCCACCAGCAGCCTCGGACATATGGTCAAAAAGGGACTCGATATCATCCTCGTATGGATGTTTACGAGTGTGTTGAATGCGGCCGTGCGCACCATCTTCGAGATTGTCTATAAGAAGCGCAAATCGACAGGCCAACCCCTCAAAGGCTTTATGCAGGTTATCCAAATCATTCTGTGGTTGTTTGCTGCAATAATCATCATCGCCATACTCATCGGCAAGTCGCCCGTGAAGTTGCTCACCGGTCTGGGTGCAAGTTTTGCGGTGTTGAGCTTTGTGTTCAAAGATGCCATCCTCAACCTCGTGTCGGGCATCCTACTCTCGGGCGACAAGATTATGAAGGTGGGCGACTGGATAGAGATGCCCTCGGCAGGCATTGATGGTGTGGTTATTGATATGACCCTCAACACCGTGAAGGTGCGTGGGTGGGACAACACCATCTCCAACATCAGCCCCTACACACTCACATCGGGCACTTTCAAGAACTGGCAGGGTATGGTGGCTTCGGGTGGTAGGCGCATTGCCCGCTATGTGGAGATTGACATCAACACTGTGAAATTCTGCTCGGTGGAACTATTGGAACGCATCGGCAAGATTGAGTTTATGAGTGGGGTTGTGGCCTCGCTCCCCGAGCCTCGCATTCAGACCTCCAACCTCGAACTCTTCCGCATCTACATCGAGCGATACATCGAGCAGCAACCTTGGCTCAACCGTAATATGATTCATATGGTGCGCCACCTGCAATCTTCCGACACGGGTGTACCCTTGCAGGTCTATGCCTTCACGAACACCACCGTATGGGTTGAGTATGAGCACATTCAGGCGACACTCTTTGAGCACATTATGGCCATTGCGCCCCTGTTTGACATAAAGATATTCCAACGTCCTTCGGGTGGCGACCTCGAAAAGCGAGCCACCATTGAGGACATCGAAGCGATAGTCGGTTGACGGTCGACGGTCGACGGTCGACGATTGACGGTTGACAAAAGAAAAAATGGTAGTAAGTTTCACAGGACATAGGCCCGATAAGATTGCAGGGTGGGCACACTCGCCCGAGGTGGTCGAACAGACCATCCGAGAGGCTGTGGCCCGTGAGATTGTGCGCCAGAGCAAACTCGGAGCCGAGGAGTTTGTGAGTGGTATGGCCCCCGGATTTGACCTGTGGGCTGCCGACGAGGTGGACCGACTGCGTAGGGAGGGAGCCATCAGCCCCGCCACAAAACTCACCCTCGCCATCCCCTACCCCCACTTCGAACGCTCCTTTGACACCTCCTACCACCCACTCTACAACCACATTATGGAGGTAGCCGACGAGGTTATCTATGTGAGCGAACACTACCACAAGGGGTGCTATGCAATGCGCAACGACTACCTTGCCGAACGAGCCAACACACTCGTTGCCTACTACGAGGGCACAGAGGGAGGCACTCGCTACACTCTGCGTAGGGGGCGACACAAAGGTTGCAGGTGTGTAAACCTACACCAAGGCGACCTTTTTTGATATTTCGCATAAAAGTCGTACCTTTGCAGAGCAAAGGTATGACAATCAACGGCAAAAGTATGTTCGATTTTTTCAAGAAGAAGGTATATCTGTGCGACCTTATGGAGGATTTCCACGATGTCCACAACCACCTTTTGTGGGGCGTGGATGATGGGCCTCCCGCACAAGAGAATGCTACTCGTTTGGCAGGCGAGTTGGTCAAGGTAGGCATCACACACACCTACCTCACTCCTCACATCATCTATGGTTGCTACGGCAACCAAACCGAGGAGAGCCTTCGCAAGAGGTTTGCCGAGATGACACCCTACGAAAATATTGAGTGCCGTCTGGCCGCAGAGTATTTCCTCGACGAGAAGTTCTTGGAGCGTCTTCAATGGCCCGAGAACCTCCTCACTATGGCAGACAAGCACATTTTGGTAGAGTATGGCTTGCAGGCCACCCGTGCCGAGCACCTCGATATGCTCTTTGAGGCATCGCTGTTGGGCCTGCAACTCATCATTGCCCACCCCGAGAGGTATGCCTTTGCGTGCGAGGGACGCAATATGCGAGAGATTGAAAACCTTACGTCCAAAGGATACAAACTCCAACTCAACATCCTTTCGCTGCTGGGCAACAACGGCCCAAAGGTGAAGCGCATTGCCGAGGAGATGTTGCTCGCCGGACGTTATACTTTTGTGGGTAGCGACACCCACTCACGCCACTACACCTACGCTATGCGTGCGGCAACCCTCTCTCCGAAGATTGCCGACAGGCTCAAAGTACTCATTGAAAACAACAAAGAAATTCTATGGAAATAAACCTTTTACACCTCCTTTTAACCCTTGGGGGTGCCTACCTGCTCGGCTCCATTCCGAGTGCTGTGTGGATTGGCAAAGCATTCTATGGTGTGGACGTGAGGGAACACGGTAGCGGCAATGCCGGCACAACCAACGTGATGCGAGTGCTGGGCAAGAAGGCCGCACTGCCGGTCTTTGCGATTGATGCGCTGAAAGGCTATGCAGCCGTTGCGCTGGCAGGGTGTAGCGGTGTGCCGAGCGAGAGCGAGGGCTACCTCTTTGTGAAGATTGCCCTCTGTTTGTTGGCCGTTGTGGGTCATATGTTCCCTGTGTTTGCGGGCTTCAAGGGTGGCAAAGGTGTTGCCACATTGGTTGGCGCAATGTTTGGATTCTCTGTTGGAGGTATTCTGTTGGCCTTCGCCACCTTTTTGGTGGTTGTAGGTCGCACCAAATATGTATCGGTAGGTAGTCTTACGGGTGGTACATTGTTGCCATTCTATGCTGCGCTGTGTGGCCAGAGCGATTGGCGACTGATGGTCTTCTTCTCGCTCATTGCCCTGCTACTCTTCTACACCCACCGCACCAACATAGCACGCCTTTTGGCCGGCACGGAGAACAAGACATACCTTTTTGGCAAAAAACGATAGATTCATTACAACATAAAACCTATTAAAACATCTTTTATGCTGCAAGAAAACCTTATCAGAATTTATCAGGAGAGCTTCCGTAACAACAGAGAACTTCCTGCTCTGACCGACTATTTCAAAAAAGAGACCTTCTCGTACTACGAGATGGCCAAGGAGATTGCCAAACTGCATATGCTCTTTGAGCAGTGCGGCATCCAGAGGGGCGACAAGATTGCCCTTATTGGTCGCAACAATCCCCGCTGGGTTATTGCCTACATCGCCACCATCACCTATGGTGCTGTGATTGTCCCCATATTGCAGGACTTCAATCCCAACGATATCAACCACATCATCAACCACTCCGAGTCGAAAATCATCTTCCTTGGCGACAACTATTGGGATGTGATTGACGAGGATAGGGTTTTGGGCATCAAGGCGGCCTTCTCGCTGACCGACTACCGCTGTATCTTCGAGCGTGAGGGCGAGGATATCTCCTCTTTCCAACGCAACATCATCAAACACTATCGTGTGCGCTACCCTCAGGGCTTTTCGGCGGGCGACATTGCCTATCCCGAGGTGGGCAACGACGAAGTGTGTCTGCTCAGTTACACAAGTGGCTCTACGGGATTTAGCAAGGGTGTGATGCTTACGGTCAACAACCTCACCACACAGTTGATGTACGTCTTGCCCAAGCAGTACCACTTCCGAGGTTCGAGGGTGCTCTGTTTTTTGCCACTCGCCCACGCCTTTGGTGCAGCGATTGATATGCTCTGCTCGTTGGGTGCGGGTACCCACGTTACCCTTTTGGGCCGTATCCCCTCGCCCAAGATTCTCATTGAGGCTATGGCAGAGGTCAGGCCCCACGTCATCTGCTCGGTGCCTATGATTATCGAGAAGGTCGTTAAGAAACAGATTTTCCCCATCATTGGTAGCGGCCTGATGAAGACTGCACTCCAAATACCCCTCATCGACAATGTACTCTATGGCCAGATTCGCAAAAAACTCGTAACCACTCTTGGTGGCGAATTCCGAGAGTTCATTGTGGGCGGTGCTGCACTCAATGCCGATGTTGAGGAGTTCCTCCACCGCATCAAATTCCCCATCACGGTTGGCTATGGTATGACCGAGTGTGGCCCCCTCATCAGCCACAGACTCTACACCGAGGGTTATGTTCCCGGCTCGGCAGGCCGACTTCTGACCGACTTCTGCGAGTGCAAAGTGCTCTCGCCCGACCCCGAGCACACCCCCGGCGAGATTCTCATCCGTGGCGAGCAGGTTATGAAGGGATACTACAAAAACCCCGAAGCCACTGCCGAGGTACTTGACGAGGAGGGTTGGTTGCACACGGGCGATATGGGTACTATGGACAAGGACCACAACATCTTCCTGCGTGGCAGGAGCAAAACGATGATTTTGATGGCCGGTGGTCAGAACATCTACCCCGAGGAGATTGAGGCCAAACTCAACAACCTTGCCTATGTATTGGAAAGCCTCATTGTGGAACGAGAGGGTAAACTTGTGGCCATTGTGGTACCCGACTATGAGCAACTTGATGCAGCCGGCATACGCAACTCGCAGTTGGACAGCGTTATGGCCGACACGCTCAAAGAGCTTAACACGCTGGTTGGCAACTACGAGAAGGTGTCGCAAATAGAGCTTCGCCCCACGGAGTTTGAAAAGACACCCAAGAAATCAATTCGACGTTTCTTGTACCGATAGTACAAACAACAGAGGGCTTCTCATTGCGAGAAGCCCTCTGTTGTTTTTGTCGACCGTCTACCGTCTACCGTCTACCGACGGCATACCCCTCCGGTGCTGCGCACCACCTCCCCTAACTTAGGGGAGGAGCAATTTTCAATTTTCCATTTTCCATTTTTAATTTTTCTATATCCTACTCTGGTGGTCGATACTCTCGGCGTGGATGGCATACAGCACCGTACGCACAAAACCCTCGCTGAGGCCCAACTCCTTGCAGCGGCCAACCACACGCTCCACAATGGAGTCCCAACGGCCACTCTGCAAGATAACCACA
Source organism: Tidjanibacter sp. (assembly GCA_045614965.1). Lineage (GTDB taxonomy): Bacteria > Bacteroidota > Bacteroidia > Bacteroidales > Rikenellaceae > Tidjanibacter. The sequence continues at coordinate 10,090 of JAZLDY010000042.1, forward strand.
CCGTTATCCTTCTTGATGTGGCCAATCCTCTCGGCCACACTCATTCGCTTGGCCAGCAGGTCGAAGAGTTCGTTATCAATCTGGTCTATCTCCTCACGGCACAGTGCAAGTTCACGCTTATACTCCTCGTCGGCACTATCGGCACCACGCCAATCTATGCTCTGCAATAGTGCGCTCAACGCATCGGGCGTGAGTTGTTGTGCTGCATCGCTGAGTGCCTTTTCGGGGCAGATGTGGCTCTCGATGATGAGTCCGTCGTAGTTCATATTGGCGGCCGTTTGCGACACCTCTGCCAGATACTCCCTGCATCCGCACATATGCGACGGGTCGCACAGCATAACCATATCGGGGAACTTGCGCTGCATATCCAACACCAAATGCCACATAGGCTCGTTGCGGTACTTCCACGTCGAAGATGTTGCAAAGCCCCTGTGGATTAGGCCGATACGCTCACGCTCCACTCCGCATTTCAGCATACGGGCCACAGCACCCGCCCACAACTCCACGTCGGGGTTCATCGGGTTTTTGATGAGCACATTGAGCGACGTGCCCGCCACAGCCTCGGCAATCTCCTGCACAAGGAAAGGGTTTGTGGTGGTGCGAGCACCCAGCCACACCACCTCCAAGCCATTCCTCAGGGCTGCCTCAACGTGTTTGGCCGACGCCACCTCCGTAGCTGTTGGCAACGAAGCCCTCTCTCCTGCCTCGGCGAGCCACTCCAAGCCAACCTCACCAACACCCTCAAAGGTGTCGGGGCGAGTACGAGGCTTCCAGATACCTGCACGAAGGATGTGGACCCCACCGCCCTTGACGATGGCATCACACGTTTCGAGCAGTTGCTCTCGGCTCTCGGCACTACACGGACCGGCAATAACAATAGGCTTGCGCCCTTTGAGGGGATTGATTGGTTGCATTGGGAGTTTTTTCAGTCTATTGAGTTCTACTTTTTGACATATTTGGCCTTCACCCTTGCGGTAGCCTCACGGAGTGTCTCCTCGGGGGTACAGAGGGTGATGCGGATATACTTACGTCCTGCCTCGCCAAAGATGGCACCGGGGGTAACGAACAAGTCGCACAACTCCACAAGGTAGTCGCTGAAAGCATAGCTGTCGCCCTCAAACCACTCGGGCATCTTGGCCCACAAGAAGAGGCCTGCCTGCTTGGGCTCATACTCACATCCGAGCGCATCAAGGAGCTCCTTACCTGCTGCCTCCCTGCCACGATAGAGCGCATTGAGGTCGGTGTACCACTCCTCGCCCAACTCCAAAGCAGCCACCGCTGCCACCTGCATAGGCAGGAATTGGCCCGAGTCCATATTACTCTTGAAGCGCATCACAGCCTCAACCCACTCCTTGCGGCCACACAACACACCGATACGCCAACCGGCCATATTGTGGCTCTTGGAGAGAGAGTTCATCTCCATAGCGCACTCCCTTGCTCCGGGGATGGAGAGGAGGCTCACGGGTTGGTCGTTACGCACAAAACTGTATGGGTTGTCGTGGATGAGGAGGATGTTGTGTTTGGTTGCGAACTCCACAGCACGGTGGAACATCTCCATAGTGGGCAGCGCACCTGTGGGCATCTGTGGGTAGTTCATAATCATCATCTTCACACGGCTCAAATCCCACTTCTCCATCTCGTCGAAGTCGGGCAACCAACCCTTCTCTGGCGAGAGGGTGTAGGCCAAAGGCTCGCCACCCGAGAGGGTAACGGCCGAACGATAGGTGGGATAGCCGGGGTTGGGGATGAGCACCTGCTCACCCTGACGAACGAAGGTCATACAGAGGTGCATAAGTCCCTCCTTGGAGCCAATAAGGGGAAGTACTTCGGTGTTGGTGTTGAGCTCCACACCGTAGTACTTTTTGTACCACGCACCAAAAGCCTCCCTCAGACACTCGGCACCCTTGTAGGGCTGATAGACGTGTACTTCGGGCCTCTTGGCACACTCATAGAGAGCCTCCACCACCGAGGGGTGAGGGGGCTGGTCGGGCGAGCCGATACCGAGGCTGATGATGGGACGACCTGCTTTGCGCAACTCTGCAATCTCTCGCAGTTTTTTGGAAAAATAATACTCTTCCACGCCTTCCAGACGCTCCGAAAGGGTGATGTTGATTGGATTATTGCTCATCGTTGTAAATATATTGGTTTATTGCTTTCTTATATACACCGTAAACGTGCAACTCGGTTGTTTCGCCCTGCAAGCGATTGAGTGCCGAGATGTAGTCGTCCATACACTCAAACTCCATATCCACGTGGAACGAGTAGTGCCACGGCTGGCTCGGCACAGGATAGGACTGCAACTTCGAGAGGTTCACCCCTTCAAGGGTCAGGAGGGCCTTCAAGAGCGCACCCTGGCGGTGGGCTGTACGGAAGTAGAGCGAAGCCTTGTCGGCATCGGCAGGGAAGGAGTGGTCATAGCGTTTGAGAATCATAAAACGGGTGTAGTTGTTCTTCACGGTATTGATGGCCGGTGCCACAATCTCCAATCCAAACAACTCCGCCGCCCTGCGGGAAGCAATGGCTGCCGTGTGTCGCAACCCCTGCTCGGCTATGTGCCTTGCGCTGAGTGCCGTATCGTCGCTCTCGATTGCTCTCCACGGGTGCTCGTCCAGATACTCCACGCACTGCAACAGAGCCATCGGGTGCGACTCCACCTCCCTGATGTCTTCCAACTTAACCCCCGGTAGTACCATCAGGTTCTGCTCGATGGGAAGATAGTATTCGCCCTCCACTTGGAGGTTTTCGTCTTGAAGAATCTGGTAGTTGGCAATGATGCTGCCTGCAATGGAGTTTTCGATGGCCATCACACCATAGTCGGCCTCGCCGTGCTTAACAGCCTCTGCCACACGGCGAAAGGTGGCGCAGGGCAAAATCTCCACCCCACGGCCGAAATACTCTTCGGCCACAATCTGGTGGAAGCACCCCTCGTATCCCTGAATTGCAATTCTCATTACTTTCTCTACTCTATTCTTTGACGAACAGAAACAATCTGTTTAATAAACAAAGTTACTAAAAAAACTTGTGGAACAAAGCATATTTGTTCCACATTTTTCCACTTTGTGCAATTTTACACCTTCGTATGTTACAATGAGCTCCCCCCCTGCTCCTTCTATGCCCAGATAAGGTAGGATGTCAGAGACCCATTCGGGCCCTCGCCCACGGCATCACAAAGGCGGGCGATTGGCCTCGCTCCAAGAGTGCCTTCATCTGTTGCATATAGGGTGCCGTGTGAGCAAAGTAGCGATACAAGCCCTCGCAAAGGGTGTTCTTCGGCTCGCCATCCGTCCCCTTGTCGAAGCGGTGTTTGGGGCACTCGCCACGGCAGGCAAAGTAGTAGCGACACCCAAGGCACTCCTTGGGGAGGGTGTTGCGCTTGTTGAGTCCAAATCGGAATCTCTCCTTTGAGGCGTATATTTCGGCAAGTGATTTCTCCCTGATATTGCCCAGCAGGTAGTCGGGATAGACAAAGTGGTCGCAATTATAGACATCGCCATTGTGTTCCACCACAAGGCAGTCGCCACACGTTTCACACATAGAGCACACGCCCGGCTGCACGCCACAATATTGCGCCAGCGTAGCGTCGAACATCTGCACAAAGTAGCGGCCCACATCCATCCTCACCCACTCGTCGAAAATGTCGCACAGAAACTCGCCATAGCCTCGTGCGCTCACGTTCCACTCCGCAGGCCTTGCACCCTCTGTCGAGGGCGACACAATCAGCGGGCGGCCTGTGCCCCTATCCACAACGTGTTCCACAGCGGGCAGAAATTGCATATAGCGGCTACCGAGTGCCTTGAAGAAGCGGTAGATTTCCACCCCTCGTCCCTCGCAACGGCTATTAACAACGCTGAGGGTGTTGAACTCCACACCATAGCGACGTAGCATCTCCACACTCCTCATCACTCTCTCCCACGTTGGCCTTCCGCCCCTGTCGAGCCTGAATGCGTCGTGAATATCTTGTGGGCCATCGAGCGACACGCCCACCAAGAAGCCGTTCTCTTTGAAGAACTCACACCACTCCTCCGTGATGAGTGTGGCGTTGGTTTGGAGCGAGTTGTCGATGCGCTTACCGCCAGCATATTTCTTTTGCAACTCCACCGCCTTGCGGTAGTAGTCCACCCCCAGCAGCAGTGGCTCGCCACCGTGCCAGCAGAAGGTTACCACATCCACCTCGTTGGCCGTGATGTATTGCCTGATGTACTCCTCCAACAACTCCTCGTTCATCACCGCCTGATGACCGCCATATTGGGAGGCCTTGTCGAGATAGTAACAGTAGGCACAATCGAGGTTGCAGGTGGAGCCGGCAGGTTTGAGCATCGTGCTGAACGCCACTGCTCGCATCTCCTTCTGTGCATCGGCAAAGGTTGCAACTTTTCGGCTACTCTTCATTTCTTCCAAGTCTTACCACAATGGGTTTATGGTCGCTCATAGGTTCGTCGTAGGAGTTGTAGGACTTGACCTCGAAGTCCTCTCCGTCGGCCAGAATGTAGTCTATGCGGAAGAGGTTATAGAGCCCCTTGAAGGTGTGCTCCACACCCCTACCCTTCTCCACAAAGGCATCCACAAGATTACCTCCTCGGCAGATGGTGCGATAGACATACGACACGGGGGTATCATTGAAGTCGCCACACACCACCACAGGGTGTGGGCTCTGCTCCACGGCCTCGGCCACCTCCTTGGCCTGCACCGCACGCTGGGCATAATTGCCTGCCACTTTGTTGGCAATAGTGAGGAGTTTTTCGCCCGCAAGGGTGTCGAGCGCAATGGCGGGATGGAGTGTTGTGGAGCGTTCTTCGAGGCTTATGCCCGTGGATTCGAGGTGGTTGTTGAAGACACGGACAACATCACGCCCAATCTTCACATCGGCCCACACCGAATAGACCGCCACACTATCTGCCGAGGCAACACCCCTACCCACAATGGGCCACGCACTAAACAGTGCATATCCGGAGCCTGTGGCCTCATTGTCATCCTCTCCCGTGTAGCCATTCACAAAGTAGGCATAGGAGAGCCTTTTGAGCGACTTGCGGAACGAGTCGAAGGCCTCCCTTGTGGTAAAGTGGGCCTCCTGCACACAGAATATCTGCACACCCTTGTTGTTTACCCACTCGGCCACACGGTCGAAACTCTCCTCTTCCTCCTCGGCACTCGCATCACTAAAATTCATCACGTTGTAGGTGGCAACCACCACATCACCTCGCTCCTTATCCACCGCCACGGGTTTGGTGTTCACATCGGAGCGATAGAAGAGCCCCATAGGGCCTCCGCCCACCAGAAGCATTACCACCGAGAGCCAAAACCACCTACTCCATCTCACCACCCACCACAGAGTACAGAAGAGGTCCACAAGGTAGATGATGGGGTAGAACAGACCTGCGAAGGCCAACGCAGGGGCGTGTTCGGGAGTAACAACTCTTGCCAGCAGGCCCAACAGCAGCCCAACGGCCGAGAGTAGCGACACCACTAACATCGCCACATCAAAGACTCCCCACACAAATCTGCGCTTCACACCTCGTGGGCGTTCACGTCGCACCTTGCGGTTTTCGTTGTGATAGTATCCTTCCTTGCTACGTTTCATTGTTGTTTCTACGTTGTATGCGGACAGGGTGTTCTAATACCAGATTTGGTTTTTCTTCTTCCAATAGCGCAGCAGCAGGAAGCCCCACAGCATACCGCCCAAGTGGGCAAAGTGTGCCACATTGGAGCCCGAAGAGGCAATGCCCCCAAAGAGTTCGAGCGCACCATAAATCACCACAAACCACTTGGCTTTGAGTTGGATGGGAGGAAAGAGGAGCGCAACGATGTTGTTGGGGTGGAGCATACCATAGGCCAGCAACAGGCCAAACACCGCACCACTTGCGCCCACCGTTGTCATCATTGGCACACGGTAGCCGTGCGACATTATCACCGCAGCCTCGCCCCAATTCACTCCGAGTTGTATGAGGCCCGCACCGATACCACAAACGAGGTAGTAAATCAGAAACCTCTTGCTACCCAAATCGTACTCCAAGATGCGTCCAAACATCCACAGTGCAAACATATTGAAGAACAAGTGGCTGAAATTGGCGTGCATAAACATATAGCTCACCAGCTGGAACACATCGCCTATGCCCCACGGAAAACTCAACGCAAAGGTGTTCATCACCCACGCCTTGGTCCCTGCGGGCAGCACCTGTTGGGTGAAAAAGACCAGCACATTGACAATCAGGAGGTCCTTCACCACCGGAGGTGTAACATATTGACTTCTATAATAACCGTTCATTCTTATCCTTTTGTCAACCGACTTTTAAAATGGAAAATTGAAAATTGAACATTATGGTGCGCCTATCGGCGCTGTTTTCTATTTCCCTTTCTTTCCCTTCTCCCTATTACCCCTATCGCTCTTAAAGCCCTTAGGGGCCTTAGGGAATTTAGAGAATAATTTTCAATTCTCAACTGTCAACTCTCAACTCTCAATTCTCAATTCTATTCGCTATTTTTGCGCTATGAAATTTACACTTCAACACTCCGACACCGCAACGAAGGCTCGTGCGGGACTCATCGAAACGGCGCACGGCAACATCCAAACGCCAATATTTATGCCCGTGGGCACGGCCGCTACGGTGAAAGGCATCTTCCACAGGGACCTCAGGGACGACGTGGAGGCACAAATCATCTTGGCCAACACCTACCACCTCTACCTCCGTCCCGGAATGGAGATAATCGAAAAGGCCGGTGGTGTGCATAAATTCAGTACTTGGGACCGCCCGATGCTTACGGATAGCGGTGGTTTTCAGGTCTTTTCGCTTGCAGCACGCAGGAAGATTACCGAGGAGGGAGTGAGGTTTTCGAGCCACATCGACGGCTCCAAGCACATCTTCACACCCGAGAGTGTAATCGACACCGAGCGCACCATTGGTGCCGATATTATGATGGCCTTCGACGAGTGTCCCGACGGCAGGAGCGACTACCGCTACTCGGCACGTTCGTTGGCGATGACGCAGCGTTGGCTCGAAAGGTGTTTTAATCAGTACGAAAAAACACAGCCCAAATATGGTTATCACCAGTCCCTCTTCCCCATCGTGCAGGGTTGCACCTATCCCGACCTGAGGGCTTCGGCTGCGGAGTTCGTCAAGCAGTTCAATGCCGATGGCTATGCCATTGGTGGCCTTGCGGTGGGCGAGCCTGCACCGGTGATGTATGAGATGATTGAGGTGGTCAACGCCATCCTCCCCACCGACCGCCCACGCTACCTGATGGGTGTGGGTACCCCCATCAACATCTTGGAGGCCATAGAGAGGGGTGTGGATATGTTCGACTGCGTGATGCCCACCCGCAACGGTCGCAACGGTATGCTCTTCACTTCGGAGGGTATCATCAACATCCGCAACGAGAAGTGGAAAGACGACTTCTCGCCCATCGACCCCAATGGTAAGAGTTTTGTGGACACGCTCTACTCGAAGGCCTACCTGCGCCACCTGAGCGTGTCGGGCGAAATGATGGCCGCACAAATATCCTCGCTCCACAACGTGGCCTTCTACCTATGGCTGGTTGGCGAGGCCCGCAAGCACATCATCGAGGGCGATTTCAAGCCCTGGAAGGAGGAGGTAATTATAAAGCTCGCAAGAAGATTGTAGGGGGAATTCAAAAGTCAGAATTCAAAATTCAAAATTGTTTTGCTACTTTTGTAGTCAAATATGAGTAACGAACAAAGCAACATAAAACGTCGCAAGAGCCTCTGGCCGGGGTTTAGGCTGATTGATGGCTACATCACTCGCAAGTTCCTCGGCACGTTCTTCTTTGCCATTGCGCTGATTATCATCATCGTAGTAGTGTTTGATGCTGTGGAGAAGATTGACGACTTTATCGAAATGAAGGCCCCCTTGGAGCGCATCATCTTCGGCTACTACGTCAACTTCATCCCCTATTTCATCAACCTCTTCTGCGGCCTTTTCACCTTCATTGCCGTAATTTATTTCACCTCGCAGATGGCCGGGCGCACCGAGATTACCGCCATACAGTCGGCCGGTGTGAGTTTCCGTCGCCTGTTGTGGCCCTATTTTGTGTCGGCGATGGTCATCTCGGGCGTATCGCTCTACCTCAACTTGGAGGTCATCCCCGTAGCCAACGAAAAGAGGGTGGAGTTTGAGAGTCAGTATCTGCGCAAAAACCGTCGCCAACAATTTGAGCCCAACATCTACCGCCAGATAGAGCCGGGCACGTTTGTCTATGTGCGCAACTTCAACGGCTCCTCCAATAGGGCCTCGTTTATGAGTATCGAGCGATTTGAGGGCAGCAAGATTGTGGAGTCATTGGAGGCTGCCGACATCCGCTACAACGAAGAGAACGGCCATTGGACCGCACCCAAATATGTTACCCACCAATTTGTGGGCGAGGACGACATCTTTGAGCGACACGAAAAACTCGACACCCTCATCAACCTCTCCAAGATGGAGTTGGGCAAGGTGGAAAACCTCATAACCACAATGAAGATTGGCCAGCTCGACGAGTTCATCGACCAGCAGAAGGCCAAGGGTTCGGATATGATTGGCATCTTTGAGGTGGAGCGACACAAGAGATATTCCTACCCTGCCTCGGTCTTTATCCTCACGGTTATTGGTGTTTCGCTATCGGCTCGCAAGATGCGTAGCGGCACGGGTGTCAACATCGGTATTGGTGTGATTTTGTGCTTCACCTACATTATGCTGGGCCGTGTGTTTGAGGAGATTGCCAAGGGCAGCCAGGGGTGGGTATCGACCTTTATGGTGTGGCTCCCCAACCTCATCTTTGCCATCATTGCCACCTACCTCTACCGCAAGGCACCAAAATAGACCGATGGCCGTCAACCGTCAACCGACGACCGTCAACCGACAACCGTCAACCGACAACCGACGACCGACATTTCGATTACATCCTAAACTATAAGCCCGTATGAAACGACTTCTTTCCTTTGCACTATTGCTGGCAGTGGTGGTGTGTTCGTCCACATCTGCATTGGCCAAAGAGTACACCCTACAAAGCCCCTCAAAGCGACTCTCTGTGGTTGTTGACGTGGCCGAGCAAATCCGCTACCGAGTGTTGGTTGACGAGGCCGAAGTGGTTGCCCCATCCCGCATTGCACTCCGCCTTGCCGATGGCACCACTCTGGGCACAAATGCCAAGGTTAGGAAGGCCACAAAGGGTAGCACAACGCAAAGCATATCGGCTCCCCTTCATCGCAACCCACAGGTGGATGACACCTACAACCACCTCACCTTGCAGATGCGTGGCGGATGGGCGTTGGAGTTGAGGGCCTACGACGAGGGCGTGGCCTATCGTTTCTGCACCAATCTGAAAGGAGAAATATCCGTTGCCGAGGAGGTGGTGGAGTGGCAGATGAGCCAAGATTGGCCTCTGGTTATCCCCTACTGCCGTCCGAGGGGCGACAAATACGAGAGTTCGTTTGAGAGCCAATACACCTGGGAGCCCACATCCAAAGCCAAGAGCCACAAAGAGTTGGCCTTCCTTCCCGTGTTGATTGACGTGGAGGAGAAGGGAAAACTGCTGCTTATGGAGGCCGACGTGGAGGACTACCCCGGATTGTTTGTGAGTGCCACCTCCGAGGGGCTTGGTCTGAAAGGCATTGCCACACCTCTGCCCACCGACTTCCGCAAGAACAACACCGGAGCCAAACGTCCCAATGGCTACCACAGCGACCTTGTGGCCATCACCTCCGGCACCCGCACCTTCCCCTGGCGCATTGTAGCGTGGGCCGAGCAGGACAAAATGCTCCCCACCAACGATATGGTCTATCGCCTCGGTGCTCCCTCACGTTTGGAGGATACGAGTTGGATTAAGCCCGGCCGTTCGGCTTGGGAGTGGTGGAGTGGCAACCGCCTGACAGGTGTCGATTTCAGGGTGGGCATCAACACCGAGACATACAAATACCACATCGACTTTGCGGCCAAATATGGTCTGGAATATATCCTTGTGGATGCAGGCTGGTACAAAGGCTTCAACCTTCTGACCACCATCGACGGATTCGACATTGAGGCCATCTGCCGCCACGCCGAAGAGAGGGGTGTGGGCGTGATTCTGTGGGCCGTTGGCAACCTCTTGGTGGAGCAGGCCGAGGAGGTGTGTGCCCACTATGCGGCATTGGGTGTGAGGGGTTTCAAGGTGGACTACTTCGATGCCCACGACCAGACCACCGTGAGGGACATCTACCGCATTGCCGAGGTGTGCGCACAGCACAAGATGGTGGTAGATTATCACGGAATGTACAAGCCCACAGGCCTGAGCCGCACCTGGCCCAACGTGGTCAACTACGAGGGTGTCTTTGGCCTCGAACAACTCAAATGGACCGACGGCAGCAAGGTGGATATGCCTCGCAACGACGTTACCATTCCATTTATCCGTATGGCTGCCGGCCCTATGGACTACACGCAGGGCGCAATGATTAACGCCGCCAAGGCCGACTTCCGCCCCATCAACCACCGCCCAATGAGTCAGGGCACAAGGGCCCACCAAGTGGCCACCTATGTTGTCTTTGATGCACCCTTTGTGATGCTCACCGATAGTCCCTCCAACTACATTGCCGAGGACGAAAGCACTCGTTTCATTGCCGCCATACCCGCCACATTTGACCACACAGAGGTTGTGTGTGGCAAGGTGGGCGAATATATTGTTACGGCACGCAGGAGTGGCGAGGAGTGGTACCTCGGTGGCCTAACCTCGTGGGAGGGGCGCACGCTAACCATTCCACTCGACTTCTTGGGCGAGGGAGAATGGAGGGTAGAACTGTTCCTCGACGGAGTGAATGCCGACCTCACAGGCACCGACTACCGCCTCGAAAAACAGACCATCAAGGGTGGCGACACCCTCTCGGTGGAGATGAAAAGCGGTGGCGGCTTTGCTGCAATTGTTTGCCGTTAGCTGTTAGCCGTTAGCCATTAGCCGTTAGCCATTAGCTGTTAGCTATTAGCTGTTAGCGGTTAGCGGTCTGAAACCTTTTTCAAGGGCCTTAAAGACCTTAGGGCCCTTAAAGCCCCTATCACCCCTATCACCCCTATCACCCTTAGGGCGGCTTGGTAGTGGTTTTTTGCTTTCGGCATCGTAGAATGGCAACAGCAGGCGGCCAAGCACAACTCACAGCAAAAGAGCAACTTACAACGTCAGCACCTCAACACTGCCCACAAAATCACACCATTGGGCAGCGGAGCATTTTGGAGGCTTTACATTCCCCATTGGGCGTTTGGTCCTATTTTCGCACGTTCAAAAAGAAAATTGAAACAAACGTAAATTTATATCTATGGTTAAGGAAAACCTTATCAAAATGTATCAGGAGAGTTTCCGCAACAACGCCGAGCTCCCCGCACTGACAGACTATTTCAAGAAAGAGACACTCTCATATTTCGACCTCGCAACCCTCGTGGCAAAGCATCACCTCGTGTATGAGAAATATGGTATCAAGGCAGGCGAGAAAATCGCCCTCATTGGTCGCAACACTCCAAAGTGGGTGAGCGTTTATGCCTCCACCATCACCTATGGTGCCGTAATCGTTCCCATTTTGCAGGACTTCAACCCCATTGATGCAACCAACATCATCAACCACTCCGACTCCCGCATCCTCTTCCTGAGCGTGGACTACTGGGCAAAACTCGACCCCGAGAAGTTTGAGCAGTTGGAGGCCGTGGTGGACTACGAGACAATGAACACCTTGTGGGAGAAAGAGGAGGGCACCATCAGCAACCTCTACAACAACATCGACACCCTCTTTGCCGAGCGTTACCCCAATGGTTTCACCACCGAGGACATCATCTACCCCGAGGTTACCAACGACAAGGTGTGCATCATCTCCTACACCTCCGGTACTACCGGTCTCAGCAAGGGTGTAATGCTCACCGTAAACAACGTAACAAGCAATGTGGCATTTGCCATTGAGTATAAGTTCCACTATCGTGGCTCCCGAGTGTTGGGTATCCTTCCCCTCGCACACGCCTTTGGTTGCGCATTCGATATGCTCACCCCTCTGGCTACCGGCTCCCACATCACCCTGTTGGGTAAGTTGCCCGCAGCACCCATTCTGTTGAAGGCACTCAAAGATGTGAAGCCCGACCTGCTCCTCACAGTGCCCCTGTTGATTGAGAAGATTGTGAAGGGCAAGGTGATGCCCACCCTCGAAAAGCAGCCCATCAAGACACTCGTCAAGATTCCCCTGCTCAACAAGGTTGTATATAAGAAGGTACGCACCCAACTGATGGAGGCCTTTGGTGGCGCACTCACAGAGTTGATTATGGGTGGTGCTGCGCTCAATAGCGACGTTGAGAAGTTGCTCAAAAAGATTAAACTGCCCTACACCGTGGGCTATGGTATGACCGAGTGTGCTCCGCTGATTTGCTATGCACACCACACCGTCTATAAGTCGCTCTCGTGCGGTGCATTGGTTCCCGGTATGGAGATGAAGATTGACTCGGCAGACCCCTACAAAATCCCTGGTGAGATTTGCGTGAGGGGCGAGAACGTAACCGCCGGTTACTACAAAAACCCCGAGGCTACCGCAGCAGCCCTCGACAAGGATGGTTGGTTGCACACGGGCGATATGGGTGTGGTTGACGCCAAGACAAACTGCTTCATCCGTGGACGTTGCAAGACTATGATTCTCTCCAACAACGGTCAGAACATCTACCCCGAGGAGATTGAGTCGAAACTCAACAACTTGGAGGCCGTAGTGGAGTCGCTCGTATATCAGGAGGAGGGCGGTAAGCTCACAGCACTCGTTGTGCCCAACTACGAAATGGCACAGAAGAATGGTTGGAGCACCACCAAACTCAAAGAGGTGATGGCCAACAACCTCACCGAACTCAACAAGTTGGTGGCCGCCTACGAGAAAGTATCGACCATCAAACTCTGCGAAAGCGAATTTGAGAAAACTCCCAAGAAATCAATCCGCCGCTATCTGTATCCCGCAGCAGCAAAGATTGTTTCGTAGGAAAGACGTGCTGCCCCTTCGTCGGGCAAACATTCAAGCATAAAGATAGGTTTTGTGGCAACTATCTTGGAGAGGGCATCGCAAATGTGGTCGAGTGCCCTCTCTTCTTTTTGAAGAGTGGGCAGTGTCGAGGGCAACAAAGCACCAAAGGCTGCAATCTTGTGGAGCCTTTTTATCTGGTTGTGCGGTGCTTGTCGCAGGCGCAGAAATGCCCCCAACGGGTAGTTCTCCTGCTTCCACACACATCCCTTGCCACTCCACGGCGAGCCAAACACCCTAACGCTTCCATCGGGCATAACCCTCACCACGGGCCCATCGTCGTTGAGCCTCTCGGCACCCTCGATGTGTTCGAGCCAAAGGCGTGTGTGGGTACTCTTGCCCGTACCACTCTCGCCCAGACACATCACCGCAAGGCCATCCTTAACAATCACAGAGGAGTGAATCAGAAGGGTGTCGTAGGGGTGCGTGGCAAAGGAGTAGGCAAAGACCATTGCGTGGTCGAGAATCACGCCATTACCCCTCTTGCCCTCGGCATACATATCGGTATAGAACGAGTAGGTTGGCGCAAGGGCATCGTTGTTGCGAGCAAAGGGGCACACAATGGTAGCCTCACGGTCGTGGCTGCGCAATGTGAGTCGGTACTCCTCGGCATAGGTGCGGAGCGTACAACTTCCATCTTGGAGGTCGTAGTCGAAGGATAGCAACGGCTCGTCGGTGCGTGGCACCACGGGGCGGTCCATCACCACCCGAAAGAGGGGTTTATCAGGAGTGCCCTCCACCACAAATGGGGCGAAGTTGGGCCCTACACATACGGGGCGGTCCGAAGCCTCCCTTGTGAGTTCAAATATGTGTTCTGCAACCGAATAAAACATAATGAGAATTGAAAATTGAAAATTGAAAATTGAAAATTATTCCTTTCTCGGGTATTAAAAAAGATACCCTAAACTCCTTAAAATCCTTAAAATCCCTAAACTCCCTAAATTCCCCGGGTATTAAAAAAGATACCCGGATTAGAATGGAGAGTTGAGAGAATTGAAAATTGAAAATTATTCCTTTCTCGGGTATTAAAAAAGATACCCTAAACTCCTTAAACTCCCTAAATTCCCTAAGGGCTTTAAGGGCAATAGGGGCAGAAAAGGAAATGAAAAAACTCTGCGCCAACGGCGCACCCTAATTTTCCATTTTCCATTTTCGCAAATGCGAGTAAGCGAGAGCAGAGGCCACTTGTGGGCTATGCCGAGCGGGAGCATTTTAGAGCAAGCGAAGCTTGGTCAATTACTGCTCCCCTAAGTTAGGGGAGCTGTCGCAAAGCGACTGAGGGGTATGTTGACGGCCGACGGTCGACGGTTGTCGGTTGTCGGTTGACGGTCGACGGTTGTCGGTTATCGGTCGACGGTCGACGGTCGACGTCTATTCCTCCACCAAGTCGGCCTTCGCCAGCGATGCAATCCACGCCTCGGCATCCTTCAATGCCACCTCACGCTCCACCTCATACTCGCCAGTGAGCAGGTCAGCCACCTTCTCGGCATCAAACTCCACACCCTGCAACTGCTCCCAGAGCCACTCGCTGGTGGGGTTGAGCGAAATGATGGTGGTCATCTTCACATTCTGCTCGCCCATACGGACAATCACACTCTCGCCCGCAATCGTGCGTACTTTGCAATTTGATTTCAGTTTCATTCTATCCTATTAGTTTACGTTTAATATCCACAGCCATTGTGCGCAACCACTTGACCATCAGGCTCCACGCACTGCGCACCCTCCAACGGCACGAGCCATACGAGAAGCCACCCTTGCCGCCGAGCCTAACGCTGCTCACCCACGCCACCACATCCTCCGTAGTGGCCCTCTCGGTGATGCGATAGTTGCCATCGCCCTCAATCACAAGGCCACCATCGGCCCCCACCCTGCACACTCGGTGGAGAACGTGTCGCCCTTTGTGTCGAAACAGCACAACCATACCCTTCCGAATCTCCACACCCTCAATGGGCGAGATTACCACCACATCCCTCTCGTTGCGCACAAAGGGCCTCATACTGAACCCCTTAACACGCAACTCCACACTCCTACCCTCTCGCAGAAATTCCTCTGCGGAGGCAAAAAAGAGGTCGTTGGCTATCTGTTTGGTTGTCTTCATATCTTTGTTGTCGACCGTCGACCGTCAACCGTCGACCGACTTTTTCTTAATTAGTAATTAGTAGAGAGCGAGGGGCTTCTGGGACCTCTGGGGCTTTTGGGCCTCTGGGCTTCTGGGAGTTATAGGGTCCTTAGGGCCCTTAAAGCCCTTAAAGTCCCTTTCTGCTCTTTTCCCAGTGGGCTCAATAGTCCCAGTAGTCCCAGTTGGTGGGTTGGGCCTTCTGGGGCTTCTGGGGCCTCTGGGCCTTCTGGGGCTTCTGGGAGTGATAGGGGCCTTAGGGGCCTTAAAGTCCTTAGGGCCCTTGTCGCCCTTTCTAACATACCCCTCAGTCGCTTTGCGACAGCTCCTGCTCGGCGAGGCCGCCGAGCGCAATTTCGACCACCCCTCCCAACCTCCCCTTTCGTAGGGGAGGAGCAACTTAGGGGAGCTGTCATTTTCAATTTTCAATTTTCAATTTTCAATTTACAATTCTATCACTCTGTCGCAAAACCCCAAAGTCTTGGTATTGTGGGAGATAAAGAGAATCGTAAGGTTGCTGTCGGCCTTCGACAGACCCGCCACTGCATCCACAATCTCCCTCTCGGTGGCCTCGTCCAGAGAACTTGTAGCCTCGTCAAACATCAACACCGAAGCCTCCTTATACAACGCCCTGGCAATGCCGATACGCTGACGTTGGCCACCCGACAGTCGGCACCCCGCCTCGCCCGTGATGGTATCAACCCCCTCGGGCAGGCTATCCACCAGGTCGCCCAACTGCGCCGTGGCTATCACCCTGCGGAGCCTTTCGTGGTCAATCTGCTCCTTCTCGATGCCAAAAGCGATGTTCTCCGCAATGCTCACATCGGGGATGAAAAGGTCTTGCGAAACATAGGCAATATTGTTCTGCCACTTGCGCCTCAACTCGGGCGTGTCGATGGCGACACCATCCACCACAAGTGCGCCCTGCTGTGGTTGATAGAGGGCTGCAAGGATGTTGAAGAGGGTGGTCTTACCCTTGCCCGAAACCCCCTGAATACCAACCTTTTCGCCCTTGCGGATGGAGAGCGACAAGTGGTCAATCACGGGGCTGCCCTCGCTGTATGCAAACTCCACATCTTGGAGTTCTATGGAGTGGGCAAATGGCAATTTCTCGGTTGTCTGCGAGGTTTGTTGGGGCTTGTGGGAGAGTTCCTCGGAGAGGAGGTCAACCACAAATTGGTTGCGCTTAAACTCGCTCCAACTACCCACAATGCGACTAATGGAGGGCACAATGCGGTAGGCCGCCACGGCAAAGACTCCCAAAAAGAGTTTCAGCGAAGAGACCGTCTGGCCCGCCAACAGCCCCACAACGATAACCGCAACCACGCCCAGCACCAACGACAACTCGATGACGTGGCCCGACGAGGAACGCATCAGCATCGCACGCAGGGAGTAGTGTCGCAGGCTCTCGATGCCTCGGGCGAAACGTGCTGTGATATAGGGCTTTGCGCCCGCAATCTCAATGTCGGCATACCCCCTCAGGGCCTCATACATCGTCTTGTTTTGGGCCACTTGGAGTCGGTTTTCCTCTCGGCCATTTTCGGCCATACGCTTGCGTATGATGCGGGAATAGACAAGTGCCACGGGGACAAACACCGCCACCGCAAGGAGCACAATCAGCGGGTTGTAGAGGCTCAACAACACCAGCAACACAACCACCACTACCGCCTCCGTGAGGATACCCAACAGGGGGCTCACTATGCCGTTGGCAAAGCGGTGGCACATAGCGTTGACGTTGTTGATGAGGGTGGTGGTGTGGTGTGAGCGCACAAAGAGCAACCCACGGGAGAGGTAACTATCATACATCCTCTGCGAGAGGTCGGCAAAGAGTCGCATCATATATCGGCCCCTGACCTGCCCGAGAGCCACACTGCACACACCTTTGAGTGCAATGAGCAGCAACACTGCGCCACACACGGCCACAATGAACATCCTCTCCGAAGTGAAGCCCACGGCGTTGTAGATGGCGGCAAAGATGGGAGTTGTGGTGAGGAAATTCTCGTCCAACACCACCAACAACACCGACACCAACGCAGCAATACCCACCAGGTCAATCGCCGCCGAACAGAGGGCGGTAAGCAACATCAGTGGCAAGCCACGACGCTTGTCGCTCGGTATGAGGTTGTATATCTTCTTTGCCGGCATTTTTTCTTTGCTGTTAGCCGTTAGCCATTAGCTGTTAGCCGTTAGCCATTAGCCGTTAGCTGTTAATTAGTAAATTTTCTATCCCTATTGCCCCTATCGCCCTCAGGGAGTGTAGGGAGGTTAGGGAAGTTAGGGAGCACCACAACCACCCCTCTCCTAAGTTAGGAGAGAACAACAGACGCCCCGCCCTTCGGCCACCCCCTCTAACTCAGAGGGGGAGTAATTGACCAAGCTTCGCTTGCTCTAAAATGCTCCCGCTCGCAGGCATTGCCTGTTTTGTGTAGATGTTAGGTCTGCACTCTTTCGAGCCTTAGGATGCTTGCAAGCAATCTCTGCACTCGCTTACTCGCATTTGCTTCAATTCTCAATTCTCAATTCTCAATTCCCTAACAATCAAATAGTTCGAAAAATGTAGAAACTTTTTTGCGATTTCTGTTGTATCTTTGTAGTATAATAAAAAAATCCCCAACACAACTAAAAAAATACCATTATGACAAGCACAATTCAACCCTCCCAAGAGCGCAAAGGCTTCACCTTCTATCGCTCCTACTACGAGGCCATCTCGATGCTCCCTGCCGACGACCAACTCACAGTCTATAAGGCCATTATGGAGTACTCACTCAACGGCACAACCCCCGACACCGAGGATATGTCCCTCTATGCCCGATTGCTCATTATGGCCTTTATGCCCAACCTCGAAGCCAACAATCGTCGCTATGCCAATGGCACTCGTGGTGGCGAGGCTCGCAAGGCCAACTCCACACCCAAAGAGAACCACCCCGAAAGCAAAACGGAAGCAAAACCAAAGCAAGAGGAAAGCAAAGCTAAACCAAGCGTAAACCAAACCGAAAGCAAAGCGGAAGCTAATGAAAATGAAAATGAAAATGAAAATG
>JAZLDY010000043.1:0-24138 GCA_045614965.1 Tidjanibacter sp.
CATCTGCATAAGAATCGGAACAAAAGTATGTTCCGGCTCGAAGAACGCTCCGTCAGCGGTAGTGGTCTCCTGCCATGTACGCATGATGAATGTCAGAGTAAAGAATGCCGAGATCCAGCTGAACACAGCCCATATTATACGTGAATAGTCACTCGCCTCCTTTCTTCGTTTCCATAGAAGAATACCGCTGATGACAAGAGTAACTGTCATAAGAACCAATAGAATGGTTGCTATATATTTCATAGGCTAATTATTCATTTTTCTATTAGAGAATATTTTCAGCACAAAAGTACTTAAATTTTCGAACAAACAGATAATCAACAGGTAAATATATTGACGAGCACCCGCCAAATGGTGTAGTTGAAAAAATCAACGAGAAAACAGGCAAGACAAATAAGGGTATTTTTGGCACATTTTACAACAGCCGCAACCGATGCTCGGTTTACACTCTTAAAGTATATCG
Organism: Tidjanibacter sp.; assembly: GCA_045614965.1. GTDB lineage: Bacteria > Bacteroidota > Bacteroidia > Bacteroidales > Rikenellaceae > Tidjanibacter. Next base: position 464 of record JAZLDY010000043.1, read on the forward strand.
AGAATAGTTATTTATAACCCAAGTTACTTTATTCAGTAAGTAAAATTTTCGATACGATATATTATACATTGGTGGCAAATGTATGTTGGGCGAGGTCGAGAAATCAAACTCTGAGAAGCAGCAAAATATAAATATCCTTCACACATTCCAATTTTGTGTGCCCATTTTAGGTGATTGCTGAAAAATGGTTTACATTTGTTAGAAAATGTTGTGTTATGCAAAAATTAGACTATTTTATGTATGCCTATTTCTATCAGATAGAAACAGGACTTAATAGCGACAACAATGCATTGTCTACTATCAAATTTCAATCCGAGGAGGCGAATACCGACGAAGAGTTGAAGTTATTTTTCAAATCATACTTGTCGAAGCACAACAAGCTATCATTGAGCTCCTTGGTAACAAGCATTGTGATAAAAGTTGACGAGGAAGAACACGCCATTCCTATCGCCCAATTAAATGACATCTACGTCCAAAGGGTTTGGCTACCGCAAGAACTCACTTCGGATATGAAGTCTGAAATTGCCAAGTCAAAAACATCTGTATATACCAACCCCGATTTATATTTGGAGATATGGTCGCCCGAAGGCGTTGTATATGTGTCTATTGAGCTTAAAAGTACAAAAAACAACAAAATACCCGGGTCGAGCGTGCAACAAGTGTCGCCATACGAGTGGGTTATATTTGTCAAGCATTCTGAAAAGGAAATTAATACCGTGTGTGGATTCTATGTAAATTCAATCACGGAAAATATGCCTTTCCCAGACAGGAGTCCAAGGCCTCAAATCGGACACAACACACTGAAAGAATGGAACAAAAAGCATCGAAAAATTGAGAATGGTTGCCTTGTCTATACTATTGATACAAAGGAAGATTGTGCAAAAAAGGCAATGTTGGAGGATTGGGAGCAGGTGTTGTGCAACGAGTGGATGGAAACGATTGGCAAACAAAAACGAAGCAATGAAAAATGGTTTAATAATACCATTAGGAAATACTCATACGAGTTACTAAAATTGGTAAAGGAAGACCCTTCGAAATTAGAAGTATTGTTGAGGGTTTTGGAGAAGAATATAACCAGATAAAGAGGGCAAATTGCCCTCTTTATTCATCAAAATAATATTTCCAATTACTCTCTATTTTCTTCGCTATGTGGTATGCCAATAGCGGAGGGACTGCGTTCCCAACGAGTTTGTAGCCACTCGAAGGGCTGACAACATATTTTTTGTCGCTTCGTATAACAAAATTGTAATCGTCCGGGAACGTTTGTATTCTAGCACACTCTCTAACCGAAAGTCGTCTTTCTTGAAGGCCTTTTGCCAATTCATCCGAATGCGACCCGCCGTGCTCCGCCGAGAGTCTGCGAAACTCGATATTGCCGTGATGTTCCGAACGAATTGTTGGAGCCAACCTTCCTCGCCTTACCTCTGTGTTCCCCTGCAAACCTTTTATGAATTTAGCCTTTGAGTAGTTTGTGTGGGAGAGATCAGTCGAGTTTTCGGGCTCTTCCAAATCTGCCAGAATCTTTTCCGCCGGAACAAAAGGTTGCATTAAAGATGCATTGCTGTTCAATGGCAACACATCCTTTTCCAAAAGATGTGTTGGCTCTGGGTAGGGCGAATTCTTGGAAAAAGAGCCATTTTTGCTCAACTCTTCAAGAGCCTCTTTGGTGAGTGCAGATTTGTTGATTCCGATAAAGAAAATACGCTCTCGACTTTGTGATACACCATATCTGCCTGCGTGTAGAATTTGAGGGGACAGCACCAAATATCCATTATCACCAATAGTTGCAAAGTCCTTTTGGATGATGTCTTTTACTTCGCCCAGATTAGCCAATCCCTTCACATTTTCGGCAATAAAAATCTTTGGTTGTGTGATTTCAACAACCTCTTTCATCCACATATAAAGCTTTCCACGAGTCTCCTCGCTTGGCGAGTCATCTTCGACTTTTTGACCATTGTGGCCGACCTTGGAGTGAAAACCTTTTCTCTTGCCAGCAACGCTGAAGTCCTGACACGGGAAACCACCCGTAACAATGTCTATGCCCTTAGGGAATATATTTGACTTACCCTCCTTGTAATCTTTCACCACATCTACAATGCTACGAATAATATATCGCTCCGCAACCGCTTCGCCACGCTTTTTGCTGAAATAATCAACCCAAGCAGACTTGGCGCAATCAACTATGTCATTTGCAAAAACAGTTTCGAATATGGTGCTTTTTAGGTAGTAGTATTTTTCATCCTCCTTTTCCACCCAAGTAGGGTGCATATTGGTATTCAAGGAACATTTAAGAATTTTAAATCCTCCCTCAAAACCAATATCCATACCTCCTCCACAGGAGAAAAGCGACAACACTCTCTTCTTCATCATTGACAACATTTGCCTCTGCAAAAATAGTCAATTTGTTGTTATAACAAAAAAGGTCGAGAACTATCTCGACCTTTTGGACTTGGAGCGGAAAACGAGACTCGAGCCCGCATTCGCGGGCATTCCTCGCGAACTATATTTACACCCCCAACCCCTGGGAGGGGAGTATTGGGGTCGCTTCGTGCGAGTCATCGTGTCAAACAAAAGAAGCAGTCCATTATGGACTGCTTCTTCGTTTGAGCGGAAAACGAGACTCGAACTCGCGACCCCAACCTTGGCAAGGTTGTGCTCTACCAACTGAGCTATTTCCGCATTATTTCAAATTTGCTCCACGGGGCTAAACCCGTTTTGCGAGTGCAAATATAGGCACTTTTTTATTCCCTGCAAAAAAAATCGCAACTTTTTTTCGTTTTGGTGCATTTTTTATTCCAAAACGCCCCCAAATCGCCCTCTCCCCCTACCTTGGCCTACGAAAATTTTCACACACAATGGCCGTAGCAATGGCCACATTCAGCGACTCGCTCCCCCTCCTATCCGACGGCCACGGGGGAATAAACAAGTTGTGTTCAACCTCGGCCTGCACCTCCTTCGACACGCCCTTACCTTCGTTGCCCATAACTATCACGCCCCCCTGCGTGAGAGTTGCCCTGTGAATATCATCGCCATCGAGGGTGGTGGCATAAGTTGGCACACCCCTCCTGCGGGCATCCCTCAGCCACTCCACCAAATCACATCCAACAACCTCCACACGAAGCAGTGCGCCCATTGTTGCCTGCACCACCTTGGGGCCCCAGCAGTCGGCCGTAGTGGGTGTGCACACAACACGGCGAATACCATACCAATCTGCCGTGCGTATAATGGTGCCCAAATTGCCAGGGTCTTGCACCTCGTCCAGAGCGATAACAAGTTCGTCGGCAGCAGCGGGTGTGAGTGTGCGTTGGGGGATGTGCACCACCGCCAGCGACTTGGGCACGCTCTTGAAGGCACTCATTCGCTCCATATCCTTCACCGCCACCACATCGGCCAGTGGGCTCTCTATGCGGCTGCCCTCCAACACAAACAGCCTTTCCACCCTCCACGCCTTCTCCCTCAGGATTTCCTCCACAACCTTATCGCCCTCGGCCACAAAGAGGCCATTGGCGGTGCGGGCGGCCTTGTCTTGCAGGCTGCGAACAAATTGTATGTCGGCTTTGGTTATCATCTTCGGACAAATATTTATCGTGTGTTTGTTGTGCATTTATTAGTCTGCTTTCCTAACGGCCCGCAAAGTGGAGTGCGAGGAGCACCATTGCCACCACTCCGTGGCCTATGGCCTTGGTATCGGGGCAGAAGGTGGCGGTGTGTAGTGCGCCTGCACGGGCGGCCGCAAAATCGTCGCCCACATATCCCACTCCAAGGCGATAGAAGAGCGAGGGGTATCGCTCGGTGTAGTAGCCAAAGTCCTCACCCGTGGGCCTTATGCCGAGCCTCTCCACAGCACCCTCACCAAAGGCCTGAGTCAAGACACCCACAGCATCCTCGGCCAGTGAAGGCGAGTTATAAACTGCGGGGTAGCCACAGCCGAAGTTCTCCTCAACCACCACCCCATATTGGGCCTCGATGCGCCTGCAACACTCACTCACAAGACTCTTCACCTCGCTGCGCCACCCCTCCTCAAAGGTGCGCATTGTACCCTGCAAACTAACATTGTCGGGGACAACATTGGTTGCTCCGAGGGCCTCTATACGTCCAATGGAGAGAATGGTGGGTGTGGTTTGGTCGGGGCTTTGGGCAGGTATTTTGTAGAGTTGTTCTATGAGTTGCGAGGCGGGCAAAATGGGGTCAACGATACCACCACGCAGAGCAGCGTGGCCACCGTGTCCCTTGATGGTTATGTGCAACTCGTCGCAAGCGGCCATATACCTTCCCGAACAGATGCCAACAGTACCCGTGGGTAGGGTGGGCTCGACGTGTTCGCCAACAAAAGCCACCACCTCGTACCCTTCAAAGGGGTTTTCGGCCAACACCATCGTTGCGCCCCCGGGGTTGAGTTCCTCGCCAGGCTGGAAGAGTCCGAAGATGGTACACCCAAACTTGTCGCTGTGGCGAGCAAGGGTGGTAAGTGCTCCCAATAGGACGGTGGCGTGGAGGTCGTGGCCGCAGGCGTGCATCACCCCCTCTCGCTGCGAGGGCGAGGGAGATGCACTCTGCTCCGAAATGGGCAATGCGTCGATGTCGGCACGCAACACAACCGCTTTCTTTGGGTTGGCCTCGGGAGCCGTGCCCACAATTTTAGCCAACACACCCGTACCGGCTATGGGCCAACACTCGATGTCGTGTGAGCGCAGGTGCGCAACAATCTGCTCGGCCGTGCGATGTTCGGCAAAGGAGAGTTCGGGGTGTGAGTGCAACCCGTAGTATCTGTTCACAAGGCCGACGTAATCGCCCAGCACCTCGTCTGTGAGCCACTTAATCTCCATCCTGTGTAAGTTCTATTTGGTAAACTTTATTCCAATTTTTGCCCGTAACAAAGAGTGCCTTTGTTGCGGGGTTGTAGGCGATACCGTTAAGCACATCATCCTGCCACCTCTTGTCGGAGGGCGACTGCAACCCCGTGAGGTCAACAACCCCCACCACTGCGCCACTCTCGGGGTTGATGCGCACAATCTGGTCGGTCATATAGACATTGGCCCAAATCTCGCCCTCAATCCACTCCAACTCGTTGAGCATATTGACCTTGCGGCCCGCAATTCGCACCTCGATAGTGCGTTCCACTCGGAAAGTTTGTGGGTTGCGTACCACGATGCGGTCGGTGCCATCGGAGGTGTAGAGGCTCTTGCCGTCGGTGGTTATACCCCACCCTTCGCCCTCGTAGGAGAACTCGCCAACCCTGCGCAGCGTGGCCTTGTCATACACAAAGGCTTTTCCTGCCGTCCAAGTGAGTTGGTATATTTTGTCGCCGAGCAGGGTTATTCCCTCGCCAAAATATTTACGCTCCAACGACACACTCCTCACGGCCTCGCCCGTTGCGGGGTTCACAACCCTCAACTCCGACCGACCGTTCAGGCCCGTACCCTCGTAGAAAAGACCATCCTCCCACTGCAACCCTTGGGTGTAGGCCGAGGTGGAATGGGGCAGTTCGGCCACCACACGGAAGCCATACCTCACCGGCACAACCCTCCCTTCCGAGGAGGTTGTTTGAGCCGAGTGTGTGGCGGTTTTCTTGGGCTTTTTGGGCCCCGCACTGCAACCATACACCAACGTACAGGAGAGGAATATGAGTGTAAATATTGTGTGTTTCATAAAAAAGGTCGCTCTAATGTTTACAAAGATATGGAAAAAATGGTATATTTGTGGCATATTATTCGTAAAAACCCATTTTTCCTATGCTTACATTAAAGCAAATTCGTGATGACAAGGAGTTCGCAATCGCCCGTTTGGCGGTGAAAGGCGTGGATGCAGCAGCAACCATCGACCAGATTTGCGCACTCGACGACGCTCGCAAAGAGCAACAGCAGACATTGGACAAAAACCTTGCAGAGCAGAACGCCGCTGCAAAACAGATAGGCGCACTCTTCGCACAAGGCAAACGTGAGGAGGCCGAGGCTATTAAGACTCGCACCGCACAACTCAAAGAGGAGAGTAAAGCACTCGATGCACAGCTCAAAGAGACCACCGAGAAGCTCAACGCACTCATCGTATCACTCCCCAACTTCCCCGCAGCCATCGTTCCCGAGGGTCGCACTGCCGAGGATAATGTGGTGGTGAAGCAGGGTGGCGAGATTCCCACGCTCGGCGAGGGAGCACTGCCCCACTGGGAGTTGGCCTCCAAGTATGACATCATCGACTTTGAGTTGGGTGTGAAACTCACCGGCGCAGGCTTCCCTGTATATAAGGGTAAAGGTGCAGCCTTGCAGAGGGCACTGATTACCTACTTCCTCGACCAAAACATCGAGGCCGGTTATATGGAGGTACTGCCCCCAATTATGGTCAACGAGGCTTCGGGCTTTGGCACGGGTCAGTTGCCCGACAAGGAGGGACAGATGTACCACGCCACGGCCGACAACTTCTATATGGTCCCCACCGCAGAGGTGCCCGTAACGAACATATATCGTGATTGCATCGTGGACGAGAAGGAACTCCCCATTCGCCTTACCGCCTACACCCCCTGCTTCCGTAGGGAGGCCGGTTCCTATGGTAAGGACGTGAGGGGCCTCAACCGCCTGCACCAATTCGACAAGGTGGAGATTGTGCGCATCAACCACCCCGACACCTCCTACGAGGCATTGGACCAGATGGTTGCCCACGTTGAGAAGTTGGTTGCCGGCTTGGGCCTGCCCTATCGCATCGTTAGGCTGTGTGGTGGCGATATGAGCTTCACTTCGGCCCTCACCTACGACTTTGAGGTTTACTCGGCAGCACAGGGCCGCTGGTTGGAGGTGTCGAGTGTGTCGAACTTCGAGAGCTTCCAGGCCAACCGACTCAAACTCCGCTACCGCTCGGAGGGTAAGAAGACCGCCTTGGCCCACACCCTCAATGGTAGTTCACTTGCATTGCCCCGCATTGTGGCAGCATTGTTGGAGAACAACCAGACAGAGGAGGGTATTGTGGTACCCGAAGTTTTGCGTCCCTACACAAAATTTGGTATAATAAATGGTAAATAATAGTTGGGAGTAACAAAAAATGACTATATTTGCCCTAACAAACAACATTAAACTTTTTAACCAATAGAGATTATGGCTTACAAAATTGATCCCGAGAAATGTGTAGCTTGTGGTAGCTGCATTGGCGAGTGCCCCGTAGAGGCTATTTCGGCCGGTGATGTTTATGTTATTGACGCTGACACCTGCATCGAGTGCGGTGCTTGCGCAGATGTTTGCCCCAACGAGGCTATCGCATTGTAGTTTAGCGACACAAACAACATCAAATAGCAGAGGCGGTACGTTGTGTACCGCCTCTGCTATTTTTTCGAGGGCCACAATCTTTGGGGGCCCAACCATTTTTCGGGAGCCTACTCCTCGTAACGGCTGATTTTTTCGATGCGGCCAACGTGGCGGCCACCCTCAAACTCGGCCACCAACCACTCGTCAACGATGGCCTTACCCATCTCCAAGCCGATAAGCCTTGCGCCCATAGCCAACACATTGGCATCGTTGTGGTTGCGAGATAGGCGTGCCGACAGGGGCTCCGAGCAGAGTGCGCACCTCACGCCCTTAACCTTGTTGGCAGCAATGCTGATGCCGATACCGCTACCGCAGATAACAACACCCCTCTCCGCTTCGCCGCTTGCCACAGCCTCGCCCACAGCAATACCGTGGTCGGGATAGTCGGCTCTCTCGGCCGAATAGCAACCTTTGTCGATGAGTGTGTGGCCCTTTTCGGTGAGGTAGGCCTTGATGTCCTCTTTGAATGTGTAGGCTGCGTGGTCGCAACCGATGGCAATTTTCATAGCGATTTATGGTTTATTGGTTTACGTTCTCTCAATTGTACCTTTTCGAGCAACTCCACAAAGGGGGTAAAGTCGGTGTGCTCCACCACGAAACGCTCGAAGGCATCCGCATCGCACCCTTTTTCAGGGGTGTCGCTCACCATTTTGAGCACCATTGCGGGCACACCCTGCTGGGCTGCAATCTGACACACAGCCGTGGCCTCCATATCGAAGAGGGCCCTTGGGGTGCCAAAGCGAGCCTTAATCTCACCAATCATCTCGGCTCCAACAAAACTGTCGCCCGTATAGACCGTGGCATCGTCGACACCCTCCAAAGCGTAAGGCTTGGTGAGGAAGTCCACGCCATCGAGCCCCTCGGGAACGTGTGCATCGTGGTAGCGAGCATAGCGGGGGCAAACAATGTCGCCCGTGTTGTAGGCATCCGAGGCGGCGGCATAGCCAATCACAGCCACAAGGTCGTAGTGCTCCTCGGCGAGTGCGAGGGCGGTGGATGCGGCAGCATAGACCTTGCCCACATAGCCACGACGGATGGTGTAGGCGTTCAGCAACGGCAGGGGGTAGTTGTTGAGGGCGTTGAGCATATTCTCCTGCTCGGCTGCCATAGGGGTAATGATGAGTATGTTTTTCATAGTCAAACTATTAAATGGAAAATTGAAAATGGAAAATTGAAAATTATGGTGCATCTACGATGCAAGGTTTTTCAAATTCCACCTGCCCAAGCCTCTGTGTGAGGAAGGGGTTTGTTTTTTACTGTTTTTTGAGGAGTTCTTCAATGAGGTTGCCATACTCGGCAAGGGCCGCATTGGAGCCTTCGATGTCGTAGAGTTCGGGGTTGCCACACTGCTCTACGGTGAGGCCCGGCACGTCGCTCTGGGTGCGGAGCAAGCACTGCTCCCTGCACACCTCCAACACCGCCTCCATAACCTTGCGCTGGGGCGTAAACCCCTTCACCACAAGGTAGAAACCCGTTTTGCAACCCATCGGAGCAAAGGACACAACCTTGTTGCCGAGCTTCTCACGCAAGTAGTGGGCCATAAGATGCTCGATGGTGTGGATGGCCTCGGGAGTGAGATAGGACTTCTCTCGTGGCGCACGGAAACGCATATCGTAGGACTTTATGGGATAGATGCGGGCCACAGTGTAGAGCGAACGGAGATAGAACCCTCGGTCGAGTGTGGTGTGGTCCACGGCAAAGGAAGCGACTTTACTCTTCATATTGTTGTTTGCTGTTGTGAAATCACACAAAAGTAACTATTAGAATTGAAAATTGAAAATTGAAAATTGAGAATTTTCCCTTTTCTGCCCTTTCTTGCCCTTTCTGCTCTTTCTGCTCCACAAACCCCTCAGTCGCTTTGCGCCAGCTCCCCTAACTTAGGGGAGCAGTGGTCGGATGGTACGGGTAACGTTTTCGTTACCCAAGAAGAAGTCGGGGCATCGTAAGGTTGGAAAGCGTGCCGACCTCCCAACTACACACAAGGGCCTATGGCCCCGTCTTGCCACGACTGCCATAAGGCAGGCGGTTGGCATCTACCGCTCTTTTCTTTCTGCGCCAAAGGCGCTGTCTCTGCCGTTTGCCCTAAGGGGCCTTAATGCCCTTAAAGGCTTTAAGGACCTTGGTGGACCCAGTAGGCCCAGTTGCCATAGCCTACTCTTTCTGCTCTTTTGGCAACAGACGCCCCCGCCCTTCGGGCACCCCCTCTAACTTAGAGGGGGAATTTTCCCATTGTCTATCAAAAAAGCGGTGCGCCCACAAGCGCACCGCTTTGCATATTCGCCCCGGTAGTCCCAGTTGCCCTAGTTGACCTGAGGCTTCTGGGCCTTCTGGGACTTCTGGGACTTCCGGGAAGGCAGCCCCTAAACTCCCTAAATTCCCTAAACTCCTTAAACTCCTTAAAGCCCAAAAAAACCAAAGCCCCAAGCCTAAGTATTAAAAAGCGGACACGGCACGCACATAGACGTTGCTGGGCTTAGTGATGCCGTCGGTGCTTCCGTCATTCATAAAGACAAGCCACGCACGCTCCCAGTTATATTCCTCTCCGGTCCAATACCAACCAAGCTTCAATTCGGGAGAATTTGAAAAGAACAAACCATCTATAAAATCTTGATTGACTTTCAGATTGTAAATCATTTGCAACTCTTTTTTGGTCGGGAGTCTCCAATCACTACCCAAGTTTGCGCACCACTCTTTGGCTGAAGTCCAATCGCACATTGTTTCCTCCAAACTCAAAAGTCTTCCTCGTTTGCCATCGCTCGAAACGGCAAAGACGATTCCCTTCTTGCCATCAGCTTCATAGATGTCGCCAATCTTGTAGGTTTGCACAGGTGGTTGGGCAGGTTGTTGATAGGCAGGTTGCGAAGGCTGTTGGTAGGCTGATTGGGGGGCTACTTGTTGGGGAGGAGCCGACACACTCAACCCCTCACCAATGAGCTTGCTCAACAACTCCGCACACGCCGAGGGAATGGCATTGACATCGCTTTTCATATCCACATAGGCCACACGCTCACTCTTTTGGGTGTCGGTGCTAATAAAGTCCGAAGCGAGGTGAACCTTGAAATTCTCGTAGGAGTTGGAGTGTTCTATGATTTGTATGGTGGTGAAGATAACATAGTTTACACCATACTTCTCACCAATCACCTTGGCAATACTGCCACGAGAACGAGAGAGGCCCTGTGAAGTGATGTGGTTTAACACGTCATTCATATTGACCTCAAAAGCCTCGTAGTTGCGAGAGTTCACAAAGGCATCCACCATACTTGTACGGATTTGTTGTTTTGTCCCTTCTGCAACCTTCACATCGTTGTTTCTGTCGGTGATTTGCCAAACGGCAACTTTTTGTTTGGCAAAGAACTGTGCCGAGGCGACACTCGGCAGGAGCATCGCCACACACAGCAAGAGTAATATGTAAGGTGTTCTTCTTTTCATCACAAGTTAGGTTTTTTTAGATTGCGCCAACCAATTTGCAGCAAAGCGAGTTACAAGCCGAGCGCAGGTAGTCGATACTTGCCGGGGTGCGTACCGAGGAGGAGGCTACAATTTTGCCATTGGAGGTCTTGACGATGCGTGCGCTGAGCAGCACGGTCCTTTTGTCCAGAGGGGTTACCTCCGCCACGAGGATATACTCCATCTCTTGTTTGGAAACATAGGAGAGGGTCGCCTCCGAAATGTTGCCCGTCTTGTCGAACTTTGCTTCGAGGGTGAGGAAGCTGATTCGTGCATAGCCCTCATAGCCGTCGGAGTTGGTGATTGCATCGGTGAGTGCGCTGCGGATGAAGGTCTTTGTGCCCTCGGCAACATCGCCACTCTTGTCAACAACCTCGGTGATAGCCACCTTCTTGCGGTTGTAGAATTGGGCCGAAACAGTGGTGGAAACCATTGCAAAAAGCGCAACCAAAAGTAAAAGTTTAGTCTTCATAGTAAATAAAAGTTTAAGTTAATATGTGTTAATCGAGTATATCAAACCCATTGGGACACAACATCTTGCGCCCAAATACCACCCGCACCTCGATAGTGATTTATAAACAAAAAGAAAGCGTGGTGCCGAAGACTTATTTAATCTGGCAGGTCGTAGGAAACCTTGTAGCACAAATAAGCAACAGCCCACGCCTATACCCATAGGGTACAGCGTGAGAAGTAGTCTGCTTATTCTCGCTACTTTGCAAATTTCCTACGTTTGCCAGAGAGAATAAACTTACACTTTCCGTGTATTTTTCAGTATGTTGCTACAAATGTAGGAATAATTTTGAAATTCTGCCCACAAAAACTATTTTTGTAAACAGAAAAACACTACTAATAGAAATCACATTATGGCAAAACACACCATCAAAGAGTGGTATCTCGCCACACGCCCTTGGTCGTTCCCCGCATCGGCTATGCCCGTAGCATCAACCATCGCCTACCTCTTTTGGGTTTCGCAAACCACCACAGGGGCCCCCGCAGTGAATTGGCTCTGTGGAGTGTTGGCCCTCGTGGGCATCATCCTCTTCCACGCCGCAGGCAATGTGTTGAGCGACTACAACGACTTCCGCAAGGGTGTTGACACTCCCGAAAATGCAATGATGTTGCCCCTCGTAAACGGCTCGTTCAAAGACTATGAGTTCCGTCGCTATGGCATTGTGCTCTTCCTGCTTGGCTGCATTGTGGGTGGAGTGTTGCTGCTGCTCACAAAGGACATAAACCTCCTCTATGTGGGTTTGGCCGGTGGAGTGCTCACACTGCTCTACTCCTTCCTCAAATATCGTTCGTTGGGCGACGTGGTAATCATCCTCACCTACGCCATCATCCCCATCATCGGCACCTCGATTGTGGCTGTGGGACAGGTCGATTGGTCGGCTATGGTGTTGGCCGTGCCTTTGGCCCTTATTACCGACTCCATCCTGCACATCAACAACGCCCGTGATGCCGAGAGCGACCGTGCCGCAGGTGCCCGCACCTTTGCTATGCGCATCGGCCCCAAGGCCTCGGCGTTGATTTACCAATTTGAGATACTCTTCCCCATCGTGTGGGTACTCATTGCCATCTTTGCCGGTTGGCTGCCCCCACTTACACTTGCGGTGTGCGCTGTGGGTAATACCGCTATGGGTATGGCTCGCCAGGCCAAGAAACTCCCCACCGAGGGCCCTGCCGCCATTGCACACCTCGACCAGCAGAGTGCTGGGTTGCAGGCCAAGTTTAGCGTTGTGATGATTATCTCCCTCGTGGTTAGCGCACTTGTTGGCTGGGGTGCCTACTTTGCATTATGACAAAGAAAGTTCTACTGCCCATAGTCGTTGCCGCCCTGCTGTGGGCGGTGATGTTCTCTCCGTGGAGTGCTCCGCACATCAACTTTTGGCTCACAATGAGCCTCGCAGGTGTGGTGCTGACAAGCCTTTCGCTTGCCCTATCGCCCGACTTGTGCGGTGTCTTGAAGGCCGATTTCAGCCCCAAGCACATCTTGTTGGGCGTGGCTTTGGCTGCCCTGCTGTGGGGAGTGTTCTGGGTGGGCGACAAGGTTGCTTGCTGGATGTTCCCCTTTGCCGAGGGCGAGATTGGCTCCATATATTCTATGAAGGACGGCACCTCTCCGTGGCTTATCGGCCCACTGCTGTTGCTTGTCATTGGCCCTGCCGAGGAGATTTTTTGGAGGGGCTTTGTGCAACGACAGTTCTCCCTCAAAATGGACCCCACTTGGGCCTTTGTGCTCACCACCGCCATCTATGCCCTCGTACACATCTGGGCCGGTAACTTTATGCTTGTGGTGGCTGCCGCTGTGGTGGGAGGCGTGTGGGGACTCCTATATCGTCTTTGGCCCAAAGGGTTGTGGACACTTATCATCTCCCACGCCGTGTGGGACGTGGTGGTGTTCTTGGTGCTACCAATCTAAAAGTTGGTTTGACGGTCGGCCTGCCGAGGTGTGCTTATTTGGGCATTGCCCGGCACATATTCGGTTGCAACAGCACTGACCTATGGTGGCTGCACAAGTGCCACAACTTGGCGAAGGACAAATCTCCCTTGGCCCTCGGGCGTGCAGTTTGCGATACTCAATGGGCGTGAGCCCAAACTCGGCCTTAAACTGACGAATAAAGTGTGAAGGGGTGCTGAATTGTGTTTTGTCGGCAACCGTTTTCACCAACCAATCCGTGTTTTCCAACATCCGTGCTGCAATATCCAAACGCTTGCGGACAAACCAACTGTGGGGCGTGTCGCCAAAGATGCGCTTGAACTCCTTTTTGAATTTGGTGGAACACAAGCCACACTCGGCTGCGAGTTGGGTGATTGATTGTGAGGTGAGTATATTTTCGGCCACGGTGCGCCGAAAGTCCTTTGCGGTGTGATTTTCTTCAATAATAGAGAGTGGAGTCATCGTGTAGTTATTTTGATTTGGCAAGGGCAACGTTACAGCCCCCACACCAACCACACCCCAAAGGCCACCCAAAAGTTATCCACACCTGTCAGCAACCCAAAATCGGAGAGGCGACAGGTGTGGATATTTGTATTTATCGGGTTGATTTACAGCCCGTTATTTATTTCCCCTCGTTGAAGATGTAGTCGAGGATGGAAAGGTTGGGCTCAAAGGGCACTCGCTCCGAAAAGACCTGCCAATAGGTGGGCAGGGGTGCTCGGTTGGGCAGCGTTGGTGTGCCCAAAAAGGAGTAGCCACGGAGGTCCTCATCGGCAGGCGAAGCCACAACATACTCCTCCGAGTAGCGCAACTCCTCCCTTATGCCCGCAATGCCACGCACCACATCCACAAGTTCACGGTTGAAGTCGTACAAAAACTCCCACCTGCGCTCAAAAAAGGGCTCCAAGCGGTCGGCATAGTAGTCGTAGTAGGGCGACGATTTGTAGGCTGAGCGCAGAGCCACGGCGTGTTGATGCTGCCAGCGTTTGGAGTAGTCGAGGCGCATATCCTTCACAGCTTTCTTGTGGACACTTGCACCCTTTATCACATTGGCGGTCAGAGCCATACGCCCAGAGGCGGTGGCAATCTCCGTGCGGTTACGACAGGTCTGTTTGATGTAGTGCTCGCCCACGTCAATCACAGCGTCGGGCGAGAGGGCCTCCCTCCACCACTCCTGCGAGCCAAGATATGCAAGTGGTAATATCTTCATACTGCTGTTCGACTTTTATCGTTTACGCCATTCTTATTTAGGCTCGGTCCAACGGCCGTCGGCCTTGATGATTTCGACGAGGTGTTCGATGGCCTCCTCCTGTGGCACATTGCGCTCCACGAGGGTTTTGCCACGATAGAGCGAAATGCGGCCGGGGAGTCCTCCCACATAACCATAGTCGGCATCGGCCATCTCTCCGGGGCCATTCACAATGCAACCCATAACGCCAATTTTGAGCCCCACGAGGTGTGAGGTGCGAGCCTTGATGGTGGCAAGGGTACTCTCGATGTCGTAGAGGGTGCGACCACACGAGGGGCAGGCGATGTATTCGGTACGAGAGATTCGCACACGAGCAGCCTGCAAAATGAGGAGTGCAACTTCGTCAATCTGCTCCTGCGAGAAGTTGGGGTTGACGATGTCCACACCATCTGCCAGCGAGTCGATGAACATCACACCAAAGTCGGCAGCGGCTTCAATGGCAAACTGCTCAAAGTTGGCCGTAGTGTAACAACGACGCAGAATGGTTGGCTTGTCGAGGGTGGCCTCCGAGCCGAGCAACTTGCTCCTCCACTCCTGCACGGGCATATCGCTTGTGGCCTCAACCACATTGTAGTTGCTCTGCTCACACTCGCTCACCTCACTCCACAACACAGGCGTTTTACCCCACGGACGGGGCTGGTAGTCATAGGGCGAAAAGCGACTCTCGTCCACCGCAGGGAATGCCACCCCACTGCGACCCTCGTAGTGGGCCACAAGGCTTTGGGCGGCAGGAATCTCATTTTCGGGGGCCTCGGTGAGAGAAACACGAATGGTGTCGCCAATGCCATCGGCCAACAGAGCACCAATGCCCACGGCCGACTTCACACGTCCCTCAATGTGGTTGCCCGCCTCGGTAACGCCCAAGTGTACGGGATAGTCCATACCCTCCTCGTTCATTGCCCTGACGAGCAGTCGGTAGGCATAGACCATAACCCTCACGTTGCTCGATTTGAGCGACACAACCACGTTGTGGAAGTCAAGTTCACGACAACGCCCCAGGAACTCCATAGCCGAAGCGGCCATACCCTCCGGAGTGTCGCCATAGAGGTCAAAAATCTTCTTTGCCAACGAGCCGTGATTCACACCAATACGCAGGGCCACACCACGCTCTCTGCACAACTCAATGAGCTCCTCAAAGCGACCCCCTCGGTCGTTGTAGTTGCCGGGGTTGATGCGCACCTTGTCGGCGGTTGTGGCAGCCACGGCAGCCACAGCGGGCAAGAAGTGCACGTCGGCCACAAGAGCCACATCGGGCCACTCCCTGCGCACCCTCTCACCAATGGGACCGAGGTTGAGTGCATCCTTTTCGTTGGGGGTGGTGAGCCTCACAATGCGCCCTCCGGCTGCGGCAATGCGCCCAATTTGGGCCACACTTGCATCGGTGTCGGTGGTCAGAGTGTTGGTCATAGTCTGCACCACAACGGGGTTTTGGGCACCCATTCGGTGGGCTCCAACCGACACCTCTCGGGTGGCTCGGCGAGCATAGGAAGTGATAGATTTGCAGTAGTTGGTCATTTTTTCCTCCAATTTTAGGCAAATATACGGCTAATTTACGTTATCTTTGCCTTATGCGAGCCGATATGGACATAAAATTTTTGAGTGGCGTGGGCGAAAAGCGTGCGCAACTGCTTGCCTCGGAGGTGGGAATACGCACCGTGGGCGACCTGCTGCACTACTATCCCTACCGCTATATCGACCGCACAAAGGTCTATAAGATTGGCTCTCTTGCCGAGGAGCAAGCCAACACCCACATCCAACTGCGAGGTCGTGTTATGGGCTTTGCCTACCTTGGAGAAGGGCCCAAAAAACGACTCTCGGTGAGCCTCTCCGATGGTACGGGCGTGGCAGAGTTGCTGTGGTTTCAGCGTACCGGTTGGATAGAGAAGCAGTTGGAGGTGGGTAGAGAGTATATGGTGCTCGGCAAGCCCTCGTTTTTCCGTGGGGAGGTGAGCATCGTCCACCCCGAGATTGAGTTGGTCGAAAAATTCCTCTCCCGTGGCAACAGCGGTATGCAAGGCGTGTATAGCACCACCGAAAAACTCACCGCCATAGGACTCGGCAGCAAGGGAATCTACAACCTGGTGTGCACTCTTTGGGGCCACATCAACGGTCGTATCGCCGAAACACTCCCCGAGAGTGTCATCCGCCAATGCAACCTCCTCCCCCGCCCCGAAGCACTCCAAAACATACACTTCCCCTCCTCGCCCCAAATGCTCCAAAGGGCCATCTACCGCCTCAAATTCGAGGAACTCTTTGGGGTCCAACTCGGCATACTGAGTGTGAAGGCCGGAAGGACCACCCTGCAAAATGGTTTTATGTTCCCTCGTGTGGGCGAGATGTTCCGTGATTTCTACGACAACCACCTCCCCTTCTCCCTCACGGGAGCACAGAAGAGAGTAATCAAGGAGATAAGAAAAGACACCACTTCGGGCCACCAGATGAATCGCTTGTTGCAGGGCGATGTGGGTAGTGGCAAGACCTTGGTGGCTCTGATGTCGATGTTGTTGGCTGCCGACAACGGCTTCCAATCGTGCCTGATGGCCCCAACCGAAATTCTCGCACGACAACACTTTGCATCCATCAGCAAGATGCTCTCCGGTACCGCAGCCGAGGGACGCATTGCTGTACTTACGGGCTCCACCAAAACCCGTGAGCGCAAGGATATTCTGGCTCGTACGCTCAGTGGCGAGATACTTTTTCTTGTGGGCACCCACGCCCTGATTGAGGATAGGGTGCAGTTCGACAACCTCGGCCTTGTGGTCATCGACGAACAGCACCGCTTTGGCGTGGACCAGAGGGCCAAACTGTGGACCAAAAACCACCAAACGCCCCACATCCTCGTAATGACCGCAACACCCATCCCCCGCACTTTGGCTATGACCCTCTATGGCGACCTCGACGTGTCGGTGATTGACGAGATGCCCGCAGGGCGCAAACCCATAAAAACCTACCACTTAAAGGAGGCCTTGAGGCTCAAACTCTTCGGCTTTATGAAGAGCGAGATTGCCAAGGGAAGACAAGTCTATGTGGTCTACCCGCTGATTAAGGAGTCGGAAGCACTCGACTATCAAAACCTCTACGATGGCTTCGATAACATCGTGCAGGAATTCCCTCTGCCGGAGTATCGGGTGGGGGTAATTCACGGCAAGATGCCACCCGAGGAGAAGGCCGAGTCGATGAGGTTGTTTGCCGAGGGCGTGAACCACATTCTTGTTGCAACGAGTGTAATCGAGGTGGGTGTTGATGTGCCCAATGCTACGGTTATGGTAATCGAGAGTGCCGAGAGGTTTGGCCTCTCGCAACTTCACCAGCTGCGTGGGCGTGTGGGACGAGGAGGCAACCAAAGCTACTGCGTGCTGATGAGTGGCGACAAACTATCCCGTGATGCCGAGGCAAGACTGGCAGCAATGGTGGAGACAAACGACGGCTTCCGCCTCTCGGAGTTGGACCTGCGACTGCGTGGCGCAGGCGATGTGAACGGCACACGTCAGAGTGGCGAGGCCATAGACCTCCACATCGCATCCCTCTCCTCCGACGGCCAGATTCTCGAACAAGCAAGGCTCATAGCCTCCGCCATCCTCGACGACGACCCCGAACTCACAAAGCCCGAAAATGCCCCCCTCGCCACCCTAAGGGACCGCTACAAACCCAAAACCACCATTGATTATGGTATGATTTCGTAGAAAAGCACTATATTTGCACATCATATCAACCACACAACAAAAAAACGAAAGTAATACAACAGACCCCTACCCACTATGGCAAAGTACGAAGAAGACTACGAGAAATACGACGACGAGTTGGACGAGGAGTTGGACAACAACACCCCTTCGCAACAAGACATCGAAAAAACCCTCAAAGGCTACAAGGTTATAATTGTGTGTCTTGTGGCGGTGTTGGCACTCATCACCTTCCAACACTTCCGCCTCACGGCCGACCTCAAACAGGAGTTCCGCATCGAAAGGGATACGCTCAACAGCCAAATCAACGGCCTTATTACCGAGATTGACCAAATCAACCTGCGCAACGACTCGGTGAGCAACGAGTTGCGTATGAACATCGCAGCCGAGCGCAACAAAGCCGACTCGCTGATGGCAAGGCTCAAAAAGGAGCGCAATATGAACCGTGAGAAGTTGAAGAAGTATGAGAAAGAGTTGGGCACACTGCGTACGGTAATGCGTCGCTATGTCCACCAAATCGACTCGCTCAACACCCTCAACAAAAAACTCGCAGCCGAGAATGTGGGCTACCGCAAGAGGGTGGCAGCCGAAACATCCCGTGCAAACATAGCCGAAGAGGCAGCACAAGACCTCCGCAACAAAATCAAGAAGGGTGCTATTGTGAAGGCCCGCAATGTGCAACTCGGTGCCTACAACACGGGCGGTACGAATGTTACCCGTGCCAACCGAGCCTCGAAGTTCAAGACCGACCTCACTCTCACAGCCAACGAACTCACCATCCCCGGCGAGAGGAAGATTTATGTGCGCATCATCGGCCCCGACGGAGCCGTTCTTTCGGGCGGTGCCGACTGCATTATGGAGTTTGAGGGCGATGTTATCAGCTACTCGGCCGAGAGGGATATCGACTACAACGGCCAAGACCTCGACGTGAGCATCTACTACACCAACGAAAACCTCACAAGCGGTGTCTATACTGCCGAGGTCTATATGGACGGCTACAAGATTGGCACAGCCGAGGTGTCGCTCCGATGAAGCTGTTAGCTGTCTTGAAAAATTACTAATTACTCTTTACTAATTACTCTTTTGAGGTAGAATTATGACCAAACTGACAATAAAGAAGTGGGTGCTGTGGGCCATAGTAATCGGCCTGCTCGTTGTTGACCAAATTGTCAAGTTCTCCGTTAAGACCACAATGACACTCGGCGAAAGCCACAACGTGTTGGGCTCGTGGTTTAGGTGGTGCTTTGTGGAGAACGAGGGCGCAGCCTTTGGTATGTCGCTGGGTGGCAACTATGGAAAGTTGGCCCTGAGCCTCTTCCGCCTTGTGGCCATTGGTGCGCTGGTGTGGTTTGTGGGCCACCTGCGCAAACAGAAGGCCCCCAATGGTGTGATTGTGGGCTTTGTGATGATACTCGCAGGTGCCATCGGCAATATGATTGACAGCGCATTCTATGGACTGATTTTCAGCGAATCGACCTTTACGAGCGTAGCACAACTGCTGCCCGAGGGCGGTGGCTATGCCCCCTTCCTCCACGGCAAGGTGGTCGATATGCTCTACTTCCCACTGTTCCATTGGCCCGAGTGGATGCCGCTTATTGGTGGTGATTTGTTCTTCTCGCCGGTGTTCAACTTTGCGGATAGCTACATAACCATTGCTGTATTCTACCTCATCATCTTCCACTGGAAATACTTCAAATAGACACCCTCTTGTGGAACAAAACGGCAAACATATCAACACACTAATCGTGGGCGTGGGCCTCATTGGAGGCTCATTTGCTTTGTCGCTGCGTAGGAGAGGCTACACGGGGGCTGTGTGTGGTGTGGAGGCCTCGGAGGAAAACGGCCGTAGGGCTGTGGACTCCATCCACAAAGCCAACAGCATCCAGAGGATAATCAAATAGAGATAACCTGCACAAGGATCACAAAACAAACACCCCACCTGCCTTACGGTCGGTGGGGTGTTTGTTTGTGTTGATGCAAATTGTTATTTGTGCGACTTGTACATCGAGTTGTATGTCAACGCAAAGACAAGCAAGAGCAAGCCATTGATAATGACATATACGGGAACGCTGAAATCGAAGAACACAAAAATGAAATTCGCAATAATCTCTACGGTGAGGATGATTGACGAGAGTGTTTTGAGCATCACAGCCAATCGTTCCTCTTTTGAAGACACACCGAGCGACAATACACAAGGGATAGCGATGGTTACAAATGTACCCACAGTAATAACCCATTGCACGCTCTCAAACTTGCAAATCTCGTAGCATGCATAAGCAAGCAATGCACTTATGGCTACGGCAATCAAAGTCTTTATAAAATCAATTTTCATAGTGGCAAGGTTTTATAAGGTTGGTGGCATTGGTGGAGGTGTCGCACCAAACAATTGCGCAAGTTCGGGAACGCTACCCGCAGCTGTCCATTGTGGCATACCCTGCGCCCAAACAAGCACCTGAGCATTTATCTGTCCGCTCTGTGCCATCTGTGCCAATTGTTGCATATTGTATGGCCCATACTGCTGACCATTGATTGCAACCATATACTGCACTGCGGTTGGCATTGGAGGAGACACGGGAGCACCACCCTGCATTGGTGGAGCTTGCTGTGGCTGTGCTGCTTGACCAAAGCCATTCATCATACCAGCCATCTGCTGACCCATAGCGCCACCCATAGCCATACCCATCATCATTCCTGCGGGGTTCATACCATCGCCACCGCCCATATTCATACCGCCCATTTGACCCATACTCTGGGCTGCGGTTTTGAGAACATCGGCCTGTTGATTGATGGCGTGAGCCTGTATGAACTGCGACTCAGCAGAAAGTTTCGACACACGCTCGTACTGTTCGGTGTCAATCTCCGCACGACGAGTTTGTTGCTCCTTTGTTAGGCGTACAAACTCGGCATAATTCTTGCTCTCTTTGTCAATCTCAATTGCCGAGATATCGAGTCGTTTGAGATTTACACCAAAGTCCTCTTCGAAAATTGGTTTGAGGCGAGCCTGAATAAGATCACTAATATCCATCACCTTTCGCTCCAACTGCAATACAGGGATGTTATTATCCAAAGGACAATTGGTTACAAAGTTCTTGGTGAATTTCGTAACCGCACCTTTGATTTGCTGGCTAAAAGCATTCAAATCAAAATCAATCAAACGGTTTAGTTTGATAAACTGCTTGTAGTCGGTAAGGTTGAATGTGAGCGTACCCCTTACGGCAACAGGTACCGTGAAGTCGGGATAGCGAGGATCTGCCACATCGAAGTATGGCACCGCAAATCTCACTTGATTGTTGCCCTGCAAGTTGATAAAGTAGATCTCCGCCTGGAATGGAGTGTTTCCACCCCAAAGCGAGCCAACAATGCTTGTGAGCACTGGGAAGTTAGCCGTTTCTATTTTTTGGTCGTGAGGGCCCATAATAAAGTCCATCATTTGACCACCCTCCTGCTTGTAAAAAAACACAGCCACCTCGCCATCTTTCACTCGCAGCGAACTGCCATAACGGATGGCATTCTCTTTCTTGGTGGTGTTAGCCTCGCCCGAAGGTCGCCACTTCCACACCAAATACTCCTGTTCATCGCAGCGGATTACATCCATCAATCCGCCTTCTTTCTTGCTACTGAAAAGTCCCATAGTATCATTTATTTAAATTCTAACTTTTTTTTCACGATTTTTGTCGCAATAAATAGTGTTAGTATTGCGCCTATAAATCCACCCAAAGTAAGAGCATCAACATAAGTAAGAATTCCTATTACCCCCAACACTATTAGTCCCAAACAAATTGGACCTGCAATCTTAAATACCGATTTATATATTTCAATCTTTGTATTTCTTGCACTCTCCATCTCTTCTTTAAGTTTGGATTTTGCTCTTTCTGGAAGTTGTGTAAACTGTTTATAACTCTTAGGCAATCTACGCATCAAAGATATCACCATTGTTGATGCTTGATCTACAAATGCTGTATCATTTCCTGCACAAGCCAAAATCTTTTGGTATATTTGGTCGGTTTTTTGGATCCAAACTTCCTCTTCACCACCAATAACTCCATCATTATCATATGCACTACTAGTCGACATTGCAAGTAATTCTAACAAATCTTCTTTGGCATTAGGAACAGGAAAATTTTTAATTATTGTATATTTCTCTTTGCTAGATTGTTCCTCTATTACCTCCACATCTCTATCAAGGGTTTTTACTAGTTCTGCTCGAGAGCGCTCCATTGTTGCAATTAAGTCATCTCTTTCTTCATTTTGCGCAGCCAATCGTTTTTGACCTCCAAGTATCTTAACTATTCCAGAATCACTACTATGTCTTTTCGATAGTTCCTGAAGGCGATCATCTTTCTCTCTATCAAACTCGTTCAGTTTCCGAACTTTCGCCTGCTCATACTCTTGCAATTTTTGAGTTTTGCGGAGTTCCGCAGCTTGTAGCAAATCAAATAATTTTTGAGCAGACTCTACTGCTTCAACATTTCTAAACTCATAACCACAATCATCACACTTGTGCTGGAACGATTGCAAAATTGCACCGCAAACAGGACACTTTCTCACATCTCCAAACTTATCTGATTTTGGTGCCGAGGATTGAACTTTTGATTTCTCCTCTTTTTTTAGCTCTACTAATCGTGCATCCAAAACCATTTCAAACTCATCAAGATCGATTCCCTCTGCTTCTGCTTTTCTGAACAGAATCTGTTTTTCTTTCTCGGTCAGTTCTCCATCTGCCAAGGCGGCCTTGATAAGGCCTTCTACTTTCTCATTGTACATGACAAATCATTTTTGTATCACCTCAACTCCGACTGTGATGGATTAGTAGTATAAAAAAGAAAGTGTGGAGTTGATTAGAATATCCGATTGGAGGCTCTGGAATGCCTTACTGCGAATAAACAAACCCCACACTCGTATCGAATGAGTATGGGGCAGAACACCCCAAATACTATGCAATACGGAGTGACGAGTGAATTGCTTACCTCGCAGTAATTGTGAAATTTTCCAGATTTCCAATCGAGGATAAAAGCTAATACACTTTCATCAAAAATATGTCTATCGACGGGTATAAACCCACTGATACTGCAAATATAGGTATTTTTTCGCAAAAGCAACCCTCGGAGAGCGAAAATGTTACCCAAGTGTTTGAGGGTCATCTTATGGCCGAAATTTTGCAAAAGTGAAAAATTGCGTTACCTTTGTGGCGCAAAACAGGGGGAGGCCCCGACGATTATACATACGGCAATGTGCATTGTGGGGCGACCTCGGTGCGCAATCGACTTGGAAAGATGGCAGAGTGGTCGAATGCGGCGGTCTTGAAAACCGTTGAACAGCGATGTTCCGGGGGTTCGAATCCCTCTCTTTCCGCTGAATAAAGCCTACAAGAAATTGATTATCAATCTTGTAGGCTTTTTTTATATCCAAAAAGATGCACCAAAAATGCACCTACCCCGTTTCCACACACTTCTACGGGCGTTTTTATAATCCCACATAGACCATACATTCCATTCTATTTTTCTCACTCTGCCTGACAGCGAGGATTACATCCACTCTTTTATTGACGAGCACGAATGAGACCAAGAACCAGA
>JAZLDY010000044.1:0-16949 GCA_045614965.1 Tidjanibacter sp.
AGATAGGGGAGATAGGGGCCTTAGAGTCCTTGGGGTCCTTAGGGTCCCTAAGCTCTCTAAATTCCCTAAGTTCCCTTTCTGCCCTTTCTGCTCTTTCTGCTCTTTCTGCTCTTTCTGCCCTTCCTATCCATCCTTTTTTCACGGGTATCTTTTTTGTTACCCGTGAAAAAGGAGGCAAATTTTGAATTTTGAATTTTGAATTTTGAATTGCCCTTTCTGCCCTTTCTGCTCTTTCTGCCCTTTCTTGCCCTTCCCCCTCCTCCTAAAAATGACAAGGGCCTTCCATCACTGGGAGGCCCTCGTCGCACACATATAAACTAAACCTAATTTTAACCTGTAAACAGGGGGTACTTAACTCGTCAATCAAAAACTAATAGTCAATTCTCACAAACTGACCACTCTTGTTGAACACCAGGTCGAGGTCGTTGTCGAGTTCAACATCGTAGAAGAGTCCGTCGATGGAGAGTTGTACAACCACATTCGAGGGGTAGTTGGCCGTTACATAGCTCAATACACCTGCGGGCACTGCGCTGTCGGGCACCTTTGAGCCGTGGCAGTCGATGCTCTTCCACTCACCCGAACGGCTAAACTCGATGGATGTACCATTGGTAAAATAGACGTCATAGTCGTATGTGAGGTCGTCGTACTCCTTCACTACGCTTGCGATGGTCAGGTCGCCAAAGTGATTCTCAATAAATGTTTGTGCTTTCTGAGGCAACGAAGTCAATGCAACACTCCTATCGTCTTTTTCACAGCCCGCCAACATCATCAGTGAAGCCATAACTGTCATAATAAAATTCATACGTTTCATAGTTTTTGTAATCATTACAAATTTGTATTTATTGCAAAATTAGTTAAAAATTTTTAATCTGCAATAGCTTTGCAAAAAACATTCCGTTTTTTAGCTTTTTTTTAACACACCTACCAATAGTGGAATATCTGTGTTGGTGTGGGGAATAGTGGACTAAATATTTGGCTTGTTGAGTTGTTTTGACTTATATTTGCATAGGTGAGAAAGTTGCTCCATTTGGAACGGTGAAGAGAGTGGCGAAAATATGGCTGTGTGTGGTGGTGGCGGCGTTGCTGGGCGTGGGCTCGGCGATGGCGCAGGGGCGGTGTGTTGTCTTGGGGACGGTTGCCGACAAAGCCACGGGTAAGCCTGTGGTCGGAGCAGTGGTGGAGGTGGTGGCTCAGCCCAAAGGGGAGCGTGTGGCCATTGTAACCTCCGGCTACAAGGGAGCCTTTGAGTTGGCGTTGTCCGCAGGGGGAGCCTACACCTTGTCGGTAGAGTATCTTGGCTACGAAACACTTCACAAGGAACTGTCAACCAAGTCGGGTAAGTCGGTCAATCTGGGTACTTTGAGGCTCAAAACTTCGAGTATTGTGATGAAAGGCGTGAGTGTTGAGGGCTCAATGATGCGCACCTCCATAAAGGGCGACACGGTATCCTACAATGCCTCGGCCTTCAAGGTGTCGGCCGATGCCAGCGCACACCGAATGTTGGCCAAAATGCCAGGTGTGGCGGTTAGCAACACGGGTATTGAGGTCCACGGACGTGATGTCAAGAGGGTCTATGTCGATGGTAGGGAGTTCTTTGGTAACGACCCTATGGCTGCCGTGAAGAACATTCCGGCCGATATGATTGAGAGAATCGAAACCTACTATCACCTCTCCGAGCAGGCCGAGATGACGGGTGTGGACGATGGCGAGGGATATATGGCCATCAATATCATCACGGCCGAGGATAAACGTAATGGTTGGTTTGGTAAGACCCAGCTCGGTGTGGGTAACAACGGTAAGGGTATAGTGGCAGGTAATCTCAACCGATTGAATGGCGACCGACACCTTGCGCTTATCGGAATGTGGAACAATGTAAACCAATATAACTTCTCGGCGGAGGATGTGGCAGCGGCAGGCGATACGGCCAACAATGGTATCTTCAACGTGAAACCTATGAATGGAGTTAGTGCGGTGGGCTCGTTTGGTATTAACTACAACGACCAATTCAGGGTGAGTAAAATACGACGTAATGGCAAGGTGTCGCTCTTCTACTTCTTCAACACCATCGACAACGACAACACCACAACCACCGACCGAGAAACATTCACCCCCACCGATAAGAGCGTGCTCTATGATGCTGTGGCCGAGAGCCAGGCCGACCGTGGTACACACCAATTTGGCGGACGTATCGACATCCCCCTCAACTCCAAGCACACCATCGTTCTGCGCCCGCAGCTGTCGTGGCAGGATAGTGGCTCCCTGACAACCACCCTCAGCCGCACCGACAACCTCTATGGTGGGGTGGACACAACCTTTGTCTATCGTCGTAAGGTGCTCTCCGATGTGGGCAACTGCAACTACTCGTTGGCAAACAACATCTCCTACAACATCCGACTCAAACAGAAGAGGGAGTATTTCAGCCTCTCGCTCTACACACGCTACAATGTGAATAGTATGACCTCGTTGCAGGAGCAGTATAACTTCAAGAACATTGACGATGTGGCCTTTGAGCCGGAGAGGGCCGACTCAAAGAGTTTTCAAAATCAGCTGCGCACCATTCCGGGCTACAACATCATAGCCACAGCCACCTATACCACGCCAGTCTCTCGCAAGTCGGTGCTATCTGCATCCTACCGAGTAACCTTCAACGGCTCGGCCACCGACAAGAAGATATACAAGAGTGCCAAAGATGTTGGGGATGTAACCTCGTGGAGCGAGGAATACTTCCGTGGGGACCTCTCCAATGTGTTCCGTGTGGACTATACCACCCATCGAGTGGGCTTCAACTATAAATATGGTAAGGGCAAAAGCTCCATCACGGGCGGTTTGTTCTACCAGCTGGTTGACTATGTGGGCCTCTACACCTTCCCAAAGGCCGACATCGTGAAGAGGACCTATGGTGATTTGACCTACTCGCTGGTGGGTAACTACAACTTCAACTCTCGCAACAGAATAAGGGTGAATGCCACAAGTAAGCTCTCCAACCCTGCACCGGCGCAGTTGCAGAATGTGATGAACACTTCCAACACGCAGTTCTTGCGTATCGGCAACCCCAACTTGAAGCAGTCCTACCTGCACGACATCGACGTCAACTACCTTCGCACCATACCAAGCCGTGGTACATCCCTCTCGCTGACTACACGCCTGAGGCTCAATAACCGCTACATTGCCGATGAGTTGATTGTTGACCAGCCCAACTATGTACTCCCCGACGGAGAGTGGCTTGGTGAGGGCAACCAATTTGCCAAGCCGATGAATATGAAGGGCTATTGGGACCTGAGAGTGAGGGCTGTGTATGGTATTCCACTCCACTTCATCAAGAGTAACTTCAACATTCGTGGTACGGTTGGCGCAGGACGTGTGCCGAGCATTCTCAATGGCGAGCACCTCAAATTGGAGAACACTTGGGGCGAGTTGGGTGCGGTGTTGAGTAGTAACATCAGCGAGTGGCTCGACTTTACGCTCTCGTATAGCGGCACCTACACCAAGTCGCAAACCCGCTTTATGGAGGGTTTTGCACGAAATGACAACATCACTCAGGTAGCAGTCGGAGAACTCAAATGTGTTACGCCTCACAACTTCACACTTTCGACCTCTGTGTCGTGGAACGACTACAATGCGGTGGGGGCCGACTACCACTACTCCTACACCTTGTGTAATATCTACCTCGGCCACAGGGTGCTGCCACGCAACCTGGGCGAGATAAGCATTGGTGTCAACGACCTCTTCAACCAGAGTGCAACAATACACCGCCGTACGGTGAACACCACGGCCGTCTCGGAGGTTACCAACCGAGGAGTGGGACGCTATGTGGCGGTGCAGTTTGTCTATAACATCCGCCACTACCAACGTGTGGGCATCAAACACCTCGACAAGTAGAAGTCGTGGGGGGATAAGGGCTTTAAGGTCATTAAGGGCGATAAGGGTTTTCCCTATTACCCCTATCGCCCCTATTTTTTTCTCTTTCCTATTGCTCCGATTATATATTAGCCCCTTCTGTTTTTCTTGATACCGAAGATGCACCAGCGCAGCAGAGGAATGCGGTGCAGAATCTCCCACAACACAAACGAGCCTGCGAAGGTGAGCGCAAGGGCTGCTGTGTAGGTGGCCCACAAGGGGAGGCCACACGTTTTGAGCCACCAGCAAGCCGCCGTGCAAACGGTCATATGCACAATGTAGACACCAAAACTACTGCGGCTCATATAGTCCGCCACGGGAGAGGTGGTGTTGGCCCAACGGCGGAATGCTCCAAACATTGCAAGTGTCGTCGCCCAGCAGTAGAGGTTGCACCAAAGGCTCTGCACTGCAACGGGTGAGGTGTAGTCCTTGCCGTAGAACTCCGTGCAGAATGCCACGGCCGACACCACAGCTGCCACAATCAGCACCTCGGCCCTCTCGGCAAGATAGCTGTGAAGTCGCTCCGAGGAGAAGATGTAGTAGCCACAGAGGAAGCCCACAAGGTAGAAGACGGGGCGGTAGAGGTTGATGAGCCCTTGCGCTGCCGTGGGGTTGTCAATTTGGCTCTGTGAGGCCACATAGAGCAACACTCCAAAGGCCAACATCACAAGGCCGAGGCCCCATTGGGGTAGCCCTGTGAGCCACCTATCGACCTTGTCGGCATCAACTACTTTGCGCACCAGCAGGAGCAGGAGCGAGAAGCCAAAGAGGTCTTGGATGAACCACAGAGGTCCCGTGCCGCTTGCAACTGCAATGAGCCACTTGACAAAAGGAGGGATGTTTTCGGGTATCTGGGCACCCGCAATGGTCATATTCAACCACCCCAGCACGCCGCCAAAGACCACCAGACCAATGGTGGAGGGGACGAGTAGTTTGCGTGTGCGCTCACGTCGGAATTCTGTGGGGGTGCGCCTTTGGAGAGCGTAGCGACTCGAAGCGCCTGCAACCACAAAGAGTAGGGTCATAAACCAAGGGTTCAGGAGGGTGCAGAAGATGTCTTGCCATTGGTGGTCGGCAAAACCGCCTATGGCTCCAAAGACACCAAGGGAGTTGTAGTTGTAGAAAACGTGGTAGAAAACCACCAACAACACTGTCGCCCAACGCAGGTTGTCCAGGAAATAGTAACGATTCTTCATAATTGTAAGTAAATGGTAAGTTGGTAAATTGGTAATAAGTTGGAATTCAATCGCAAATGTAGGCAAATTTGTGCAATGTTGCAACCCCGCAAAAGTGATTGGTGAAAAAAGTTGGGCCAAAAAGTTTGCAGGCCGAGAAAAAATCACTAACTTTGTAGATGGATAGGTGTGCACAAACAGGCACCATAGATTTTTTTGAGCAATGGCAAAACAGCAAGTTGTAGATTCTTTGGCCGAGAAGGTGGGACGAGTGATTGAGGACAACACCCGCCTGCGCAAGGAGTGTGCTACGCTTGTGGGCGAGAAGGACAAACTCAAAGCCGAGAACCGCCTCTTGCGTGAGAAAATCGACACCCTGCAACGCAAACTCTCGCTCCTTGAACTCGGAGAGGGCTTTGGCGGTACGCAGGATGAGGCCGCAAAGAAGAGGGCAAAGGCACAAATCAACAGGCTTATGCGGGAGATTGATAGGTGCATTGCGCTGGTTAGCAAGTAGTTGTTTTGTAGCACACGAGAGAAAACTCCCACACAAGGGAACTACCACAGAGAACGATGGCAGAGATATTGAACATACACCTTGATATTGCCGGCAAGAAGTATCCACTACGAATTGAGCGTGCAAAGGAGGAACTGTATCGTAAGGCCGAGAAGGAGATAAATCGCTGGGTGGCAACCATCGAGTCCAAATACCGTATGGACAAAGAGGGCTGCTTGGCGATGGCTGCTTTGCAGTTGGCTCTCCAAAATGTGGAGCAGGCTACCGCCCGAAATATTGACGACGATTTGGCCGAGTTGACCAAAATTGAGCGCACACTCGATGCCTACCTCTCCAAGTTGGAGTAGTTGTCAGTTGTCAGTTATCAGTTGATAGTTGAGGGGGTGGTGGTAAGTAGAAAGAAGAGAGAAGAAACGAAGTTCATTGGACATACACAACTGAATAATCTGCCCGCATAGATTCCATTCAGATTTGCGAAACTCAACACTTTAACTATTGAGAGTTACTCGTAGTGTCAAAAACAGGCCTGGGTGACCCCGCAAGGGGGAGTGTCCGGAGCGTGCTCCCGATGCCGTTGGACGTTTGCGATGCAAATACGGAGCTCTCACACATGACGACTTGGTAGTTTCGTCAAACAATTAAATGGAATCCTATGTGGGTTTTTTGTTACGATAATACAGCAAACGAAAACAACCATAAAACAACAAAACAGATAACACTTTTTTAACAACTAAAAACAACAGAACAATTATGATAACAATAGTATTAACAGCGGTCATTTCTGCCACAGTGGGTGTGGGTACCTACATTGTGGTTAGCAATGCCATAACCAAGACCACCGTCCGTAAGCGACGTGAGGCTCTCGTGGAGGCTGCCAAAGCCGAGGGCGAGATGATTCGCAAGGAGAAAGAGTTGCAGGCAAAGGAGCGTTTCCTCGAACTCAAACGTGAACACGACCGCACCGTGAATGAGCGCAACCAGAAGCTCAACCAGCGTGAGCAGGGTATCAAACAGCAGGAGAATAACCTCAATCAGCAACGCTCCGAGTTGGACAAGAAAAACAACGAACTCGACAAACAGAAAGAGCAGGTTGCGGCTCAGCTCTCTCACCTCGAAAAACGCAAAGAGGAGGCCGAGCGCATAATCAAAGAGCAGAACATCAAGCTCGAACAGATTGGTGGCATCAGCTCGGAGGAGGCAAAAAATATCCTCATCGAGAATATGAAGGCCGAGGCCGAGAGGGATGCACAGACCTACATCAGCGAGACCATCGAGGAGGCCAAACTGACCGCCAGCAAGGAGGCTAAGCGTATTGTTGTGCAGACCATCCAGAGGGTTGCAACCGAGACCGCCATTGAGAACTCCGTAACGGTGTTCAACATCGACAGCGACGAGGTTAAGGGCCGCATCATCGGTCGTGAGGGCCGCAATATCCGTGCTTTGGAGGCCGCAACAGGTGTGGAGATTATCGTGGACGACACCCCCGATGCAATCATCCTTTCGGGCTTCGACCCCGTGCGTAGGGAGATTGCACGCCTTGCACTCCACCAACTCGTAACCGACGGCCGTATCCACCCCGCACGCATCGAGGAGGTGGTTACCAAGGTGAAAAAACAGATTGAGGAGGAGATTGCCGAGGTGGGTAAGCGTACCATCATCGACCTCGGTATCCACAATATGAGCCCCGAACTCGTTAGGCTCATCGGTAAGATGAAATACCGTTCTTCCTATGGTCAGAACCTCTTGCAGCACGCACGAGAGACTGCCAACTTGTGTGGTATTATGGCTGCCGAGTTGGGCCTCAATGTGAAGAATGCACGCAGGGCAGGTCTGTTGCACGATATCGGCAAGGTGCCCGATGACGAGCCCGAATTGCCACACGCAATTATCGGTATGAAACTCTGCGAGAAGTACAAAGAGAAACCCGAGGTTTGCAATGCTGTGGGTTCGCACCACGAGGAGGTGGAGATGAACTCCCTCATCGCCCCCATCGTGCAGGTGTGTGACGCTATCTCGGGTGCTCGCCCCGGCGCAAGGAGCGAGATTGTGGAGAGCTACATCAAACGACTCAAAGAGATGGAGAGCATCGCACTCTCATATCCCGGTGTGATGAAGACCTATGCTATTCAGGCAGGTAGGGAGCTGAGGGTTATTGTTGGTGCCGAGAAGATTTCGGATGCCGACAGCGAGCAGCTCAGCCGTGATATTGCCAAGAAGATTCAGGACGAGATGACCTATCCCGGTCAGGTTAAGATTACGGTTATTCGTGAGACTCGTGCGGTAGCCTACGCAAAATAACGCATTTTGGCGGGTGATTTTTGCACCGCACTTCGATAAGCGGCTCCTCATTTGCGCAAGCAAACTGCGGGGCCGCTTTCTCGTTTGGCACAAAAATCCCCACCCCAAAATGCGTTATTTACAGCTAATAGACGTTAGATAGCACTCCGACCAAAAATGTGGGGGGGGGAAGCGTCATTCTGACGCTGCCTTGCATTTGCCGCACACTTTGCGTTTTTTTTAACGTCAACCGTCAACCGTCAACCGACGACCGACTCTTTCCCAGTGGGCTCAGTAGTCCCAGTTGCCCTAGTTAGTAGGCTGGGTCTTCTGGGTCTTCTGGGTCATCTGGGAGGATAAGGGCCTTAGAGCCCTTAGGGTCCTTAAAGCCCCTTTCTAACATACCCCTCAGTCGCTTTGCGACAGCTCCCCTAACTTAGGGGAGCAGCAATTGACCAAGCTTCGCTTGCTCTAAAATGCTCCTGCTCGGCATAGCTTGCAAGCAATCTCTGCACTCGCTTACTCGCATTTGCTTCCATTTTCCATTTTCCATTTTCAATTTTCAATTTTCAATTCTCTTTTCCCCAGTAGTCCCAGTAGGCCCAGTGGTCCCAGTTGGTGGGCTGGGTCTTCTGGGTCATCTGGGTCTTCTGGGAGGATAAGGTCCTTAGAGCCCTTAGGGTCCTTAAAGCCATTAGGGCCCCTTCTAAATCACGGGTATCTTTTTTGTTACCCATGCCATCCGACCACTCCTCCCCTAACTTAGGGGAGCTGTAATTTTCAATTTTCAATTTTCAATTTTCAATTCTCTTTTTCCCAGTGGGCTCAGTAGTCCCAGTTAGTGGGCTGGGTCTTCTGGGTCTTCTGGGACTTCTGGGGTGGCTGGGAGTGATAATATAAGGGCCTTAAAGTCCTTAAAGACCTTAAAGCCCCTATTACCCTTAAATTACCTTCCTGCCCTTTGGGCTCATTCTTAATCCTCCGAAATCACTTTGCCGTAGAGGTCATACTCCTCGCAGTCGGTAATCTCCACCATCACAAAGTCGCCCTCCGAGAGTGGCGCAGGGCTGCTAACCAGAATCTCCTCGTCAACCTCGGGGCTGTCATACTGCGAGCGGCCAACGTAGAACTCGCCCTCGGTGCGGTCAATCACAACCTTCATCCTCTTGCCAACCCTCTCGGCATTCAGCGCAAGCGAGATGCGTTTTTGCAGTTTCATAAGCCTCTCAACCCTCTCTTCTTTAACCTCCTCCGGCACGTCGTCCGTGAGGTTGAGTGCGCTGGGAGTGCCCTCCTCCTCGGAGTAGGCAAAGGCTCCGAGTCGGTCGAACCTAACCCTCTGCACAAAGTCGCACAGCTCCTCGAAGTCCTCCTCCGTCTCGCCGGGGAAGCCCACCAACATTGTGGTACGCAGGGCGATGTCGGGAATTTCCGTGCGCAGTCGCTCAACGAGTGCCTCCGTTTCGGCCTTGGTGATGCGCCTACGCATAGCCGAGAGTTGGTTGTCGGCTATGTGTTGCAGGGGGATGTCGAGGTATTTACACATCTTGGGCTCGTCCCTCAGCACCTCAATAACATCCTGTGGGAAGTCGGTGGGGTAGGCGTAGTGCAGCCTCACCCACTCCACGCCCTCAATGGCGCAGAGCCTGCGGAGCAGTTCGGCCAACTTACGCTCGCCATAGAGGTCTTTGCCATAGTAGGTGGTGTCTTGGGCGATGACGATAATCTCCTTAACACCCACAGCCACAAGTCCCTCGGCCTCCTCCAACACCTTCTCCATAGGCACGCTGCGGTGGTGGCCACGAATCAGTGGGATAGCACAATAGGCGCAGTGCCAATTACACCCCTCGCCAATTTTGAGGTAGGCGTAGTGTTCGGGTGTGGTGAGCAGTCGCTCGGTTTCGAGTTCGGGAAGGTACTCCGCATCGAGGGCCTCCACAACCTCCTTCAACGAGCGAGCACCGAAGTAGTCGTCCACCTCGGGAATCTCCTCTCGGAGCTCGTCGGCATACCTCTCGCTCAGGCAACCCATAACGAAGAGTTTGTCGATGCGCCCATCGGCCTTTGCTTCGGCACATTCGAGGATGGTGTCGATGGCCTCCTGCTTGGCATCGCCAATGAAACCGCAGGTGTTGATGACCACAATCTTGGCATCCGTGGAGTTGCTGTCCACCTCAATCTCATAGCCGGCCTCGTCGAGTTGGGCCATAAGGTGTTCGCTGTCCACAAGGTTTTTGGAGCAGCCGAGTGTTATGACGTTGATTTTCTTTTTGTTCATAGTGTCTGTTGTGCGCTTATTGGTGCAAGATTGGTTTGTTGGGGCCTACCTACTTGTTGCCGAAGAGGGCGTTGACATACTCCCTGCGGTCGAAGATTTTCAGCTGATCTACACCCTCGCCAATGCCTATGTAGTGTACGGGAATGCCGAATTGGTCGCTGATGCCGATGACCACACCGCCCTTGGCTGTGCCGTCCAACTTGGTGATGGCCAGAGAATTAACCTTTGTGGCAGCGGTGAACTGACGGGCCTGCTCAAAGGCGTTTTGTCCTGTGGAGCCGTCAAGCACGAGCATAACCTCGTGGGGAGCATCGGGGATGATTTTGCCCATCACGTTGCGAATCTTGGAGAGCTCGTTCATCAGACCCACCTTGTTGTGCAAGCGGCCTGCGGTGTCAATCAGCACCACGTCGGCCTTGTTTGCAACGGCCGATTTGAGCGTGTCGAAGGCCACGGATGCGGGGTCGGAGCCCATATCTTGGCGTATCATAGTGGCCCCCGCCCTGTCGGCCCACACTTGGAGTTGGTCGATGGCGGCGGCACGGAAGGTGTCGGCAGCACCAATATAGACCTTCTTGCCCGCCTTGGTGAGTTGGGCAGCGAGTTTACCGATGGTGGTTGTCTTGCCTGCGCCATTTACACCCACCACCATCACAACATAGGGGGTGCCCTCGGTGATGCTCAGGCCGAAGTTTTCGTGCTTCTCCTCACACTCCTGCAAGAGGTTGCTAATCTCGTCCCTCAGCAGGTCGTTCAGCTCGTCGGAGTTCATATACCTGTCCCTCGCTACACGAGCCTGAATGTTGTTGATGATTTTCACGGTAGTCTCCACACCCACGTCGGAGGTTATGAGTACCTCCTCCAAGTCGTCAAGGAAATCTTCATCGATGTGGGTGCGTCCTGCCACCGCACGGGCCAACTTACCGAAGAAACCCTCTTTGGTCTTTTTGAGTCCCTCGTCAATCTCCTCTTGTTGTGATTTGTCGCTTGTGGTCTGGGGGGCCTCCTCTACGGAGTGCTCTTGTGGTTGAGTGCTCTGCTGTGCCGCAGGCTCTGTCTTTTTCTTTTTGAATATGTCAAATAGTGCCATTTGCTGTGTGTATATAGTTATGCAACGTGCAAAGATACCACCTATTTTGGATATTTGCTCTCTTGGAGGACCATTTTTTGTGTATTCATACACAAAGAAGGCGACGCACAATCGCACGTCGCCCTCCGTGGTGTTGACCCTAAACTACATCAGGGTTTCACGGCTGCGGTGTAGTCGGTACCCTCTGTGATGGTGCTCTCCTCGTAGGTGTGGCCCAGACTGTCGGTGGCAACAACCTTGATGGAGGCGTTCTTGTTTTTGAGTTTATACTGATACATATGCTGACACTCGGCCCAACCGCCATTGGAGGTGGTGCGTCCTAGCACGCCCAACATATAGCCGGCAACCCAGAAGTCGTGGCCGGTCAATACACCATCGGCTGCACGGCGAGGATTGTCGTAGGTGTAGTCGCCAATGAGCGCACCAATGGCAGGCTGCGAGGCGGGCAGGAGTGTCATATCGCCGGAGTAAACGCCATCCTCATAGACCGAAATCTTCCAGTCGGGTGCGGCATTATAGACGTTGGCAAGTAGAACATCGTCGGCAAAGTTGAAGCCATAGTAGCCCATAGTTTTGTTCTTATTCTCGCCACTGATGGGGCCACCCGTAACGGCGTTGCCACGATAGAGCCTCATCTGGTGGTTGCGAGAGGAGGAGGCTGCGGTGTAGCCATAGAAGTACTCCTCGGCGAGGCGGTTGCCCTCGGGTATGAAGACGTTGAAACCATTGGGGGTGCCGTCGCCACACACGCACGATACCCACCAAGCACCTGCCACCGAAGCGATGTTATGCTCCCTGATACCCTGTGCGTTAACGTAGTTCTGTTGGGTGTGTTTGTGGCCCGAGAGAATGTGTACGTTGGGGAAGGTTTTCAGCAGATTGATGGTCTCCTGAACATTGGTTCCGGTGTTGAGTGCGGTGATTTTTTTGCTCTTCTCGTCAAAGAGGGGGATGTGTACACAGAAGAGTATGAGTTTATCCTTCGGTACAAGTGCAAGGTCTTGTTTCAGCCACTCGAACTGTCGGTCGGTGAAACCGAGTTGGTAGCCACCCGTAGGGGTGGTGGGCGAGGCGAAAATCACATTTTTCATACCCACGATGTGCACATCGCCACGATTGAAGGAGTAGTCCACAGGGCCAAACATACTCTCGAAATCCCTCTGGGCCTTGATGTTGATGTCCGAACTACGCTCGTCGGTAACCAAGGGGGCGGTGGCGTTGAATTCGTTGTGGTCGTGGTTGCCCATAATTTGGAACACGGGCATACCAACACTCTTCACCGAGAATCCGTCCCTCATATCGTCCATCATATGGGTACACTTGAAGTTGTCGGTGTTGAAGATGATGTCGCCCAGAGTGATACCATATTTGGGAATGGTGAGCGATTTGGCGTGGGCTGCAATGCCCGGCACAGCCTCGCCGAGGAAGCGTTTGAGGTTACCGCTGGAATAGACCTGTGGGTCGGCAAAGGCAAAGAGGGCAAACCTCTCCTCTTTACCTCCGGCAAGGGGTTTGAGGGTGAAGTCTACACGGGGCGAAGGAGTGGGGTATTTCTGCCAGAAGCAGGGCTGGCCAAACTCGTTTACTGCCACCTCATACTCGGCAGGGGTGGAGTAGTAGATATACCAAGTGTCGGGCGACACATTCAGGGTGTAGTATCCCTCGGCATTGGTGGCTGCCACCGTGTAGCCGTCGCTCACCGCCACACCCTCGATGGGGTTGCCTGCGGTGTCCTTGACGTAGCCAAAGATTTTGGTGTGGAAAGCCACAACGGGCTCCGAACTGTTCCACTCCTCCACGTTGATTGTCGAGTGGGGCGAGAAGGGAAACTCTCCAAGGGTTTTGATGCTGCCTTTTTCGACACTGAACTCCTTCACATTGAGGGCTGTTGAGTTGCCCTCGGTGTCGAAAATCTCCACCACACACTCTCCGTGGTCGCCACCGGGGAGTGTAAGGAAAAACTCCGCAGGTTTGTCGGCCGACAGGGTGTAGCCTTTGGGCAACTTATAGGTTGCTTGTGCCGAGCCGTTGCCGGTGGAGAGCATAGCCTCGTAGTTGCAGTCAACGATGAACGTGCCCGAAAGGGTGGACTTGTTCTTCGATGTGATGACGATGCGGTCGAGGGCTGTGGAGGCCTCGGCCGACACCAATTTCAAGCGGGTTGCTCCCGAGAGGTGGCGCAGAGTGCCACCATTCTGGCCACTCTCAACCACACCACAAGCGGGCATTTGGAGTACGTTGAATTGGCCGGGAACAATCGCCTGCTCCGCAGGAAACTCTACCAAGGGCTTTTGGGCCGAGGAGCCCTCCGTGTGGGGGTAGGTTATGTTGTAGGGGGCAACCACCTCTTCGGGGAGGGTGAAGGTTGCAACCAACCCATCGGGGGCATCAATCGAGGGATTAGCCACGGCCTCGCCATTGACCGAAATGGTGGTCTGAGAGTCCCACTCCAAGAATGTCATATTCTGGGGTGCCGAGGCGTTGGTGTCCATCAATGGGGCAACGGAGAGAGTGAGAGTGTTCTGTTTTGCCACATCTGCTGCATTGTTGGGTGTGCAGCTCACGCAGGGAAGTGTCAATAGAAGACACAAGGAGATAAGGCACTTGGCTTTCATAGGGAACGCAGTTTTATGTTCGTTTTAGAAGTAGTTGCTATTTAGGCAATTCGTTGTTGGTGTGTACGTCCACACCAATAGTACAAAGATATGCGATTGGTGTGAGAAATGCAAATTTGGTGTTGTGTGCCGTGATGTTACTCCCTGAATCGCCTCGTCAGAGGAGTGTCCTCAAAGAGGGTTTTGCCCTCTTCGGCGGTGAGGTTGTCCCAGAAGGTGCGGTTGTAGTCGGTGGGGGTTATGAGGGGGTCGAAGCGTGGGTTGGTGTGGAGTGGGGCGGTGGCGTTGTGCGGACAGCAGGTCTGGCACTCGTCGCATCCGAACACCCAACCGTGGGTGTCAAAGGCCCCCTTCTCGGCACTCGGCTCCACCGTGCGATTGGAGATACAGAGGGTGGTGTTGATGGTCCTGTTGGGGTTAATTGCTCCCGTTGGGCATCGTAGCAAACAGCGACCACAGCCCCTGCATCCGTCCCCTTCGTAGGGGGTGCTGTATGTGTCGCATTCCTCGGTGAGAACAAGTGCACCAAGCACCACAAATGAGCCGAGTTGTGGGTTTATAATCAGCGAGTTACGCCCCACCCAGCCAATGCCGGCAAGGTGTGCGAGGGCTTTTTCGGCCAATGGGGTGGAGTCAACGCATATTTTTGCTGCCTTGCGGTCGGTTATTCCAAGCCCTACGGCCACAGTGCGGAGCATATCTTTCAGCACCGAGTGGTAGTCGGGGGCAAGTGCATAGGAGGCAATGCGTGCATCGAAATCGGCCTTGTAGCCCTCGGAGAACTCGTTTTTGTAACTCACTGCTCCCACCACCACACTCCGTGCTCCTTCCAACAAAAGCGAACTGTCAAACCTCTTTTCGATGTTGCGATGAAGGTAGTGAAGGGTGGGGGCGTTGCCACCCGAAAGCCAACTCTCAAATCGGGCTTTGGCATCGGAGAGTTCTTCCGCACGAACCACACCCCAAGCATCAAAACCCACCGAGGCCATCAACTCCGATATTTTTTCGATTTTGAACATTCCACCAATTTTATTACCTTTGTGTGTGGTAACGAGTTTTGCACTACTTTTGCCACTGCTTTTTTAACACACTCTGACGACCTCAAAGGTACGTCAAAATTTTTAGAAACAGAAAATGAAAATCGAAACACTGAAACAACTCTTCAACCATAGCGTTCGCAAGTGGAGCAAAAACACCGCACTGTCGATGTTTGAGCGTGAGAGTATGACCTATGGCGAAATGGCCGAAAGGGTTGCCTACGTCAGCGGTCTGCTCTCGGGTGCAGGCATTGCCCCCGGCGACAAGGTCGTGTTGTTGAGTAGCAGTATGCCCAACTGGGGCGTGTGCTACTTTGCCGCCGTGAGTGCCGGTATGGTCATTGTCCCCATCCTGCCCGACTTCTCGGGTGCCGAACTCGATAAGATTATCGAACACTCCGAGGCTAAGGCCTTGTGTGTGAGCGATAAACTCTACACCAAACTCTCGGCCGAGACAATCAACAGGATGAACATCGTTATCCGCACCAAAAACCTCGGTGTGCTCAACCGCACTTGCGAGGAGTTTGTTGCCCCTGCCGAGCCCAAGCCCGAGGACCTTGCGGCCATCATCTACACCTCCGGCACTACCTCTACACCGAAGGGCGTGATGCTCACACACCGTGCGCTCACAACCCAGGTGGAACTCTGCTATGCTATGCAGAACGTGGACGAGAACGATGTCTTCCTCAGCATACTCCCCCTTGCGCACACCTACGAGTGTTCGCTCGGACTGCTGCTGCCCATCAGCCACGGCTCGCAGGTTGTCTATCTCGACCGTCCGCCAACGGCCTCGGCACTGATGCCCGCATTCAAGAAAGTGCGCCCCACCATCATCCTTTCGGTGCCTCTGATTATGGAAAAAGTGTTCCGCAGTCAGGTGAAGGGCCGCTTTACGAAGACCAAATTTATGGCGGCAATCTACTCGGTGGGCATCTTCCGTAAGTTGCTCCACCGTGTGGCAGGCGTGGCGATGAAAAAACTCTTTGGTGGCAGGGTGCGCTTCTTCGGTATCGGTGGCGCAAAGGCCGATTGGGAGACCGAGCGATATATGCGTGAGGCACACTTCCCCTATGCTATCGGCTATGGCCTGACCGAAACGGCACCTCTCATCTACGGTGCAACGCCCTTCAAAACACGAATGCAGGCTGTGGGACTTCCCGCAATACACGTTGAGGGTAAACTCATCAACCAAAACCCCGAAACGGGCGAAGGCGAACTTGTGGTTAAAACCCCCTGTATTATGGAGGGATATTACAAAAATCCCGAAGCCACTGCCGAGGCATTCACCGAGGATGGCTGGTTCCGCACCAAAGACCTCTGTTTGTTCGACAAGAAAGGCTACCTCGTTATCAAGGGTCGTGCAAACAATATGATTGTGGGTGCTTCGGGCGAGAACATCTACCCCGAGGAGATTGAGAGTGTGCTCAATACCCACAACCTTGTAACAGAGTCGATTGTGGTGGCCGACAAGGGTACCCTTGTGGCTCTTGTGGCGCTCGATAAGGAGAAGCTCGAAGAGCGACTCTCGGAGTTTAAGGATAACGTGTCGACCAAGTACGACGAGGTTATGCGTGAGATTCGTGATTATGTCAACTCTCGTGTTGGTAAGTTTGCCCGTGTTGCTCAGGTAGAGGAGCAAAAGGAGGGTTTTGAGAAGACCCCGACTATGAAGATTAAGCGATTTTTGTATCGTCGAGACAAATAAAAAACGCAGATTGCACGGCAACTGCGGCGTTACACTGCGATAAACCACCTCCTCATTTACGTTTAGTAAACTGCGGAGGTGGTTTTCTTGTGTGCCTTGCATTTGCCGCACACTTTGCGTTTTTTGTTGTGGAGCTTGATGATGCTTGAAAGAGTCGCTACCTATCATCTACACAAAACAGCCTGTGGCTGCTGCGGACTCGCCTTCTTGTTTGGCACAAAATTCCCCTCGCACTTTGCGTTTTTTTTAACGTCGACCGACAACCGTCAACCGTCTACCGTCTGCATTCCCCTCCGCCTACGGCACCTCCCCTACCTTAGGGGAGGAGTTTTCTTTTGCGGGTAACGTTTTTGTAACC
>JAZLDY010000045.1:0-109764 GCA_045614965.1 Tidjanibacter sp.
TGCTTTGGGAGCCTTGGGAGCTGCGGGTTTCTTTGCAGCAGGCTTCTTGGCAGCGGGTTTCTTCTCCTCTGCTACCTCTGCAACCTCTGCAACAACCTCTGCCTCCTCAACAGCTACCTCCTTCTTTGCACCACGGCTGCGGCGAGTCTTAGGAGCTGCTTTGGGAGCTACGCCCTCAACATAGGTCTCGTTGAAATCTACCAACTCGATGATACACATCTCGGCAGCATCACCCAGACGGAAACCGGTGTGGAGAATACGAGTGTAACCACCGGGACGGTCAGCAATCTTGGGAGCAACGGTGCGGAACAACTCCGCAGTTGCATATTTGTCTTTCAGGTAGCTGAAAACAACACGACGCTGGTGGGTGGTGTCCTCTTTCGATTTGGTAATCAGGGGCTCTACAAATTTTTTCAGAGCCTTAGCCTTGGCCACGGTGGTCTCGATACGCTTGTGGAGAATAAGGCTGCTTGCCATATTCGACATCAGGGCTTTGCGGTGCGAAGCCTGACGGCCAAGGTGGTTAACTTTCTTATTGTGTCTCATGTGTAAATGTTTCTTTTAGTGTGGTTAGTCCTTGTCCAACTTATAGACGGATACGTCCATTCCAAAGTGAAGATTCAACGATGCCAAAAGGTCATCCAACTCGGTAAGCGACTTCTTACCAAAGTTGCGGAACTTCAACAGGTCGTTACGGTTGTAACGTACCAAATCGCCGATGGTGTCAACCTCTGCTGCCTTCAAGCAGTTCAGTGCACGCACCGAAAGATCCTGATCCGAAAGTTTGGTCTTCAACAGCTGGCGCATATGCAACAAGCTCTCGTCAAACTCCTCGGTCTGCGAAGTCTCCTCCATATTGAGCGTAATCTTCTCGTCCGAGAAGAGCATCAAGTGGTGGATAAGAATCTTTGCGGCCTCTTTCAAAGCCTCTTTGGGGTGAATCGAACCGTCGGTCGTAACCTCCAAGTTGAGTTTATCGTAGTCGGTCTTCTGCTCTACACGATAGGGCTCTACCGAGTACTTAACATTGATGATAGGGGTGTGAATCGAGTCGATGGGGAGCAAACCAAACTCTGCATCAGCAGGACGGTTCTCCTCTGCGGGTACATAACCACGACCCTTACCGATGGTCAACTCAATGTTGAGTTTGGTGTCGGGGGTAAGGTGGCAGATTACCAACTCGGGGTTCAACACTTTGAAGTTTGTCAGGAAGTTCGAAATGTAGCCTGCGGTGAGCTCGGTCTGGCCGGCAACGTTAATTGCCACCTTCTCGAAATCGGCGCTCTCAACGGTACGGATGAAACGTACCTGTTTGAGGTTCAGCACAATGTCAATCATTCCTTCCATAACTCCGGGGATGGCGGCAAACTCGTGGTCAACACCTGCAATCTTTACAGTCGTGATTGCATAACCCTCCAACGAGGAGAGCAGCACACGGCGCAAAGCATTGCCGATGGTCATACCGAATCCGGGCTCCAAAGGACGGAACTCAAACTTTCCGAACGTGGAGGTCGATTCGAGCATAATCACCTTCTCAGGTTTCTGGAATGCTAAAATTGCCATAATTACTTAATTGATTTTATGGGTGTTAAGTACTACTATTTCGAGTACAACTCGACGATCAACTGCTCCTTGATGTTCTCGGGAATGTCCTCACGCTCGGGACGCTGCAAGAACTTACCGGTCAGAGTCTCAGCATTCCACTCCAACCAGCTGTACTGGTTGCGACGGCCTGCAACACACTCTACGATAGCCTCCAAGGTCTTCGATTTCTCACGCACTGCAACAACGTCGCCAGCTTTGAGGCTGTACGAAGGAATGTTCACTACGTTGCCGTTAACGGTGATGTGGCGGTGCGAAACGAGCTGACGAGCAGCTGCACGGGTAGGAGCAATACCAAGGCGGTACACTACGTTATCCAAGCGGCTTTCGAGCAACTTCAAGAGGTTCTCACCGGTAATACCACCCATTGCGGCTGCCTGGTCGAAGGCGTTGTGGAACTGACGCTCCAACAAACCATAGGTGCATTTTGCTTTCTGTTTCTCGTTGAGCTGAGTACCATACTCAGAAACTTTCTTACGTTTGCGGTTCAGACCGTGCTGTCCAGCAGGATAGTTCTTCTTTTCGAGAACTTTGTCTGCACCGAAAATAGGCTCGCCAAATTTACGAGCAATTTTGCTTTTGGGTCCTATATATCTTGCCATAGGTTTTCTGTTCTTTTAAGTAAGACTGTTAATAAATTTGTGCCTCTAAACTCGCATCGCAATTATACACGGCGACGGTTAGGAGCGCGGCAACCGTTGTGAGGCAGCGGAGTAACATCAATAATCTCCATTACCTCGATGCCAGCGCCGTGGATGGTGCGGATTGCAGACTCACGGCCCTGACCGGGACCTTTAACATATACTTTCACCTTGCGCAAGCCCAAGTCGTATGCAACCTTTGCGCAGTCTGCTGCGGCAGTCTGTGCTGCGTAGGGAGTGTTCTTCTTCGAACCTCGGAATCCCATCTTACCTGCCGAGCTCCAGCTGATAACCTCACCAACACCGTTGGTAATGGTAATAATTACGTTGTTGAAAGTCGAGTGTACAAAAGCCATACCGACTGCATCAACCTTAACAACGCGTTTCTTAACTGTTCCTGGTTTCTTTGCCATAACTCTCTACTTAATTATTTGGTTGCTTTTTTCTTGTTTGCTACGGTCTTCTTCTTACCCTTGCGAGTACGAGCGTTGTTCTTGGTGCTCTGACCACGAACGGGAAGACCAAGACGGTGACGGATACCACGGTAGCAACCGATGTCCATCAGTCGTTTGATGTTGAGTTGTACGAGCGAACGG
Source organism: Tidjanibacter sp. (assembly GCA_045614965.1). Taxonomy (GTDB): domain Bacteria; phylum Bacteroidota; class Bacteroidia; order Bacteroidales; family Rikenellaceae; genus Tidjanibacter. Next base: position 2,840 of record JAZLDY010000045.1, read on the forward strand.
CACTCACCCTCCACTTTGATACCGCTCTCAGCGATAGCAGTACGGATGGCAGCTACCTGCTCATCGGTCCACGCATCAACCTTTGTGTTGTAGTCGATGCCGGCCATATCAAGAATTTTGCGAGCGGTGCTGCGACCGATACCATAGATATAGGTCAAGCCAATCTCGCCCCTTTTGTTTTTGGGTAAATCTACACCTACTATACGTGCCATAAATCTTGTTCTGTTTTCTTGTTAATTACTTTTGGCGCATTTTGAATTTAGGATTCTTTTTGCAAATAACGTAGAGGTGGTTACCACGCTTTACGATTTTGCAATCCTCGCTTCTTTTCTTAATTGATGCTCTAACTTTCATCTTTGAAAAGCCTTTTGTTTAATTAGTTTTGTTTGTGTGGCATAATCCGTTGTCGCCGAAAGGTTCTTAACCAACAGTAGCGGCTGTCGCTCCCTTTCTGTCTTATTTATGGTAGTGTAGCACTGCCACCCCACCACTCTTGCTGCCATAACGGGTCGCTTACCTAACATAAGCCTCGCCCCTTATTCAGCCTCTTGCCATCATAACGAGCCTGCTTTCTTCCAAGCCTCGCCCCTTATCCAGCCTCTTGCTGCCATAACGAGCCTGCTTTCTTCCAAGCCTCGCCCCCTATCACAGCCCCGAGCAACACCCTGTACTCTTGGGCACCTTTGCTTCGGCAGAAGGATTATTTGTAACGGAAGGATATACGGCCCTTGGTCAAATCATAGGGCGACATCTCAACCTTTACTTTGTCACCGGGAAGGATTTTGATGTAGTGCAATCGCATCTTTCCCGAGATGTGGGCGGTAATCACGTGGCCGTTGTCCAACTCGACACGAAACATCGCATTCGAGAGGGCCTCCACAATGGTTCCGTCCTTTTCAATAGCAGCTTGCTTTGCCATAGAGTTCTTGTTTTTGTTTAATGTTACGAAATTCCGTTTTGTTTAGCGTGCAAAGATAACAATTTTTCTTTGGATTACCAAATTTTCAATTAGTTACACACCTTTGAGCGCATCCTCAATGATGGAGAAATCGGTCAACACATCCACCTCGCCATTGCGTATTGCCACCGCATATTCGAAGTGAGCCGACGGCTTCCTATCTTTCGTCCTCACCGTCCAACCGTCCCTCTCAAAGACCACGTTCTTGGACCCCATATTGATCATCGGCTCAATGCAGATGACCATACCCTGTTTCAACAAGGGTCCCGTGCCCCTACGTCCGTAGTTGGGAACCTCGGGCGACTCGTGCATCTTGCGACCCAAGCCGTGTCCGACCAGCTCCCTAACCACTCCGTAGCCGTAGTGTTCGGCGTGTTGCTGCACCGCAAAGGAGATATCCCCCACACGATTACCCGCAACAGCCTGCTGTGCGCCCAATTGGAGTGCCTCCTTGGTAACCCTCAGCAACTGCTCCACCTCGGGAGCAATCTCGCCCACCGCAAAGGTGTAGGCCGAGTCGCCATAGAAACCCTTCAAAATAGTACCACAGTCCACCGACACCACGTCGCCCTCTTTGAGGACATAATTGGATGGTATTCCGTGCACCACGTTCTCATTCACCGACACGCACAGCGTATTGGGAAATCCTCCGTAGCCCAGGAAGCCCGGAACTGCTCCGTGAGAACGGATAAACTCCTCGGCAATCCTATCAAGTTCGAGCGTTGTTACACCCGGCCTGATGTTCTTGCCCACCTCTGCAAGCGTTCTGCTTACCAGCAGATTATTCTCTCGCAGCAGTTCGACCTCTTCCTGTGTATAGATATTTATCATATCCTTCTTTTAAGAACTCTTTGTTCAAAGCTTTGTGAGCCCTACCTGTCAACTAACGTCCCTTAATACGGCCGGTCTTCATCAGACCATCGTAGTGACGGAGCAACAAGTAGCTCTCAACCTGCCTGAGAGTGTCAAGTACCACACCCACCAAAATCAGCAGCGAAGTACCTCCGAAGAAGAGCGCAAACTGACGGTTGATTCCGAGCATCTCGGCAAATGCGGGCAGGATAGCCACGATAGCCAAGAAGATAGAACCAGGGAGTGTAATCCTTGTCATGATGGTATCGATGTAACGAGTGGTCTCCTTACCGGGTTTAACACCGGGAATGAAGCCACCGTTGCGTTTCAAGTCATCGGCCATCATTTGGGGGTTCACAATAATTGCAGTGTAGAAGTAGGTAAACGCAAATACCAACAGTGCAAATGTGAAGTTGTACCAGAAACCTGTGTAGTTGTTGAACGCAGCAGCGATACCACGAGTTGCCTCCCAGTTACCAAACAGCATAGGGATAAACATCAGTGCCTGAGCAAAGATGATAGGCATCACGTTTGCAGCATTGATTTTCAAGGGAATGTACTGGCGTACACCACCATACTGCTTGTTACCAACGATGCGTTTTGCATACTGTACGGGAATCTTGCGGGTAGCCTGCACAAGTGCGATGGCTGCCATAAAGATAAGGTACAGCAATACAAACTCAACAACCAACATCACCCAACCACCGGTAGCGGCATTAGTCCTCGCATCCAACTCTGCCAACAGGGCGTGAGGCAGACGAGCCACGATACCAATCATGATAATCAGCGAGATACCATTACCAATACCCTTGTCGGTAATCTTCTCACCCAACCACATCACAAACATAGTTCCGGCAATCAGAACCACCAATGCGGTGAGGATGAAGGCTGTGTTGTACTCCATAATGAAAGCACCGGGAGCCTGGGCATGCAGGTTTGCAAGATAAGCAGGACCTTGCAGGCAGAGCACTACAATAGTCAAGTACCTTGTGATTTGGTTCATTTTGCGGTGGCCACTCTCACCCTCCTTCTGCAATTTCTGGAAGTAGGGAACAACGATACCGAGCAACTGCACGATAATCGATGCCGAGATGTAGGGCATAACACCCAACGCAAAGATTGATGCATTCGAGAAGGCACCACCCGAGAAGATGTCCAAAAGGCCCATCAGACCATCGGATGCCTGGCTGCTCATTGCGGCCAATGCGTTGGGGTTAATTCCGGGAATCACCACAAAACTTCCGAACCTATATATAAGAAGGAGGCCGAGCGTATAGAGAATCCTCTTACGAAGTTCCTCAATCTTAAATATATTCTTAATGGTTTCGACAAGTTTCATTGCTTAACTTTCTTTCTGGTAATTTGAATTAGAGTTTCTCAACCTTACCGCCCTTAGCCTCGATTGCTGCAATTGCGCTCTGGCTGAAAGCGTGTGCGGTTACATTGAGTGCTTTGGTCAGCTCACCTTTGCCAAGAATCTTCACACGGCTGTTCTTCGAAATGAAACCGGCCTCGATGAGAGTCTCGATGTTGATGTCGGTGATGTTTTTGTTTGCTGCCAATGCTTCGAGAGTATCCAAGTTGATGGGTTTGTACTCAACACGTTTGATGTTGGTGAAACCAAACTTGGGCATACGGCGTTGGAGAGGCATCTGACCGCCCTCAAAGCCCAGCTTGTGGCTGTAACCCGAGCGTGACTGTGCACCCTTGTGGCCACGAGTGGAGGTACCACCGTGTCCCGAACCCTGACCGCGGCCAATCCTCTTCTCGTGGTGAGTCGAGCCTGCTGCGGGTTTAAGATTGCTTAAATTCATCGCTTATTTTCCTTTCTTTTATTTGTTCTACTTCACTAATTATTTAACGGTCTCAACCTTAATCAGATGTTTAACCTTGTTAATCATACCGAGGATGATGGCCGAATCGTCGTGCTCAACCGTCTGGTTTACTTTGTGCAGACCGAGTGCATCCAAGTTAGCGCACTGAGTTTTGGTCTGGCCAATACGACTCTTTACCTGAGTGATTTTCAATCTTGCCATGTCTTCTATCTTGATTAGCCGTTAAATACTTGATTCATAGAAATACCACGCAACTGGGCTACACTTGCAGCATCACGGAGCTCCATAAGAGCACCTACGGTTGCTTTAACCAAGTTGTGGGGGTTCGACGAACCTTTGCTCTTTGCAAGGATGTTGTGGATACCTGCGCTCTCAAACACAACACGCATTGCACCACCTGCCTTTACTCCGGTACCGGGAGCTGCGGGGCGCATCAGCACCTCCGAACCACCGAAACGGAACTCCTGCGAGTGAGGAATTGTGCCGTTGATTACGGGAATCTTCACCAAATTCTTCTTTGCATCCTCTACGCCTTTTGCGATTGCCGACTGTACCTCGCTGGCTTTGCCAAGGCCGTAGCCTACAACGCCTGCCTCGTTACCTACAACAACGATGGCCGAGAAGCTCATAGTGCGACCACCTTTGGTGGTTTTCGAAACCCTCTTGATTGCTACGAGCCTATCTTTAAGCTCGAGGTCGCTTGTCTTTACTTTAATGTTATTGTTTGCCATAGTTGTTATTAGAATTTAAGTCCGCCCTCACGTGCGGCGTCTGCCAATGTTTTAACTCGTCCGTGGTAGAGGTAGCCATTGCGGTCGAACGATACAGCCTCGATGCCTTTTGCCAAAGCCTTCTCTGCTGCAAGTTTACCAACCAACTTTGCCTGCTCGATACCATTAACTTTCTGTGCCTGCTCTGCAATCTCTTTGTCCAACGACGAAGCCGATGCCAAAGTTACGCCTTTCAGGTCGTCAATAAACTGTACATAAATCTGCTTGTTGCTGCGGAATACAGTCATACGAGGCCTCTGTGCGCTACCCTCAACTACTTTGCGGATACGCCTTTTGATCCTCTCCCTTCTTTCAATCTTATTCAATGACATAATTTACTCGGGTTTTACTATTTAGCGTTAGCAGACTTACCAGCCTTACGACGCAGGGTTTCACCAATGAACTTAATACCTTTACCTTTGTAAGGCTCGGGCTTACGGAACGAGCGAATCTTTGCTGCAACCTGACCTACAAGCTGCTTGTCGATGCTCTTGAGAGTGAGAATAGGGTTGCCCTTCTTCTCCTGCTGTACCTCGGCCTTAACCTCAACAGGCAACATCAGGAAAATATCGTGCGAATAACCCAAAGAGAGTTTCAGAAGCTGACCTTCAACCTCTGCTTTGAAACCTACACCTACGAGCTCTTGTTTAATCTCGTAGCCTTTCGAAACGCCCACTACCATATTGTTGATCAGGGCACGGTACAAGCCGTGCATCGAGCGGTGGCGTGGCTGGTTCGTAGGACGAGTTACTGTCAATACGTTACCCTCTACGGTTACTGTGATGTCAGGGTCTACTTGCTGACTCAAAGCACCCAGAGGTCCTTTCACGCTTACCACGTTGTTTGCAGCAACCTCTACGGTTACGCCTGCGGGCAAGTTTACAGGTAATTTACCAATTCTTGACATTGTTTTACTTTGTTAATTGATTAACGTTTTGTTTGTTTTTCTTTTGCTCACATTAGTAGATGTAGCAGAGGACTTCGCCACCTACATTCTCCTGACGAGCTTTCTTGTCGGTCATAATGCCTTTGGGGGTCGACACGATTGCGATACCCAGACCGTTCTGTACCTTGGGCATATCGGCTGCCGAAGAGTAGCGGCGCAAACCGGGGCGGGATACTCGCTCCAAGCCTTTGATTGCGCAGGCCTTGGTCTGAGCGTGGTATTTCAACGCAATTTTGATGGTCGAAAAACCTTTCTCGTTTTTGTCGAACTTGTAGGCAAGGATGTAACCCTGCTCGAAGAGAATTTTGGTGATCTCTTCCTTCATTTTTGAACCGGGAGCTTCAACCGTTTTGTGGTTGGCTTTCGCCGCGTTTCTAATCCTCGTGAGGAAATCCGCAATTGGATCTGTCATAGTTGTAATGGATTAAAAGTTAAAAATGTTAGTTATTTGTTTGTTGTTGAGAGATTTACAGCAATGCGTCAGCCCCACACTGCCACGCCTCTCCCACTCACCTCAACTGCCGGCCACCCTATCGGGTAGTCGGCAACTTTGGTTTGTTTTTTCTCCTTATGCGCTATTAAGCCGCCAAAGATAGGTATTTTTTTGCAATCTGCAATACTCTTTCGGGCAGAATTTCAATCGGTTGTGCATTTTTTCTTCCACGCACCATCCTCATTACTCCCGCCCTTCGGAGCATCCACCACGGCCACTCTCCTCCAACACCCACTGCCCTCTTACGCAATCCCTCATAAGTCAAGCAGCCCTCTTTGGAGGTCGGCCCCTTTCAAAAAGCCACGCCTCTCTCGGGTTTTCACCCAAAAGAAGCGCAACTTTCGTTTGCTAACCGTCCCCTATTTTTGGGGCACAGCCACTACCACGATGCTTTCTTTACACCGGGAATCAAGCCGTGCGAAGCCATCTCACGGAACTGGATACGGCTCAAACCAAACTGGCGAATATAGCCTTTGGGACGACCCGTAATCTTGCAGCGGTTGTGCTGGCGGATGGGGTTCGAGTTGCGGGGCAACTTCGACAGTGCCTGCCAAGCCTCCATCTCGTTCATCTCACCTGCCTTCACTGCGGCAGCGATAGCCTCACGCTTTGCAGCATAACGGTTTGCGAGTTTAACACGCTTAACCTCGCGAGCTTTCATTGATTCTTTTGCCATAACTCTTATGCTTTTTTAGCGTTTTTGAATGGTAAGCCGAACTCACGAAGAAGAGCGTAGCCCTCCTCGTCGGTTTTGGCAGTTGTTACGAAGCAAATCTCCATACCGAGGATTTTGGTAATCTTGTCGATATCGATCTCGGGGAAGATAATCTGCTCTTTGATACCGAGGGTGTAGTTACCCCTACCATCAAACTTCTCGTTGATACCTTTGAAGTCACGGATACGAGGAAGAGCAACTGCAATCAGACGCTCCAAGAACTCGTACATACGCTCACCACGAAGGGTTACGCATACACCAACAGGCATACCTTTACGAAGTTTGAAGTTCGAAATATCCTTGCGTGAGCGAGTCTGAACGGCCTTCTGGCCAGCGATGATAGTCAACTCCTCCTGAGCAATCTCAATGAGTTTCTTATCTGCTACTGCCTCGCCAACGCCCTCGTTGATAACGATTTTCTCCAATTTGGGTACCTGCATAATGCTCTTGTATCCAAATTCTTTCATAAGGGCAGGTACAATCTGCTCCTTATAAGTTGTCTTAAGTGTTGGAATGTAAGCCATTATTTAATCTCCTCTCCTGATTTTTTAGCGTAACGTACAAGTTTGCCATTTGCACCCTCCTTGCGACCTACACGGGTAGGTTTGCCGGTCTTGGGGTCTGCCAACATAAGGTTCGAAATGTGAATAGGAGCCTCCTGCTCTACGATTCCGCCCTGGGTGTTCTTGGCACTGGGTTTGGTGTGTTTCTTGATGATGTTGAAACCCTCAACGATTGCTCGCTGATTTTTGGTATCTACTTCAAGTACACGACCAGTTTTCTCTTTGCTCTTGCTACCGCCCGAAATAACGTAAACGGTATCACCTTTTTTGATATGTAATTTCATACTGATCCAATGTGTATTTAAGATTACAATACTTCGGGTGCAAGCGAGATGATTTTCATATATTGGTCACGCAACTCACGAGCAACGGGACCAAAGATACGAGTACCACGCATCTCACCCTGGGGGTTCAACAGTACTACGGCGTTGTCATCGAAACGAATGTACGAACCGTTAGCCCTACGAATCTCCTTCTTTGTCCTAACTACAACCGCTTTCGATACGGTACCCTTCTTGATATCACCAGAAGGGGTTGCGCTCTTGACGGTTACAACGATTTTGTCGCCAATCGAGGCATACTTCTTCTTGGTACCACCGAGAACACGGATGCAGAGAACCTCTTTTGCTCCGCTGTTGTCGGCTACTACCAATCTGCTTTCCTGTTGTATCATAACTATTTAGCCCTTTCAATAATTTCTACTAATCTCCAACGCTTTGTTTTGCTCAAAGGTCGGGTCTCCATAATCTTTACGGTATCGCCCTCGTTGCAGGTATTCTCTGCGTCCTCTGCCACAAAGCGAGTGGTTTTGTTCACAAACTTACCATAGATAGGGTGTTTTACCTTACGGTGAACTGCAACGACAATGGATTTCTCCATCTTATTGCTGACTACCACACCGATTCTCTCTTTCCTAAGATTTCTTTCCATAGTGTCAATTAACATTTAGTGGTTTTCTGGTGCAGTACAGTCTGCATACGAGCGATGTCTCTGCGAGCTTTCTTAATTACGGTAGTGTCCTCTATGGGCGATACTGCGTGATTAACCTTCAAGGTGGCAAGCTTAGCCTGCTCAGCTTCGAGGCGCTCTACCAAGTCGGCAACCGCCATCTCTTTGATTTCTGCTGTTTTCATACTTCTCTTGTCTTTCTTTTAAGGTTATTCTACATAGTCCCTACGGATGATGAACTTGGTCTCGATAGGCAACTTCTGAGCGCCAAGACGCAATGCCTCTTTGGCTACCTCGAAGGGTACACCCTCGATCTCAAACATAATACGGCCGGGAGTAACAGGTGCTACATAACCCTCGGGGTTACCTTTACCTTTACCCATACGTACCTCTGCGGGTTTCTTGGTGATGGGCTTATCGGGGAAGATGCGGATCCAAATCTGACCCTCACGTTTCATATAACGCACGATAGCCTGACGGGCTGCCTCAATCTGACGACCGGTAATCCAGGTCGAGTCCATTGCTTTGAGGCCGAACGAACCGAACGCAAGCTGATTACCACGCTGAGCGAGGCCCTTCATGCGTCCTTTCTGCATTCTTATAAATTTTGTCCTTTTTGGTTGTAACATTGTCTTATCTTATTTAGAAGTGTTCTTATTTGTTGTTATTATTCCTCCTGCGCTTGCGGTCGCCACGGGGTTTTCCACCACGCTGCTCGCCCTGTGCAGGACCTGCTACTGACGATGCGCCTGCGATTTCGAAGAGATCACGCTTTGCATATACCTCTCCTACGCAAATCCACACCTTTACACCAAGAATACCTACTTTGGTCAGAGCCTCTGCCAAGCAGTAGTCCACGTCTGCACGGAAGGTGTGCAATGGAATACGGCCCTCTTTGTAGGTCTCGCTACGAGCCATCTCGGCGCCACCGATACGACCGCTGATCTGAATCTTGATACCCTCAGCACCCATACGCATAGTTGATGCGATAGTGGTCTTAATGGCACGACGATACGATACACGGCCTTCCAACTGGCGAGCCAAGTTGTTGGCTACGATTGTTGCATCAATCTCAGGGCGTTTTACCTCAAAGATGTTAATCTGAACCTCTTTGTTGGTGAGTTTCTTCAACTCCTCTTTGAGCTTGTCAACCTCCTGACCACCTTTACCGATAATCAAACCGGGACGTGCGGTGCTGATGGTTACGGTTACGAGCTTCAAAGTACGCTCAATGATAATCTTCGAAATGCTGGCTTTTGCAAGACGGGCATTCAGATACTCACGAATTTTAGCATCCTCAACCAAGCGGGTTGAAAAATCTTTACCACCGTACCAGTTGGAGTCCCAACCACGAATGATACCAAGGCGGTTTGCTATTGGATTAACTTTCTGTCCCATCTCTTACTCTGCTGATTTAGTTTCTACCATTTTGTCTACAATAATCGTAACGTGGTTCGAACGCTTACGAATACGGTGAGCACGACCCTGAGGGGCGGGCTGAATACGTTTCAGCATACGGCCACCATCTACTTTAATCTCCTTCACACAGAGTTTGGTATCCTCCAAACGCTCGCTGGGGTTCTTTGCCTCCCAGTTGGCGATTGCGGAACGAAGAAGTTTCTCCAACCTGATTGAAGCCTCTTTCTTCGAGTAACGAAGGAGTGCCAATGCCTTGTTTACCTCTACGCCACGAACAGTGTCGGCAACGATACGCATTTTGCGGGGAGAGGTAGGGCAATCACGCAGCGAGGCCACTGCCACCTGCTTCTTTGCGGCCTTCATCTGCTCGGCCATTTGATATTTTCTAGCTCCCATTTCCTATTTATTTTTTACGGTTACCGGCGTGACCACGGAAGGTGCGTGTAGGAGCGAACTCTCCAAGTTTGTGGCCTACCATATTTTCAGTTACATACACCGGTATAAACTTGTTACCGTTGTGTACAGCAATTGTCTGACCTACGAAGTCGGGCGAAATCATACTTGCCCTCGACCAAGTTTTGATTACGGTCTTCTGATTGCTCTCGTTCTGAGCGATTACTCGCTGCTCGAGCCTGGGCTCAATGAACGGTCCTTTTTTAAGTGAACGACTCATTATGCTACTATTTTTTTATTTTGTTTTCTTTGAGATAATGAATTTGCTGGTGGTCTTCTTAGGATTGCGAGTCTTGTAGCCCTTAGCCAACAGACCTTTGCGTGAACGGGGGTGACCACCACTCGAACGACCTTCACCACCACCCATGGGGTGATCAACAGGGTTGATGGTTACACCACGGTTGTGAGGCCTGCGACCCAACCAACGCTTCCTACCGGCCTTACCGTGCTGCTCCAAGCTGTGGTCAGGATTCGATACGGCACCGATGGTTGCACGGCAAGTGCAGAGTACCATACGGGTCTCGCCCGAAGGAAGTTTAATAATAGCATATTTACCCTCACGAGCTACAAGCTGTGCGTAGGTACCGGCCGAACGTGCCAACACAGCACCCTGACCGGGGTAGAGTTCGATTGCGTGGATAACGGTACCAAGAGGAATGTTAGCCAGCAGAAGGGTGTTACCTACCTCAGGTGCTACGCCCTCACCACTCAATACGGTCTGACCTACCTTCAAGCCGTTGGGGGCCAAAATGTAGCTCTTAGAACCGTCTGCATACACGATAAGTGCGATGCGAGCCGAACGGTTAGGATCGTACTCGATGGTTGCAACAGTTGCTGCCATACCATCTTTTGCACGTTTGAAGTCAACAACACGATACATCTGTTTGTGGCCGCCACCAATGTAGCGCACGGTCATCTTACCGGCGTGGTTACGACCACCGCTGCTCTTCTTAGGTTCGAGCAACGATTTCTCAGGCACGCTGCAAGTAATATCCGCAAAGGTGCCTGCGATTTTATGCCTTGTTCCCGGAGTTACGGGGTTAAACTTTTTTACTGCCATCTCTTATTAGATATTACTGTAAAAATCAATTTTATCGCCCTCTTTCAAGGTTACGATTGCTTTCTTGACTGCGTTGGTGCGACCTACCAAGTAACCAGCTTTGGTGTAGCGTGCTTTCAGCTTACCTTTCTCGTTAATGGTGTTTACGCTCTCAACTACGACATTGTACATCTGCTCTACGGCTTTGCGAATTTCCAGCTTGTTAGCCCTGCGGTCAACAATGAATCCGTACTGACCGAGTTTCTCGCCCTGACCGGCCATCTTCTCGGTCAAAATGGGTCTAATTATAACATTCATCATAATTCTCTTCGGTTTTTAAGGATTAGAAAATCTCGTTTGCCTTTGCCAATGCGCTCTCAGTGAACAACATTACACCGGCGTTCATCACGTCATAGGTGTTCAAGTTGGCCACCTGCATCACCTTCACTTTGGGGAGGTTGCGTACGCTGAGGCAGATGTTGTGGTCGGTCTCTGCTACTACGAGCAATACCTTCTTGCCAGCCAAGTTGAGGGCCTCTGCCATTGCTACGAACGATTTGGTCTTGGGAGTCTCCATTACGAAATCCTCTACAACGGTGATTGCCTCATTCTGGGCTTTGATAGAGAGTGCACTGCGGCGAGCCAAGCCTTTGAGTTTCTTGTTCAGCTTGAAGCTGTAGTCACGAGGTACGGGACCAAAGATGCGACCGCCGCCGGGGAAGAGAGGCGAGAGGATGCTACCTGCACGAGCACCGCCTGTACCTTTCTGACGTTTCAATTTGCGGGTCGAACCAGCTACTTCGTTACGCTGTTTCGCCTTGTGAGTACCTTGGCGCTGATCAGCCAAATACTGTTTTACTGCCAAGTAGATTGCATGAGCGTTGGGCTCGATGCCGAAGACCTCTGCTGAAAGAACTGCTTTCTTCTCGGTCTGGGTTCCTGTGGTGGTGTAAATTGCTAATTCCATCTCCTTACTACTTCTCAATAATTACATAAGTACCTTTTGCACCGGGAATCGAACCTTTCACGAGGAGAAGGTTGTTCTCGGCAATAACTTTGAGAACTTTAAGGTTCTGAACCTTAACTCTCTCACCGCCGGTCTGGCCGGGCAGACGTTTGCCCTTGAAGACACGTGAAGGATAAGAAGATGCACCAAGCGAACCGGGCTTGCGCTGACGGTTGTGCTGACCGTGGGTCTGACCACCAACACCGGCAAAACCGTGGCGTTTCACAACGCCCTGGTAGCCTTTACCTTTCGATACGCCCACTACGTCAACCCAGTCACCCTCTACGAAGGTGTCGGCAACGGTGAGGACCTGACCCAGAGTTACTTCGGTGAACTCTTTGAACTCTACCAATTTGGCTTTGGGGGTTACACCCGATTTGCCAAAGTGGCCTAACAAGCTTTTGCTGGTGTGTTTTTCACTCTTCTCGCCATAGGCAATCTGAACTGCGGAGTAACCATCGGTCTCCTCGTTCTTGATTTGCGTAACTACACAGGGACCAGCCTCAATAACAGTGCATGGTATGTTCTTACCCTCGGCACTGAAAACGGAAGTCATTCCGATTTTTTTTCCAATAAGTCCTGACATTTTACCTGTCTTTAATTACTTGTTGTTGTTAATATAAAAAAGTGTTTTGTGTGTAAAGTTTCTCTCTCACATCTCCGCCGGGGGAAAGGTGTGCTCCTCGCACGTGCGTATTATATTATAGGTATCGAGCAAGGAGCGCTCCGTTTCATCCCGCCTTCTTTATCAGACTTTGATGTTTACCTCAACACCCGAGGGCAACTCCAACTTCATCAGAGCGTCGATAGTCTTGGGGGTCGAGCTGTAAATATCAAGAATCCTCTTGAAGGTGCAGAGCTGGAACTGCTCACGGGCTTTCTTGTTAACGAAAGTCGAACGGTTCACAGTGAAAATCTTTTTCTGGGTAGGCAGTGGAATAGGACCGCTGACTACTGCGCCTGTGCTTTTCACAGTTTTTACGATTTTCTCAGCCGATTTGTCAACCAAGTTGTGATCGTAAGATTCGAGTTTGATTCTAATTTTCTGACTCATGGTTATTTATTCTTTTATTCCAATTCTTGTTTTTTACCTCCGCATTTCTCGATTACGTCCTTAGCCACGTTCTGGGGTACCTCATCGTAGTGCGAGAACTCCATAGTGGAAGTTGCACGACCCGACGAAAGGGTACGCAACACAGTTACATAGCCGAACATACCCGACAGGGGCACTTTGGCCTTGATTGCGGTTGCAACACCTTTGCTCTCGGTGCCCTCAATCTGACCACGACGTTCGTTCAAGTCGCCGATGATATCACCCATATACTCCTCGGGAGTTACAACCTCCACCTTCATAATGGGCTCCTTCAATACGGGCTGACACTTGGGAGTAGCCTCACGGAAACCGTTGCGAGCACAAATCTCAAACGAAAGTGCATCCGAGTCTACGGGGTGGAACGAACCGTCCTTCAAGGTAACCTTCATCGAATCGATACCAAAGCCGGCCAAAGGACCGTTTGCCATCGCCGACTCGAAACCTTTCTGTACGGCAGGGATGAACTCCTTAGGTACGTTACCGCCCTTAACCTCGTCGATAAACTGCAAGCCCTGAACACCCTCGTCGGCAGGACCGATTTCGAAGATGATGTCTGCAAATTTACCACGACCACCGGATTGTTTCTTGAATACCTCACGCATCTGGAAGGTACCGTTGAGAGCCTCCTTGTAAGATACCTGGGGTGCGCCCACGTTGATTTCGATACCGAACTCCCTACGCAGACGGTCGATAATGATATCCAAGTGCAACTCACCCATACCACTAATGATGGTCTGGCCGCTGTCCTGGTCGGTCTTAACAGTAAAGGTGGGATCCTCCTCAGCCAACTTGCCAAGAGCAATGCCGAGTTTGTCGAGGTCCTTCTGAGTCTTGGGCTCCACTGCGATACCGATAACGGGCTCGGGGAAGGTCATCGACTCCAAGGTAATCTGCTTGTCCTCAACACACAAGGTATCACCGGTGCGAACATCCTTGAAACCTACCACTGCGCAAATGTCGCCGGCACCAATGGTGTCCATAGGATTCTGCTTGTTTGCGTGCATCTGGTAGATACGGCTGATACGCTCCTTCTTACCCGAACGAGTGTTGAACACATAGGTACCTGCATCGAGTTTACCCGAGTAGATACGGATGAATGCCAAGCGACCTACATAGGGGTCGGTAGCAATCTTAAATGCGAGAGCGCAGAATGGATCGTCATCGGTAGGATAACGCTTAACGGTGCTCTCGTTGCGGGGGTCGGTACCGAGGATAGCCTCAATGTCGAGGGGCGAGGGCAAGAACATCATAATCGAGTCCAGCAACAGCTGAACACCCTTGTTCTTGAACGACGAACCGCACAACATAGGGATAATCTGCATACCGATAGTTGCCTTGCGAATAGCGGCAATCAACTCGTCGGGAGTAATCGAATCGGGATCCTCAAAGAATTTCTCCATCAGAGCCATATCAACAGTGGCAACCTCCTCAATAAGGTGAGCCCTTGCCTCCTCAGCCTCAGCGGCCATCTCGGCGGGAATCTCCTCGAAGGTGTAGTTTACCAACTGATCTTTCTTTGCATCGTCGTAGATGATGGCCCTATTATATATAAGGTCTATCAAACCACGGAACGACTGCTCCGAACCAATGGGCAATACAACGGGTACTGCATTGGCACCAAGACGCTCCTTAACCTGTGCGCAAACATTCTGGAAGTCTGCACCGGTACGGTCCATCTTGTTCACATAACCAATACGGGGTACGTTGTATTTGTCGGCCTGACGCCAAACAGTCTCGCTCTGGGGCTCAACGCCACCCACAGCACAGAAAGTAGCCACAGCACCATCCAACACACGCAACGAACGCTCTACCTCAACGGTAAAGTCAACGTGTCCCGGGGTGTCAATCAGGTTAATCTGATACTGTTTACCTTTGTAGTTCCAGAAAGCGGTAGTAGCAGCCGAAGTGATGGTGATACCACGCTCCTGCTCCTGCACCATCCAGTCCATAGTGGCCGAACCATCGTGAGTCTCACCAATCTTGTGAGTCTTACCGGTGTAGAACAGAATTCGCTCGGAAGTAGTGGTTTTACCGGCATCAATGTGCGCCATGATGCCGATGTTACGAGTGTATGTTAAATCTCTTGCCATCTACTTACCTCCCTAGAACCTGAAGTGTGCGAATGCTTTGTTTGCCTCTGCCATACGGTGCATCTCCTCCTTACGTTTGAAGGCAGCACCCTCGTTGTTGTAGGCAGCCAGAATCTCACCACAGAGTTTCTCTGCCATAGATTTACCTGCGCGCTTACGAGAATAAAGGACCAAGTTTTTCATCGAAATCGAAATCTTGCGCTCAGGACGAACCTCCATAGGTACCTGGAAGGTTGCGCCACCGATACGACGGCTCTTAACCTCAACTTGGGGAGTAATATTCTCCAATGCTTGCTTCCAGACCTCCAGAGGAGCCTTGTCTGCATCCTTCATCTTCTCGCCCACCATATCCAACGCATCGTAGAAAATGGTGTATGCAATACTCTTCTTACCATCCAGCATCAAATTGTTTACAAAGCGGGTAACCATAACATCACCGAACTTGGGATCTGGAAGTAGAATGTGCTTTTTAGGCTTTGCTTTTCTCATTTTTTCTTAATGTTTAAAATAGTTTCTGTTGTTGAGAGATTACTTTTTGGTTGCTTTGGGACGTTTTGCACCATATTTCGAACGGCGCTGACGACGACCATCTACACCTGCGCTATCCAATGCACCACGTACCAAGTGGTAACGTACACCGGGGAGGTCTTTTACACGACCACCACGCACCAAAACGATTGAGTGTTCCTGCAAGTTGTGGCCCTCACCAGGGATGTAGGCATTCACCTCCTTCTGGTTGGTAAGTTTCACACGTGCAACTTTACGCATTGCCGAGTTAGGCTTCTTGGGGGTGGTGGTGTAAACACGCACACACACGCCACGCCTTTGGGGACAAGCGTCAAGGGCGGGAGATTTACTCTTCATCTCCAACTGAACCCTGCCTTTGCGTACTAATTGTTGAATTGTAGGCATTTTAAACTTGTTTAGTCCTTTGTTTTGTTAAACTTAAATTCTCGTTACCCATTTTTGGGCCTGCAAAGATACGGCTTTTTTTCTTTCCTACAATATATATGGGAAAAATTTCACCCTCTTTTGGGCCGATTTTTCAGCATTTTAGCCCTTTTTGGGTCTTTGTGGCTATTCTTTTTTCTTATTGATTTCTCAACACTATTTAATTCTCTTATTACAAGTTCACACACACCAACGCAACACCCCAACAATAAGCGACTTATAAAAAACTTTTGCAAATATGTAGATTTGCCCAACAAATATGTTTATCTTTGTGGTTCATTAGATTGCGAAAAAATACAAAAAGCACAAAAATATGGAATACAACTTCAAGGAATTAGAGGCCAAATGGCAAGCCGAGTGGCAAAAACAGCAGACCTACAAGGTCGAGGTAGATAACTCGAAACCAAAGTTTTACGTCTTGGATATGTTCCCCTATCCTTCGGGAGCAGGTCTGCACGTTGGCCACCCTCTGGGCTACATTGCCTCCGACATCTACTCTCGCTACAAACGCCTCTGTGGCTACAATGTGCTTCACCCTATGGGCTACGATGCATTTGGTCTTCCCGCCGAGCAATATGCCATCCAGACGGGCCAACATCCCGCCGACACCACCGAGCAGAACATCACACGCTACCGTAGCCAGATGGACAAGATTGGCTTCTCCTACGATTGGTCCCGTGAGGTGCGCACCTGCGAGCCCGGGTATTACAAGTGGACACAGTGGGCCTTCCTCCAAATGTTCTCCCACTACTACGACAACAACACCGACAAGGCCGACAAAATCGACAACCTTGTGGCTCACTTTGCCACCAAGGGTACCGAGGGTGTGAATGCCGCCTGCACCGAGCAACTCTCGTTTACGGCCGAGGAGTGGAACGCTTGGGACGAGAAAAAACAAGAGGAGGTGCTCCAAAACTACCGCCTTGCTTTCCGTGCCGACACAATGGTAAACTGGTGCGCCGAGCTGGGTACCGTGTTGGCCAACGACGAGGTCAAGGACGGACTTTCGGTGAGGGGTGGCTTCCCCGTTGTGCAGCGCAAGATGAAACAGTGGCTGCTGCGTGTTACCGCCTATGCTCCCCGCTTGTTGGAGGGCCTCGACAAACTCGAATGGAGCGAGTCGCTCAAAGAGATTCAGCGCAACTGGATTGGCAAGAGCACCGGTGCACAGGTATTTTTCGACATCGAGGGTAGCGACAAGAAGTTGGAGATTTTCACCACCCGCCCCGACACCATCTATGGCGTAACCTTTATGGTCATTGCCCCCGAGCACGAGTGGGTTAAGGAACTCACTTGCTCCGATGCCCAAACAGACGTAGAGGCCTATTTGGAGGCCACCAAGAAACGCTCGGAGAGGGAGCGCATCGCAGAGACCAAACGTGTGAGTGGTGTCTTCACGGGCTCCTACGCAATCAACCCATTCAGTGGCAAACGTATTCCTATCTATGTGAGCGACTATGTTTTGGCCGGATATGGCACGGGCGCAATTATGGCCGTACCTGCCCACGACTCTCGTGATTACGCCTTTGCTCGCCACTTCGGCTTGGACATTATCCCCGTGGTCGAGGGTGGCAACATTGAGGTTGAAAGCTACGATGCCAAAGAGGGCAAACTCATCAACTCCGACATCCTCAACGGCCTCGATGTCAAGGAGGCCATCGTGAAGATGTGGGACGAGATTGAGGCTCGTGGCTTGGGCAAACGCAAGGTAAACTACCGCCTGCGTGATGCCATTTTCAGCCGCCAGCGTTATTGGGGCGAGCCCTTCCCCGTATATTATAAGGACGACGTGGCACACCCCTTGTCGGACGACCAACTGCCCCTCGAACTACCTCCCGTGAGTGAGTTCACACCCACCTCGCAGGGCGAGCCCCCATTGGCTCGTGTGAAGAGTTGGCACACCGCCGAGGGCTACACCTATGAGACAAGCACAATGCCCGGTTTTGCAGGTTCTTCGGCATACTACCTGCGCTATATGGACCCCCACAATTCGGAGGCTCTTGTGAGCACCGAGGCCAACAACTATTGGCGCAACGTGGACCTCTATGTGGGTGGCATTGAGCACGCTACGGGCCACCTTATCTACTCCCGCTTCTGGAACAAATTCCTCTTCGACTTGGGCGTTATTTGCGAGGACGAGCCCTTCAAGAAACTCGTAAATCAGGGTATGATTCAGGGCCGCTCGAACTTCGTTTACCGCATCGTTGGCACCAACAAATTTGTGTCGTTGGGTCTGAAAGGCGACTACGAAACACAGGAGATTCACGTTGACGTGAACATTGTGAAGAACGACGTGCTGGACTTGGATGCTTTCCGTGCTTGGAGGCCCGAGTTCAAGGATGCCGAATTTGTGTTGGAGAACGGAAAATACATCTGTGGTTGGGCCATCGAGAAGATGAGTAAGAGTATGTTCAACGTGGTCAACCCCGACTATATCGTGGAGAACTACGGTGCAGACACTCTGCGTATGTATGAGATGTTCCTCGGCCCATTGGAGCAGAGCAAACCTTGGGATACCAACGGTATCGATGGTGTTCACAAATTCCTGCGTAAGTTCTGGGGTCGCTTCTTCGACAAGGAGGGCAACTTCTGCGTGAGCGAGGAGGAGCCAACGGCTGCCGAACTGAAAACCCTCCACAAGACCATCAAAAAGGTGAGGGAGGACATTGAGAACTTCTCGTTCAACACCTCGATTCCCGCCTTTATGATTTGCCTCAACGAGTTGGGTGCTTGCAACAAGAGGGCCATTTTGGAGCCTTTGTGTGTGCTGCTTTCGCCCTTCACACCCCACATCACCGAGGAGCTGTGGCACCTGCTGGGCAACGAGAGCTCCATCTGCTTGGCTTCCTACCCAGAGTTTAATGCCGATTACTTGGTGGAGAACTCCTTTGAGTACCCCGTGTCGTTCAACGGCAAGATGAGGTTTAAGAAGGAGTTGCCCCTGGGTATCTCCAACGAGGAGATTGAGAAGGCCATTCTTGATGACCCTGCTGCCCAGAAGTGGACCGAGGGCAAGGCTCCAAGGAAGGTAATCATCGTCCCCGGCAAGATTATCAACATCGTGTTGTAGGACAATGCATAATGGTTCGGTGGGACAATAAGACCCACCGAACTTCGTTTTAAGAGTAACCTCATTTTTCACACTCCAACTGCGAAGAAACTATGGACTTTTTGACACTCCTGCTGATTGCTGTGGGGCTTTCGATGGATGCCTTCTCGGTGGCCATTTGCAAGGGGCTTGCTATGCCCAAAGCGACCTTCGGAAAGTGCGCCATTGTGGGCCTGTGGTTTGGTGGTTTTCAGGCACTTATGCCCATAGTGGGCTACTTCATAGGCACCTCTTTCAGCCACACCATCGAGAGTGTTGACCATTGGGTTGCATTTGCCCTGCTGGCCCTCATTGGTGCCAATATGATTAAGGAGTCGTTTGAGAAGGACGAGGAGGAGTGTGAGTGCTGCGGCAACAGCAACCCCATTTCGGCAAAGAAAATGTTCCCTATGGCGGTGGCCACGAGTATCGATGCGCTGGCGGTGGGTGTGGGCTTTGCCTTTCTGAATGTGGATATTTGGGGTGCAGCCACGTCCATTGGCATCACAACCTTTGCCCTCTCGGTTGTGGGCGTGAAGATTGGTGGTGTGTTTGGCGCACGCTATAAGTCGAAGGCCGAACTTGCGGGCGGTTTCATCCTCATCCTCATCGGCCTAAAAATCCTCCTCGAACACACGGTTTTTGCCTAATGGCAAAACGTCAACCGCCAACCACCAACCGACGGCCGACGGCCGACGGCTAATTTTCAATTTTCAATTTTCAATTTTCAATTTTTATCGGTATCTTTGTGAGGTTATACCTCACAAGGAAAATCAACGATGGATAGCAACTTTATTGTTTCGGCTCGCAAGTATCGCCCAATGACCTTCGAATCGGTCATCGGACAGAGCCACATTACCGACACTCTCAAAAACGCCATATCTCGTGGCCAGTTGGCCCACGCCTACCTTTTCTGTGGCCCCAGGGGTGTGGGCAAGACCACCTGTGCACGAATCTTCGCCAAGACCATCAACTGCTTGAACCCCACCGCCGAGGGCGATGCCTGCGGCGAGTGCGAGTCGTGCAGGAGTTTCAACGAGGGCAGGAGCTTTTCGATTCACGAGCTCGATGCCGCTTCCAACAACTCGGTGGAGAACATCAGGGACCTCACAGACCAAGTGAGGGTTCCGCCCCAGGTGGGACAGTATAGTGTCTATATCATCGACGAGGTACATATGCTCTCGCAGGCGGCTTTCAACGCCTTCCTCAAAACCCTCGAAGAGCCACCACACCACGCTATCTTCATCCTCGCCACCACCGAGAAACACAAGATTATTCCCACCATCCTCTCACGTTGTCAAATCTACGACTTCAACCGCATACGCATTGAGGACACGGTGAGTTACCTCAAATACATCGCAGGTAAGGAGGGTGTGGCATACGACGACGAGTCGCTCCACCTGATTGCTCGCAAGGCCGATGGTGGTATGAGGGATGCACTCTCGATGTTCGACAAGGCTGTGTCGTTCTGCGGTGGTAACCTCTCGTTCAAAGAGGTGGCCGCAACGCTCAACGTACTCGACTACGACACATATTTCGGCATTACCCAGCACATCCTCGCCGGCGACTACAAAAGTGCGCTGTTGTTGTTTGACGATGTGCTGAAAAAGGGCTTCTCGGGCCAGACCTTTATGTCGGGACTCGCAAGCCATTTCAGAGATCTGCTGATGTGTAAAGACCCCAGCACACTCCCCCTGCTCGAAACCACGGGGTCGGTGTTGGAGCGATACAAACAGCAGAGTGCCGTGTGCGACGTGCAGTTCTTGTTTGCAGGCATTTCGTTGCTGGGTGCGCTCGATGGCGGCTTCCGCACTGCTACAAACCAGAGGCTCCACGTGGAGTTGGGCCTGATGAAGTTGTGTGGCTTGGAGCAAAAAAAAAGCCCTGATGTAACCGCCCCCTCGCTCCCTCCACTGATTAAGGAGAGCACGCCTGCATCACAGCAAGCATCGCAACAAAGTGTAGCACAGCCCGTTGCACCACAGCAGGCACCGCAACCGAGTGTGGCTCCGCAGGCTACCGTGGCACCGCAGGCAATGGCGAACCCACAGCCGAACGTAGCGACACAACCCACCCAACCAAGTGTTACTGCCGCCCCCCAAAGCGTGGCCACCACACAGCCGAGCGCAGCAAGCGCACCCCGCAAGTCCATCTTCGGAGGCGGCTCCATTGCGGCCATAATGAACGGTACTGCGCCCCAAGCAGGCGACGAGGAGCCAACCATAACCTATTACGACCCCGAAACGGAGAGCAAAATCACCGCCGGCAGGGAGGAGTTTATGAGCGAGTTGGCGACCCAATTTCCCCGACTCTCCTACGCCTTAAAGGGTATGAAGGTGAGTGGGCACACCATTTCGGCAACCGTGATGACCGATATGTTGCGTGAGGATATCCTGCGCCATAGTCCCGAGATTACCACCGTCCTACAACGCACCTGTGGTATCGAGGGTGGCATCGTTCTCAACATTGACGTAACCAAGGAGAAGGCTTCCGCTTTGCCCGTCAAAATGGAGGACAAAGTAAAATTCCTCACAAAAGAAAACCCCGAGTTGCTCAACCTCATCAAGGAACTCGACCTGAATATCGAATAGAATGGGAGGGGCAACCACCACCGATTTAGAAACAATTTAACACAGAATAACAAAGTAGAAGATGAATTTTGTAGAAGAACTCAAATGGAGGGGCATGGTACACGATATGATGCCCGGCACAGAGGAACAACTCAACAAGGAGATGACCACGGCCTACCTGGGTATTGACCCCACTGCCGACTCGCTCCACATCGGCCACCTGGTGGGTGTGATGATTCTCAAACACCTCCAAAGGTGTGGCCACAAACCCATCGCTCTGGTGGGTGGTGCTACGGGTATGATTGGCGACCCCTCGGGTAAGTCGCAGGAGCGCAACCTCTTGGACGAGGCCACCCTGCGCCACAACCAGGAGTGTATCAAACAGCAACTCTCCAAACTTATCGACTTCGACAGCGATGCTCCCAACGCTGCTGTTATGGTCAACAACTACGATTGGATGAAGGACTTTTCGTTCCTTGCCTTCATTCGTGATATCGGCAAGCACATCACCGTAAACTATATGATGGCCAAAGACTCTGTGAAGAAACGCTTCAATGGCGAGGGCGAAGGTATGTCGTTCACGGAGTTCACCTACCAGCTCGTGCAGGGCTACGACTTCTTCCACCTCTACGAGGCTCACGGCTGTAAGTTGCAACTCGGTGGTAGCGACCAGTGGGGCAACATCACCACCGGCACCGAGCTTATCCGTCGTAAACTCGGCAAGGACGATGCCTATGCACTCACCTGCCCCCTCATCAAGAAGGCCGATGGTACCAAGTTTGGTAAGACCGAGAGTGGTAACGTGTGGCTCTCGCCCAAATATACCTCGCCCTATAAGTTCTACCAATTCTGGCTCAATGTGAGCGACGAGGATGCCAAGAGCTATATCCGCATCTTCACCCTGCTGGACCGCCAGACTGTGGAGACTCTCATCGCCGAGCACGAGGAGGCACCCCACGAGCGCAAACTCCAAAAGCGACTCGCCAAGGAGGTTACTTGTATGATTCACTCCGAGGAGGAGTATGAGAAGGCGGTGGCTGCCAGCGGTATCCTCTTTGGTGCCAATGCTGCGGAGGCTCTCCACACCATCGACGAGCAGACCTTCTTGCAGGTGTTTGAGGGCGTGCCCCAATTCAAAGTGTCGGCCGAGGAATTGACCACAGGTGTAGATTTCCTCTCTCTGTGCGCCGAGAAGAGCAACATCTTCCCCTCGAAGGGCGAACTGCGTAAACTCATCCAGGGTGGTGGCGTGTCGCTCAATAAGGAGAAGGTTGTTGACCCCTATATGGTTGTGGGTGCCGAGCACCTCATCGCCGGCAAATACCTCCTCGTACAGAAGGGCAAAAAGAACTACTATATCATCATTGCCGAGTAGTAAAACTCGTTTTTACCAACAAAAGTAGTGGCTTGCAAATGTTTGCAAGCCACTACTTTTTTGTCCACAGCAACCACAGGCTGTTTTGTAAAACATACCTCTCCGCCTTCGGCACCTCCCCTAACTTAGGGGAGGAGTGGTCGTGGTGCTCCCTAAACTCACTACACTCCCTAAGGTCCCTAAGGACTCTAAGGCCATTATCCTCCCAGATGACCCAGTGGCCCCAACCGTCGATTGACATTGAAAAAGCGGTAGATGCCAACCGCCTGCCTACGGCAGTCGTGGCAAGACGAACAGACCACCACAAAAAAACGCAAAGTGCGAGGGGAATTTTGTGCCAAAAGAAGGAGCGAGTCCGCAGCCTACCAACGTAGGTGAGGAACTCGCTCTCTGAATTTTGGTGCAAAATTCACCCGCAATCTGCGTTTTTTTCGCAATCTGCGTTTTTTTTAGAAGTACTTAATCTCCTTACCCTCTATCGCCGAAATCAAACCATTAGCCAAGGAACTTGCGCCGATGCGCCACAACGCAGGAGTGCACCACTCCTTACCCAAAATCTCCTCGACGATGGTGTAGAACAATGCAGCCTCCTCGGCCGAGCGAATACCACCCGCAGCCTTGAAGCCCACCTTACGGCCCGTCTTCTCGTAGTAATCACGGATGGCGGTACACATCACCACTGCCGCCTCGGGAGTGGCCGCAACGGGAATCTTACCCGTGGAGGTCTTAACAAAGTCGGCACCGGCAAACATCGACAACAGCGAAGCCTTACGAATCAATTCGGGGGTCTGCAATGCGCCACTCTCGATAATCACCTTAAAGACGGTATCCTCGCCAGCCTCCTCACGCAACATAGCAATCT
The DNA here is from genome assembly GCA_045614965.1 of Tidjanibacter sp. Classification (GTDB taxonomy): domain Bacteria; phylum Bacteroidota; class Bacteroidia; order Bacteroidales; family Rikenellaceae; genus Tidjanibacter. The sequence goes on from JAZLDY010000045.1 coordinate 26,866, forward strand.
CGTTGGTCATAGGCTCGTAGTCGCCCTCCAACATCTGGCCCACGTTAATCACCACGTCAATCTCATCGGCACCATTCTCAACGGCCATCGACACCTCCAACATCTTAACCTCAACAAAAGTCTGCGATGCAGGGAAGCCTGCGGCCACACTCGTAACACCAATGTCGGTGCCCTCAACGCCCAGACCTACGGTGTCAACAAAGAGGGGGAACACGCAAATCGAAGCCACATTGGGGATGTTGGGGAAGTGGGTGTTGAAATCAACAGCCTTCTTCACAAACTTTCCCACCGACTCCACCGAGTCCTTTTCGGTAAGGGTGGTGAGGTCGATGGTGCTATAACAGAGTTTATAGACCTCTGCGTTTTGGTTACGCACCGATTTCTGGCGACACTCGGCAACAAATGCTGCAACCTCTTGTTCGCTCATTGCGGGGCCATACTCGGCCAACATTTTGCTATATTCCATATACCTATATATTATATATTACGTTTTTCTTGTTGTGATAATGCTCTGCAAGATACAAATTTTTTCTCATATCACAGCAAATCCTACGCCTAAAAAACACAAAACCCTCCCCAAGGGCACACAAAGCAAACAAGGCACCCCAAACGGGATGCCTTGTCCATCACACACAACTACTTGTGTGTATATCCGTTTTGTGGTCTATTAGATAAGACCTGCCAACTCGATGTCGTTAGCAGCCTGAGCCTTCAACTCGGGCTTAGCAGCGATAGCAGCGTTGAGATACTTGGTAGCCTCAGCGGTGTTACCCTCACGGTTAGCGATGATAGCACGGAGGTAGTCTGCATCTGCACCCTTAACCTCTGCGATAGCAGCCTTAGCAGCAGCGATGTTGTTGTCGCACAACTCTGCAACTGCCAAGTTGTAACCGGTCAGGTTAGCCTTAGCCTCCTGATAGTTACCCTCTGCCAAAGCGATTGCGCCAAGGTGAGCCTTAGCAGCCTCGCTCTGTACGTTAGCAAGAAGTTTCTTTGCAGCCTCGATGTCACCAGTAGCAAGTGCGGCAGCAGCCTGGTTGTTTACGATAACCTCGCAACCCTCGGCAACCTTTGCAGCCTTCTCCAACGAAGCCTGTGCAGCCTTAACATCACCCTTGTATGCCTGCATTGCAGCAGCGTTGTTGTATGCACGAGCATCACCATAGGTGTTTGCAGCCAACTCATAGATAGCGAGTTTAGCATCAACATCGTTGGTGAGGGTAGCAGCGTAGAGCATGTGCTCAACGTCGAGTTTGGTATCACCAGCGACAGCAGCAGCCAAAATCTCCTCGTCGGTCAAACCTGCGTAGGTTGCATCAACGGTGAAGCGGGTGCGGCGCAACTGGGGAAGAACCTCCTCAGCCAACACTTTGAACACTGCGGTCATATTCTGAATCTCCTGATCACGCTCAACGGGCGACTGATACATTTCGAGAACATTGAGAATGAGGTCTTTGTCCTCGATGTTGGAGTTCTGAACCAAGGTCTTGAAGCCATCCCAGTCCTCGCCATAGGAAGCGATTTCGTAGGTCAAGCCCTCGATGCCTTTGAGCTGTTTTGCCATAGCCTTGTGGCCGGTTTTGCTACGCTGAGCCGAGAGTTTATCGTTGAATTTCTCGGGACCATCGGGCGAAGCGTAACCACTTGCGTAAACCTTACCGAGGGTTACACGGTCAGCGGTCGAGTTGGCAGCAACGAACTCTTTGAACAGAGCGATAGACTCCTGTTTGAGCTGTGCCTTGCGAACAACCGAGCTGTTGATGAGGTAGTGAATCTCAGCCTCAGCAGTGGTGGTCGAGCTACGCTGGAAGTTAGCCTCCAACAAGGTGTAGGTACCATTGTTGCCGGCGTTTACAATGTTGCCATTGATGTTGTTGTCGTTAGCATCCTGTGCAGCGGCCTGACCGATACCTTTTGCAAGGTTCTGGATTGCGCTAACACCCTTTGCAGCAGCGATAGTTGCAACGGGAACAAAGTCAGCGGTCTCCTTGCAATCGTCGAAGCACTTAGCCTCGATGCGGAGTTCGAGAGTACCAACAACGGCTTTGTTCAAGGGGAACACTACGTTCTGATTGTAGGAACCACCCTCGAAGCGGCTGATTACTGCGTAGTTGCCTACAACATCCTCACCCTGTACAAATTTGGGAGTACCTGCAACCTCACCACCCTCATACGCCAACACGGGAGTAATCTTCAAGATGGTCTCTTTGTTGAAGTAGTTCTCAGGGAAGCTAACAGTGATGTCAGCAGTTACGTTCGAACCTTTGAGGGTAAGAACCTCGGGAACGCAAGTTACCTGAATCTGGTCCTGCTTCTTCTGCATCTTCTCGTAGCACTCGCTACAACCCACCAATACGGCAGCCAACGAAAGCACAAGACCTACTTTTGCAAAATTTTTCATAGTAATTTGTGTGTTAAAAGTTATTGTTTTTTATCTGTTATTGCTCAAATTTTCAGCTCTTTAAGCACCCATCGGGGCCCTTACAATCGCAGTGGCGCACCTCGGCTAATGCCAGATTTACACCACTACGACTAACAAAAGTAAAAAGAAATTTTATTCTACACAACTTTTGTGCAAAAAATCAGCGCAAAATGCTACTTTTTACCCTCTTTGCGGGGACCACGGTGGTCGTTCCTGCGATCACCTTTGGGGCGTGCGGGCCTCTCCTCGGGCTCAACATAACCCTCGGGTTTGGGCAACAGCACCTTCCTCGACAGTTTCAGTTTACCGGTCTTGGGGTCCGAACCAATGAGTTTAACCTCCAACATATCGCCCTCTTTCAGGCCGGTCTCCTCCATTGTCTCGAAGCGTTTGTAGTCAATCTCCGAGATGTGCAACAGAGCGTCCTTGCCGGGAAGAATCTCAATAAATGCACCAAAGGCAACAATCGAGCGAATCTTACCGTTGTAAACCTCGCCAACCTCGGGTACGGCTACGATGCCATTGATGCGTGCAAGTGCTGCATCCATACCATCCTTGTCGGTACCGAAGATGTCAACAATACCCTTGCCATCCTTCTCGGTGATGGTGATGGTAGTGTTGGTAGTCTTCTGAATATCCTGAATGGTCTCGCCACCCTTGCCAATAACAGCACCAATGCTGTCCTGGGGAATGATAATCTGAACGATGCGGGGCACGAAGGGACGGAAGTCCTCCCTGGGCTCTGCAATGCACTCGGTGAGTTTGCCGAGGATGTGCAACCTGCCCTGACGAGCCTGCTCCAAAGCCTTGGCCAGCACCTCATACGACAGACCGTCAACCTTGATATCCATCTGGGTTGCGGTGATACCGTCGGCAGTACCGGTAACCTTGAAGTCCATATCGCCCAAGTGGTCCTCATCGCCGAGGATATCCGAAAGGATAGCATACCTCTCGCCCTCCGAGATAAGACCCATTGCGATACCCGACACGGGTTTCTTAATCTTCAAACCGGAGTCCATAAGAGCCAGAGTACCGGCACACACGGTTGCCATCGACGACGAACCGTTCGACTCCAAAATGTCGCTCACTACCCTCACAGCATAGGGGTTCTCCTCGCCAACGGGAACCATAGGTTTGAGAGCCCTCCAAGCCAAGTTACCGTGGCCAATCTCCCTACGGGAAAGACCACGTGCAGGCCTTGCCTCGCCGGTCGAGAAGGGAGGGAAGTTGTAGTGCAGAACAAACTGCTCGCTACCCTGAGTGAGCACCTCGTCAATCATCTTCTCGTCGAGCTTGGTACCGAGGGTTACGGTGGTCATCGACTGGGTCTCACCACGGGTGAAGACAGCCGAACCGTGAGCGCAGGGCAATACGCCAACCTCGCACCAGATGGGGCGAATCTCGTCGGTCTTACGGCCATCCAGACGCTTACCCTCGTCGAGAATCATATTACGCATTGCTTTCTTCATAACCTCGTCGTGGAAGTAGCGGTGAATCATACCCTTCTTCTCTGCCAACTCCTCCTCGGTGAACTGCTCGCAGAACTCAGCCTCCAAAGCCTCGAAAGCCTCGCTACGCTCGTGTTTAGCGGTGCCGCTGGTAGCGATTGCGTATGCCTTGTCGTAGGTCTCGGCAACAACCTTTGCCTTCAACTCCTCGTCGTTTACCTCGTGGCAATACTCCCTCTTGACATCCTTACCGAGCTCTTTGGCCAACTCAATCTGTGCCAAGCACTGGGGTTTGATGGCATCGTGAGCAAACTTGATAGCCTCCAACATCTCGGCCTCGCTCACTTCTTTCATCTCACCCTCAACCATAAGGATATTGTCGTAGGTTGCACCAACCATCAGGTCGATGTCAGCCTCTGCGTTCTGCTCAAAGGTGGGGTTGATCATCAACTCGCCATTCACCCTTGCAACCCTAACCTCCGAGATGGGACACTCAAAGGGGATGTCCGACACTGCAAGTGCAGCCGAAGCAGCCAAACCTGCGAGTGCATCGGGCTGAATATCTTTTGCTGCCGAAATGAGGGTTACGTTAACAAACACCTCGGCGTGGTAGTTCGAGGGGAACAAGGGGCGCAATGCACGGTCGATGAGCCTCGAAACCAAAATCTCACTGTCGCTGGGCCTTGCCTCACGTTTGAGGAAGCCACCGGGGTAGCGACCTGCCGCTGCGTATTTCTCACGGTACTCAACCGAGAGGGGCATAAAGTCGCAATCATCTTTAACATCTTTTGCGGCGCAAACGGTTGCGAGCAACATAGTGTCGCCCTGCTGAACGATAACCGAACCGTCGGCTTGTTTGGCATACTTGCCGGTCGAAATGGTAATCTCACGCTCCTCATCGAGGCGGATAACCTTCTTTACTTCGTTGTACAACATCTTACTGTTTTCGTTTATTGTTTTCATCCAATTGGTTTTTCTCTTCAAAAGCGAGCTCTTTTTAGCGACATTCGGGCTCGGAAAAACTCCGACTTTACATATAATGTAACCCTCTCTTTCGGCTCCGATTCGGCACCCAAAAACACCCCAAAAAAGGCACCCGCTTAACGTAAAGCAAAGGCAAGCCCCACTTTTGGAACATTGCCTTTGCTGTTACTTTTCCTTTCTCCGAGCGATTATTTGCGGATACCGAGAGCTTTGATAATAGCCCTGTAACGCTCAATATCTACTCGTTTGAGGTAATCGAGCAACTTACGACGTTTACCTACCAAACGAAGCAAGGCACGCTGTGTGCCGTAGTCGTGGCGGTTCTGTTTCATGTGCTCGGTAAGGTGGTTGATACGGTAGGTAAAAAGTGCTACCTGGCTCTCAGGCGAACCGGTATCCACTTTCGAAGCACCGTACTGGCCGAAAAGCTCCTGCTTTTTCTCTGCATCCAAATAACTCATTGTGCTAAAAATTTTTTGTTATTGTTCCACTTTACGACGAATTTGCCTTATCAAATCTCGCCAAAGCGTGCGCAAAAGTACGCATAAAATTCAAAATTCAAAATTCAAAATTCAAAATTTTTTGATTTTTAGTGATTTATGGCCACTTTTCTAACACTTTTACACCATCCAACCGCACGCTTCTCCAACCGAAAGGGCAGAAAGGGCAGGAAGAGCAGAAAGGGAAATTAGGGAGGTTAAGGAACTTAGGGAACTTAGGGAGATGGCCTTGCAATTCCTTAAACTCCCTAACCTCCCTAAACTCCCTATCACCCCTATCTCTCCCAGCCGCCCCAGATGCCCCAGATGCCCCAGCCTAACCAGCCTAACCAGCCTAACCAGGCCCACTGGGACTATTAGGAAATGTCGGTCGACGACCGACGACCGACGACCGACAAATTTTCCATTTTCGCAAATGCGAGTAAGCGAGAGCAGAGGCCACTTGTGGGCTATGCCGAGCGAGAGCATTTTAGACAAAATTTTATTTTGTCAATTTTCCATTTTCAATTCTTATTACCTACCTTTGTGGTATGAAACAAACAAATATCATCATACCCATAGTGGCGTGCATAGTGCTGGTTGCTCTGCTCGTCTTCGACTGCAATCGTCGGGCCGAGGCCACCCCCGCACCCACCACCACACTGCGTGGCGAAGCCCTCGGCACATTCTATCAAATCACCGTCAAAGGCACTCTCTCGGAGGCTTTCCCCGCACGGCTCGACTCCCTCTTTGGGGCCATCAACCGTTCGATGAGCATCTTCGACAGGGAGTCGCTATTGAGCCGCATCAATCGTGGCGAGACCGACACCGCCGACGAGTGCATCACTTATTGCATAAATCTCGCCCACGGGGTGAGCGAACTCTCCGACGGAGCCTACGACATCACCGTAAAACCCCTCGTGGAGGCCTTTGGTTTTGCGGGCAAGAGGGCCAACTTTGAGGTCAACGTCGATTCGCTGTTGCAGTTTGTGGGCTACGAGAAACTGTCCGTCAAGGATGGGCGCATCGTGAAGGCCGACCCCAGGGTGCAGATAGACCTCAACTCCATAGCCAAGGGTGCAACGGTGGATATGGTCGCACGCTTGGTGGAGAGCGAGGGGGTGGGCGACTACCTCGTGGACATCGGCGGTGAGATATTTTGTCGTGGCACCAACGCCTACGGCAAGCCGTGGGGTGTGGGGGTTGAAACCCCCTTTGAGGGCAACTTCTCGCTCACGGGCGAGCACGTAACAAAGGTGTTGAGAGTGAGCAATGTGGGTATGGCCACGAGTGGTAACTATCGCAATTTCCGTACCGACAGCCTTGGCAACAAATACACCCACATCATAGACCCCCGCACGGGCACCGCCACAACAAGCAATCTTCTCTCTGCCACCGTGTTGGCCGAGAGTTGTGCACTTGCGGATGCCTACGCCACAATGTTCATCACGCTCGGCTTGGAGCGCAGTGTGGAGGTGGCCGAGGAGAACAACATCAGGGCCTTGTTCATCTATGATGACAACAGCAAGATGAAGGTGGTGGAAATTCAAAATTCAAAATTCAAAATTCAAAATTAACGAGGGGATAGAACACTCTTTGGAGGGAATGACAGAGAACGAAATCAAAATATTGCAGGGGCTCAACGAGGCCCAAGAGCAGGCGGTGGTGAACTACGAACACCCATCGCTCATCGTGGCGGGTGCCGGCTCGGGCAAAACCCGTGTGCTGACGTGCCGTATTGCGTGGATGATTGAGCAGGGCGTTGCCCCGTGGTCCATTATGGCACTCACATTTACCAACAAGGCAGCCAAGGAGATGAGGGAGCGTATTGAGGCTATGGTGGGCGAAAGGAGCCGCTATATCTGGATGGGCACCTTCCACTCGGTGTTTATGCGCATCCTCTCCAACGAGGCCGAGAGCATTGGCTACCAGCCATCGTTCACAATCTACGACACCTCACAGAGCGACACCATCATCAAGAACATCATCAAGGAGATGCAACTCAGCGACGAAGTCTATAAGCCTCGTGAGGTGCGCTCACGCATATCGCTCGCCAAAAACAACCTCGTAACGGCTGCCGCCTACGAGAGCAACCCAACGCTTATGGAGGAGGACAAGCGTCGCCGACAGCCGCAGTTCTACCAAATCTACAAGAGGTACTGCGCACGTTGCAAGGAGAACAACGCAATGGACTTCGACGACCTCCTTTTGAACACCAATATCCTCTTCCGTGATCGCCCCGACATTCTCGAAAACTATCGCAAAAGATTTACCTATGTTCTCGTTGACGAGTACCAAGACACCAACGCTGCGCAGTATTTGATTATCAAGAAGTTGGCCGAGGGCACAGCCAAGATTTGTGTGGTGGGCGACGATGCCCAGAGTATTTACTCGTTCCGAGGTGCGAAGATTGAGAACATCCTCCGCTTCCAGCGAGATTTCCCCTCGGCAAAAATCTACAAGCTCGAACAAAACTATCGCTCCACACAGACCATCGTGGAGGCGGCCAACAGTGTCATCGAGCACAACCAACACAGGCTCAAAAAGCACGTCTTTTCGGAAAATAGCATAGGTAGCAAGATAGATATCTACAAGGCCTACACCGATGGCGAAGAGGCCCAGATTGTTGCCGATGGTGTGCGCTCGGCCTACCGTAGCGAGGGCTCGGAAGATTGGGGGCGCATTGCGGTACTCTACCGCACCAACGCCCAGAGCCGCCCCATTGAGGAGGCCCTGCGCAAGAGGGACATCCCCTATCGCATCTATGGAGGCCACTCCTTCTATGACCGCAAGGAGGTCAAAGACCTGATGGCATATTTCAAGACCATTGCCAACCCCAGGGATAACGACTCGCTGTTGCGCATCATCAACTACCCCGCACGAGGCATTGGCGATGTTACCATAGGCAAACTTCGTGCTGTGGCCACAGAGAAGGGTGTGAGCATCTGGGAGGTGCTCACGGGCTCTTCGGAGGCGGAGTTGTCGGCCGTAAGCAAGCGACTGCTCGACTTCCGCAAGTTGATAGCAGAACTCTCGCTCGCCCGCAGCGAAAAGAGCCTCTATGAGTTTGGTTTGGAGGTGGCCACACGTTCGGGCATTCTCTCCTCCTACAAACTCAACCCCTCGCCCGAAAACGAGAGCGCACTGCAAAACATCGAGGAGCTGCTTAACTCTATGCAGAACTACCGCCAACAGATGATTGAGGTGGCGGCAAAGGAGGAGATAACGGAGCCTACCATTGAGGAGTGGTTGCAGAACGTGTCGCTACTGACCGATATGGACGAGGACAAAGAGGGTGGCAACAAGAATCACGTTACGCTGATGACCATCCACGCCTCCAAGGGCCTCGAATTTGACCACATATTCATCGTGGGTTTGGAGGAGAACCTCTTCCCGAACATCATCTCAATAGCCTCACCCGACCAACTCGAAGAGGAGCGCAGGCTCTTTTATGTGGCACTCACAAGGGCCAAGAAGTGCGCCACCATAACCTTTGCGCAAACGAGGTTTAAGTGGGGCCAGACGGAGTTTTGTCGCCCCAGCCGCTTCATCAAGGAGATAGACCCCAAGTATGTGGAGTTGCACTTTGCCCTCGAAGACGAGGAGGAAGAGAAGGGGCGTGAGGCTCGCAACCAAATCGAAACACTCAAACGTCGCTTTGATGCACGCACGGGGCGCACGGTGGTGGAGAAACGAGAGTTCCAAAGCCGCCCCTCGCCTGTGCAGCAATACCAACAACGCCAACCCCAACCCTCTCGTCCCAACCTTGCCACAATGAGGAGTGTGGGCGAAAGACGTGTAGTGCAGGGCGGCGAGGATAACGCAACAACCACCCCATCGGCAACCCCATCGTCCTATTCGGCAGGCCAGAGGGTGCGCCACGCACGCTTTGGATTGGGCACCGTAGTAGAGGTGGAGATGTTGGCCACCGATGTTAAGATTAGTGTTAATTTTGAGAATCCCACAGTAGGTCCAAAAACTCTGCTGGGTAAGTATGCCAAGTTGGAGGTCGTGTAGGGATACCTTTATATACAACACCAAACTATGAGGAGAGAGGAGAGATACAAGGGCCTTGTGGACTATTTTTCGGAGGCTATGCCGGTGGCAGAGAGCGAACTCAACTTCCGTTCGCCCTATGAGCTTGTGGTGGCAGTGATGCTCTCGGCGCAGTGTACCGACAAACGAGTGAACCTCACAACCCCCACCCTCTTTGAGCGTTTCCCCACAGCCCAAGCAATGGCCGAGGTGGAGGCCGAGGAGATTTATCCCTACATCAAGAGCATATCCTATCCCAACAACAAGGCCAAAAACCTTGCCCGTATGGCCCGTATGCTCACCGAGGAGTTCGGTGGTGTGGTGCCCGACACCGTGGAGGAGTTGGAACGCCTGCCGGGTGTGGGGCGCAAGACCGCCAATGTGGTGGCTGCGGTGCTGTTTGGCAGGGAGGTAATGCCCGTTGACACCCACGTCTTTCGTGTATCACGACGCATCGGCCTAACCATTGGTGCCAAGACTCCCCTCCAAGCCGAAGCGCAACTCGAAGAGGGTTTTCCCAAACACCTACTCCCCATTGCCCACCATTGGCTAATACTCCACGGACGCTATGTTTGCACCGCACGCAAGCCCAAGTGCGAAGCGTGTGGCATTGCCAAGTGGTGCAAGTCGGCCCCCAAGCAAAAAGATAGTTCCCAAGCATAAACGCCCCACAGACCCCTCTGTCCGATGAAACAATACAAAGCCCGAGGCATAGTGCTCAACACCATAAAATATGGCGAATCGTCTATGGTGGCCCACCTGCTGACCGATGTGGCCGGCAGGAAGAGCTTTATGGTGCAGGGCATTGGCAAGGGCGGACGTGGAAAGGGTGGTAAGAGCGCCCTCTTTCAACCTATGTTTTTGGTGGACATTATGGCTCTCGAAAGCAGCCACACACAGATTGACCGAGTGAAGGAGGCCACCCTCGCAAGGCCTCTCCAAAGCATACCCTTCGATGTGCGCAAGAGCACGGTGGCACTCTTTATGGCCGAACTGCTCTACAAGATTGTGCGTGAGGTGGAGCCCGACTCGCCCCTGTTTGAATATGTATATAACTCGGTGGTGGCGTTGGACGAGATGGAAGAGGGAGTGTTTAATTTCCACTTGTGGTTTATGGTGGGGCTGAGTCGCTTTTTGGGATTCTTCCCTGCGGACGAATATAGCGAGGGGGCTGTGTTTGACATCGAGAATGGCTCCTTCACCACCACCCCACCCCGTAGCGGCCTCTTTTTCAATGCCGACAACAGCCGCCTGCTGGCAACCCTTATGGAGATTAGCCCATCGGAATTGGGCAGTGTAAGGCTGTCCCGAGTGCAACGCAAGGAGTTCATAGAGAGCCTTCTGGCCCACTTCGGCTACCATCTCGACACCATCCCCAACCTCCAATCGCTACGCATCCTCTCGGAGGTGTTCTAAAAAAAAGAGCAATTAGTAATTAGTAAACATTGTATATACTTGTTGGGAAACTGTTGATGTAGTTATCATACCAATCACGACTAACCTTTTTTATTTATCAGATATGAAACACACACTCAAACATCTGCTCGTGGCACTCGTAGCCACCCTAAGCATCTTTGGCAGTGCAAGCGCAGCTCGTGTGGTGCGCACCATCGACTCCGGATGGCGTTTTGCCCTCACAACCGACAACGCCTCAGCCGTAGGCTTTGACGACAATGGCTGGCAGCAACTCTCCCTCCCCCACTCGTGGAACACCGAGGACACCTTCGACGACGTGGACGGCTATGCCCGCACCGTTGGTTGGTATCGCAAAACCCTCAACATCAACAAAGAAGAGGACAAGCAGTACACCCTACGCATTGGTGCCGCAAACCAATATGCCGAGGTTTTTGTGAATGGCACACTTGTAGCCACACACATTGGCGGCTATCTTGCTTTCAGTAGCGACATCACCGCACAACTCCACAGCGGCAACAACACCATAGCCATCAAGGTTGACAACTCGCACAATGACGACATCGGGCCACTCTCGGCCGACTTCACCTTCTATGGTGGCTTATACCGCAATGTAGAACTTATCGTAACGCCCAAAACACACATTTCGACCACCTTCTATGCCACCAAGGGTCTGTTTGTCCGCACCCCCGAAGTGAGTGCCGAGAAGGCTATCGTTGAGGTGGAGGTTCTCTTGTCGAGCGAGGCCAAACAGAAGGCCGAAGTGGTTGTTGAGTTGGTGGACAACGAGGGCAAGGTGGTTGCCACCAAGAGCCGCAAGGTTAAGTTCAAAGCCTCCACCACAAACCACTCCGAGCGCATCGCCTTTGAGTTGAAGCAACCCAAACTCTGGGACGTTGAGACTCCCAACCTCTACATCGCCAGGGCTTCACTTGTGGTTGACAAGCAGGTCATCGACTGCGTGAGCGACCGTTTCGGTGTGCGCTCCTTCTCCTTCTGCCCCAACGAGGGCCTCATCCTCAATGGCCGCCACGTTAAACTCATAGGCACCAACCGCCACCAAGACTACCCCGGACTTGCAAATGCCCTCACCGACGCAAGGCACACCGCCGACGTGGAGTTGCTCAAAGAGATGGGTGGTAACTCGTTGCGTGTGTCGCACTACCCACAGCACGAAAGGATTATGGAGGCCTGCGACAGGCTCGGCATTGTTACCTCGGTGGAGATTCCCCTTGTTAATGCAGTAACCATCTCCGAGGGCTTCACCAACAGCACTCTCCAAATGACCAAGGAGATGGTCTATCAGAACTTCAACTCTCCCTCGGTCTTCATCTGGGCCTATATGAACGAAATTCAGCTCCGCCACCCCTCCACCGACAAGGAGTGGCTCAAAAACGAATACTTCCCCTATCTGACGGGGCTTGCACAGCAGGTGGATGATATATTGCGCACACTCGACCCCACACGCTACACCCTGCTGCCCTGCCACCACGCCCCCAAGCGTTACATCGAAAGTGGCATAGCAGCCGTTCCACAAATGCTCGGCTGGAACATCTATTTGGGTTGGTATAGCGGCAAGTTTGAGGACTTCGGCAAGGCTCTTGACGAGTTGCACAAACTATTCCCCGACAAGATTCTCACCGTCAGCGAGTATGGTGCCGATGCCGACAGCAGGCTCCACTCGTCCGTGTCCGAGAGGTTCGACTACACGCTCGACTACTCCGAACTCTACCACGAGCACTATCTGCCGGAGATTATGAATCGCAACTTTATCGCCTCGGGCAATGTGTGGAACCTCAACGACTTTGGCTCCGAAAGCCGTGGCGATGCCATTCCACACACCAATCTCAAAGGTCTGAACACCTATGACCGCCAGCACAAAGACGTCTTCTACTACTACAAGTCGGTACTCAACAGCACTCCCGTAGTGCACATCGGCAACAAGGCGTGGAGCAAACGTGCAGGTGCCGAAACCAGCAAAGGTGTGTCCACCCAGCGCATCAAGGTCTATACCAACCAGCCCACCGTGGAACTTCTCCACAATGGCCAGTCGCTCGGCACCAAGAAGGTGGAAAACTACCACGCCATCTTTGAGATCCCCTTCGTGGATGGCCAAAACTCGCTCGAAGCACTCACCGCCAAGGCCAAAGACCGCTACACTGTGGAGTTTGAGGTGGTGGAGCAGAAGGCTCCCGAAAGGCTCAATGTGTTGCTCGGTAGCAACCGCTATTTCGAAGAGCCTCGCACGGGCATAACTTGGATTCCCGAGCAAGCCTACACCGAGGGCTCGTGGGGCTACATCGGTGGCGAGCAGGCTCGTCAGCGTTCAAACCACGGCTCACAACCCGCAGCCGCCGCAGCCATCAACCAAACCGATTGCGACCCTATGTACCAAACACAGAGGGCCGGTTTGGAGGCATTCCGTGCCGATATGCCCGCAGGTAACTACTCCGTATATCTCCACTTTGCCGAGCTGTCGGGCAAGGTGAAAGCCTCCATCTACAACCTCGGCAACGAGGCCATCAGTAGCGAGGGCGAAGAGAGGGTGTTCGACGTGGTAATCAATGGCGTGAAGGTACTCTCCGACTTCGACATTATGGCCCAGGTGGGTGTCTATACTCCTATGGTGGAGCGTTTTGAGGTGGATGTCAAGGGCAATGAGGGTATCGTTGTGGAGTTTGTTCCCAAGAGAGGTACTCCCGTGCTTAACGCCATCAGCATCCGCAAGAATTTTTAGTGATTTAAGAGAGGGGGACTTTGAGTAGTATCCCCCTCTACACAACAAGCAAAACACAAAGGCCGAGAGCAATGCGCTCTCGGCCTTTGTGTTTACATCTTATATTCTCTTCTCTACTTCACGATGATTGTGCCAATAAGTTCACTGCCCAAAATGGAGTTCATCTCGAAGCGGAAGTTCTCCCTGTTGATGAAAATCTCGTGGCGCAACATACTCGGCCCCACCTTCACATAGAGCACCCCACGCACAAAGTTGACCTGCGTGGCCGAGGCTATACGCTCGCCCGCCACACGAGCCCACACGTCCGGAATGGAGCCCTCGGTAATCCTGCGCTCAATCTCGGGGTGTTCGCTCTTGAAGTTGCTCCAAAGTTCGCCGAGCAACATAGGCCTGCATCTTCTCATTGGGGTATCGGAGTGGTATTGGTTTAACTATCAGCGATGCCTATTCGGGCAACTCGGTTTGGACAATCTCGCCCTCGGCAACATCCCACAGGCGGAATGGTAAACCGTTGTTTTTCAGCACCGAAATCAGTCGTTCTCGGTTGCAGTCGGTGATGAATATCTGCCCAAAGTCGCCGCCCGCTGTCAGTTCCATAAGCCTCGACAATCGCCTCTCGTCGAGTTTGTCGAAGAGATCGTCGAGAAGGAGCAGAGGTCGCTCGCCCAAGCGTTCATACAAAAGGGTGTATTGGGCCAATTTGAGGGCCAAAAGGAAGGACTTTTGCTGCCCCTGCGAGCCATACTTACGGAGGGGATAGCCGCCAATCTTCATAACCACATCGTCCCTGTGGACACCCGAGTTGGTAAACCCACACACCACATCCTTTTGTCGCACGCTCTGCAACACCTCCAAGAAGGGCCTCTCGTTGAGGTCGGAACGATAGGTCAACTCCACGGGCTCGTGGTCATCGGCAATGAAAGCATAGTATTTTTCCACCAATGGGGCCAGACGACCAACAACATCCCTGCGGGTTGCAGCCACCTTCTCACCCAAGTCGGCAAGCCTCTCATCCAACACGTCGAGCAGTTCGGGGAGGAGGTATTCGCCCTGTTTGAGGAGGGTGTTGCGCTCGGCCAACACACGGTTGTAACGCATTGTGTTGTCGAGATATGGGTGGTCGAGTTGGGAGATGAATGCGTTGAGCCACCTGCGCCTCTCGTCGGCCGAGTCGCTCACCAGAGCACCATCGGCAGGCGACACCATAACCACCGGAACGGCTCCGATGTGGTCGGCCAAGCGTTCATACTCCTTGCCACAAAATTTGAGCGTCTTGCCCTTGCCTTTGCCAAAACCACAAGTAACACCCACAGCCCTACCGCTGTCGGCAAAATAGTCGCCCGAGAGCATAAAAAACTCCTCACCGTGGCGCACGCTCTGCCCGTCGGTGTGGGAGAGCGAACTCTTGCTCATCGAGAGGTAGTGGATAGCATCGACCACATTGGTCTTGCCCGCACCATTGCTGCCAACAATGCAGTTGATACCCTCGCAGGGAGAAATCTCACCCTCTGTGATGTTCTTGAAATTGAGTATCGAAAGTCTTCCTAAACGCATTTTTCTCCTTTTTGCTTGGCTCAAAGGTAGCAATTTTGCACGAATAGAGAAAAAAAATCGCCACTCTCTGCGATTTTTACACAAAAAGATTTACTTTTGTGGTTCGAACCCAAAGAGGAAACAAATATAAAAACAATAAAATCTATGGCAACTAAAAAGAATCAGGAGATTACTCACGAGGAGGTAGTAACCGAGGCAGTGAGCAAAACCGAACAGTTTTTTGAGAAGAACGAGAAGCTCATCGTGTGGGTACTCGTTGCAGTTTTCGTAATCATTGGCGGCTATTTCGCCAACAAATATCTCATCGCACAGCCCCGTGCAGAGAAGGCTTCGGCAGAGATGTTTGCAGCAATTCAGAACTTCAACGCCGAGCAGTGGCAGGTTGCTCTCGATGGCGATGGCAACAACGCAGGCTTTGTGGAGGTTGTTGAGAACTACGCAACCACTTCCCAGGGCTCGCTTGCTGCTCACTACGCAGGTGTTTCCTACCTCAAACTCGGCGACAGCGAGAATGCTCTGAAATATCTCCGCAAATATCGTGCAGCCAAGGGTGCTCCCGCAGAGATTGTGAACGCACAGAACGCAGGTTTGCAGGGTGATGTTTACGCCAACGGTGGCAACTTCAAGAAGGCAGCAGCCCTCTACCGCAAGGCAGTGAAGGCAAGCGACAACTCGCTGACTGCCCCCGTTTATTTGAAGAAACTCGGCTTGGCCGAGGAGCAGTTGGGCAACACCGCTGCTGCATTGGAGGCCTACCAGCGCATTGCCGACGAGTTCTACACTTCGTTGGAGGCTCGTGATATCGACACCTACATCGGCCGCCTGAAATAGGCTCTCGAATGTAAGTAGTCAGTTTTGTTCGCAGGTATCGGAAACGACACCTGCGAACTTTTTTTTATTTTTGGTGCAAAAACGCTATATTTGCCAAAACAAAAACACACAAGCTATGACGGCTATGAAATTCGGATTTGTGATTGTGGAGGGGCGTGGAGAGCAGTCCTCCGTTGCCGAGCACACCCTCAGGCGGCTGACTGAGGTGGAAGGTGAGGTGGAGTATCGCACCGTGCCAGGCACGTCCGAAACCGTTTTGGCCGCCAAGTGTTTTGCCGAACTCACCAGCGTAGATGCGGTGCTGGTGTTCCTGCCACACGAAGAACACCCCGCTGTGCTGACTGCTGCACTCGAAGGACTCACCGACATTGTCCTCGATTGGAATATGCCCATCGTAACCACCACCTCCTACCCCGACGGGGTGTTGCTCGCAAAGGCAGCCGTAACGATGGTGGAGATGCAAATAGAAATGGAGGGCAAGGCCGAGGGCAAGATGGTTGACACCTCTGTCAATTAAGGGAGCGTAAGGATATTAAGGAGGTTAAAGAATAGCAAATGTATTATCCCTAACCTCACTAATCTCCCTAAATTCCCTAATCTCCCCCCCCCAAAAAAAAAGGCTAACGGCTAATAACAAAAAAACTCTCGGGTAACGAAAAAGTTACCCGGGAGTTTTCTTGCAGTTATCGGTCGTCGGTCGTCGGTTGACGGTTGACGGTTGAAGGTCGTCGTCTAAAACAACCCTTTGAGTTGTTCGATGCGGGTGTAGTCCGTTAGGTCAACCTTGATGGGGACAACGGCAATGTAGTTATTTTTGAGTGCCCACTCGTCGGTGTCCTCTGCCTCGGGCTCGTGGTTGCAGAAACTACCCGTAAGCCAAAAATAATCACGCCCACGAGGGTCCTGCTGGCAGAAGAACTCCTCCTTCCAGAAACCCCTCGTCTGGCGACAGATGCGGTGGCCCTTAATCTCCTCGGGGCGTGCAATGGGCACGTTGACATTGAGGCACAAGGGCTCGGTGGTGATTACCCCCAACATTGCAGGGATGAGTTTTTTGGCAAACTCGATGGTGGCATCAAAGTCGGCATCGGGGTTGTGGTCGTCGAGCGAGAGTCCGATGGAGGGTGCTCCGTAGAAGCTTGCCTCGATAGCGGCACCCATAGTGCCCGAGTAGAGCACATTGATTGCGGCATTGCTGCCGTGGTTGATACCGCTGATGTTCAACGAGGGCTCCACGCCCAACTTGGGCAACAACCAATCGTAGGCCATCTTCACACAGTCCACGGGGGTACCATTGCACGAATAGACCTTGATGTGTTCCTCGTTGCGGTGCAGGGTGAGGTAGAGTGGGTCATACATTGTGATTGCGTGTGCCTTGCCCGACTGTGTGTCGTTGGGGGCCACGGCTATAACGTCGCCAAACTGCGCTGCACACTCCACAATGGCGTTGAAACCTTTGGCACGATAACCATCGTCGTTGCTTATGAATATTACGGGTCGTTTCATCCTCTCTACTTGTTTTGTTCTTTGTGCAAAGATAGCACAAATTTTCAAAATGTAATGAGTTTTTGTCGGTCGTCGGTTGACATTACAAGAGCGGTAGATGCCAACCGCCTGCCTGTGGCAGTCGTGGCAAGACGACAGACCCCACCACTCCCAGATGGCCCAGAGGCCCCAGAAGTCCCAGACCGACGGTCGTCGGTTGACGGTTGACGGTTGACGGTATGTTTACCACCCTCCGCCGAGGGCCTTGTAGAGCGACACATAGGCAGTGAGTTGGTCGGCCAGCAGGGCGATATAGTTCAGTTGTGCGGAGTAGAGGTCATACTCGGCATCCACATAGTTGAAATAGCTCACCATACCATCCCGTTGCAGCGCAGCGGTCATCTGTTGCACCTTGGCATCGGCCTCCAAGAGGAGAAGATTTTCGGCCACCTGCCCGTTGTAGGTGTCGATGGCCACAAGCGCATTCTCCACATCGGCAAGCGCACCAACAACACTCTGGCGGTAGTTGAGCGAAGCCTGTCGCCACGCCTCCACCGCAATCTCCTCCTCACGTTTGAGCCGTCCGAATTGGAACAGCGGCTGTGTGATGTTGGCCGCAGCGAGCCAATAGAAGGGGTTATGGGCGGTGAGTCCTTTGAGCGAGTAGGCCAGCACCCCACCCTCGCCTGTGAGCGAAATGGAAGGTAGTCGTTGGGCGTGGGCCACCTTGGTTTTGGCTGCCGCCACCTCCACATTATAGAACGCCTCCATCACATCGGGCCTGCGCTCCAAGAGGGTGCTGGGCAGTCCTGCTGCCACCGACACAGGTAGTGGCGCAGCGGTGAGATGGCCACAGTAGAGCCCATCGAGGTTGGCCGCAAGGGAGTGTTCACACTCCTTCGAGTGGGGCGGAGGGGCAAGTTGTGTGGGCGGTATGCCTATGAGGGTGCATAGCGAAAGGTTTGTCTGCTCCTTGGCTCGGCGGTAGGATTGGATGTCGGCAGCGATGGTGGCTGTGAGGGCACGGGCCTGCTGTCGGTCGGAGCCGGAGGCAAAGCCGTAGTAGTAGAGCGAGTCCACCCTCGCTTGCGACTCCTCACGCAGGGCCAAACTTCGGCGACAAATCTCCTCGCTGCGCACATACTGCAACCAAGCGAAATAACTCTCGGCAACCTCGGCTTGCAGAGCCAACATTGTGGCACGGTAGCCCCACTCGGTGGCCAACAGTTCGGCTCGGGCCGCCTCCGTAGCACCACTAATGCCACCAAACAAGTTCGCCTCCCACGATACGGATGGCAGAATGGAGTATTGTTGGCCTATGACTTTGCGCCCCTCGGAGTTGGCTGCATAGGTGCCTTGCGCCCCCACACTCAACCCCAACGAGGGCAGCAGGGAGGCCTTGGTGGCAGCCAACGACGAGTGGGCTTGCAGAAGCCTCGATGCGGCCACCCTCACGTCGGTATTGTTCTCCACGGCGAGTGCCACAAGGCGGTTGAGTGTGGTGTCGCCAAAAATCTCCCACCAACCCACACCCACAACTATTGTGGTGTCGCCCCTCTGGGCAAAGATATACTCATCGGGGGTGGCCACCGGCTCAATGGTGGGAGGCGTTACAGCACACCCAACGGCCACTACACCCACTATTATCGCTGCCACAAGGGGCAATAGTTTATCCAAAAAAGAGCGTTTCATAACTTTGATTCTTGTTTGATTTTTTCACGACGGCGTTCAAACCTGGCCACACGCCCCACAAGGTAGTAGAGCGACGGATAGACAAAGATGCCGAGCAGGGTTGCCACCAACATACCACCCACCAGCGACACTCCCACAATGTTGCGAGCCTCCGAATAGGCTCCCGAAGCAAACACAAGGGGCAATACACCGATGATGAATGCAAAGGCCGTCATAAGGATTGGTCGCAGGCGGAGTCGTGCAGCACCAAGTGCCGCCTCGCCCAGGGTGCGCTCCTCTTCGATGAAGATGCGGTCGGCATACTCCACAATGAGGATGGCGTTTTTGGCCGAAATGCCGATGAGCATAATGAGCGAGATGCGTGCAAAGATGTTGTCGATAAATATGGGGTTTGCCAAGTGGCCGAGCCACAGGAACAGCATTGCTCCAAAGATGGCCAACGGCACACCCAACAGCACACTTATCGGCAGCGACCAACTATTGTAGAGTGCCGCAAGGGCCAAGAAGACAAACACCACCGCCAACAGATAGGCACTTGCGCTATTGCCCGCCTTGGCCTCCTGATAGGAGACCCCACTCCACGCAAGGGTTACATCGTCGGGCAACTCCTCCGAGGCAAGCCGTTCGAGGGCTTCCATAGCGGTACCCGTAGAGATTCCCGCCTTGGGCGAGGCGTTTACTGCAATGGCATCGTAGAGGTTGAATTGGGTAAGGAACTCCACACCCACCGTATCCTTCAAGGACACAAAACCACTCACCGGAACACTCTCGCCACGAGAGTTACTCACATAGTAGAGGGCCAAATCGCTCTCATCCCTACGATAGGAACTCTCGGCCTGAATGTAGGTCTGGTAGAGTTGCCCAAAGCGGTTGAAGTTGCCCACATAGGTACCACCAAGGAAGGTGGATAGTGTGGTGCGCAACTCTTCGAGCGACACCCCTTGTTGGAGTGCCAGCTCCTCGTTTATCTCCACACGGCGTTGGGGCACTTCGGCATTGAAGGGGGTGCTCACGGATGCAATCTCCGGAAGGGCCCTCATCTTATCCATAAACCGTTCGGTCTGCTCGGCCAAGTAGCCCACATCATCACTACCCCTGTTTTGGAGTACAAACGTGAGGCCGGAGGTTACGCCCAACCCCGGAATGGATGGTGGCTCAAAGGCATAGAACTCGCCATCGGGCACGCCCACATAGAGCCCGGCGTTGATTTGGTCGGCAATCTCGGAGGCCGAGGCTTTGCGCTTGGAGTATGGTTGAAGGGCCACAAAAATCACACCCTTGTTGGTGGAGGCCACGCCCGAAAGGAGGTCGAAGCCCGCAGTGGTGGCCACATATCTCACACCCTCAATCTTGCCAATGGCCCTCTGTGCGGCTCTCATAGCCTCCTCTGTGCGCTCCACCGAGGCGGCATCGGGCAGGCTTACCGACACCATCAGATAGCCTTGGTCCTCGGAGGTGAGAAAACCCGTAGGGAGTGAGTGGAAAAGCCACAGAGTTGCTCCGCCCGTGATGAGAACCAACACTATCGAGCGCAACGAGTGGCGCACCCACACCTCTGAACTCCGCAAATAGTTATCCGACGTGCGGTCAAACCACCTATTGAATGTACCATAGAGCCCCTTTGTGGCTCGTGGCTTACCCGCCTTCAACATCAGGCTGCACAGGGCAGGCGAGAGAGTCAGGGCGTTGAATGCCGAGATGACAACCGAGGTGGATATGCCAATGGCAAACTGCTGGAAGAGCCTGCCGGTAATGCCCTCCGTGAGTGCCGAGGGGATAAACACGGCAAGCAGTACGATGGTGGTGGCGATGATGGGCGAGGCCACCCTGCGCATAGCCTCGGTGGTTGCCTTGCGTGGCGAAAGTCCGCTTTCGATGCCCACCTGAGCCGCCTCAACAACCACAATGGCATCGTCAACCACCAAGCCGATGGCCAGCACAAGACCCAACAGCGAGATGATGTTGATGGAAAAACCCAACAGAGGAAAGACCGCAAAGGCACCTATAATAGATACGGGTACGGCAATGAGTGGGATGAGCATAGCACGCCCATCCTGCAAAAAGAGGAAAATGACCACAACAACCAACAGCAGCGTGAAGAGCATTGTGAGGAAAATCTCCCTCACACCCTCCTCGATTGTCTCCGTTGCATCCACCACCGTTGCCGTGGAGATACCCTCCGGGTACTTCTCTTCGAGCGAGGCCATCGCAGCCTTCACCCTACTGCCCACCTCCATAGCATTACTGCCGGGAGTCTGATAGACCACCAACATAGCGGCCGGATTACCCCCAAAGTCGGAGAGAACGCCGTAGTTTTGGCACCCGAGTTCGAGGCGGGCTATCTGGCCAAGTCGGAGGGTTTGTCCGTTGGGGAGTTCTTTGACGATGATGTTCTCATACTCTTCGGGAGTATTCAGGGCGGGAGGGGTGGTTATGGTGTAGGTGAAATCGACCTCTTCGGCAAGTGGCTCGGCACCGAGTTTTCCTGCTGCGAAGGTGGTGGCTTGCGACTCTATGGCCGAGGCGATGTCGCTCACACTCACCCCAAAGAGAGCCATACGCTCGGGGTTTACCCACACCCTCATCGAGTATTTACCCGCACCCATTACCTGCACCTTACCCACTCCGTCGATTTTGAGCAGTTCGTTGCGCAGGTTGACATAGGCATAGTTGGAGAGGAAGGCCCCATCGTAGCGGCCATCGGAGTAGAGCGAATAGACCAACAGGAAACCCGTCTGGGACTTCTGGGTGGTAACGCCCTGCTGTGCCACTTCGGCAGGCAATAGTGAGGTGGCCGACGACACCCTGTTTTGCACAAAGACCTCGTCAAAATCGGGGTTGGAGCCCACGTCAAAGAGTATTTGCAGACTCATTGAGCCGTCGTTGGCCGAGGTGGTCTGCATATAGAGCATCTGGCTCACACCCATCACATTCTCGGCAATGGGCGTTGCCACCGCATCGCTCACCACCGTCGCATCGGCACCCACATAGGTTGCATCCACCTCCACCACGGGAGGGGTGATGTCGGGGTATTGCTCTATGGGCAGGGTGCGCAGCGAGAGCAGACCAAAGAGGACAATGACAATGCTGATGACAATGGCAAAGATTGGCCTACGGATGAAAAACTTTTCCATAAGAGAGCGTCTGTTTTAGGATTTGAACTGGGTTTTTACCTTCTGGCCGGAGCGCAGTTTTTGGGTGCCTCCCGTAACGACCACCTCGCCACCCGAGAGCCCACTCTCCACAACCCACATATCGCCAAAGGTGCTACCAAGCGTTACAAGGCGGTAACTCACAGAGTTGTCCGAAGCCACCACCCACACACCTGCCGTGCCAAGCCTCTGCGAAACAGCCCTCTGGGGCACCAAAACCACCCCTTGGGGCGAGCCTACGTTGGCCACCACCGTTGCCGTCTGGCCCACTTTGAGCTCACGGCGAGGATTGGGAAAGTTGGCCACGATGATAATGGTGCCCGTCTGGTCGCCGGCATTGCGCTCGGTGTAGCCATAGGTGCCCTTGTAGGGGTACTCGCTGCCATCGGAGAGGATGAGCGAGATGTCGGAGAAGAGTCCTCGGTTGTCGTAGGAGGGCTCACCTTCCCTGCCCTCGCCTCGCAGTTGCAGGTAGCGGGCAAAGGGTATTTGGAGGTGGACCCCCACCTGCTCGGTGTTGGACACAGTGGCGAGGGTGGAATAGGCCGTGCCTTGTCCAACCCAATCGCCAATGGTGGCTCCGGTGTCGTCGATGATGCCGTCGATGGGCGATTTGACAGTGGCGTAGCTCAACTCCAAGAGGGAGTTGTCGAGCTCTGCTTGTGCCGACTCCACCTTTGCTTGTGCCGCAGCATAGGCGGCCTTGTATTGGTCGAGCGAACTTTGGGAGATGGCATCAATGGCCGCCAGGGGCACTGCACGACGATAGTTGTTGGTGGCCTCGGCAAGGGCTACCTTTGCCGAGGAGAGGGCCGAACGGTTGGCCTCCACCGCCAAGCGCACCTCGGCAGCATCGATGGTAAAGAGCGTTTGGCCCTTGCGCACGGGCATACCCTTGGAGAACTCTTTGGTGAGTAGGTAGCCCTGTGTGCGTGGCTGGATGGTTGCATCGTAGTTGGAGTAGATGAGGCTCTGGAAACGCATAGGTATCACCACCGGCTCGCTGATGGCCCTTGCCACCTCAACCGTAAGGAGTGGAGCCGGGGCCTCCGTTTTACCCTTGCGCTCCCCACAGGCCACAGCCACAAAAGCCACGGCCAAAACAAAGAAAACTCGTTTCATAGTCATAAAACTCAAATTGATTTACCCCGCAGCAAATGCAAATCACACGCCAAAATGGAGTGTCCACACAGAAAAATAGTGCAAAAAATTAGGTATGTTTTTTGAGGGTTAAGGCATTGATTTAGTGCGCATTAGAGTTTTTGTAGTCGCAAATTCGAAATAAATTTTCAATTTTCAATTTTCAATTTTCAATTTTATTTGTACTTTTGCACGCTGAATCGGTAGCGGAATCTCTTATGAGAACACAGGAGTCCGTAATATTCCCTACCTTAACTTTTTAACCGGTTATAAAAAATGGATAACTTAATCAAAATTGCAGAAGAGGCAATGTGGGCACCCAAAGAGGTTCCCTCGTTCAAAGCTGGCGACACTATTACCGTATCGTACAAAATCATCGAGGGTAATAAGGAGCGTGTTCAGAGCTTCCGTGGCGTGGTAATTCAGATCAAAGGTCGTGGTGTTACCAAGATGTTTACCATCCGCAAAATTTCCAATGGTGTTGGTGTAGAGCGTATCTTCCCCCTCTACTCGCCCCACATCGAGTCGATTGAGGTGAACAAAGTGGGTGTTGTACGTCGTGCTCGTATCTACTACTTGCGCAACCTCACCGGTAAGAAGGCTCGTATCAAAGAGAAACGCTACGTTGCCAAAGAGAAATAGTCAACCTATTTCCGCTGCACAAGCAAGAAAAAAGGAACCCAGACGTGGGTTCCTTTTTTTGTTGCCTCTTGGTCGGCAGACAGACAAGGTTCAGGATATTCTCGGCAGAATGCTGAATGCTGAACACTTACAGCTCCGTTTTCCAGAGGCCGTGGAGGTTGCAGTACTCATAGACGGCCACCACCTTCTCGCCACACACGCACACCTCGGCGCAGGGCTTGTCCTTCAAGTTAATCAGTCGGCCACCACCGCTGGCGAACTCAACATAGATGAATGCGATGTGGTGCTCGGGAAGCATCGGGTGCTCCACGCTACCCACCTGAATACGCAACTTGCAGTCGTCAATCTTCTCCACCACGGGAACGTGCTTCTCGGTGCTTGCATCCACAGTGTTTGCCACGAGTTCTTCCATCTTCTCTCCACAGCAGAAGGGTACCACACCCGAATCAACGGCTGCGAGGACCACATTGCCGCACTTGTTACATTTGTAGAATTTCATAGTTGTAAGGGGTTTTTAAGCGTTATTATTTTGTTTGTGTTTCATC
The DNA here is from genome assembly GCA_045614965.1 of Tidjanibacter sp. Lineage (GTDB taxonomy): Bacteria > Bacteroidota > Bacteroidia > Bacteroidales > Rikenellaceae > Tidjanibacter. Next base: position 51,425 of record JAZLDY010000045.1, read on the forward strand.
AAACTGTGTTTGTTGTTACAAAGATAATACCACCCTACACAAAAGTCAAATCGGAAATTTTTATGACCCCATAAGGGGTGCTTATGGCGACTGATAACTGACAACTGATAACTGACAACTTCCCAGTTGTCCCAGTAGTCCCAGTAGTCCCAGTGCTGGCTGGGCCTTCTGGGTCTTCTGGGGCCTCTGGGATAGATAGGGGTAATAGGGGTAATAGGGGCAATAGGGGTAATAGGGGCTTTAAGGACCCTAAGGACTCTAAGGACCCTAGGGACCCTAGGGACCCTAAGGGCCTTAGGGGAAAGGTGGGTTGCCGTTAGGCTTTTCTTATTCGTCGCAAGCGCAGGCCCATAACACCCCAGAAGGCCTCGCCAAAGATGGAGCCACTCATTTTGGAAGTGCCGGCTGTGCGGTCCCTGAAAATAATCGACAACTCCTTGATGCGGAAGCCCAAACGCCAAGCCGTATATTTCATCTCAATCTGGAAGCCATAGCCCTTCATCCTCACCTCGTCGAGGTTGATGGTTTGCAGCACCTCCGCACGGTAGCCCACAAAGCCCGCCGTGGCATCCCTCACGGGCATACGGGTAACGCACTTCACATAGCGTGAGGCACAATAGGAGAGCAGCAGTCGGCGCATAGGCCAATCGACCACATTCACACCCTTCACATACCTCGACCCCACAACCACATCGGCCTCGCCCTCTTCGAGCGTGGCGACCATACGCAACAAATCACTGGGGTTGTGCGAGAAGTCGCAATCCATCTCAAAGAGAGCCTCATAGCCCCTCTCCAACGCCCAGCGGAAGCCCGCAATATAGGCCGTGCCGAGTCCGAGTTTACCCTCCCTTTCGAGCAGGAACACACGCTCGGGCGAGGTTGTTTTGACCTGTTTTACAATCTCGGCAGTGCCATCGGGCGAGCCGTCATCGACAACAAGCACCGAGAAATTGCCGTCGAGCGAGAGCACAGTAGAGAGCATAGCCTCCACGTTCTCACGCTCGTTATAAGTGGGTATGATTACGAGTTTACGCATTTGGTTTGATGGATATTGCACAAATTTAGTTATTTTTGCCGAAAATACTCACACTTCGTGCCGAAAACATTAAATTTAACACTCTCGCCCAAGCAGGCCGCCTCCACCGAGGGGTGGCTCGCAATCGCTGTGCGCACCCTTGGAGTGCGCCGTGAGCAGGTTGCCCTGGCGAGGGTTGTGAAGCGTTCGGTGGATGCACGACACCAAACACCCCGAGTGCTCCTCACGGTGGAGATATTCCTCGACGGGGACGAGAAGCCACAGGAGGTACACTTCGACTACCCCGATGTAAACGGCAAAACGGAGATTGTTATTGTGGGTGGCGGCCCTGCGGGGCTGTTTGCCGCACTGCGAATGATTGAGCTGGGCCTCAGGCCCATCATCTTGGAGCGTGGGCGCAACGTGGCCGACAGGCGCAGAGATATAACCCAGATACATCGTGGCGTGAAGGTGGACGGAGAGTCCAACTACGCCTTTGGCGAGGGTGGCGCAGGCACGTTCAGCGATGGCAAGCTCTTCACTCGTTCCAAGAAGCGTGGCGACTACAATCGTGCGCTCCAAACACTTGTGTTCCACGGAGCCTCGCCCGAGATTCTCTACGAAGCACACCCACACATAGGCACCGACCGACTGCCCAAAATCATCGAGCAGGTGCGCCACACCATTATCCGTGCGGGCGGACAGATACTCTTTGAGCGCAAAGTTACCGACATCGAGATAAGAGGTGGCAGGGCCGTGGGCGTGTGGTGCGGCGAGGAGTTGATTGAGGGTGCTGCTGTGGTGCTGGCCACGGGACACTCGGCCGACGACATATATGAAATGTTGCACTCCAAGGGCGTTTTGCTCGAAGCCAAGCCGTGGGCTATGGGTGTGAGGGTGGAGCACCCGCAGGAACTCATTGACCGCATACAGTACCATTCGAGCGATATGAGGGAGTGGTTGCCGGCAGCGGCCTACACCCTGACCTCGCAAGTAAATGGGAGGGGTGTCTATTCGTTCTGTATGTGCCCCGGTGGAGTGATTGTTCCTGCAATGACCTCCTTTGAGGAGTGTGTGGTCAATGGTATGAGTGCCTCGGCAAGGTCGTCGAGGTGGGCCAATGCGGGCATTGTTACAGAGGTAAGGCCCGAGGACTTTGCACACCTACACGAGGAGTGGGGCGTGCTGGCCGGACTGAAATTCCGACAGCAGGTGGAGCGACACGCAGCCTCGTTAGTTGGTGGCGGAGGCACGGCACCTGCCCAAAGGCTGGCTGACTTTGTGGCTCGCCGTAGGTCCTTTGATTTGCCACGCACATCCTACCTGCCCAAGGCGGTGGTGGGGAGTGGCGACGAATGGTTGCCGGAGTTCATTGCCGAGTCGTTGCGTGGTGGCTTCAAGTCGTTTGGCCACAAGATGAAGGGCTTTGTTACCAATCAGGCGCAGATTATAGGTGTGGAATCACGCACCTCAACACCCGTGCGCATACCGAGGGATAGGGATACCCTCTGCCACCCCGAGGTGGGCAACCTCTACCCCACGGGCGAGGGCGCAGGCTATGCGGGAGGTATCATCTCGGCAGCCCTCGACGGTACAAGAGTGGCCGAGGAAATCGCAAAAAAATGGAAAATTGAAAATTGAAAATTGAAAATCGACGTTAGACATTAGACGTTGGACGTTAGACTAAAATATTATATGCAACCGGAAATTATCAGCAAATATTTTACCCTCACCGAGGAGCAACAGCGCAGGTTTGATGCGCTGGGTGCGCTCTATGAGGAGTGGAACGCAAAGATTAACGTGGTGTCCCGCAAGGACATCGACGAGTTGTATGTGCGCCACGTGCTCCATTCGCTGGCCATCGCCAAGGTGTGCTGCTTCGAGGCGGGGGCCAAGGTGTGCGACATTGGTTGTGGTGGAGGTTTCCCCACCATTCCGCTGGCCATACTGTTCCCCGAGGTGGAGTTTACGGCAGTGGATAGCATCGGCAAGAAAATTACGGTTGTGAGGGAGGTGGCCTCGGCTCTGGGGCTTACGAATGTAACCCCCATCAACGCACGCATCGAGGCCGTGAAGGGCGAGTTTGACTATGTTGTGAGCCGTGCAGTTACGGATATGAAGACGCTCAAAGGGTGGGCACTACCCAAGTTGAGAGTGGGGCAACGTGGCTCGCTACCCAACGGAATGCTCATCTTGAAGGGTGGCGACTTGGCCGAAGAACTCGGTGTGGCCCGCCTGCGCTGCGATGTCCACAACATCAGCGACCTCTTCGAGGAGGAGTTTTTCGACACCAAAAAGGTCATCTACGCACGGCGATAGTAAAAAACCACGGGTTACAAAAATGTAACCCGTGGTTTTATCAACCAACGAGCGACTTGTGAAATTGAAAATGGAAAATTGAAAATGGAAAATTTTCTCCTTTTTCACGGGTTACATTTTTGCAACCCGTGCCTTCCCACAACCACCCCTCCCCTAAGTTAGGGGAGGTGGCCAACGGCCGGAGGGGTATGTCCTCCTCCCCTACGACAGGGGTGGTCGAAATTGCGCTCGGCGGCCTCGCCGAGCAGGGGTGGCTACAATGTGCCCCACACCCACCCGCAACCCCTAAAATGGCAAAAAATAGATAATTTTTAACAAAAGGTCGATTTACGCACAATCCAAACACAGCGTATTGATAATGAGTATATTATCCACAACAAAACACTCACTGCACCTTTCTCAAAAAGAAAAAAATCAAATAATTTTCAATTCTCAATTTTCAATTCTCAATTTTATTCGTATCTTTGCAGTCCGAAATTCGGAATATACTGAATAGGAAAAAACCGATAAACATTAAATAGCGCTATGAAAAGGACTTATCAACCTTCCAAGAGGAAAAGAATCAACAAGCACGGTTTCCGTGCTCGTATGGCTACCGTAAATGGCCGCAAGGTTTTGGCAGCCCGTCGTGCAAAAGGCCGTAAGAAACTCACCGTTTCGGACGAGTTGCGCAACAAATAGTCGAGAGACTAACGGTTGATTCGAGAGGGTTTGATGGTGGCAAGGCCACCCGCTCGTAACCCCACAAAGAAAAACCACATCGGACGCGATGTGGTTTTTTTTATCTCCTTTTTTTACTTTTGCACCAAAGCGAGGTCTATACAAACAAACACAACCCACCGAGAATGACAACTCACTGCGACAAAGAGATATTGGAGGCCTTCGACCGCAACCCACAAGAGGGTTTCGGGCTTCTGTTGGAGCGTTTCCAACAGCCCCTCTATTGGCACATTCGCAGACTTGTGGTCAGCCACCTCGACACCGAGGATATCACACAGGAGGTCTTTGTGAGGATATACGAGGGGTTGCCCAAATTCCGAGGGCAATCGTCGCTCACAACGTGGGTCTATCGCATTGCCACCAACGAGGCCCTCAGGTGGTTGGGACGCAACAAGCGCAGGGGCGCACTGCTACTCGACAGCGGGGACGTAACCCCACAGCAGGAGCCACACATCAACTATGGCGACATTGAGGCGGTGGTGTTACAGAGGGCCATCTCTCGCCTGCCACGCAAGCAGCAGTTGGTCTTCAACCTCTGCTACTACGACGAGTTGGACTACGAAGAGGTGGCCACCATTGTCGGGTGTAGGCCCTCGGCAGCCAAAGCCAACTACCACTTGGCAAAGAAGAGCATTAAGGAGTTTTTGATTGCAAACCTATAAGAACAATGAGAGAGTTTAAGGAGATAGACAACATTGGCAAGCGACTGCCCTACACCACCCCAGAGGGGTTTTTCGAGGGGCAGCAGGCCGAGATTATGGCCCGCATAGCCAACCGTCCACGCAAGGGCCACACCCTTCGTGGGGGCACTGTGGCACTATGGGTAGCAGCCGTGGCTGCATCGGTGGCGATTGCCGTTGTGGCCACCCTGCCGGTCCGCACCTCGGAGGGCTCTTTCGACCAGATGTTGGCCCAGCTGACCGACGAGCAGTGCAACTCGCTGGTGGCAAGCTACACTCACGATGTCTTCCTTGCCGACTTTGAGTAGGCACACCGCAAACATTTTATTAACCCCATAAAACAAACCCGTTATGAAACAGATTTTGAAAACCCTCGCACTCGCCACTCTGGCCCTCGCACTCTGCACCTCCGCCTATGCACAGGAGCAGAAGTCCGCACCCAAGAAGCCCAAGATGACACCCGAGCAGGTGGCCACCATTCAGGCCAAGGATATTGCAATGAATCTGGGCTTTGACGATGCCACCACCGAGAAGTTCGTGAAGACCTTCTGCGACTATCGTGCAGAGATTCGCACCGCCAACAAGGCAAAGAAAGAGGCAAGCCCCAAGGTGGCTCGCAAGGATATGACCGAGCAACAAGTGGAAGAGCAAATAAAGATGCAGTTTACCACCAGCCGTAAGATTGTGGATATCAGGGAGAAATACTATGGCGAATTCCGCAAATACCTCAACCCCCGCCAGATTCAGCGTGTCTATGAGTTGGAGAAAAAGCAGACCGAGAAGATGAAGGCACAGCAGGCAATGCGCAAGGCGCACAAGAAGAATGGCAAGGGCGGCAAGCCTAATATGCCAAAAGGCAAATAGGAAACAACAATCTCAGCAACAAGGTGATTGTGGCACGGGTGGCGAATTCGCCACCCGTGTTTTATCTATTTTGGTCGGAGTGCCTTCAAAGGTCCGAAAGCAACAAAAACTGATTTGCTCGAAGGAAATTTTGTGCCAAACGAAAAGGTGGCCCCGCAGTTTGCTGACGCAAATGAGGAGGCCACCTATTGAAGTGCGGTGCAAAATCTACCCGAGATAATCGGTTTTTATAAGGTCTGACACAACAAACGTGCTCCCGCCCACAAATATCATATCATCGGCCGAAGCCAATTCGAGGGCACGCTGGTAGGCCTCCGCAACCGTGGGAACAACCTCGCCCTTGAAGCCCTCCCTCAAAAAGACTTCCGCCAACTCCTCGGCAGGCATCGCACGGCGCACGCTCGATTGAGTGAAGAGGTAATAGGCATCCACAGGCATCAGTGGCACAATGGCATCAACATCCTTGTCGCTCACAACACCGATGACCACAAAGAGTTTGTCGTAGGTCTGCTGGCCAATCTGTTTGACCACCTCGGCCAGTCCGTGGGCATTGTGGCCCGTGTCGCACACCGCAAGGGGCGCATCGTGGAGTTTGTGCCAACGTCCCATAAGGCCCGTAGAGGCTGTTACACAACGCAACCCTTCGACAAGCGCACGGGTGGAGATATTGAGGTGGGTGCGGTTGCGCAGCAGGCTCACAGCCGTTCGCACCGTGAGGATGTTTTTACGTTGGTAGCCACCCTCCAAGTCAAGGTCGAGAATCTGGGTGCGCCCATCACGGGGACGTTGCAGGGTGTAGCGCACGCCCTCTGCCGAGGACTCCTTCTCCGCCACCGTCCACTCCCTGTCGGCATAGACCAACTCCGAGCCACACATCTCGGCCATACGTTCAAAGACCTCACCACTCTCCTGCTCCCACTCGCCCACAACCACCGGCACCGTGGGTTTGATAATGCCGGCCTTCTCAAAGGCTATCTCGGCTATGGTGCTGCCAAGCATAGCGGTATGTTCGAGGCCTATGTTGGTGATGACCGAAAGGATGGGGGTAATTATATTGGTGGAGTCGAGCCTGCCGCCAAGTCCGGTCTCTATCACTGCAACCTCCACGTCGCTCTGGGCAAAGTGGTGGAAGGCCATTGCCGTTGTCATCTCAAAGAACGAAAGACCGAGCGACACCATCTCCTCCTTATGTTCCTTTGTAAACCTAACAACCTCCTTCTCGCTGATGCACTCGCCATTTACCCTTATGCGCTCACGAAAGTCGAGCAGGTGGGGCGAAGTGAAGAGTCCCACGCAGTAGCCCGCTTGTTGCAACACCGAGGCCAACATATGCGACACGGAGCCCTTGCCATTGGTGCCCGCAACGTGGATGGTGAGGTAGTTCTTCTGCGGGTCGCCCAACAGACGACACATCTCGGTTATGCCCTGAATACCCTCCTTGTAGGCCTGCGAGCCGATGTTTTGGTAGGAGGGGAAGGAGTTGAAAAGAAAGTGGGTGGCTTGTGAGTAGTTCATTGTGTGAGAAGATTGTATTGCGTTGTGAGGTGTTAGAGGGGTTATTTCACGAGGTGGTTTTTCTGCCTTATGCGGTAACTTACAAAGTAGAGCACACAGAGCAGGAAAACATACCCGCCCAAGCGGCCGAGATAGTCGCCGGCAGTGGCATAGAAGGTGGCTTTACGTTGGGGTTGCACCTGCTGTGTGAGCGTTCCACGCTGGTCCCAACCGAGGCTTTGCACCACCTCTCCCTTGGGCGAGATGAAGCCACTAATGCCCGTGTTGGCCGCACGACACACCCAGCGACGTGTTTCGATGGCACGCAGGCGTGAGTAGGAGAAGTGTTGGCGATAGCCTTCGGTGTCGTGCCACCAACCATCGTTGGTGATGACCATCATCAACTGTGCGCCATCGGCCGTGAAGCCTGCGAAGTGCTCGCCATAGACCGACTCGTAGCAAATGGGGGCTGCGGCCTGCACACCGTAGGGGTGGCGGGAGTTGCGCAGCAGGAACGAACGACGATACTTATCCACACCGAGTTGGCCCGTAGTGCCACCCAGGTTGACAATGAGTTTTTCGAGTGGTTTGAGCAGATTCATATAGGGCATCTTCTCCACACCCACCACAAGTTTCGACTTGTGGCTCACTTTGAGGGTGGAGTCCCTATCAAGCGCAAGGGCGGCATTGTAGCGGTCATACCACATCGCACCCGAGCGACGTGCTGTGGAGCTTGCCGAACGCTCGTCGGGATAGCGGTGGAAGGTCATCGCACCCGTGATGACTTGTGCCTCGGGGTAGCGAGAGGCCCTAAACTGCTCAAAGGCCGACACCGAGCGTGAGCCAAAGATGTTCTCCTCCCAGATGTTGTCGCCCGCATCGCCAATGACCGTTTCGGGCAGAACGATGTAGTCCACATCGGCAGGTGCCTCGGCCATAAGCGACAGCATCGTGGAGGTCTGTGCCGAGGGCGAGAGGGTGTATTTTTCGGTGTAGGGGTCGAAGTTGGGTTGCACCACCGTTACGGTTGCCGAGGGCCCTCCCTCCTGACGATAGGTTCCGCCCACAATGAGCGACACAACCATTGGAATAATCACCACAGCGAGTGCAGCAGCAGCCCTCTTTTTGCCCCTCTTAACCACCCACTCAAAGGCGAAAATGTTGGCCAGCAGCACCCACAGCGAGCCACCAAGTGCGCCCGTGTACTCATACCACTGCACTGCCCACACATCGCCCGCAAAGCCATTGCCCAGCACCAGCCACGGGAAGGAAATCTCGGCATTGAGGTAGAAGTGCTCGGCCCACAACCAACCACACACAAGAGTCAAATAGGCAAGCGAGGGTTTGGCTCGCTTGGAGAAGTAGTGGTAGAGCATCACCACGCCACCGAAAAGCAGAATAGCGATGATGGTGGCAGCCACAATTCCAATGGCGGCAGCGTAGTAAATCCACCAACAAGTAGCCACCGTCCAGCCACCCATCACAAGGGCACTCCACCCAAACATTCGCCAAAACGAACGGCGGGAGGCATCGTAGGAGGCCGAAATGAGAAGCAGGGGCACAAGCCCAACGAGCAGCGTCAGGCCACTTACTCGCAGCCATCCGAGGCTCAACAAAACAATGCTCAACAGGGCCAGAAGGGCTCTTTGGAGGGGTTTTAGTGTGATGTTCATAGCACTCTTATTTTGCAGGATTGTCCGCTAAATCAACTTTGATTGTACAAATATAAATCTTTGGCCGCAAAGTTGCCACACATTGTGAGGGTATTTTTCCGATTTTATTTGTTACCTTTGTAGTCTTAACTACAAACAAACGACCGAAAAGAGTATGATTTTGGAGGCATTGATGGGTGGAATTATTGTGGGTGCTGTGGCTTCGCTGCCCCCCGGCCCGACGTGGATACTATGCTTCCAGCGCAACCTCAACAAGGGTTTCCGTTCGGGAATATACTCGGGACTTGGCTCGGCCTTGTGCGACACTCTCTACTCCATCATCGCTCTCTTTTCGCTCTCGATGATTACGGCCTTCATCTCCGACCACATCGTGTTGGTGAAGATTATCGCCGGAGTGGTGGTGGCCTTCTTTGGAGTGAACATCCTGCTGAAAAGTCCCGATGTGCAGTTGCGTCGCAGTCGTGGCGGCGACCCCTCCAAAGGGTGGAAAGACACCGCAACAACCTTTGTGATGGTGCTGGCCAACCCCACCTTCATCCTCGCACACATCACCCTCATTGCCACTGTGGGCTCGCTCGGTTTGGGCCCAACGGAGGGGGTGTTTGCAAGCAGTGCCGTGATGGTGCTGGGTGTGTTTTTGGGCTGTATGGCTTGGTGGACCATTCTGGCCATCATCGTCGGACTCGTAAGGCGCAAGTTCCGCCCCACACACATCCTCTGGATTAACCGCATCGCAGGCTCGGCTATTACCCTTTTGGGTGTGAGCCTGATTTTCAGCGCAATAACAACGCTTTACCTCGCATAAGAAGAGATATAAACGATATGAAAAACAACCCAAACAACAAAAAAATAGTCATCGCCGTAGATGGTTTTTCGTCCTGCGGCAAGAGCACCTTTGCCAAGATGGTGGCCGCAAGGCTCGGATACATCTTCATCGACACGGGCGCAATGTATCGTGCCGTAACGCTCTATGCCCTCGAACACGGAGCCTTTACGAATGGTATCCTCAACGACGACAAACTTATCGCAATGCTCGACGACATCCACATCGACTTCCGCTTCAACCCCGAGCGTGGTGCCAGCGACATCTATGTTGGCGGCGAGTGGGTTGAGGGCAAGATTCGCACCATCGAGGTCAGCAACCTTGTGAGTGCTGTGAGTGCCGTTGGCGAGGTAAGGCGCAGGCTTGTGGCTATGCAGCAGCAGATGGGGCGAGATAAGGGCGTAGTGATGGACGGTAGGGACATCGGCACCGTTGTATTCCCCGATGCGGAGTTGAAGATTTTTATGACTGCCGACCCCGAGGTGAGGGCCGAGAGGAGATACATCGAACTCACCGCCAAGGGCGAAGAGGTGAGCCGAGAGGAGATTGTGGAGAACATACGCCAGAGGGACTACCTCGACCAAAACCGAGCCATCAGCCCCCTGCGCAAGGCCGACGATGCCATTGTGTTGGACAATGGCGGAATGAGCCTCGAAGAGGAGATGGAGTGGTTCGACAAGGTTTTTGCCTCCATTTAGTAGCAACCCCATAAGCAGAGAAGCAAAAGATTCTGAAACAAGCACACGGAGCAAACAAAGATATGAGAGTTGAGATTGACAGCAAGTCGGGATTTTGCTATGGAGTGGTGAGTGCCATATCCAAGGCGGACGAACTTGTGGGCGAAGGCAAGAGGGTTTTTTCGTTGGGCGACATCGTACACAACGACTTGGAGGTGGCAAGGCTTCGCAGGGCGGGTGTGAAAACCATCGCACGAGAGGACCTCACCACCATCACCCCCACACCCGACACCCGTATTCTCATCCGTGCCCACGGCGAGCCAAAGAGCACCTACACGCAGCTCAATGAGTGTGGCTTGGAGTATGCCGATGCCACCTGCCCCGTGGTGGCAAAGTTGCAAAAACTCACCGTGGAGGCCGACCGCCAAATGAGGGCCGTGGGAGGCACGGTGGTAATCCTCGGCAAGAAGGGCCACGCCGAAGTGGTTGGGCTCAACGGACAGATTGAGGACAGGGCCGTTGTGGTGGAGAAGGTTGCCGACTTGGAGCAGGTAGATTTCTCCAAGCCCATATTCCTACTCTCCCAAACCACCCAGAGTCTTACCCTCTTTGCGGAGGTCAAAGCGGAGGTTTTAAGTCGCTCACAGGTGCCCGACAAGGTTGTCATCAGGGACACCATCTGCCGTCAGGTGGCCGGTCGTGAGGAGCACCTAAAAGCCTTCTCAAAGCAGTTTGACCTCATTGTGTTTGTCTGCGGAGCCAAGAGTTCCAACGGCAAAGTTCTCTTTGAGGCGTGCAAGAATGCCCACCCGAAGAGCATCAAGATTGAGGGGCCCGATGAACTCTCTGTGGGGATGTTCGAGGGGGTTGAGAGTGTGGGTATCTGTGGCGCAACATCCACACCCCATTGGCTTATGGAGGAGGTGGCCGACACAATTTTGGCCCTCACGCAGACGTTAGAGAAATAGACATTTAGCATAACACGCACACGACAAACCCGAAGAGATGAAAAACCACATTTGCAGTTCGCTGAAATATCTCATAAAATTGGCCGTACTGTTGGCCGCAATCTATGGCGCAATGTATGCCACAGGCACACTCGGCATCACCACCGAAGAGTTGTTGGGCACCAAGGGCATTGTGCTTGCAGTGGCAGTGGTGGCACTTGCTGTGGCCTACCCCACCTATGGTTTTGTGCGCCGCACGGTGAAGGCCTCGATGGTGGACGCCAGGGAGGAGATTCTGGCCGCCTTCCATCAGAACGGCTACTCGCTCACAAGTGAGAACGAGGTGTCGATGACCTTCCACGCCTCCTCGCCCCTGAAAAGACTCTGGCACTTGGGCGACGACAGGATTGTGGTAAAGGCAGTGGACCCCTTCACGGTGGAGCTCTACGGCATCCGCAAAGAGGTGGTACAAACCGAATTTCGCATTACAAGTTACCTCATTGGCAAAGGACAACAATAGACCAAGAAAATGAAACGTACCCTACGACATATCGTTGCCATTGGTGGCGTGGCGGTGGCAACCCTGCTGCTTACCTCTGCCGCCGGCGACAGCACCTACAAACTCGGCAAGAGTGTGGAGGTGTTGGTAAACCTACTGCGCAGCATCAACCTCTTCTATGTGGATGATGTGGAGCCCGACAAGATTATGGATGCAGCGGCCCAAGGTATGACCCGCATCCTCGACCCCTACACCACCTACCTCGCTCCGGAGAGTATGGACGACTTCGAGAGGATGACCACGGGCAAGTATGGTGGCGTTGGCTCGCTTATTCGCCAGAGGGGCGAGTGGGTGGAGTTCACGGCCCCCTACAAGGGCTCTCCTGCCGACCTTGCAGGCATACGTCCGGGCGACTGCATTGTGGCGATTGAGGGCAAGAGCGCAAAGGGTATGACCACCCAAGAGGTTAGTTCGTTGCTCAAAGGCGACCCCGGCAGCAACGTAAAACTCACCATTCGCAAATTCCCCACCGACGAGGAGGTGAAACTCAAAATCAGAAGGGAGAGAATTGCCATCCCCGGTGTTCCCTACCACGGAATGGTGGCCGACAGCGTGGGCTACATCACCCACACCGATTTCACCGAGGGGTGCAGCGCCGACCTTCTAGCCGCCTACAAAGAGTTGGACTCGCTGGGTATGAAAGGACTCATCTTGGACTACCGCAGCAACTCGGGTGGTATTCTCCAAGAGGCTGTCAAGATTCTCTCCATCTTCCTGCCACAAGGTACGGAGGTGGTTAGCACCCGTTCGCCCAAATCGCCCAAGAACAACCGCACCTATACAACAGAAAATGCACCCCAATCGCTCGACCTCCCAATAGTGGTGTTGACCAATAGCGGCACAGCCTCGGCAGCCGAGATTGTGGCAGGTGCATTGCAGGACACCGACAGGGCAGTCCTCGTTGGTCAGCGCACCTTCGGCAAAGGACTCGTGCAGAGCACTCTCCCTTTGGGCCACAACGCCTTTGCAAAGATTACAACCGCCAAATACTATCTTCCCAGCGGACGATGTGTGCAGGCCATCGACTATGCCCACCGCAACGACGACGGCAGTGTGGCCTTTGTACCCGACTCGCTCATCTCGGAGTTCAAGACCGCAGGCGGACGAAGGGTGTATGATGGCGGTGGTGTGATGCCCGACGTAGCATTGGAGCCACAGTATGTGAGCACTTTTGCCTATGTGGTCTATGGAATGGGCCACGTTGACGACTTTGTGAACGACTACTGCAAGAGGCACTACGGGGAGTTAAGTGTTGTGCCGGGCGAGTATCGTTTCGGCGAGAAGGACTACGAGGAGTTTGTCGCCTTTATGGCCGACAAAGAGGTCGCTTGGGAGAGCGAGGCGCAACGCCATTGGAAAAAGTTTAAGGAGGCTGCCGACAAGGAGCGTTGGAATGAGGATATGGTTGACCAAATGGCGGCCATAGAGAAAAACATCTCCAACGACACCGAGGACAACCTCCGACTCTACCAAAAGGAGCTCACAAGCATTATCGAGGACAACATCGTGAGCCGCTACTGCTACAACGAGGGTGGCATACAACACTCTCTGGGCGAAGATAGCGAACTGCGCTCGGCCATCGAACTGCTCCAAGACAAAGCCCGCTACAACACCATTGTAACCTCCCAAGACACCGCCCGCAAATAGGGGGGGGGTGCAACAACCAAAAACAGGTCGCAACAATGAAACACTCGCATCAACAACGACTCAAACAGGCCCCCTACCGCAAAAAGGTGGTGGCATATTCGGTGGCTATTGTCATCGCCGGCGTGTCGTTGCTGTTCAGTTTCCGAATGTCGAACCTGCTGCAACACAAGGAGATGAACGAGATGGCCTTGTGGTCCTATGCTATGGAACACCTTGGCGAGTCGGCCCACAACGACCCGATTGTCTATCAGGTGGTTCACAACCAAAAGATACCCTACATCCTCACCGACGAGAGTGGACGCATCGAAAAGTCGCACCTCATACCCGAGAAGGCCCTCTCCCACCCCGACCTGAGGATGAAGGCCATAATGAGGCTTGCACGACAAAACCAACCCATAGAAATCAACACCCCTCGAAGTGGTAAGTTTATCCTCTTCTATGGCAACTCGCAGTTGCTAAATTGGCTCATTTTGTTCCCCTATGGGCAGTTGGCCGTGGTGGCCGTATTTGTGTTGTTCATCTACATCACCTTCCGCACCGGCCGACAGAACGAGCAGAACAGGGTGTGGATTGGTCTTGCCAAAGAGACGGCCCACCAACTCGGCACCCCCATATCGTCGCTGATGGGGTGGATTGAGTATCTGCGCAGCCAACCCATCGATCAGAGTGCTGTGGAGGAGATGAGCAGCGACCTCGCAAGACTTGTGAAGGTAGCCGACAGGTTTGGTAAGATTGGCTCCGAAACAACCCTCACGGATACCAACCTCAACGAGGTGGTCGGAGGGTGTGTCCACTACTTCAAGACACGCATCCCACGCAAAGTTACCCTCTCCTACAACGGCCTTGCAATGGCCCCCATAACAGCACGCATCAATGGGGCACTGTTTGAGTGGGTGGTGGAAAACCTGCTCAAAAATGCACTCGATGCCCTGCAAGGTTTTGGCAACATAGAGGTACGATTGAGCGAAGACCAAACCAACGCCTATGTGGATGTGTGCGACACGGGCAAAGGTATTGCAAAGAGTAATTGGAAGACCATCTTTGAGCCGGGCTACACCACCAAAACCCGAGGTTGGGGTTTGGGGCTTTCGCTGAGTAAACGCATCATAGAGGAGTACCACAATGGCAAAATCGGAGTGGTGGAGAGCGAACTCGGCAAGGGTACAACCATAAGAATATCCATTCGCAAGAGCGACTCATAACCCACACACAAACGGCATAACAATCTGACAATCAGACAACAAAACACAACAACACCCACACACGATGACCGACACACTCCACATAGGCAACAGCACCATCGGTTCAACCGACACCCTTGCCCACACCTCCACCGAAGCCCTCCACGGGGTATTTGGCGGGGAGGCACGCTTTGCCCCCTCGGAGGTAATAGAGGGCGTGGTCGATTCGTTGGGTGGGACACCCCTGACCGATAATTGGGTGGTGAAGGTGGTTGTGTTGGCCCTCTTTGTGGGCTATGTGGCCACAATGCTCCTCTATGGTGGACACATCGGAGGGATGTGGAAGATTGTGGTGGGACGCAATCTTGGCATAAAGGTTGCGGACGAACTCAGTTATCTGTTCGTCAGAGCAATGCTCTCTTTCTGTGGAATAGGAATTGTGGCGATTGCCCTCTCGGCAGTGAAGGCTCTCGAATTGTCGGGGGTGGAACAAATCAAAGGTGTGGAGTCGCTGTGGGTTGCACCGGTGGTTATGCTCGCCATTTTGGGAGCAATGGGCGTGGTGCGCCTACTCACCGAGGCAATGTGCCGTTTGGTGGAAAGGAGCGAAGTGTCCCAAGGTTTGGGCATAACTGCGTGTGCCATTGTTGGTTTGATGGCCGTGGTGGGGGCTCCGTGTGCGTTGTTGCTTGTTATCAACGACGGCTTGTCGGCCCAAATTGTGGGAGTGGCTATCGCTGTGATAGTGATTCTGGGCGCATTGACCTATGTGGTGAAAAGTTTTATTTTCTTTGTTGAGCAAAAAATTTCAATTTTACTTTGGTTTTTGTACCTTTGCACCGTCGTTTTGATTCCCTTGGGTGTTGTTGTTACGACTCTCGTGCGCAACAGCTCCATTTAAGTAGAACCAAAAAATAGTAAAACATTGGAGATTAAGAAAATACTGGTTTCACAGCCCCAACCGGCTGTGGTAGAGAAAGCCCCCTACTACGAAGTAGCAAAGAAAAACAAACTGACGGTAACCTACAAACCCTTCATCAAAATTGAAGGCGTTTCGCTCAAAGAATTTCGCTCGCAACGCACCGAAATTCTCGAACATACCGCAATCATCTTCACAAGTCGCACAACCGTAAACAACTTCTTCCGCATTTGCGAAGAGGCTCGTATCACTGTGCCCGAAACAATGAAGTACTTCTGCATCACCGAGGCCATCGCCCTCTACTTGCAGAAATATATCGTCTATCGTAAGCGTAAGATTTTCTTTGCCGACGGACACTTCGACCACTTTATGGAGATGATTCTCAAACACAAAGACGAGAAGTTCATCCTCGCACTCGCCGAGCCTCATAACCCACAGGTGCCCGAAACACTGGAACGCTTGAAGGTCAACTTTAAGAGTGTGGTGTTTGCTCGCAGCGTGAGTGCCGATTTGAGCGATGTGAAAATCTCCGACTACGACCTGCTCGCTTTTTATAGCCCCAATGAGATTGCAACCCTTGTGGCCAACTTCCCCAAGGAGGAGATTCCTATGGTGGCTGTGTTTGGCGACAAGACCGCAGCGGCTGCTGTGGAGGCAGGCCTGCCAATCTACGCCAAGGCTCCCGCCCCCGGAGTGCCAAGCCTGACGAAGGCTGTGGAGTTGTTGGTGGCAGAGGCCAAGAGTGGCAAGACTTTGGAGCCTATCACCGTGAGCGAAAACCACGAAGCCGAGGAGTTCATCAAGGCACAGGAGGCCAAACCCGTGAAGAAAACAAGGGCCAAGCGCAAGCCCGCCGAGCCTACGGCAACCACCCGTAGCACCGTGCGCAGGAGCGTGAGTGCAACAAAATAGGAGTGAGAGAGTTTTGTGGGGTGCGCTGCCGAGTGTGGTAGAGTGCCCCGCTTTTTTTAGGACCCAAACAACAGACAACACAGCCAACACACACTGTGAGTACCACACCCACATACGGATTTCCCAAAGCCGAAAGGTTGAGAGGAGGAGCCACCGATGCTCTGTTTAGGGAGGGCAAAAGCGGTTTTTCCTTCCCCTATCGCTTTGTGTGGAGGTGCCGCCCGATGACCGAAAGGGACGAGGCGCAGGTGAGCGTTTTGGTGGTGGTCCCCAAGAGGAACATCAAGAGGGCCGTTGGTCGCAACTTGCTGAAACGTCGCACAAGGGAGGCCTACCGATTGAGCAAGCACTCGCTTGTGGAGGCGGCCAAAGAGAAGGGGCTGAGGGTGGAATTGGGATTGATTTATAGCACCAAAGAGGTGCTCGACTATAAAGTTGTAAGCCGTGGAGTCGAGAGTGTTTTGGCAAAGATTTTGCGTGGGTTGTAGGAGGGTTTTGACTCTCCCCTTTGTGGCTCTTGTGAGGTTCTACCAGCTCTGCATCTCGCCACTCAAACCGCCAACGTGCAGGTTCACCCCAACGTGCTCGCAATATGCCATCGAAGCACTCCGCAAATATGGCCCATTGAAGGGGTGTTGGCTCACCCTGAAACGAATTCTCCGATGCCATCCGTGGGGTGGAAGCGGCTACGACCCTGTACCATAGTGGTAATCCGATAGTTACAATCAAAAATTAGCAAAAAATAAGGTATCTTTTAAGGTAATAGTCTTACCTTAAAAGATACCTTATTTTGGTCTTCCCACTGTCGCCCTCGGCCTAACGATTCTGGGGCCTCTTCGCCCTGGGAAAAACCCTCTCTGCGAGCCACAAAATTGCCACACTCAACAGCGCACCGAGCATCCATCCGAACAACACCTGCGAAGGGAAGTGGGCAGCCATATAAATTCTCGACCAGCCAACCATCACTACCCACGCACCCATCAGCCACCAATAGAGTTTCTTGTTCCCGAGGGCGTGGCCGATGATGAGGTAGATGGCCATTGTGGTTGCAGCGTGTGCCGACACCGTGCCATAGTGTCCACCCGTGTAGAAACGCTCCTTGATGGGGTCCCACACAAGGTGAAGGCTGCTCTGCAACTCCGCCACACGGTTGGGGCGTGGCACTTGGAATGTATCCTTGAAGAAGTTGCAAATCTGGTCGCCCGCAACAACACCCACAACCACCGACAACAGCACCACCAGCACATATCGCCAGCCCCACTTGCGCCATATCATCCACAAGAGGAACAGGTAGAGTGGTGCCCACACCGCCTTGGCCGAAAAGAGCCACATCAGGCGGTCCATCACCACCCCGCCATCGAAATTGAGGGCGAGAAAAACGGGGTTGTCAAAAGAGAACGGACTTGCTGTCATAGGGTTGTGCTACAAGGTTTGGGGTAAGTATTTGAGTTTATTGTGGTCGGGGCAACAAGCCTCTCCCGTTAGTCGTCATTGCGGGCAAGGCCAATGTAGTACAGAAGGGTTGCAATGGCACTCAGGGCGGCCACCAGGTAGGTGCGTGCTGCCCAGCGAAGCGAAATGGTTGCACCCGCCATCTCTTGTGGCGAGAGTGTTCCGCTGCTTTGGAGCCATTGGAGCGCACGGTCCGAAGCGTTGTACTCCACCGGAAGGGTTACCACCGAGAAGAGGGCCGAAGCGGCAATCATACCGATACCCAACCAAAAGACCGCAGGAGAGGTGTTGATGAGCACAAGGCCCACAATCACCACCCACGTCGAGATGGACGAAGTGAACTGAATGACGGGCACCAGAGCCGAGCGCATACGCAGTGGTGCATAGCCGTAGGCGTGCTGCACAGCGTGTCCGCACTCGTGGGCAGCCACCGCAGCAGCAGCCACCGAGTTGCTCGAATAGACACCCTCCGAGAGGTTTACGGTGCGGGTGGCAGGGTTGTAGTGGTCCGTAAGGTGCCCACGGGTTGACACCACCCTCACGTCGTTAATTCCGTGGTCCCTGAGCATCTTCTCGGCCACCTCACGACCTGTGAGGCCACCGCTGAACATCACACGGGAGTATTTGTGAAACACCGATTGCAGACGGCCCTGTACGACCATTCCCACAATACCGATGATGATAATGAGCATAAAATTTGTTGTCATAATCGCTCTCTGTTTTTAGTCTTTATTGTTGGGGTTACTTGTGTTCTTTTATCTACTAACGCCACACGGGCCCACTTATTATACCCTACTTGCGCACATTGTAGAACGAGTCGGCTTGGGCTGTGGGGGTGAGGACAATCTCGTTGATGTGAACGTGGTCGGGCTGCGACGTTGCCCACACCACCGCCTCGGCCACGTCCTTACCGGTGAGTGGTTGCAAGCCTGCATAGACCCCATCGGCACGCTGCTTATCGCCGTGGAAGCGCACAACCGAAAACTCCGTTTCGACCATACCGGGACGTATCTCCGTAACTCGGATACCCTGACGCAGGAAGTCGATGCGCATACCCTGGCTCAGGGCGTGAACGGCGTGTTTGGTGGCGCAATAGACGTTGCCATTCTCATAGACCTGTGTGCCCGCAATGGAGCCGATGTTGACAACGTGGCCACGGATGCCACTCTCCACCATAAGGTTTACCACCACACGGGAGATATAGAGAAGGCCTTTGATGTTGGTGTCAATCATTGCGTTCCAATCCTCCGGGTTACCCTCGTTGAGATGTTCCAGACCTGCGGCCAAACCTGCGTTGTTGACCAACACATCAATCCTGCGGAACTCCTCCGGCAGGGCCTCAATGGCGGCCTCACACACAGCCTGCTCCCTCACATCAAAGACGGCCACGCAGACCTCCACCCCATAGGTGGCTTCGAGTTCCTCTTTGAGGGCGTGGAGTCGGTCGCCACGACGGCCTGTGATGATGAGTTTGTCGCCTACTGCGGCGTATGCACGGGCGGTTGCCTCGCCGATACCCGAGGTTGCGCCTGTGATGAGAACGGTCTTTTTCATATCCTAAAAGGGTTGTGTTTGTGTTTGAGAGTGTAAAAGTACCAAATTTTTTGTACATTTGAGCCGATAAACCAAATTTTATGTCCAAACGAAGTGTGGAAATACTCCTTGCGAGCCGTATGGCCGAGGGCGCAGGGCACAAGAAGGGAGCGATGCAGGGCGTGGCTACCGTGGCTGTGGCCGTCAGTATGGCGGTGATGATTGTGTCGATGGCGGTGGTTGGCGGCTTCGAGAAGGCTCTGGTGGAGAAGATGACCGGAATGACGGGCCACATCACCGTCGAACGCTTCGTGAGTGGCTTCGACAGCGACCAGAACCCTCCGCTTGTGCGCAACGAGGAGTTCGAAAGGCGTGTGGGAGAGATGCCCCACATTGCCCACATCTCGGCTTGGGCAGGCAAGATGGGCGTGCTGAAAAGCAGGAATGCTATGCAGGGGGTGTTGTTGCGTGGCGAGGAGGAGGGGTACGACTCGCTCTTCTTCAAGCGCAACCTCGTAGAGGGCACACTACCCCGCATCAATGGCCCCGAGAGGCGCAAAGACCTCTTGGTGTCGAAGAGTATGGCCGACCTTTTGGAGATTGGCGTGGGCGACAAGGTGGAGGCGGTCTTCATTGGCGAGGGAACACCCACCCGCAGGGATGCCTACAAGGTGTGTGGTATCTTCTCGACCGGTATGGAGAGTTTCGAGCGACACCTTGTGTTGACCGACCTGCGCAACGTGCAGAGGCTCAACGGTTGGAGCGCAGAGGAGGTGAGTGGCTACCACATCTCGGCCGACCGTATGGAGAATATGGAACGCCTCGGAGGAGAGGTGCGTGTGGAGGCACTCCACGCCGGCGGCAACACCCTGTGGCGCACCAGCGACCTGTCGCAAAACTACCCCCAGATATTCAATTGGCTTGCCACCCACGATGTCAATGCGGCAGTTATCATTGTGATAATGTTGGCCGTTGCGCTGCTCAATATGATTACAGCCCTGCTGATTATCATCTTCGAACGTATCCGTATGATTGGCACACTGAAAACACTCGGTATGCGCAACCGAGCCATCCAGAGGGTGTTCCTGTGGCGTTCGCTGGGAGTCATTGTGCGTGGTATGGCGTGGGGAAATGTCGTGGGCGTGGGCGTGGTGGTGCTGCAACACTTCACGGGCCTTGTGAGGCTGGACCCCGAAGCCTACCTGCTCTCGGCCGTGCCGGTTGAGTGGAGCTGGGACTGGTGGCTTGGACTAAACATTGCCACCCCCATTGTTCTTGTAGCACTACTCTCTATCCCCGTGGCAATCGTGGCTCGCATCAAACCAGACCAAACTTTGAAATTTCAATGATGAAATTTCAAAGTTTGAATTGAGAATTGAGAATTGAGATGAATAAGATTTTCAAGATACTGACAATCATCCTATTGGCCCTTACGGCAACTTCTTGCAAAGTGGTGTCGTTGCGCAATTTTGAGTTGAAGAAGGCCGAGGTTGTGAGGTTTGATATGAGTGGCGCAGAGGTGGTGATGACCATCCGCAACAAGTCGCTCTTCAAGGTTACGCTCACAGACGGAGTGCTCGGAGCCTACGACGAGGGCAAACTCATTGGCGAGGTCTTCGTGAAGGAGCCTGTGGTGCTGCCCGGGCGCAAAACCACCACCGTAATCCTCAAAGTGGGACTCCGCTTTTCGTCGCCCCTGGCGGCCCTGAGGGCCCTCAACACACTCACCCACTCGCCCGAGCGACTCACCATTTCGGGCTATGGCGAGGGTAAGGTGCTGTGTTTCAGCAAAAAAATTGTGCGTGAAAACATTCCCATTTCCAAATTTATCAGTATCTTTGGCACCCCTGCAAACTATTTTTCGGGACATTCGCTATGAGAAAATTTTTTGTAATAACCTTATTAACAATGCTTTGCGCCACATTTAGCGCAGAGTGCCAAACCATCACCAAGTTCAAGGAAGGGCTTGCGGTGGCCGACAGCCTTTCGGGGGCCAAGGTGGTGTGTGTGGAGTATGGTAGCGCAAAGGAGGCCATCGAGAAGTTCGATGCGCAGACCTCACCGATGGAGGTTTTGCAGGGCTACCGCATCCGCATTTATAGTGGCAACCACCAGGCAGCTCGTGCGGAGGCGGAGACGGCCAAGACACTCTTTGAGGAGAACTACGCTGTGCCTGCCTACTTTGCCTACGACAACCCCTATTTTCTTGTAACTGTGGGTAATTGCTTGTCGCAGGAGGAGGCGATGATATTGCTGCGTAGTGTGAGGGTCCACTTCCCCAAGGCCTTCATTGTGAATAGCGAAATACCTCGCAGTGCGGTAGTTGCCCGCCCGATGCCAAAGATAGAGGATGTGGCCGAGGAGGTTGAGAGCGAGCAAGAGACCACAAAGCTGGAATAACCCGCCAACCAAAGCACCACAACAACCCCTCCCCTGAGTTAGGGGAGGTGGCACGAAGTACCGGAGAGGTATGTCAAAAGCCACAGAAGATTTCAATCGCCAATAGACGGACCTCCTCCCCCTGCGGGGCACTCCCCCTAACCTAGGGGGAGAGTGGCAGGAAGGACCACAAAGTTGGAATAACCCGCCACACCGAGCACCACAACAACCCCTCCCCTGAGTTAGGGGAGGTGGTACGAAGTACCGGAGAGGTATGTAAAAAGCCACAGAAGATTTCAATCGCCAATAGACGGACCTCCTCCCCCTGCGGGGCACTCCCCCTAACCTAGGGGGAGAGTGGTAGTGGGATGACACAAGGTCGGAACAAACAAACAGCCACACCGAGCACCACAACAACCCCTCCCCTGAGTTAGGGGAGGTGGTACGAAGTGCCGGAGAGGTATGTATCTACACGCTCCATTCGTCGGGGAAATACAACCGTTCGTCGGGAAAATACGACAGTTAAAAGGGTGTGGCACAGCGAGAATTGGAATAATACCTATTTTTACCCGATTTGCGCACAGGCGTAGGCACGCCACTCGACAGAGCAACCGCAAGAAAAATGCTGAAAGAGAGCAAACAAAGTATAACAAAAACCAATAAAAACTAACAAAACAAACAGATGAAAAAACACTACAAGGAGCCCGTTATCGACCTCTTCGAGTTGGAGGTTGAGCAGGGTATCGCACAAAGCGAACTTAAAATTCCCTACGACCCCAACAATGGATTCTACCTCGGCGACGAGGCAGGCTACGGCGAAGATGTGACTATCACCTGGTAAACCAAAGTTTAACAAAAGCAAAAAAGAGAAAGAGATGAAAAAGATTTTTTACATTTTGACTGCTGCTGTTGTTGCTTTGGGCGCAATGGCTTGCGAGAACGAGGGCTTTGACAACATCGCCCCTGAGATGAAAGGCGAGGGCCTTTACCTCACCGCAAAGATCAGCCGCACTGGTCTTGATGAGAACAATATGACCACTTGGGGTGCCGACGATGTTGTAACCATCACTTTCGGTGGCAAAACCTTTAATTTTGCTCACCAGGGCGGTGGCGTATTTTTCAGCGACACCGAAGGCGTACTCAGCCTGAAGGGTCAGAGTGGCCTCACCGCTTGGTACAACGAGAAGGGTATCGACTCGACAGCAGGCACAGCAGGTGCTCGACTCAAAGCCGAGGGTGGCTCGTTTGATGCTGATGGCGTAGCCAGCGGCTTCAACTTCGCTATTCAGAACGGCTTTGTGAAGGTGGAGATTATGAACGATTTCAAGGATCCCTTCGTATTGACCACCAGCGAGGCTATCTTCTCGACTGGTAAGAGCGTGGAGATTAAGGGCAACAAGGGTGTTCACTACATCGCCATCAAGCCCAGTGCCAACCCAGTCACCCTCTCCGCAACCATCGGTGGCGTAGAGATAAAGAACGGCACCGTTACATTCCAAGACAAGAAGGTTAACAACATCGGCCAACTCAACCCCAACCTCCTCTACCTCGTTCCCAGCAGCAAATGGAAAGAAGCAAGTGCTCGTTTTGCAGCATATTTCTACAACGATAGCACAGGCACCAACACCTGGGTAAATATGGTAGATGGTAATGACGATGGCATTTACACAGTACTTATTCCAGAGGGTACTTGGCCCAATGTTATCTTCTGCCGTATGAACCCTGAAAACACAACCAATGGCTGGGGCAAGGACAACATGTGGACTCAGACAGGTAACCTGACTGTTAATGACACCCCCAACAATTACTACTATGTATATGGCTGGAACTATGGCTATTGGCACGACTATGAGTATGAGCACAATGCTGTGGCCATCGTTAATACTACTGAGTATACTGATATCGATAAGGCTATCTCGGCTGCTGGCACCTCAACCGCTATTACTCTGTTGGATGACGTTACCGTATCGAAAGCTTGTAGAATCAATAAGGGTGATTTTAGTTTTAGTGTTTCTGGCGACTTCGTGGCTCTTAAAAACTACAACAACAACAATGGTTACTATGATGTTAAGGCTTATACCAATGACACCACTTGGCGCTTGGCTGGTAAGTTTGGTGGGAAAGATAAGTGGACAGTATCGGCCGGCGCTCAGCACCTCAAAAAAATCACAGGAACAACTACAACCTTTGTTGTACCCAATGTTACACTTACAACGGCTGACTACTTTAAATTTGCAGGCGGCACATCAGCTTGGAGCAAGTGGGTAGGTAGTTATACAGGCGAAGATGGTAACGATAGCAAAATATACCCTACACTCGAAAACCACACCAAGAGCAACAAGTATGGTAGCAGCAATACTTGGAATAACAAGAAAGGCAATTTTGCTGTGTCAACTGATGGTACATATGACATCTATATGTCTATGGATTCTAACGGTAACGCCAATATTTGGGTAGAGAAATTGTAAGCCAAATTTTGACCTTATAAACAAGAGCCCCGACCTTTGCGGTCGGGGCTCTTGTTTGTTTTCGGGACGACTGGGGCAACTGGGACGACTGGGAGAATTTCCCATAGGACCCAGAAGGCCCTCGCAAAACCGCTCGGCCTTAATCGGTCGGGCGGTTTTCGTCTTGCCACGGCCACCGCAAGGTGGGCGGTTGGCATCTACCGATCTTTGGAGGGGGGGGTGATAGGGGTGATAAGGGTGATAGGGGCGATAGGGGTGATAGGGCGATGGGATGGTAGGGGGCTTATTACCCTTATTACCCTTATTACCCTTATTATTCCTATAATATATATTTAGAGTTGTGTTTTTCGCACCGCAAGGCGAGCACGAGTCATCTCCTCCCTTGCGCCTCCATTTTGAAGAAAGTGTTGTTTCCTATTCTCAAAAAGCAACCTCAACAGCGAGTCTGTTTGGTGTATCAAAACAATGGCAATATTTGCAATAGTTTCACTTGTTCGAGTTTCAAGCATCGCCCGATAAAATGCCGAATCGTTGTGTACCCTGCACACCCTTATCGTCTTAGTGGTACGCTCATCGTTCACCGCCCATCGCTCCATCCCTCGCACTCGCAAAAAATCCTCATAATCAACCAACAACTCTTGAAGGCTTGCACGAGCTACACCATAGAGTTTGAGCTCCATTTCTGCGCTTGTGGCTCCCGCTGCATTACCCTCAACAATATTCTGCTTACCTGACCGAGCCGCCTGTACCATCTGGTCAATAGTTCGGTCGCCACGTTCCAAGAAGTGGGTGGCAAAGTAGTAGGTAACATCATAAACACACTCCGCTTTCTGATAAGCGAGCAAGTCGTGGTAGTCCCCTTTGGGAGATAAAAAATCGCATTCAGCCATAGGTGTTCTTTTCAACAAAGGTAGTATTTGTATCGCAAAAACGCAAATATACCCACAAAGGACAAAAAGCAACAAGGGCAACAAGAACTATCGCCCCTATTGCCCTTATTACCCTTATATTTATCCCCCTATTTCTCGGGATAGAGGGTGTGGGCGATGCCCCACTCCAAGCCTCGCAGCTCGGCCAAGCCACGCAAGCGGCCATAGAGCGAGTAGCCGGGGTTGGACTTCTTATTCAGGTCGTCGCACATCTGGTGGCCGTGGTCGGGACGTACGGGAATGCTACGCTCGTACTTCTGCTCAATCTCCAACAGAGCCTTCATCATCTCATACATAGGCACGTTGCCCTCCAAGTGGTTGGCCTCA
Source organism: Tidjanibacter sp. (assembly GCA_045614965.1). Classification (GTDB taxonomy): domain Bacteria; phylum Bacteroidota; class Bacteroidia; order Bacteroidales; family Rikenellaceae; genus Tidjanibacter. The sequence goes on from JAZLDY010000045.1 coordinate 76,943, forward strand.
TAGAAGTCGCCAAACTCGTTGCGCTGCGTGCTACGAAGGTGTACAAAGCCCACCCTCTCGCCAAACTCACGCATCATCGCAGGGCAGTCGTTGTCGCCCCTCACGCCAAACGAGCCCGTGCACAAGCACAAGCCATTCGACACGTTAGGCACAGCGGCAATCAGTTTGCGGAAGTCCTCGGCCGTGGAAAGAATACGGGGAAGGCCAAGAATCGAGTATGGTGGGTCGTCGGGGTGGATGACCATCTGGCTACCAACCTCGTCGCACACGGGGCACACCTCGCTCAGGAAGTAGATGAGGTTCGAACGCAATTTCTCCGCATCGATGTCGGCATAGCGGTTAAGTTCGGCACGGAACTGCTCCAAAGTGAAGCTCTCCTCCGAGCCGGGAAGGCCCGCAATCATATTACGCACCAAGAGCTCTTTGTCGGCCTCGGTCATCTCCTCGTAGCGAGCCTTCGCACGGGCACGCTCCTCCTCGGTGTAGTCGGCCTCGGCACCCTCACGGCAGAGGATGAAGAGGTCGAAAGCCATAAAGGCAGCCTTCTCAAACCTCAGCGCACGGCTACCGTCGGGCAACTCATAGAAGAGGTTGGTACGGGTCCAGTCCAACACGGGCATAAAGTTGTAGGTGATGCAGTGGATACCACACTCGGCCAGGTTGCGGATGCTCTGTTTGTAGTTGTCGATATACTTCTGGAAGTCGCCCGTCTGGGTTTTGATATGCTCGTGTACGGGTACACTCTCCACAACGCTCCAAGTGAGGCCCGCATCGGCAATAATCTGCTGGCGTTTGCTAATCTCCTCAACAGTCCACACCTCGCCATTGGGAACGTGGTGCAGTGCGTGTACAATGTCGGTGGCACCTGCCTGGCAAATGTCGGCAAGGCTTACGGGGTCGTTGGGACCATACCAACGCCACGATTGTTTCATCTTATACATAGTGTCGTAAGTTTTTGTTCGGTTGGAAAATAAAGACTAAATCGAGAAGGCATCAAAGCCACCATCCACAACAGCCACGGTGCCGGTAACGGCCTTCGAAGCGTCCGAAGCAAGCCATTGGAGGGTACCTACCAACTCCTCTGGCTCCAAGAAGCGACCAAAGGGAGTGTGGCCCAAAATGGTATGCGAGCGAGGGGTGAGCGAGCCGTCGGGGTTGGTCAGCAGTGCCCTATTCTGGTTGGTCAGCAAGAAGCCGGGGGCGATGGCGTTAACCCTCAAACCGCTACCGAACTTGGTGGCCAACTCGGCACACAGATATTTGGTCCAGTTCACCACAGCTGCCTTTGCAACACCATAGCCTGCAACACGGGTCAAGGGGCGCAGTGCGCTCTCGCTGGCGAAGTTGATAATCGAGCCCTCCTTCTTCTCAACCATAGCCTTGGTGAAGACCATTGTGGGAAGAATGGTACCGTAGAGGTTCAACTCGGTGCAGAACTTAACGGCCTCAACGTCGAGGTCGAAGATGGTCTGGTCGGGCTGAACGGTTGCCTTGGGCATATTGCCACCGGCGGCGTTCAGAAGCACGTCGATTGTGCCATACTTCTCCATAATCTGCGCATAGTTCTCTTCGAGAATTGCCTTGTCGAGCACGTTGGTAGCAAAGAAGCAAGCCTCGCCACCCTCGGCCTTAATCTCGGCAATAAGGCCCTCTGCAATCTCACGAGTGCGCTCCAAGTCGAGCATCACAACCTTTGCACCCTGCTCTGCAAAGTGCTTAACGATGGTCGAGCCAAGAATACCACAGGCACCGGTCATTACAACCACTTTGCCCTCTACACTGAATAAGTTTTTCATAGTGTGTGTTTGTTTTTGATTAGTTTGTTTATGTTGTCTATGTCGTCATTCGAACCATACAATATCACACAAAATTGGGCATTGGGGCCAAAATACTTGTGTACGTCAACAAATGTACGTCTTTTTTTTGACTCTCGCAAGTAATTCCCTTATAATAAACACTTACACCTCGTTTTTATTGTGCACACACCACAAAACAAACCCTGCATATCACAGCGAAAACCACACCAAAACCACACCAATCGCCCGCTTGTGTGTAAAATGCACACCGCAAACGAGTGGCTTTTAGGCACAAACAAGGCACAAGTACACTTGCTATTGATTATGTCGCAAAAATGTGTATCTTTGTGGTAAATCAAACCCAATAAAACTTTTCAATCGTGGTAAAAATAGGAACAACTCTCTCGCCCGTTGGTCGCAAGGCATTGCTTTGTGGCTCTGGTGAACTCGGCAAAGAGGTCGCCATCGAATTGCAGCGTTATGGTGTGGAGGTGGTGGCACTCGACAAATACCCCAACGCCCCCGCAATGCAGGTTGCACACCGTTCGTATGTACTGTCGATGCTCGACGGCAAGCGTCTGCGTGAAATCATAGAGGCCGAAAAGCCCGACTACATCATCCCCGAAATTGAGGCCATCGCAACACCCACGCTCGTGGAGTTGGAAAAGGAGGGCTACAATGTGATTCCCACCGCCAAGGCCACCCTCCTCACTATGAACCGTGAGGGCATTCGCCGTTTGGCCGCCGAGGAGTTGGGTATCCCCACCTCGCCCTACCGTTTTGCCGCTTCGAGGGAGGAGTTTGAGGAGGCTGTCAGGGAGATTGGCACCCCTTGTGTTGTGAAGCCCGTGATGAGTTCGTCGGGCCACGGACAGAGTGTTTGCCACTCGCCCGAGGAGATTGACCGTTCGTGGCAGATTGCCCAAGAGGGTGGTCGTGCGGGTGCAGGTCGTGTGATTGTTGAGGGCTTCGTTAAGTTCGACTACGAGATTACGCTTCTCACCGTGCGCCACTCGGCTGGTACCACCGTGCTCAAACCCATCGGCCACCACCAAGTGGATGGCGACTACCGTGAGTCGTGGCAGCCACAGCCTATGAGCGAGGTGGCCATAGCCAAGGCAGAGGAGATTGCTCGCAAGGTTACCGGTGCGCTGGGTGGTTATGGCATCTTTGGCGTGGAGATGTTCATCTGTGGCGACGAGGTGTTGTTCAGCGAGGTGTCGCCCCGCCCACACGATACGGGTATGGTAACGATGATTTCGCAAGACCTCTCGGAGTTTGCGCTCCACGCACGAGCCGTGTTGGGCTTGCCCATTCCGTCGGTGCGCTTCTACCGCCCCTCGGCCTCGAAGGCCATTGTGGTTGAGGGCGACAGCGACAAGGTGGTGTTTGGAAACCTCGAAGAGGTTGTGGCCGAGGAGGACGTACAGATACGCATCTTTGGCAAACCCGAGGTTGTGGGCCACCGCCGCTTGGGTGTGATTTTAGCCTCGGCCGACACCATCGAAGAGGCTCTGGCGAAGGCCGAGCGTGCCTACTCCAAACTGCAAATTGAGGTACTGCCCCGATAGAAACATAGCCGTTGGGCCCAATGCCCAACCCCACTAAACCACAAGCCCCATCGTCTTGACATAAGACGATGGGGCTTGTGTATAGCGTGTGTGATGCAAGGGGTTACTTGCGATATTTGGCAAACATTCGTTTGGCAACCTCAACCTCATCGCCCACGGGCTCGGCCGAGAAATCGCCAACGGAGTTTTTCCACCACTCGCCCTCATACCTCACAACCACCTTGCGGAAGTCCTCGTAGTGGGCTTTGCCAAACTCGCCATCGGTCAGCAGCGCACTCTTCACAGCAGCAAAGTAGAGGTTCCAACGCTCGGCATAGTAGGTACCCACAAGGCCCGCCCACATACGGCGTGCATAGTCGGTCAGGTAGGCACCCTCGTCGCCCCAAGAGGTAATCAAACAGCGGGCATTGCGCTCGTAATACCCCTTCTCGGCCTCATCTACACCAATGGCACGAGCATCCTCAATCCACTTGCCCACAAGGAATGTGGTGTTGGTCGCAAGGAGTTCGTCGAGGTCATAGAGGAGGGTTATCATATACTTCTCCCACCTATTAACCTCCGTCAGGTCGCCTTTGGCAACAGCCTCGTGATAGCGGTGGTAGGCGATTGTAAAGTCGATACTCATCAACTCACGAGTGAAGTTCACCAAGTCGAAGCGGTGAGCAGGGGTGTCGGACTCAACAGCCATCAGGCACTCCAAAGCCTCCACCAACACTCGCTTGTCATCCACAATACTCTCCCTCCACGGATACTTCTCCGGCAGGTTGGGGCGAATCATCAACATAGGTTGTGGACGTGTAGGCTCGATGTAGTTGGCAGCACCATAGGTGGGCGAACAGAAGAGTCCATCCATCAGCATACCCCAAGCCTTACGGCCCTGCTCATCGACCTTACCTATGCGCTGGTCGGCCATCCTCTCGGTCCAAGCATCCACGTCTTTGTGCAGAGGGGTATCCCACGCCTTCTCCAAGGCATATTCAAATGCAAAGGGGGTGAGGTCGAAGCCTTCGAGGGTGGAGCCAATGCCCACCATATTGTCGCCGGCCTCGGCAATGGCACGTTCCAGATTGTCGTTGACAGCCTTCAAAGGGGCATTGAGGGTGGAGTTGCCACCGAAGTTGCCCAAATAGCACCACAGGAAAGGAGTGCCAAAGAAGCTCTGCGTGATGGGCCACGCCTCATATCGCTCGCAGTAGTAGTCGAGGATGAGTTGTTTCGATTGGGGCGCACCGCCAAGGTAGGCCTCGATGCGCTCGTCGGTCCATTGGCGGCGTTTGTGGTAGAACAACCACCCCATCTGCAACCAAGTTGCCTTCTTGTCCACTGCCTTAATGGAGTTGTAAGTCTGCTTGCTCACCCTTGCGAGGTAGTCGGGCTCCCACGACGGGGGCACAACCTCGTTGAAGGGGTCAACACCGTAGATGTGGTCGCTGCCATAGGCCTTACGCTGCTCTTCAAGAAACAGTTTTTGAATCTTCGCAAAGGCCGGATCCATCGGGTCGAGGTAGGAGCAGGCATATTCGCTGGGAAAGCGGGACCAATTTTTCAGCGTTGTAATCTTCGCATCGGGCAGCACCTCCTTCAAGTCCGAAGGAACGTGGCCCGCAAAGGCGGGCAGCACGGGGCGCATACCCAGTTCTCGCTCACGAGCCACAATCTGCTTCTGCAACTCCTCCTGACCTTCGAGCCACGACATAGGCAGAGGGCCCTGCCAGCGGTCGATGTTTATCATACGGTGCCAAGGCAGGAATGCGGGGCCCGTGAAATAGGCCCTGATTTGCTCGTCGGAGAGGCCCATTTTGCTCCACACCTTATACCAAATGCTCTCCTGACCGGTGATGGCCAAGGGGAGGTTTACACCATTGAGGGCCATCCAGTCGATGAGTCTTTCCCAATCCTTCCAACCCCACCACGGCATAGTGTAGCCATAGGTGCAATAGTTGAGGAAGAAGCGATTCTCCACACGGGCCCTGGACTCCACAACACCCTCCACTGCGGGGAGTTGTTGGGGCACAACAACCGCATCGTGGGCAAACCACGACACCTCCGTAAGGCAGTAGTATTTGAGGTAGTGATTCAGGCCCACAGCCATCGAGCCGGCATTGTTGCCCTCAATGACAATCTTGCCATTGTCGCCCGAGTAGAGGCGGAAGCGGTCGCCACCCTTTGCGGGCAACTCTCGCCACTCGAAGTTGTCGGCAACAGAGGGTACAACCCTCTCGGCCAAGGCCTTAACAGCCTCCACATTACCCGCCTGCACAGCCAATGTAGTTGCAAGAGCGGCCACCAATAACACAAAAAATTTCTTCACCATTGTCTATCTGTTATTTCTTTTGTCTGTTCTCTATTTAGCCAAAGGGGCAATGGGCCAATCGTCGGTGCGGAAAGGCGACACAGGAAGGCCAAAGTTGTTAAACACCGTAGCCTCGGCCACATTCTTGAAGCAGTAGCGCACAGCCACCGGATTGGGTACTTCGTGGGCGTGTACCACCACACTGTTCTTTGCCCTCTGTGTGGAGGCCTTGGCAGGGTAGAAAACCCTGTCCTCGCCGGCAATCTCAAAGCCCTCGACATTGTGTCCATAGGGGCCCAAGCAGAGACCCTCCACATCGAAAGTTACATAGGCCTTGCCACCACTAAATCGCACCCCCTCATAGACGGGCGAGTGGGAGTAGATGTACTTGTGGCCATAGGTGTCCGTGAGGGCCAACCACGCAAGCCTCTCTCCAACCTCGCTCTTCTTTGCGGGGTGGATGCACCAAGCATCGCCGATGTCCATCGTTACAACCATACCACTGTTGGGAATATCTTTGAGGTTGTGCATCTGTGCCTCACGAATCATAGCCCCGGAGAACATATCGGGACCGTCGTATTTGTAGGGTGCAATCTGCACATAGAAGAATGGAAGCGCTTCACTGCCCCACCCCTCACGCAACTGCTCGGCAAAACTCTTCATCAGCCAGCGGTATTGCTCTGGGTTGTGGCGGTTCGACTCGCCCTGATACCACAAGAAACCCTTGATTGTGAAGGGCTCCAAAGGGGCAATCATACCATTGTAAATCATTGCAGGCTTATCCTGTGGGCGTTCCTCCTTGTTGCCATTTGCAAGGTGCGAGAGGTCAATACCCTCAAACTCGGCAAGCCTCTGCTGCGACATCCACGACTCCACCATAGTACCACCCCAAGCGGAGATAATCACTCCCACGGGAACTTCGAGCACCTCTTGGAGGTGTTTGGCAAAGAAATAGGCCGTTGCACTTGTGGAGGCCACCGACTCGGGCGTGTTGGTCAACCATCCGTTGGTGCGACAAGCATACTGGGGAGTCTTTGCGGTGAAGTGTTTGAGGGTACACATCCTGATAGGCACTCTCTCTTTGGCACCCATAATGGTCTTGGCAGACTCCTCAACCATCTGGTTGTTGAAGCCCTTGATGGGCATCTCCATATTGGACTGTCCGGAACACAACCACACCTCACCGATGAGCACGTTGCCAATCTCAACCTTGTCTGCGCCACACTCAACCCTCACCTCATAGGGGCCACCTGCTTGGGGTGTGGGGACCATCATCGACCAACGACCATCGCTGTCGGCGGTGGCGGTGTGGGAAACGCCTCTCTTCTCCCACGAGGCCCTCAACACAACCTTTGCATTGGCATCTGCCTCGCCCCAAATGCGCACCTGACACTCTCGTTGGAGCACCATATTGTCCCCAAAGATGGGGTGTAGGGATACTTTTGCCGAAGCTGTCAGTGTCCACACAAGGGCAACGACAACACACAACAATTGCTTTACGATTGAGTTCTTCATAATAGTTTTATACTTATTTATTATATTCAGTTATTCCACACCAACATACAAATATACCCACAAAATGGTTTTTTCCTTACAACGTCGTGCAATTTATTCGGAAATTAAACTTAACTTTGTAGCAACTACTAATATCTATGACCGAAGACTACATACTCATACTCCAACTCATTGGCGGAAGTAAACAAGCCTTTTCGGCACTCTATCAGAAATATGTTGATAGGGTCTATGGGTATGTACTCTCTATGTCGCACAATCAGACCATCGCCGAGGATATCACGCAGTATTGTTTTATGAAGGTGTGGGAGCACCACGCACGACTCCGCCCCGAGGACAACTTCGCTGCCTACCTCTATGTGATTGCCCGCAATGCCACCTACAACGAAACACGCCGCCGACTCTCCGCCTCTCGCTATGCCGATTTTGTGGCCCACTCAACAGACATTGCACTCAACTACACACTCAGCGATGTGAATGTGAGTATGTTGCGCCAGGAGATTGAGAAGGTGGTGGCTGGTCTGCCCGAAAGTCGCCGCCAAATCTACCGTATGAGCAGCGAAAAGAATATGACCACCAGAGAGATTGCCCAGGCACTCGGCATATCGGTCAAGACCGTCGAAACACAACTCGGACGAGTAACAAACGCTATGCGACGCAAACTCGCCCCGTTCTTGTAGGCGGGCACCCTGCCCCTCGCCGGAGAAAAACACCAACAAAAAAGCGAAATAAAAAATTACCCACTTGTAAGGAAAAATCCCTCTTGTGGGTATTTATATTGTTATGGATAAAAGAGAGGTATATTTCGAGATACTCGACAAACTATACGAGGGGCACTCCACACAGGAGGAGAACCAAGCCCTCGGTGCGCTGTCAACAAAGGAGAGCGCACAAATCTTTGATGCATACAGTCGCTCACATTGGGAGGCAGAGCACACCCCTCTGTCGGACAACCAGCGTCAGCGTATGCACAACGACATTATGAGTCGTGTGTCGGCATTGGAAGATTTCAAAAGGCACGACAAACGTCGCACCCTACACACTCTGTGGAGTGTTGCTGCGGCTGTGTGCCTTTTTGTGGTGGCAGCTTTTGTGGGCTACAAGACAGCTCAACACAGCGTGGAGGAACAAACCTTTGTTGTGGTGGCCGACAGGGGCGAGCAGTCGTCGGTGGTGCTACCCGATGGTAGCCGTGTGAGGCTCAACTCGGAGAGCAAAATATCCTACACCTCCTCATTCAACTCCCAGGAGCGCACCATCCAACTCTCCGGCGAGGCCTTCTTTGATGTAGCCCGCAACGAAGAACTCCCCTTTATTGTGAAGACCAACGAGGTTGACATCACCGCCTTGGGAACAAAATTCAACGTGAGAGCCTATGAGGATGAGGGTAGCATTGTGGCAACCCTTGTGGAGGGCAAAATCGTAACCGCCTCCGAGAAGCAAACCCTCACCCTTTCGCCCAACAACAACTCCATTTTTGACCGCAACAGTTGCACCCTCAAAATGAGCCCCGTGGAGAATGCCGAACACGCAGTGCCTTGGCTGCGAGATGAGGTGGTTTTCAAGGGCGAGACCCTTGCACAAGTGGCACTCCTGCTGGAAAGGATGTATGACGTGGATATTGAGTTCGACGACGAGCAAATTACCACCTACAAATATCACGGTCTGGTGCGCAACAACGAACTCCACAACATCCTCTCGTTGATTGTGGAGTCGTCGCCCGTAACCTACCGCAAACAGGGAAACAATATTATTTTTTCAAAACATAACTAAACTTCTATGAACAGCAAATTTACCGCACGTCTGTTTGCTCTCGCAGTGGCAGTTGTATGCTTTGCGGCCTCGGCCTCGGCACAACTCTCTGTGAGTGTGAGCAGTACAACCTTGAAAGAGGCATTGGTGGAAGTGGAGAAACAGAGTGGATACAGTTTCTTTTACAGCAGCGAATTGCCCAATATGGACAAGGTTGTGAGCATCGAGGCAAGTGGTCAGAGCATCTCCCAAATCCTCGACAACCTGTTTGAGGGTCTGGGCATCGACTACTCCATCTCGGCCGACAAGCAGGTAACCTTGTCGAAAAGGGCAGTAGGGGCGAGGAAAACTACCCCCCCCAGTAAGGCTTCTAACCAACTGACAATCAAGGGCGTTGTTACCGATTCCAGCGGTAGCCCCATCATTGGTGCGAGTGTCTTTGTGGATGGTACGACCAACGGCACAACCACCTACATCGACGGCTCCTACACTCTGACCGTCAAGAGTGCCAACGACATTGTTACATTCTCCTACCTCGGTTGTGAGGACCAATCGCTCCAAGTGGGCAATCGCACCGAGATTAACGTCGTGTTGAAAGAGTCAACCAGCGTTATGGACGAGGTGGTTGTGGTGGCCTATGGCACCCAGAAGAAGGCCAACCTATCCGGCTCGGTAGCCTCCGTGAACTTTGAGGAGGCAGGTGAGAAACGAGCCCTCACCAACCTCTCGGCAGGCCTCCAAGGTGTGTCGGCAGGTGTGTTGGCCACCCAATCGTCGGGTGAGCCAGGTGCAGATGCTGCGGCAGTAACCATTCGTGGTGTCGGTACGCTCAACAACTCCGCCCCTCTGGTGGTTATCGATGGTATCATCGGCACTATGGACGATGTGAACCCCAACGATGTGGCCACAATGTCAATCCTGAAAGATGCGGCTTCGTCGGCAATCTACGGTTCGAGGGCGGCAAATGGTGTGATTCTGATTACCACCAAGAGTGGACAAAGTGGCAAATCGAAGGTTAGTTACAACGGACGTGCAGGTATTCAGCACGTTGCCGTGCCCATTGACGTAGTGAGCGACTATGTTACCTATATGCAGACCATCAATGCTGCATCGCTCAACGCAGGCAACGTGGCTCCCTTCCACAGCACAATCATCAAAGAGTGGGCCGAAAACTCACAAAAGAACCCCATTATCTACCCCAATACCGACTGGTTTGACGTAACATTCAAGCCCGCCACCATCCAGGAGCACAACGTGCAGGCTTCGGGCGGCAACGATACGGCAAAATATCTGCTCTCGATTGGCTACCTCGGCAACAACGGTACCATCCAAAAGACCGGCTATGACCGATACAGCCTCCGCACAAACATCTCCGCAAAGGTTACCGATTGGCTCAAAGTGAGCCTCATTATGAACGGTTTCCACGGCGTGCAGACCGGTATTGACGTATCAACCACGATGACCTCGCTGGGTAACTCCTCGCCCGGTACACTCCCCGTGCACCCCGACGGCCGTTTTGGTGGCGAGTGGGCTCCGGGTGGTAATGTGCAGGCAGGCAACATCTTCGCCGCCTTGGCCTCCTACGACAAGACCAACAACACCACCAAGGCAAGTGGTAAGTTGGGCTTTGAGATTGAGTTCACCCCCTCGCTGAAACTCATCTCCAACTTTGCAATAGCGGGCGGTTACAGCCACACGTTGCAAATGAACTACACCGATATCAACTATTGGGATTTCAAGAACGAGGCTATCTTGGTGCAGATTGGTACCACCTCGCACCAACTCTCGGAGACATATTCACGTCAGCACTCGCTCATTGGCGAGAGTTTCTTGCAGTGGGACATCCTGCCCGACAACGACACCCACAACCTCTCGCTGACGGCAGGTTACAACCAAGAGTACAACTACTCCCACAATAGCTACATTCAGGCGTTGGATGTGTTGAGTTCCGACACCCCCGTACTTAATGCAGCCACAACCCCATCGAAAATCACCGGTACCTCAACCGACAATGCCGTAATGTCGTTCTTCGGCAGGGTAAACTACGACTACAAGGGTCGCTACATTTTGGAGGCCAATATGCGTGCCGACGGCTCGTCGAGGTTTGCCAAAGGTAACCGTTGGGGCTACTTCCCCTCCTTCTCGGCAGCGTGGAGGCTCTCGGAGGAGAACTTTATGGAAAATGTGGATTTGTTTGACAACATCAAGCTGCGTGCCTCGTGGGGTCAGTTGGGTAACAACGCCGTGGGCGACTATGCAACCCAGCTCATCTATCAGCGTATGCAGTATGTCTTTGGCGACACCGCCGTTACCGGTGCAGGTATCTCGGCCATTGTAAACAAAGACCTCAAATGGGAAACAACCACTATGACCAACTTGGGTATTGACCTCGGATTGGCCCACAACCGACTCAATGTGTCGGTTGACCTGTTCGACAAACTCACCGACGATATTCTTGTGCGCACCACCATCCCCTATGTTTTGGGCGATATGACAGCCCCCGTGCGCAACGTGGGCGTTGTGCGCAACCGAGGCGTTGAGTTGGAGGCCGGCTGGAACGACAAAATCGGCGACCTACACTACTCCATCTCGGGTAACTACTCCTATGTAACCAACAAGGTGCTCAAATATCAGGGCGATGTGGCTGCCTACTCCGGTCAGAAGATTCTGCTCGAAGGTTACAGCATTTGGAGCTACTATGTGAGGGAGGTCGATTGCATCGCCACACAAGAGAAAATCGACCGTATGTTGGCCGACGGCTACGTCTTCTACCCCTCCACTCCCCACCCCGGCGACTTCATCTACAAAGACCAGCAGCAACCCGGCGAGAAGGGCTACAAAATCATCAACGATGACGACCGAGTAATCAAAGGCACCTCGGCACCCAAACACTTCTTCGGTTTGAACTTGGCCTTCGAGTGGAAAGGCTTGGACTTCTCCACTCTGTTGAGTGGCGTGGCAGGTGTGAGCCAATACCTCAACAGCACCTGGTACACCAACGTAATTCGCAACGGCTCGGCCATCAACACCAAGTTCCTTGATGCGTGGAGCGTAACCAACCAAGATAGTACCATCCCTGCCCTTACCACCGACGACGGAGGACGCAACACCGCCTCCAACGACTATTGGTTGCAGGATGGCTCCTACCTCAAATTGCGCAACCTGACCATCGGCTACACCCTGCCCGACAAGTGGCTCAAACCATTTGTTTCCCGAGCACGACTCTATGTTACGGGCGAAAACCTCTTTACACTCACCGCCTTCGAGGGCCTCGACCCCGAGACAGGCAGCACGAGCAACTACCCCAATATGAAACGCTTTATGGTGGGCGTGAGTGTGTCATTCTAAACCGAAGAGAGAAAGGAATAACAATATGAAAACTATCAATAAACTCATTCTTTTGTCGGGCATAGCTGCCTTGTGCTTCTCTTGTTCCGACTTCTTGGATACCTATCCCGTGGATGGCATTGGCTCCAATGGTATGTGGAAAACCGAGGAACACGTTGACCTTGGCGTAACTGCCGCATACAGCGCAATGACCAAAAAGGGAAGCTATTCTCGCAATGCCCTGACGGATGCCTACACCGAGTATGCATTCCTGATGTCGTCGGGTTTCGACGAGTTGGGCCAGCGATACTTCTGCTACAACACCGCCACCACCGGCTACGCAGTCTTCTCGACCAAGTGGCAAGCCGACTATCTCGGTGTTCAGTATGCCAACCTTGCCATCGAAAACATCCCCAATGTGGAGATGAAGGAGGAGACAAGAGATAGGTATTTGGCAGAGGTGCGCTTCCTGAGGGCGTTCTACTACTTCGACCTGCTGACCTTTTACAGCGGACACAAAACCGACGACATCGGCATTCCTCTCTACGACAAGATGCCCGACTACGACAATGCCTACAAGGGCCGTTCGACCCCTGCTGATGTGCGTGCGCTGATGATTGAGGACCTCTCGTGGGCCGCAGAACACCTCCCCTGGCGTTCGAGCGAAAAGGGACGTGTAAACCGTGCCGCAGCACTCGCAGTGCTCGGCAAGGTCTATCTCTATGCCGACCAATATGCCAAAGCAGTGGAGGTCTTCGCACAGATGATGAAGGACAACGAAGAGGCCGAAGAGCCCTACGTTCTGCACGACGACTATGCCGAGATGTTCACCCTCGCAGGCGAGAACAACACCGAGTATGTCTTTGTAATCAGCTGTCTGGACACCTACGGCTCGGGTAGCTACATCGACCTTCTCTACAACAACCGTTCGGCAAACTGCTCCGGAACAAACACCTCCATTCCCACAATCTATCTGGCCAACGCCTACCTCAACAAGGACGGCTCGACCTTCTCGTGGAATGCCTACCCCAACTTCTCGTGGAGCAACGAGGAGGCTGTAAACAAACTCTTTGCCAACCGAGATCCCCGTTTGGAGGCAAGCCTCATTCGTCCTTGGGCTCTGTTTGTGGGCAAGGATAACGTAACCTACCAATATCGTATCAGCTACGACACCAAGACCACTCCCTACCCCTGTTTGAAGGCCGACAACGGTTTCAACGACCACTATCTGTGGCGTAAGTTCTGCAACACCGGCAACGAGACAAGCATCCGTCGCCACTCGCCCACCGATGTACCCCTCATCCGTTGGGCCGATGTGATGTTGCTCTACGCCGAGGCTCTCAACGAGTCGGAAGGCCCCAGCAACAAGGTCTATGCCCAACTCGACCAAATCAGGGCAAGGGTTGGTATGCCTGCTGTTAAGCGTGGCGGTCAGGAGGCTGTGCGTCAGCTCATTCGCAACGAGAGGGTCTATGAACTTGCAGGCGAAGGCTTCCTCTTTGCCGACTACCAAAGGTGGTATGCCCACGACCCCTCGTTTGACTACGAGAGTCTGAACCACACCATCATCGGCTACCAAGGTAGCCCCGTTCAGTCGAAAGCCGGCACACGAGCATTCACTCCTCGAAATTGGAGGTATGCCGTGCCTCAAACCGAAATAGACCAAAACCCTGCCATCGTTCAAGCACCCGGCTGGGAGAACTAAACCGGCGAATAGAATTGCAAGTAAGAGAAAAGAAGTTTTTGAGATATGAAAAAAATTGTAAGCATACTTTTTTGTTTGGCCTCCACCCTCCCCTTGTCGAGTTGTCAGGAGGACCGATTCGTACTCCCCGCCGAGAAGGACGAACACGGTATGAGCATCAACCCATACCTCGACAATCTGTGGGCTACGGTCAAGGCCAATGAGGCCGGTTTGGACACCTGGAACATCCTCCAATTCTTGCTCGAAGCAAGCGACCTCGGTTGGGACCAGAAGTATATCAAACTTGCCCTGACAAACCTCTCCAATGAGCAAGTACGCACCGAGGGCGACCCCTATTATGGTCAGAATGCACGCTATGTTGCCGGCACCTACACCGACCGCAACAACGTGCAGTTCTCGCTCCAATTGGCCACACTGCTGAAAATGCTCTATTGGGACACACTCAACGAGGAGAACAAGGCTCTGCTGGATGAGTTTATCGACTATGCGGTCTATGCTTGTGTGGACTACAAAGACATTGCCGTAACATACAGCAACATCTATCTGATGAAAACCTGGAACCTGATTGCCCTCGGCGAGAATCTTCCCACCGACCGCACTTGGGGCAAATCGAAGCAGAAAACCCCTGCCGAGTTGGCAGAAGAGGGCTACGAAATGTTCCGCACTTGGTGGGCCTACACCAAGGCTAACGGCATCCACGAGCACAACAGCCCCACCTACACCGGTGTTCAGGCCGAGTGTCTGGGCTACATTGCAAAATATGCCAAGAACGAGGAGATTCACTACGAAGCCAACCTCGCATTGGAGTACCTCTCGGCAATGATGTTTGCCAACTACTTCACCCCCGCAATGACTCTCGGTGGCGTGCAATCACGTTGCTACTACAAGGGTGCAAGCGGTGGTAAGATTGACAACATTATGGGCGGCTTGGTTAAAGGCTGGGGTACCTATTTCTACAACACTCTGGCCACCTGGGAGCCCACCCAGCAGGCTCGCACAATCAACGACACCTACCCCCGCACGGTGTGCTACAAGTGGGGCACCGATGACGATATGAACGCTATCGGCTACTACGACAAGAAGTTCAACATCAGCTCCACAGGCCGTCCCTACACAGGTAACGCCAACGAGAAGACAATGACCATCTTCCTCACCAGCGACAAACGCAAGAGCATCATCAACGTAGTACACTATCTCGATGGCCGTCAGGACCCCTATGGCAAGGCCAAGATAGGTAGTGCCGGTGTGGCTCGCCACCTGCAAAAATATGCACTCGGCAGGGCTCAAAGGGACAACGAGTTTGTTACGATTATGTCGGGTGATGGCAGCGAGCGCAACGATACCAAAGTATTGCAGTCGCACGTCCTGCTCCCCTCCAACTACATCGACGAGGTATGGATGGGCAACACTCGTGAGGAGGATTGGCTGAGCCTCGGCACAAAGGTACTCCCCTCGGCAGACAACCACACCTTCTTCATTCGTGTAGAGGATGTTGTGGTGTCGATTCGCTACATCTACACCCAAACTACACAGGGTAAACCCGCAGTACCAAAACTCTGCATCGACACCGACGGCACACAGGTATTCTCCACCTATGGTAACGCTATGCGTATCACCACCGACCTCTCGTCCGAGACTCCCACCAAGTGGCAGCGAGGCACAGTGGCTATGTGGTGGAGGGCCGATAGTGGCATCGACACCGACGAGAAATTTGCCGCACTGCGTGAGGCTGTAATCAACGCACCTGCTTCGGTTGTGGACGATGGCAATGTGTTGAGCGTGTGTGTAACCACCCCCGATGGCGACCTCGGTGTGGAGGGTAAACTCATCCGCAAGACATTCCCCCAAGCGGTAACCGTTAGTGTACCCAGCACCGACAATAACGAGTTCTGGGGCTTTGAGCAGACCAAACTCATTGGTGGTTACGACCCCACAGGTGTACACTTCTCGGTAAACGGAGAGGACATTTCGGGCCCCATCTTTGACAAATCAAACCTCTAATCAACACTCTAAACGACAAATAGCAAGATGAAAATGAGATATTTTAGCAGACTGCTCCTGCTGCTACCAATAGTGTTTGCGGCAAGTTGCGACACCCACGAACAAGAGGAGTCGGCGTTGCCCACAGTGGAGACACTCGACGCAACGGAGATTACTCGCTCGACGGTGGTGTTGAATGGTAAGACCACCGGCGGTGTGGAGAATATGCTTTCGAGGGGCGTTTGTTTCGGACTCTCGGAGCAGATCAGCTACGAGGACAAGTGTATCTCGGTGGGTAAAGGCGAAGGTGTCTTCTCGGCCAAAACCCACGAGCTCTCGCCCGTAACGATGTATTATATGAGGGCCTTTGCGGTGATGAAGAATGGTGAGGTTGTCTATGGCGACCTGAAAACCTTCACCACCAGCGACTTCCAATTGGCCAACCTCTCCATTGCTCCCGCCGAGGCAATAACCTCCACCGAGGCTACACTCAAAGCCACCATTCTCTATCGTGGCGACTACCCCATCTCGGAGTGTGGTTTTGTGTATGACACCGTGGCAGGCGTGAGCCTCGACAGCGAGAGCGAAAGTGTGGTGCGATTGAAGCTCGACAACATTGCCGACGATATGAGTGGCAGGGCTACGGCACTCCAATATGGTACCACCTACTATGTGAAAGCCTATGCAGCCACTGCCTATGGCGTGGCCTACTCGGAGGAGATTTCGTTCCAGACCAAGAACGACATTCCTGCCGAAATTGGCAACGTGGTGGTGGAAGAGAACACCTACACGACCATCAAGGTAAGTTCGCAAATCATCAAGGCCAATGGCAACATTGGTGGTTATGGATTCTGCTGGTCGCAGACAAATGCACTCCCCGCTGTGGAGGATAGCAGTGTTACCCTCACGGGCGAGTTTAGCCACACAATCGAGGGTCTGCGCCCCAATCTCACGCTCTATGTGCGTGCGTGGGCACAGAATGAAGCAGGTGTAAACTATTCGCCCGCACTGAAAGTGAGGGTTAAGAGTTACGACTGCGGTGGCAATATGGTAACGGTAACTCCTCCTGCCGAGTTCTACATCGGTTGGTTGGGCGACCCAAGCGACACCGACAACGCTGCCACCTATGCAGCTGCAAGGGATGGTCTGCTGTCGAGCTTCATATCGGGCCACTCCACCTACACCATCCCCTCGAAGGTGGTTGGAATGAAGCCCTACCGAGTGGCAAAATATGAGGTTACCAATGCCGACTATGTGGAGTTCCTCAACTTCTACAAGAGCGCAACCGTGAAGGATGGCGACTACAAGGGTAAGGCTCTGTTGTTCATCGACGAGGGTGCAACAATGATTACCTATGACAGCACAACCAACACTTGGAGCGTGGCAGAGGAGGATGCCAAAAAGCCTGCTGTGGGTGTAACTTGGTATGGTGCCAACGAGTTCTGCGTATTCTATGGTGGCTTCCTGCCCAGCGAGGCTATGTGGGAGAATGCTGCTCGTGGCAACGTCTTCTCCAACGACCCCTCGGTGGAGATGTTCCGATTCAGCGGCAGCAACACCCTTGCAGATGTTGCAGTGTACAACACTCCCGATGTGGCAGAGGTGGGCTCCAAGGCAGCCAACCAACTTGGGCTGTATGATATGACCGGTAATGCCCAAGAGTGGACCTCGTCGTTCTGGGTGCGCAACTACTACGCCACCTACAAGGAGGCGGGCGTAGGTAGCGTTCCCACGAAGGTACTCCGTGGTTGCCGAGCACAGCGTGGTGCCGAGCAGTATTTCCACAATGGTTCGAGGGAGGCTCTGAATATTGACGCCTTCGCTGCCGGCAAGAACAACTACTCCGGCTTCCGCTTCTTCGACAGCCACATTGAGCAATAAAAGACTCAACGACTATGAACGTAAAGAAAACACTATTAACTCTGCTTTGTGTGGGGATGTCGGTGGTTGGAGCAACCCTCCGACTCTCCGCACAGAGTGCGGTAGTGGAGCCTCGCAGTGCTGCCGACCACATTCTCGCAAGTGTCATCACCGAGGGGGTGGTGGCCGAGAGGTATGTGTGGAATTGGAGGGATGCTGTGGTGCTGAAAGCCCTCACGGAGGTCTATGAAGTGAGAGAAGACCTCCACGCTCCCATTGAGGAGTGGGTGGGTGTGGCTATGCGCACCACTGCCGAGCGCAAATATGGCCTCCACCCCAACGCCATTGCTTCGGGTGTGGGTGTGGCCTTTATGGCCAGAGTGTGCCCCTCAGACCCGTTCTTTGAGGCCAAGGCCAACGATGTCTATAAGGCCTACAAGCGTATTCGTCGCTGGGACCGCAAGGCCTCCTCGCATCGCCCAACGAGAGTGGAGTTGTGGGACGACTCGGTCTATATGCTCGCCATCTACCTCTTGGAGATGTATCAAACCACAGGTAAGGAGTTCTACTTGGAGGACTGTGTGAGGGAGGTTGTGAGCCACGCCGAGAAGTTGCGCAACCCGGAGAACGGCTTGTGGTACCACGGTTGGTCGGCCACCAATTACTACTACAAGGACGACTGTTGTGAGTACCTTTGGAACTCCAACCACCTGCAACGCAACACAGAGTATTGGGGCAGGGGTAATGGCTGGATTGCAATGGCACTCGTTGACCTCTTGGAGGTGTTGCCCACCAACCACCCCAACTATACGGAGGTGAAGGCTATGTATGTGGGAATGATGCAAACCTTGTTGGGCTTGCAGGACAAGGCCACAGGGCATTGGTATCAGCTCCCTGCACGCCCCAACGACACCGCCCGTGGCAACTACATCGAGAGTTCGGCTACGGTGATGTTTGGCTACGCCTTGGCCAAAGGCGCACGCCTGGGCCTATTGAAGGGGGGCAAGTGGCGCAAGGCTGCCGAGAAGGCTTGGGAGGGTGTTAAGACCCACAGCCTGAGAGGTGGTGAGGGCCAACGCATAACCCTCGGGAATGTGTGTGCAGGCACCTGCATCGGTGAGAGGGACTACTACTACGCAAGGCCCATAACCGAAGGCGAGAGTTTTGCCGACGGAGCCCTCCTCCTGTTTGCCTACGAAATGGAGAAATAGAAAACTAACAATCAATACCAATAAATAACAAACCTAAAAAAACAACATTATGAGAAAACAAACCTATTTGGAGCCCCTTGTAGAGGTGGCCAACGTTGGGCTTGAAAGTGGCATAGCCATTTCGGGCGAAACGGTTATTATGGATGGAGGCGAAGGCTTCAACTTGGACTTTTTGGAAGATGAAACCCTATTTTAACGAGAGGAGGAAACAGAGTATGAAAAAGATTTCTATCTATATGATGGCATTGCTTGCCGGTGGCTTTGCAATGTCGTGTGCCAACAACGAATTGGACAACATCAAACCCGAAGGTCCCCAAACCGCAGAGGGCAACTTCCGCATCAGTGCCACCATCGACGAGCTGAACCGTACCAGCGTTGACGAGGAGGGCAAAATCAACTGGAACACCGAGGACAAAATCAGCGTGTGGCTCGATGGTGGCAGCAGCAATGCTCCCCTTTCGTGGAGCGAGTCGGCAGAGGGTGCAACCGTTGCAACTTTCAGTGGCGACGTTACCGAGCCCGAGGCCGAGAGTTATGATTTCTATGCCGTTTATCCCTATGCAGAGAGCTATGGCGACAACGTGGAGAGCGTGGCTCTGACCATTCCCGCAACCGTTTCGCAGGCCAAAACCATCAACGAGATGGTTGGCGTGAGCGACTTTATGTTGGCCCACAAGACCCTCACCAAAGGCGAGGAGTACAAGACAACCTTCGCTCACCCCTTGGCATTGGTGAACATCGTGGTTGATGGCAGCACCAGCATTTGGTCGGATGGCGTTATTGAGAAGATGACCATCAACGCCCCCGTAAGCATTGTTGGCGACGTAACCGCCAACCTCAAAGAGGGCACCATCGCTCCCGTTGATGCAGCAGCAGGTAAGACCCTGACCGTAAACTTCGGCCCCGATGCCAAGATGAATGCTCCCCAGAACGCTTGGGTGGCCATCAACCCCGTACAGATGGATGACACCAACTGGGAGTTTGTGTTGCTTCTGACCAATGGTCAGCAAATCACCTTCTACATTGCTCCCAAGCAGTTGCAGGCACAAACCCAATACACCTTCACTTTCAACCAGATTGAGAAATGGATTGCCCGCAAGGACAACAACTCTGACGTAACCACCGGCTACGCTGCCGCCAAGTCGTATGACCTCGTTGCCGATGGTGGTCGTGCCAACTGCTACATCATCCCCAATGGCGGTATGTACAAGTTCGCTTGCGACAGGCCCTTGCAGAGCAACACCTCGTTCACCCTCTCGGGCATCACCGCTGCCGATTGGCTGTGGGCTACCGGCGAGCAGAGTGCAACCTCGTTCACCGAGGCAGATGTGCCTGTTTACAACGTTTCTATGAGTGGCAGCAACATCTTCTTCCGTGTTAAACCCAACGCAAAGGGTAATGTGATTGTTGCAGCCACCAACGCCAGTGGCGAGATTGTGTGGAGCTGGCACTTGTGGGTTACTCCCGAAGACCCTCGTGAGGACCCCACCCACTGGACTCGTGGCGAGGCTTGGCAGTTGATGGACCGCAACCTTGGTGCTCTTTCCAACGATCAGGGCGATGTGAACTCCTATGGTCTTTACTACCAGTGGGGCCGTAAGGATCCATTCCCTGGCTCAAATAAAGTTGGTACCGCCACCTCGACAAAAGAGAGTGCATCCTTTGGCGATGGTACTGCAAAATATGTAATCAACAGCAAATTCTCTTCGCACACATTCAAATCCATACGAAACGCCAACACAAAAAACGTGGGCGACGTGGCTTATTCTATTGCTCACCCTACCGAGAACATCCACTGCTACAATGCCAGCGGCACCACCGGTAAATCTCAAACTTGGCTCTATACAACCGCAGTAGAAGATGCTCTCAAACTTTGGAATAGCGACCATACTAATAGGTATGCGAAAACCGTGTATGATCCATGTCCTGCCGGCTACTGTGTGCCCATTCACAACGAGCACAGCTGGAGGGGAACTTATTTCACTAACTACGTTACCTTTGAAAGCACACTCTCGGGTATGATTTACAACCGAGATGCCTCCAACAAGACCTATCTGCCCGCAGCAGGTTATCGTTCGTCGGGTCAGCTCAATGGTGTCGGCTATGGTGGTTACTATTGGAATGCTAACATCAATGTTGCTTACAGCACCGACAGCAACTTCCGTGCTTATGTGTTGGCAGGCTACAATAGGGAAACACTTAACACCGGTAACCTTTGGAGAACCGAGTTTGCTTGTCCCGTTCGCTGTATGAAGCAGTAAGTCAACAGCACTACACGCATAACACTTAACAAGGAGGGGGCAATGGACTACCGCTGTCCCCTCCATATTTGAAGCAACGCAAACCAACAACCCAATGAAACGACTATTTTTTGTGCTCATAGCCATTGTGGGCCTCGCATTCTCCGCCTCCGCCGAGGTGCGACTGCCCGACATTATGAGCAGCAATATGGTGTTGCAGCAGCTCTCCAACGCAACCCTTTGGGGCTACGCCGAGGAGGGTAGCAAAATAACCATCAAGCCCTCGTGGGACAAGCAAACATACACCACCACTACCTCCGCCACAGGAGAGTGGATGGTGAAGGTGGCAACCCCCGAAGCATCCAACACCCCCTACACTATCAGTGTGCAGGAAAACAAGGCACAGCCCACCGTGATTGAGAACGTGCTCATCGGCGAGGTGTGGTTCTGCTCCGGTCAGTCCAATATGTTTATGCCACTGAAAGGCTACACAAGTCAGCCCGTGGAGGGTGGTGTGGAGATGATTCTCAACAGTTCCGCAAACAAAACTATCCGTGTGGCTCTCATCAGCAAGCGAGATGCCCTCACTCCACAAGAGAAGGTGGATGGCAGGTGGATGGAATGTAACCCACAAAACACACAGCTCTTCTCCGCTACGGCCTACACCTTCGCTCTCCAAATGAACAAGGTGTTGAACATCCCCATCGGTGTAATCACTTGCAGTTGGGGTGGCTCGCACGTTGCAGGCTGGATGCCCAAAGAACTGCTCAATGAGTTGGGTTACAAAGATGTGGAACAACACGCCGCAAACGAGAAACGTGGCAATGGCAGGCCTATGGTTATGTACAACGGTATGCTCTACCCCCTGCGCCACTATACCATCAAGGGTTTCCTCTGGTATCAGGGTTGCTCCGACGTGAGGGAGTACTACAACTATGCCCGCTATCAGAGCGCAATGGTGGCCCATTGGAGGGAGTTGTGGGGCTTGGGCGAACTGCCCTTCTACTTTGTGGAGATTGCACCCTACGATTACAGCCCAATGGACCGCAAGGGCTATCTATTGCGTGAGCAACAGCAGTTGTCGCTCAATATGATTCCCAACAGCGGTATGGCCTCCACGGTGGATTTGCTCCAACCCTACGAAACAAAGTGTATTCACCCCTCACGCAAGAAAGAGGTGGGCCAGAGGCTCGCAATGTTGGCACTCGACAAAACCTACAAAGTGCCCGGCATTGAGGGTGAGAGTCCCCGTTTTGTGGGTATGGAACACAGAGAGGGCGGAAAGGTTGTACTCTCATTCACCAACTGTCGCAACGGCTTCTCCACCAAAGGCCCCGTAACGGGCTTTGTGGTGGCCGGCAAGGACAAGGTGTTCTACCCCGCAGAGGTGGAGATTCTCTCGCAGGAGCGCAAGATTGCACTCTCCTCTCCCGAGGTGAAGGAGATTGTGGCCGTGAGGTATCTCTACGACAACGTCGTCTTTGCCAACCTACACAATATGTGGGAGTTGCCCGTGTTGCCTTTCCGCACAGACAATTGGGAAATTGACTAATTTTATCTATTCATCACACAACATTATGAAGAAACAATTTATCATCCTATTGGCCCTTGCGCTCGGTTTGGCCGCCTGCAATGGTGGTGGCGACATCCCCCAGGGAGCCAAAGAGATTCTCAAAACCGTGAAGGCTCCCACCTTCCCCGATGTGGACTACAACATTGTGGACTTTGGTGCTGTGGCCGACAGCCTCGTGGACTCACGCAAGGCTATCAACGATGCCATCACCAAGTGTAGCGACGAGGGTGGTGGTCGTGTTGTGGTGCCCGCAGGTGTGTGGGCTTGCAACGGCTCCATCATTCTGAAAAGCAACGTAAACCTCCACGTGTCGGAGGGTGCTACCATCCTTTTCAGCGAGAAAACCACCGACTATCTGCCCGCAGTGTTGACCATCTGGGAGGGTACGGAGATGTTCAACTACTCCCCCCTCGTCTATGCCTACCACTGCAACAACGTGGCTCTGACCGGCAAGGGTACACTCAACGGACGTGCCAAAAACGGGTTTGCAAAATTCCGCCCCCAGCGTTCCGCAATGCAGAGCACCCTGCGCCAGATGGGTATCGACCAAGTACCCGTGTGGGAGCGTTACTTTGGCGCAGAGTCGATTATGCCCCCAAGTATGGTACAGCCCTTCGGTTGCAAGAATGTGCTCATTGAGGGCGTAACCCTGCTCGACAGCCCCTATTGGGTTATCCACCCCGTATTCTGCGACAATGTTACAGTGAGGGGCGTAACCATCAACAGTTGGAATCTCAACAACGACGGTTGCGACCCAGAGTACACCACCAACGTACTCATTGAGGATTGTACCTTCACCACCGGCGACGATGCAATCGCCATCAAAGCAGGTCGTGATCAGGACGCTTGGCGCATCGGCCAGAAGACCGCCAACATCGTAATCCGCAACTGCCACTTCAAATCACGTTGCAATGGTCTGTGTATCGGTAGCGAGATGGCCGCAGGTGTGGAGAATGTCTATATGTACGACGTGGTGATTGACCGTTGTTACAGCGGTATCTACTTCAAGTCGAACCTCGACCGTGGCGGTTTCATCCGCAACGTGTGGGTGAACAATGTGATGTGCGACTTTGTGAAGACCGCCTTCATCCGTTTCGAGACCAACTATCACGGCGCAAGGGGCGGTTTCTACCCCACAATCTTCGAGAACTTCGAGATTAGCAACGTGGTGGGTAACAAGTCGGCCGAGTGTGGTTTCTATGCTGTGGGTATCGAGGGCTACGAGATGCGCAACATCCACCTCAACAACGTGGAACTCAAAGAGTGCCCCGTGCCTTATATGCTCAAAAACACCCGCAATGTGGTGTTCGACAACGTGTTTATCAATGGCGAGCAGATGGCCCAAAGGCCCGACTACACCACCCAGGATAACCTCCAACTCAAAACAGACTAATCACAACACAAAACACAAAGCATTCCGTTATGAACAAAAAGGCTTTGTTGCTTACATTGGCCCTTGCGCTCCTCTCCCTCCAAGGAGAGGCGCAAGGGACTTTTTCGCAATCACTCCTCAACAACTCACACGACATTGAGTCGCTACACTCGTGGGGCCCCTACTCCAAGCGATATGCAGGCATTTCGCACATTGCCGACCTGAGGAGGGGTGTAATGGTCGATTTCTCCGTGATGCCCGGCTACTACCGCAGGAGTTATATGGTGCCCAATGTGCTCTACCAATCGGGCTACCACCCTTGGAAGTGCAACCCCGAGATGACCAAAATCACCTATCGTTATGAGTTGGAGTGGAAGGACAGGGTCTTTGTGGACGTAACTTACCACCTGCTCGACCAGCAGAGGGTGTTGGTGGAGATGGAGTGTGTGAACAACACCGCCACAAACCAAAACATATTGTTGCAAAATGTGGCCTCGCTCGCCTGTGCCGAAGAGTACCCAACGGTGGCTCTGCGTGGTATCGAGGGAGTGGAGGTGCTCTATGGTTGCGACTACACTCTCTTTGAGCCCGCCACCAAGAAGCACAACTACGCCCTTGTCTATGACGGATGGCGCAGGGGCGAGAAGAGGGATGCAAACTCCTTGTCGGGCAGTGTGTTGGCCAACTTTGGAGAGAGCAAAGGCGACAAGGTTTTCTATGATTTTGGCCACTCGGACGTGGGCCGAAAAGTTGCCCTGAGGTACAAGGCCCCAAAGGACACAACCTGCACTCTGGCCATTGGCAAAGCAGAGGTCAACCTGCTCGGCAGTGGCAACTATGAGGTTGTTGTGTTGGATGCAGAGGTGGCACCCAATGGCACGCTCGTTGTGGAGTCGCTGGGCGGAGGTGCCGTTACCATTGATGCCGTAATGGTGGGCCCTGCCGAGGCGTTACAAGGCGTGGCGGTAGTGAATAGCCCCATCCGTCATCGCCCGCAGCTGGAAAAGCAAGAGGGCTATTTTGTGGCCAAATATGAGGCCTCCGACAACTACTACGGTGTGGCGTGGAACTACAAGGATAGCGAGGTGAGGGAGTTTGCCAATGGCGAGTTGGATGTGTTTATGCGCCGAGGTGTACACCGTCATCCTCCCAAATATTTCAACGGCGATGGCAAAGGGCACTTTGTGTCGGCCTTCCAACGCCCCATCGTGTTGGCCCCCAACAGCACCACCACAATCTACAACCTATTGGCCACAGGAGAGCGTGGCGAGGTGGAAAACGCCTTGCGTCATTTCAACCTCAACGAGGCCACCGTGGTTGCCGAAGCACACAGCACCCACACCTCCCCCCAAACAAAAACATATCTGCCCGAAGCAGAAGCCTATGCGCTCGGTGAGCAGATTCTCGAAGCAACCCTGCTGACCAACGTGGTCTATCCGGTCTATACGCAGAGGGGCTACATTAGGCACTTTACCCCGGGTAAGAATTGGAATAGTCTTTACACCTGGGACTTGGGCTGCATTTCGTGGGCCTTGACCTACATCTGCCCCACAAAAGCATTTGAAACAATCAGAGCATACACCACAGAGGAGGGAGCACAATCGGCCTTCATCCACCACGGCACGCCTCTACCTATGCAGTTCTTTGCGTGGGCCGAGTTGAACAACAACGCCTACGACCAAGAAGGTGCCGAATTCCTCTATGAACGACTCAAAAGATACTACGACTTTATGGTGGGTAGAAACCCCCACTCCACAACACTTATGCCCTCGGGGCTCATCCGCACCTGGGACTACTTCTACTCTTCGGGCGGGTGGGACGACTACCCCCCACAGCACGAACTGCGCAGCAACACCCACCTCTACCCCTCGGTGGCTCCAATGGTGTCGTCGGCCTACTATCTGCGAGCCGCCAAAATCCTGCGTATGCAGGCCGAAAGGCTCGGCAAAAAGAGCGACGTGGCACAATACACCAAGGAGATAAACGCCCTGAAAAAGGCCATCCAAAACTATGGTTGGGATGAGGAGAGTGGCTATTTTGGCTACGTTATGCACAACAACGAGGGAGTGCCCACGGGCATCTATCGTGCCGACGACGGTAGCAACTACAACCAAGGACTCGATGGTGTGTCGCCCCTTGTGGCGGGCATTTGCACACCCGAGCAAACCTCGCAGTTGGTGGATAAAATCTTCTCGCCCAAGCACCTCTGGACCTCGGTGGGTATCTCCACTGTGGACCAAAGCGCATCCTACTACGACCACGCAGGCTATTGGAACGGCTCGGTGTGGATACCCCACCAGATGATGCTCTGGAAGACTATGTTGGACAACAACCTCACAGAGGAGGCCCACAAGATTGCCTTCACCGCCTTGGAGGCGTGGAGCAAGGAGTGTGGCGAGAGCTACAACAGCCCCGAACACTTCATCATATCCTCGGGTCGAGGTGCCGGCTGGCACAACTTCTCGGGCCTTTCGTCGCCCGTGGTGTGCTGGTATCACTCCTATTTCTGCCAAGGCACCCTTACCACCGGATTTGACGTGGTGGTGGAGAGGGGCGAGTTCTCCAACGAGCAGAGCCACTACACGGCCACATTGCGCTTTGAGAAGGATGCGGTGGGTAAGAGCGTAGCCACGGTGGTTTGCCTCAACCCCGCCCACACCTACAAGGCTACACTCAACGGCAAGGCCCTCAAAACCGAGAGCCCCTACCCCGGCCTGCTCTATGTGTCGATGGAGGCCACCCGCAAACCTGCCACGCTGGTAGTTGAGATTGAATAAAGGCCCCAATCACCCTCCCTCAACTCGGAGAGCTTGATGTCGGTTAGTGATACTAACCACTTCGATAGAGGCAATAAAAGAACAACTCGTGAGGAGCACTCACGAGTTGTCTGCTGTAAAGAAGTGTTGCTTCTAAAATTTGCCCACCTTAACTATACATTCATCCCGTCCATCTCCCTCTGCAAAGTGTCGAGGAATTTGGCAGCGTGGGCACCATCCATCTGGGTATGGTGGAATTGGAACGACACGGTCAGGGTGGTCTTAAACAGCCCTCGTTTGTACTTGCCCCAAATCATAAACGGGTTGTTGAAAACGCCGCTATACATACCCACCGCACCGTCTATTTCATACTGCGCCAAAGCCGAGGTGCCGATGACCATACTCTCGGCCGAGAGGTCGTGGTCGGCACAACTCTCCGCCACCTGCTTTGTAAGGCGCAGATAGTCGCTGTTGAACTGCTCCAAATCCTCGCTATAAGGGATGTCGCACGAACTCACCTCGCCCGCCGTGTTGGCAACGATGGTGTTTACGGCAATGGTGTCGTACTGCATCAACTTGTCGCCCACAGGCAGCATATAGAACTCCTTGACCCGCACGGCAGCACGACCGATGCAATAGCACATCAACATATTGAATTTCAGACCACTACGACGGCTTATTCTCACGAGCCGTGAAACATCGAGGGTTTTGAAAAATGTAACCATCGGATTGGGTGCCTGCATCCACATCTGGAAGGCGTATGCACGGGTTGTCTGCCGGGGATTTATCTCTCTCATAGCGGTTTGTTTTGGTAAAGGACCGCAAAGGTAAGAAATTCTTTGCACAGTCCACAAAAGACGGGGTGCGTTTGTACCATTTTGACCTATAAACCGACTCTTCCGCTCAACGCACAAAAAAAGGATAGCTTATATGCTATCCTCTTTTTGTGTTGATATGCAGATTAACTTAGCAAATTATCTACGATATCATACTCCGCATAACTGCTCATAGATACATTCTCGTTTTTCAACACAGACCACAATGCCGTAGTTACCTTAATGGGTGTCTTGTTGTTGGTTGCTTTATAATACAACTCTCCAACTCTTGACAACATATAGTCGCATTTGGTTACTTTTCCCATATCAAAGTTGCGAATATCCAATACATTGAGAGAATAGCACTGGCTGAACATATAACCCATATCTGTTACATTGGCGGTGTCGAAACTGCTCAAATTCAGTGAGCCGAGAGCCTCGCAGTAGTAGAACATACTATTCATATTCGTAACCTTGGCGGTGTCGAAACGGCTCAAATCTAATGACTCGAGAGCATTGCAGCCGAAGAACATAGAGCCCATAGTCGTAACATTGGCGGTGTCGAATTTTCTCAAATCTAATGACTTGAGAGCCCAGCACTGGTAGAACACACTACTCATATCTGTTACATTGGCGGTGTCGAAACTGCTCAAATCCAACGACTCGAGAGCAGTGCAGTAGGAGAACATAGAGCTCATAGTCGTAACATTGGCGGTGTCGAAACCGCTCAAATTTAATGACTCGAGAGCAGTGCAGTAGGAGAACATAAATCTCATACTCGTCACATTGGCGGTGTCGAAACTGCTCAAATTTAATGACTCGAGAGCAGTGCAGTTGAAGAACATACTATTCATATGCGTAACCTTGGCGGTGTCGAAATTGCTCAAATCTAATGATTTGAGAGCCTTGCAGCCGGAGAACATAGAGCCCATATTCGTCACATTGGCGGTGTCGAAACCGCTCAAATTTAATGACTCGAGAGCCTTGCACTGGTAGAACATATCGCTCATAGTCGTAACATTGGCGGTGTCGAAGTTGCTCAAATCCAATGATTTGAGAGCCTCGCACTGGTAGAACATATTCAACATATTATCCACATTGGCAGTGTTGAAACTGCTCAAATTTAATGAATTGAGAGCCTTGCAACCTTGGAACATTCGTCCCATTTCCGTCACTTTGGAAGTGTTGATGCAACCATTGAAGTCGATTGTGGTGATATTGGCAAATTTAGTAGCACCATTAAATGTGCTAAGCATAGTGGCACAATCTTTATTGAAGATAAACTCCTTGGCCGCCGTGTGAATTTCGAGGGTAGTGCCATTCAACTGCATATAGGCATGGCTGGTGCCAATCTGATGTTCGGTTACCACCTTGCTGTTGGCAATAAACTTGATGGCTTTGGTGTCGTCGGCCAACTGAGCGTTCACAGCGGTTCTAAATGTACTTCCATTAGGTAGTTCACAAATTACGGTAAAGAATGTCGGAATCATCTCCGAGATAACATCGTTGTTGCCGTCGTTGATGCGGATAAAGAGGTTTGCATTCTCGGCAGTTGCCCAATAGCTGGCAGGGAGATTCTTGGTGTTCACCTCCACGGTGAGCACTCCATCGGCTGTGCCGGTAACCTTTGTTACATTGATTTGTGTGGGTGTACCAACAGCACGGGTGCGCTCCTGTGTGAGTGAGAGGTGGGCAGTAACCACACTCTTGTTGCTCACATAAGCCGTTGCTATGGCCTGAGCAGCCTCATTAGGCGATAGGAGGAAGGTAAGCGTCACGGGCGCATTGTTCGAAATAAGCTCCACCTTTCCATCGCTATACTCCGGCAGGAAGCGGATGCTCTGGATGCGGGCGATGAGGTTCTCCACCTTGCCTTCGAGGACAGCGAGGCGGTCTTTGATGTCATCAATCTCCTCGTTGATGTCATCAATCTGCGCTTGAAGATTGTCCTGTGCACTCTTTACAGCCGAGGCAATATCGTCCGAAATCTCTCCGTTGTTCTTGGTGATGGCATCCTCGATGGCCTCCTTGTATGCGGCTGTGAGGTCGTTCTTGGCCTGGTTGAGAGTCGTCTGCTGGGCAGCAACAGCATCGGCAAGTTCCTGGTCGGTGGCGACCGAAGCAGCCAAAGCAGTCAGCTCTGTCTGCACATCGGCTATCTCGGCAAACACTTTTTGAAGCTCGTCGTTCACCCACGCTTTCATTGAGGCCTCACTTGCTTTGATTGCGTTTTCAATAGCCTTGGTGTAGGCCGCCTCTATTTTGGTTTTGGTTGTGGCGATAGCCTCGGTATATGCAGAAGTGATAGTGTTGGTTGCGGCCTCAATCTTCGCCACATAATCGGCACCCAGTTCGGCACGCAGTGCGTCAATGGCAGCCTTGATGTCGTCGGCAATCTTGTTGTTGATTTTGGTCTCCAAGTTGGCCATTGCTGTATTGATAGCCGTAATATCACCCTTGATGCCGGCGATTGTATCCAGAACCTCCTGGTATTGAGCGAGGGTCGCAAAGGTTGCGTTTGCCCAATCCTCGGTAGCCTGCAACTGGTTGTTTACATAGGTTTCAAGAGCAGCAATCTTGCCTTCGAGTGCAGTATCCTTGGCTTTGAGTGCTTCGATATTTGCCTTGATAGTAGCAAGTTCGCCTTCAAGTGTGGTTTTAAGGTTGTCGAGCTTGTTCAGAAGGCTCTGCTCCACAGCATCAATCTCCTCACCCATCTCCTTCTTTACATTCTCAATCTCTGCGTTGGTAGCATCAATCTGCGATTGGAGGTCAGCAGCGGTAGTCTGCAAAGTAGAGATATAGCCTTCAAGCTGGTCATCCACATCTTTCAAATCATCAATCGAACCGTTAATGGCAGCAATCTGCTGGTTGATGGTGTTGATGTCGGCCTCAATAATGTCGAGGCGTGCCTTGATATTCTCAATCTCCTCGTTGATGTCGTCAATCTGCGCTTGAAGATTGTCCTGTGCACTCTTCACGGCCGAGGCAATCTCGTCCGAAATCTCTCCGTTGTTCTTGGTGATGGCATCCACGATGGCCTCCTTGTATGCGGCTGTAAGGTCGCTCTCTGCCTTTGCAAGGGCTGTTTCGAGTGCATCAATCTCCTTTTGAAGTGCTTCGTCGCCCTCGGTAACCTGGGTTGCAAGTGCGGCAATCTTACCGTCCATCTCGGCCTTCTTGTAGTAGCCATCGGCAAGAACACCATTCACCCAATTTTCCATCTTGGCCTCACTTGCTTTGATTGCGTCTTCAATAGCCTTGGTGTAGGCCGTCTCTATTTTGGTTTTGGTGGTGGCGATAGCCTCGGTGTAAGCATCGGTAATCTCTTTAACCTTGGCTGCAATGTCGGCATTCACACCTGCCACAGCGGCGGCGATGTCATCGGCAATCTTCTTGCCAAGCCTCTCCTCCAATGCGGTGATGCTCTCCTGGGTGCTCTTTATCAAGGCATTGATTTGCGAAATGGCGGTCTGGGTAGCCTCATACTGTTCGAGGGTAGAGAAGGTTGCACTTGCCCAATCCTTTGTAGTTTTAATCTCGCCATCAACATACGTCTGCAAATCCCCAATCTTATTGTTGAGTTCGGTATCTTTGGCCTGCAACGAGGTGATGGTGTTGTTGATGGTGGCAAGTTGGCCCTCCAAGGCGGTCTTCGCTGTGTTCAACTCACCGAGCACCTTCTGCTCGGCGGCCGTAATCTGACCTTCGAGGTTGCTCTCCAATGCCGAAAGGGCTGTGTTGGTGGCATCAATCTGCGATTGAAGGTTGGCAGCGGTGGTCTGCAAGGCAGAGATGTAGCCATTGAGCTCGGTATCCACCGCTTTCAGGTCGTTGATTGAGCCGTTGATGGCGCTAATCTGCTGGTCAACGGTTGTGAGCGAGGAGTCCTCAATCTTGTCAAGGCGATCCTCAATGTCGCTGATGGCGTGATCATACCCCTCGCAAGAGGCAAAAAGCATTGCCACAGCAGCAGTCAAAACGAAAAAACTTTTCTTAATCATATTTGTTAATCTTTAATTGTTGTCTTTTTGTATCACTCTATTCTTGCTATTGCATAATCTCTATTGTTGTGGCGTTTCTTGCTTCGGCATCGCTTGCAGCATCTCGTTTGATACCTCCGCCAACGGTTTCTATTCTCTCGGCAGGAACAAGCCACAGGCCAAGCACTCGTTTGACGGCCTCGGCACGTTGCAGCGATACTCGCTTGTTGACCTCCTCGCCACCAACCTCATCGCACCAACCGGTGATGCGAATGCGGAAAGACTTGTCTGCTTTCATCATTTCGGCCATCTTCTTCACCTTTCCTCTCTCATTTGGCTCAATCCAAACGCTGTTGAACGAGAAGTAGATAACGGGGAATTCTCTTGTGCTGGTAACAACCGGCGTTGTGGCAACTTCTTCCACCACCTCCTTTGGCTGCTCACTCACAACCTCCTGCTGAATCGGCTGAACTGCCACAGTGTCGATGGCAATAACCTCCTGCGGAGTCTCTACAACCTCCTCAACACTCTCCGTTTTCTCCTCAGGAACGGCAACAACCTCCTCTACAACCGGCTTCGGTTGCTCTGTCGAAACGGTTGGAGAAACCACAGCTGGTACAACTGCCGCAGTAGCACTCTTGCAGGCTCTCTTCTTTCCGCCAAAGGCAAACGAGAATTTAACTCCTGCATCTATGATAAAGTTGGTGGAGTGCAGTGCCGGCATTCCGTCCAAAGGTTTGCCGGTAAGGTGGGTAAATCCACCATATACACCTATGCTCATATTGTCGGCAACCGCATACGACACTTGCGCCAAACCGCCATAGCCAAGGTGCCATTTGTTGATGTTTTCGGCAACGGGCGTATTGTCTGCCTTTGTCATAAGGTCGGAACTCGTTCCAACAGCATACACCGCAGGTGATACTTCCAATCTCCCACGACTGTTCTTTGTAGCGTTGAAGAAGCCAAGCACATTCATATTAACCTGCAAGCCATAACGCTGAACAAATGTACGGCTCTTTAAATCCGTGTAGTACCAGCCCACCATACCTTCCGGAATAACGTATCTATATCTGTTA
>JAZLDY010000046.1:0-12377 GCA_045614965.1 Tidjanibacter sp.
ACCAATGCTACAAAAACGCAGATTCAAACCGAGATTATGAACCTCGAGTTTGACGAGGAGAGGGAGCGTCTTGGCGAGCGAGAGTTGAATGAGAAAGCCCCTGCGCTGACAATCTACCCGAACCAGCGCATCGCGCAACTATTGGGCTATTTTAGCGATAAAGTCAATTTTGACTACATATCATTTGATGACCGAGAGACTTTCTACACCTTGTTGCGCTCAAATGACTTAGCTGGCGTGTATGGCTGTAATGATGGAACGGTTTTGCAGGATTACCTTACGCAAGCAAAACCCTATTTTGAGGATTTAATTCCACTATGCGCAGCGAGCATTATAGACTATCCGACTAATCACATCTATACCTCGCGTAGATATGGCATCGAGTGGAAGCCACAATTCGCACCGGAGGTCGAGGCGATATTGAGAGAAACCAGCGGCGATATACTCTACAACGAGCAGGTCTATGCTATTGCCGAACTTGTTGGCTATACACCGAGCGAGGCAGAGGAGTTTCGCAAGGTGTTAACAAAACGCAAAAAGCAGGAATACAACAACCACCGCCGCCGATTTAGTAAACACAAAGGTTTATTCCGCAAACTAATCTCAGAGGGCTGTTGGTCATTACCCAAAGCTTGGGTGGCGGAGTTTGCCCGCTTGGTCTATACAACCGCCTACCTCAAAACCCACTTCCCGGAGGAGTTTACACGAGCAGCATTGTGCGTGGCAGCGAGTGATGAGTGCTAATTCCGGCTACAAAATAGTCCGAATTAATACAAACTAATTCAAGACAAAAGTGGCTTATGTGTAGAACGAAGTGTTCTGAATGGCTGGCTTTTTATAAAAAGCTGCAAAAACAAAAGGTGTAAAAAGAAAATCACAACTACTTGCCGAACAGGTCAACCTCGCCACGCTCCACTTGGAGGTAGGTTTGGGCAAGGAGGGCCACCACGGGCGAGATGAGCGACACCACATCCTCGATGGCTCCGTCTTTGCTTTGGTCGCCTTTGATGCGGTAGAGCATTGCGGCATAGAGGGCACGGAAGCAGAGTTCAATGTCGCTGATGCCATCTCGGGCGATGACGATACGCAAGCGTGGGAGCTCCTCTTTGAGGGGAGCCCAAAGGGTGCGATAGGAGGCACCGATGGGGAGTTCGAGGAGTTGTAGGTGTAGGTTTTCCAGGTCGCCTATGAGGTGCAACGTGTGAGAGAGGTGCCCACGCTCACTCTTGCCCTCCTCTTGCAGGAGCCCTGCAAGACTCATATACCACATAAAGACCTGCTGTTTGGTCTGCTCGTCGTAGTCGCTGTTTTGTACGAGCGAGGTGTATATGGCCTCGGGGCTGAACTTCAAGGCCCTCAAAAGATCCTCCAACTGCCAAAGATAGAGGATGTATTCGGCGATGTTTTCTCTGCGTTTTTGCTGTGCGATGTACATATCTCGGTCTTCTATTTTCGGCAAAGATACAACTAAATGGAGGTTTTACACAACAAACCGAGGTTGCTTTTGCAAAATCTTTCATATATTTGTAGTGCCTAACTGCCTAATAGCTTTGGGCGTACATATTTATTGATGAAAGTGTATTGGTTCATCCCTATCAGGAATCTGGAAAATTCTTTATCGCAGGGTAAGCAACACACTCGTCACTCCGTATTGCATAGTATTTGGGGTGTTCTGCCCCATACTCAATACGAGTGTGGGGTATGTTTATTTGCGAAAAGGCATTCCAGAGCCTCTGATAGAATAGACTAATCAACTCCACACTTTCTTTTTGCACATAACCCACCGCATAGGAGTTGCTACGGTAAGTTAATTAGAAATAAAACAACAACTAAATAACTTACACTATGAAAAAACTACTCTACATTGTTCCCCTGCTGCTGGGAATGGCCCTCACTTCGTGCTACGATGAGGACATCGAGAAAATCAACAGCCGTTTGGATGCAATCGAAAACACCCAAATCGCAACCATCAGTCAGCAAATTACATCCATCAACAACTCCATCCTACTCCTCAATGGTACCGACAAGGAGTTAAATGCTTACATCACCGCACTCGAAAAAGAGGCCGAGAACCTGCAAACCCAAATCACCGTTACCAACACCAAGATTGACGAGGTGAAAACAGAGGTGCTCTCCACAATTTCTACTGAAAAGGCAAATATCCTTGCCGAGTTGGAGGCGTTCAGGGCAACCGTAAATGGCGAGTTGGATGCTATCAAAGCAGTGCTTGAAACTCTCAAAGCAAAAGATGCGGAGTTGGATGGTAAGATTGCCACTCTCCAAGAGTATGTAGATACTGAGTTGAAAGCAACCGAGGATTGGGCAACGGCAACCTTTGCCACTTTGGAGCAGTACAACGAGGTGGTTGCAACCATCGCCACCATCGAGGGTGCTATCGAGGGATTGAACGAGAGTATTTCCGCCCTCGAAACCCGCATCAATGAGAAGATTGCCAAAGACATCGAAACCGCTTGCGCAACCCTCTCGGCAGATTTGCAGAAAGCAGTCAAAGGTGTTACTGAGGCCTACACCTCAGCCATCACCACCGCAAAGGAAGAGATTACCACAGCCTACACCGCCAAGTTGGAGAGTGCAATATCCGCCCTCGAAACCTCAATGAAGGAGTGGGTGAATGAGCTGCTCACGGGCTATTACACCATTGCTGAGATTGACGCAAAGTTGGCGGTGTTGGAGAGAACTTGCAATAACAAGGTAGCGGAAGAAATTGAAGACTTGCGCATAGAATGGGCGGATGCGGTAAGAAAAATCACCGAAAATTATAAAAGCGCCATCACCAAGGCAATCAACAATAACAACGGAGTGATTGATGCGAAAATTTACTCAGAAATCGCCACTGTAAACGAGGAAATTGCGGGCTTGGAGAATAGACTAAACTCTCTTGAAGACAGAGTTAGTACGCTTGAAGATTTGGTTGAAGATTTGGTAAACCAAAAACTCGAAATTGTATTTGATGAAATTGGAGAGATTGGTATCACCGCTGGTGGATACTGCGAGGTTGGATATACCATTACAAGTCCTACATCGGAAGTTCACATTGCCACGGTTGCTCAAAATGGGTGGAAGGCAATGATTACAAAGACAACGCAAAAAACAGGACACATTACCATTTATGCTCCCAATCCTTTAACCTCGGAACCTATTCTGGTGTTTGTGAGCGACGCAAATACAACAATAATGCGCACATTAACCTTTGTGGATGGAATCACAACTATTGCTACAAAAAGTTATTCTCTTGCAGCATCAGCAACAACTCTTAGCGTTGGTGTACAAACCAATATGGACTATCAAGTTGTGATCCCCACATCTGCTAAATCGTGGATCTCTCTAC
The DNA here is from genome assembly GCA_045614965.1 of Tidjanibacter sp. Classification (GTDB taxonomy): domain Bacteria; phylum Bacteroidota; class Bacteroidia; order Bacteroidales; family Rikenellaceae; genus Tidjanibacter. Next base: position 3,350 of record JAZLDY010000046.1, read on the forward strand.
AAAGCATCACCACAAGGGCTACTCTGCGAAACGACTCTATCAATCTATCCATTGCAGAAAACACAACAACAAGTCGTACTGCCACTCTGCAATTGGTTTGTGGCGATATAGAGGTGGGAACAATCCAAATCTACCAACAAGGAATTGAGATTGCGAATAATGAAATCACATATACAACAACCGACGGCAAACCCATAACCCTCTATCAAACAATGGGTTTTGCAGCAAACATCGTCAGCCATAGTTATTCTAATGGGAAAGGTTTGATTGTTTTTGACAAGGATATTACCGGTATTAGCGAGTATGCTTTTTATACGCGCTCAACCCTAAAATCTATTCAAATGCCACAATCAATCAAAAGGATTGGTGAGGATGCATTCTATATGTGTTCAAGCCTTACGAGCATTACCATTCCCGACAGTGTTACTTCAATTGGAGAAGAAGCATTCTATAATTGTTATGGTTTAACAAGTGTTACTATTGGATCAGGAGTTACTTCAATTGGAAATTATGCATTCTATGGTTGTAGCGGATTAACTAGTATTAATATACCAGATGGTGTAACTAGTATTGGAGGATGTGCATTCTATAAATGTTCGAAACTTGCGAGCATTACCATTCCCAATAGTGTTACTTCGATTGGATATTATGCGTTCTTTGAGTGTACGAGTATTGCAAGCGTGGTTATTGGCAATAGTGTTACTTCGATTGGGGAAGGCGCATTTAATGGGTGTCGTGATCTTAAAATTATCTATTGCAAACCAACAACCCCTCCTGCGATTTATTACGGCAGTTATTCTTGTTTCCCATTTAATAGTGCAATGAACATATATGTACCACGAGAGACTTATGATTACTATATGATGTATTCGTCAACATCAAGTGGCTATGTCGCACGACAAAACTGGTATAAGTATGAATCATACCTTCAACCTTACGATTTTGAGTAATAACGCAAAAGAGATAAATATGAACACAAAACAGTTTTCAAAAGAGTATATTTTCAATGAGTGTGAATCTAATAGGCATTGTTTAGGACTAGAATTAAACAGACCTATTCTATTAGATGATAAACAATTCTATCAAATTTATGTCTTGCATATTGAGCCTAATAATAAAGATGAGGAAGAATTATTGATTAAAAATTGTGCACTACAAATAGATTCATACGGGAAATTGAATGTTTTGGCTTTTGTTGATGGCTTGGATGTTCAAAATGCCAAAATCATAGAGATAGACACATCCGATATTATAGAAGTTTACAAAGTAAAACATTAAAATGGCAAGTACAATGATAAAGACCATTTCACGAAGTGATTTTCTAAGTAAAATAGACAATTGTTATATGAGAATAGAGAATGGAGAGAATATTAATATTTCTCATATAGAAACCACCAAAGGAGAGATTTTATCTGGCGAAGTAAGGTTTGGTGTTTCGTCCGACAATAATTTACCAGTGGCTTTAATTGTAAAAAGAAAGATATGGCTTACGGATATTAAAAAATCCAAATTGGAGATGTTGAATATGAGATTGTCGAAGAGTAATCTGTTAGATTAAATCGCAAGGGGGGGGAGGCTTACAACCTCCCCTTTTTTCCGCCCATCTCTTGTTGGTGGGTATCTTTTTTAATACCCGAGAGTGTTGGAAGGGGAAGGGTAATAGGGGTAATAGGGACAATAGAGAGTTTAAGGAGCTTAGGGAGTGGTTGAAAAACACGGGTAACGAAAATGTTACCCGTGTTTTTTTAATTCACCCAACTCATTAAAGCACACCCACTTACCCATTGCAAAAGAGAAAAATCGGAGTGTGGGTGCAAAAAATTATAGTACTATGTATTGCATAGTATTAAATTATTTTCATATATTTGCATTACAAAACACTCTAATACTTTTACAACAGTGAACAAAACACTCAAAGTCAGAATCGGTCAAACCGTGTTTACAATCGAGGGCGATGCCCACAGAATCCTAAGCGACTATCTCGACGACATCGCCGCAAGATGTGAAGAGTCGGCACGCAAGGAGGTCTTGGACGATGTGGAGATGCGCATTGCCGACCTTTTCAGTGGTTGGCTCGGCAACCCCGCAAATGTGGTCGATACCTATATGGTACGTCGTGCGCAAGAAACCATCGGTCGTCCCGAGGATTTCGGAGAACTCAAAGAGCCCACCCGCAAGCCCGACGAGGAAAAAGCCGTAAAGAAGCTTTTGCGTAGTCGCAACGACAAGGTTATCGGAGGTGTGTGTGGAGGTGTGGCCAAGTTTGTCAACATCGACCCCACCCTACTGCGCATTGCAACCCTGTTGCTTGTTGTTTTCGGCGGCCTGAGCCTATGGATTTACATCGTTTTGTGGATTTTCCTCCCGATGGAAGAGAGGAGCAAATAAGAAAAGAAAGGAGAAAGTTATGACAGTTTGGCAAGTAATCTTAGCAATCATTTTCCCGCCGCTGGCCGTCATCAACCGAGGCTGTGGCTCGTTTTTGATTACCCTTTTGCTCACCGCCGCAGGGTGGGTGCCGGGTGTAATTGCGGCCCTTGTTATCCTCAATAAGAACGAGAAATAACCCCCAACATCAACATAGAAACACAACTTAACTAACGAAACAAAAATTATGGAAGTGATGAACGAACAACCCAAGAAACTCTACCGCAGCAGCACAAATCGTATGCTCGGTGGTGTGTGCGCCGGCTTGGCAGAATATTGGAACTTGGACCCCACGCTTATTCGTGTAGTGATGGCTGTGGCGTTTTTCCTGCCCATACCGGTCATACTCCCCTACCTGATTATGTGGTTGATTATCCCCGAGCGCAAATAGTGGGTTATGGTGATTGACATTGACAACGTAAAGGCGCAGATGCGTAAGGGAATATTGGAGTACTGCATTCTCTCCATACTCTCTCGTGAGGACTCCTATGCTCCAAAGATTATTGCGGAGCTGAAAGCCTCGGAGATGATTGTGGTGGAGGGAACACTCTACCCCATTCTCACACGCCTCAAAAACCAAGGCATACTCACCTATCGCTGGGAGGAGTCGCCCCAAGGCCCGCCAAGGAAGTACTACTCGCTGACGGCCGATGGGCGTGAAGCCCTGCGACAGCTGGACGAGTCGTGGGATAGTCTGGTGGGCCAAATCAACCAAATTCGCCACCCACAAGCCAAAGAAAACCAATAAGATAGACGCTGAATTATGGAGATTATCGAAGATGGTGGCACGACCACCAACCCTACCCCTGACAATAGGCTCCAACAGCCCGACACCAACACCCCACTCCACACCCTCGGACACATCGTTGTGGTGTGTGGCAAGATTCTTTTAGGCTGCCTTTTTGTGGGCTGGATATTGGCGGCACTCGCCATTCTGATTAGCTTCATTACCCTTATGGCGATGGGCACATTTGAGTCGAGTGTGTTGGCCTTTGAGGGTATGTCGCCCATTGTTTTTGCCGGCCTTGTGTGTGCAGTGGTTGTGCTGTTTATGGGCATCGTGGGCGATGTTATGTTCTCATTGTTGCGCAGCAAGCCTGTCAACCTACGCAAGCTCGCCATTGGAGCCGTTGTGTGGCTCATATTCTTTGTGTGGCTCTGCATTGGTGCGGTGCGCAATGCCGACAAGTGGGCCCTGTGGGGATACCAAGTGGAGGAGCGCATCGAGCAGTGGGAAGAGAGTATGGAGGCCTGGGAGGATAGGCTCGAAGAGAGTTTGGAGTTTGACGACCTCTTTTGGAACAACTTTGACACTTGGGACAACACCACAAGCTTCACCCTTGACGGTGTGGCCGATTTGGCTCGATGGGCTATGTTGGAGGAGCGCATAGAACAGCTCGAAAGCGTTGAGGATGAGGTCGAAAGGGTCCTTTTGAAAAACGGCAAAGTGATTATCAACGTAGAGCATAGACTCGATGGTGGAGAGTGCCTGCGCACCACAACGGTTGAACTCCCCCACCGCACAATCACAACAACCACCTCTCTGCCCCACCGTGGCACTTGTGGAGCAACCCCCAATGCTCCCAATAGCCAAAGCCAACACCCTACAAACTAAAAAGATACGATTATGGAAGTGATTAAGGAAGAGAAGAAAAAGGAGGTGAGCGATGTTCGCCTCACAGCATACCGCTTCGGTGGCGTGGCGATGATTTTGCTGGGCCTTTTGTGGCTGTGCTACAACAACTCATTGTTGCCCTCGGTGGTTTATGACGTTGTTTTCTCGTGGCAGATGGGAGTGATGGTCGCCGGAGGGTGGCTGTTGGCAACAAAGAATTGGCTCTCGGGAGGTATTGTTGTGGGCATCGGAGCCTTCTGCCTGCTGATTGACGTATTCAACATCCACATCTCGTTTACGGAGTTGATACTGCCCCTTGCGCTCGTGGGTGCGGGCGTTGCCTGCCTCTTTGTGAAACCCACAAAAGCAAACTAACCCCACCACAGAGTGGTGATTTTTGTAAAAAGAGTGTTTTTCTGTCAGAAAAACACTCTTTTTGTATGTGCAATCTTCTTTTTATTGTTAATTTTGTAGGTTAAAAAACTGTTTAGACTATGGCTTTAATCGAAAAAATCAACGACCTGCTTAATCGAATTGAAGAATTCAAACCCGCCAACGCTGCCGAAATTGAGGATTTCCGTGTGAAAATTCTCGGCCGTAAAGGCGAGTTGAACGACATATTGGAGGAGTTCAAAACCGTACCCTCCGAGGAGAAACGAGTGCTCGGCCAGAAAATCAACGCCGTGAAGACTCGTGCCAACGAGCGTATTGCCCAACTCAAAGAGGCTGCCGAAGAGGCCCCCGTGGCTGCTGCCGAGAGTGGCGACCTCACCCGCCCCGCCTTTGAGGAGGAGTTGGGTTCGAGGCACCCCATCTCGCTGGTGCGCAACGAGATTTGCGAAATCTTCTCTCGCTTGGGCTACACCGTGGCCGACGGCCCCGAGATTGAGGACGATTGGCACGTCTTCTCCGCACTTAACTTCGCTCCCGAGCACCCCGCAAGGGATATGCAGGACACCTTCTTCATTGAGAAGAACCCCGATGTGCTGCTCCGCACCCACACAAGTTCTATTCAGGTACGCACTATGGAGCGTCAGGCTCCCCCTATTCGTGTAATCTGCCCCGGTAGGGTGTTCCGCAACGAGGCCATCTCGGCTCGTGCACACTGCATCTTCCACCAGATTGAGGGCCTCTATATCGACGAGAAGGTATCTTTTGCCGATATGAAACAGTCGCTGCTCTACTTCGCCAAGGAGCTCTTTGGCGAGCAGACCCAAATCCGTATGCGCCCCTCCTACTTCCCCTTCACCGAGCCTTCGGCCGAGGTGGATGTGTCGTGTAACCTCTGCGGTGGCAAAGGTTGCAATGTGTGCAAGGGCACCGGTTGGCTCGAAATTTTGGGTTGCGGTATGGTTGACCCCAACGTGTTGGAGGCCAGCGGTATCGACAGCACCAAGTATAGCGGTTTTGCATTTGGTATGGGCGTTGAGCGTATCGCAATGTTGAAATTTGGCGTTAAAGATTTGAGGCTCTACTTCGAGAACGACCTCCGCTTCCTCTCCCAATTCGACTCGGTACTCTAAAACAACCCCCACACCAACAAAGCAACAATGAGGGCTCTCCGCACCGTCCTATGCCTATTTGTCGTTTTCCTGCTTACCTCGTGCGCCAAAATGCCACAAAAGAGCAGGGACGAGGGTGGTATTGAAATACCCGAACTGTTCAACACCAACGACTCTCTGCGGGTGGCCTACCTCTACTCCGAGGGGGTAAAGGCGGCTGCCGAGAGTGGCGTGCCTGTGGCCGGTATGCCCTATTGGGGGGCCATTTTGAGCATCGACTCCCTACACGGCGGAGCCAACCACAAGATGTCGGAACTCGGTGTCGATATTCGCCCGCAACGAGCCTTTGAGCACAGCAGACGAGCTGTGAAGGCCGACTCCACCAACATCGAATTTCTCGGCCAATATGCCTACACACAGGTCGCTACGGGCCAATACAAGGCGGCCCTGCAATCCTTCAACAAATTGCTCAAAAAGGACTCTCGCAACCCCTATAACTACCGTATGACTGCGGCCCTCTATGCCAACGAGGGTATGCCGCATATGGCCATATCCATTCTCGACTCGGCAGAGTACAAGTTGGGGCACATCGAGGAGTTGGCCTCCTACAAGCGTGCGCTGCTGATGGGTGTGAGAAACTTCGATAGGGCTATAAGCGAGACCCAATCGGCCATTGCCAACAACCCCTTTGACCACTCCAACTTCCGTTTTCTGGGCGAGATATATGCCCACACGGGTAACGATTCACTTGCTGTGGTCAACTTCAACCGTGCGCTGGAATTGGCTCCAAAGGATGCCGAAAACATCATTTCGGCAGCGGAATATCACCTCTCCGTTGGTGATTACACCAACTATTTTGAACTCGTCAAAAGGCTCTTTATGCTTGATGGAGAGAGCTTGGAGGGCAAGTTAGACCTCTACGACAACCTTATCAGCAACGTCGATTTCTATCGCAAGCATTTCTACGCCATCAACACCCTCTGCTCCATTCTCCACATCAAATATCCCGACTCCTACGACGTCACCTCTCGTTATGCTACCCACCTGATAAGGGCCGGAGAGATTGACAAGGCGTTGGAGGTCTATAAGCAGGAGGTGGCCAAGGGCACTGCCCCGTTAGATGCCCACCTGTCGTTGGTGGAGATTGAGGGTTACCTCGGTCTGAGGGATGATATGTTCGCCCACCTGGACCAAGCCATCAAACTCTTCCCCAACGAGGAGAACCTGCTTTTGCGCAAGGCTTTCGAGTTGCAGCGAGGTGAGGATGGGGGCAAACAAAGTGAGATTGTAGCCCTCTACAAAAAGGCCATAAAGGCTGCCGACGACGATGAGGCCAAGAGCGACACGGCGGCCTCCTTGGGCGACTACTACCACTCCATCGGCAAGCCTAAAAAGAGTTTTGGGTGGTATGCCAAAGCCCTCGAACTCAACCCCGACAACGCCCTGGTACTCAACAATTGGGCCTACTTTTTGAGCGAATACAACCAAGATCTCGAAAGGGCCCTTGTGATGAGTGTGCGTGCGTGTGAGCTAACACCATCCAACCCTACCTATCTCGACACCCAGGCGTGGATTCTCCACCTACTTGGGCGCACCACAGAGGCCAAGGTGATAATGCGACAAGCCATCTCGCTCGACACCACGGGCGACGACACTCTCCTACTCCACTATGCCGAAATACTCGCCGCCGAGGGCGAAACATTTATGGCCGAAATGTACTACAAAAGGGCCTTGGAGGCTGGTGGCGACAAGGAGTATATCAACAAGAAGATTGGCGAACTGAAAACCAAATAGTGAGCAATGAAGCCCATTCTGACAACCATTTTGGCCTTTTGCTTGGGATTGGCGACAGCCTTTGGGCAGTCGTCGATAGACCAACTCAATGCCGAAATCAAGCGTGCCGAAAAGGAGATTGCCAAGAACGAAAAATTGCTCAAAGAGGTAACCAAGTCGAAGAAAACCAATCAAACGGAGATTAAACTCCTGCAAGTGAAAATCAACAACCGCACAAAGGTTGTGGGAGGACTCAACAAGCAGATAACGCTCATTTCCAACGACATAAAGCAAAAAGAGGGCGACATTGCCACGATGAGTGCCCAGGTTGAGAGTCTCAAAGGAGAGTATGCCGAGATTGTGAGAGTGGCCTATAAGAACCAAAAGGTGGGCTCTCCCCTACTCTTCCTCTTCTCTTCGGACGACCTCAATACCGCCACACGCAGGCTCTCGTTTATGCGCCGCTACAACAACTCCCTGAAACAAAAAGTGGCAGATATTGAACAGTTGAAGAGTGAGGTGGCAACCCAAGTGGAACTTCTCGGCAAGCAGCAGCAGGAACTCGACAGTAAAAAATCGGCCCACCAAAAGGAACTCAACACCCTCGACAAGGAGCGTAAGGAGTTGAAGGCTGCGGGCAAAAAACTCGATGCTAACGAGAAGAAAATCAGCAAGGAGCTCAAAGCCAAACGCAACCAAAAACGTGCCGCACAGCAAGCCCTACAACGTATTATCGACGAAGAAACACGCAAAGCAAAGCGCAAGATGACCGATGCCGAGCGCAGGGCCATTACGGAACTGAATGGCAAGTTTGACCAAAATAGGGGCAAAATGTTGATGCCCGTAAATGGCGGTGTGATAATCGAACGCTATGGCAAACACAAGCACCCCACACAGAAGCATATCACGGTGGTCAACAAGGGTGTAAACATCGCAGCCTCAAAGGGTTCGGAGGTGTTTGCCGTCTTTGAGGGCGAAGTCGCAAGGGTGGTGTTCATCAACGGACTCAACAACTGTGTGATGCTGCGCCACGGCGACTACTACACCATCTACTCCAACCTCGCTTCGGTGGACGTGAAGGCAGGTCAACACGTCGGCACCAATAGTCGCCTTGGGCGACTTTCGGATGGCGATAACCCCGACGACCACCAACTACACTTTGAGGTTTGGTTCCACACAATGGACCAAGACCCAGAGTTGTGGTTGGCACAATAGATAGTTGAGCGAAAACACTAATACACAACCAATTATGGCGGTACACTTCTACAATCAAGACACCGATTTCCTACCCAAGGGGCGAGTGAAAATCAACCAATGGGTGAGGGATGCCATACACAACGAGGGCTACAAGGTGGGCGATATTAACTACATCTTCTGCTCCTCGGCAAACCATATCGAGATGAACCGCCAATATGTGGGCCACGACTACTATACCGACATCATCACCTTCGATTACTGTGACTTGGAGGGCAGGGGAGTGGTGAGTGGCGACATCTTCATCGACCACGAAACAGTAGATGACAATGCCCGACAACTCGGCACAGCCCCCAGAGAGGAGCTCCTAAGGGTGATTATTCACGGAATTATGCACCTTTGCGGCTACAAGGACAAGAGCGACACCGAGGCCGCACAAATGCGCAAAAAAGAGGATTTTTACCTCCAAAGATTCCCCAAGTAGGGAGCAATGGGGGAGTGGGTCGGTGGTGGTTTT
>JAZLDY010000047.1:0-6108 GCA_045614965.1 Tidjanibacter sp.
AAGGCGGAGGGGTATGTTCTCCTCCTCTGTCGTAGGGGAGGTGGCCAACGGCCGGAGAGGTTTGTTCGTCTTGCCACGACTGCCGCAGGCAGGCGGTTGTCATCTACCGCTCTTGCAATGTCAACCGATGGTTGGGGCCTCCGGGGCCTCTGGGGCGGCTGGGAGAGATAGGGGTGATAGGAGTAGTAGGAGCGATAGGAGAAGAATAATTTTCCATTTTCAATTTTAGTAGTATCTTTGTGGCCCATATATTTATAGGTATGGCCCCCAATTTGTAGTGATGCCATCCGTAAGTGGCACGGTAACAGTAGTTTAGTATGCAGAAAAATCTCGTTATAGTAGAGTCTCCCGCAAAGGCAAAGACAATCGAAAAGTTTTTGGGCAAGGAATTTAAGGTTTGTTCCTCCTATGGACACATCCGTGATTTGGCCAAAAAAGGCATTGGTATTGATGTCGAAAATGGTTTTAAGCCCGCCTATGAGGTGGCAGCCGAGAAGACCAAGTTGGTCGCTGACCTCAAAAAAATGTCGCAGCAGGCCGAGAGTGTGTGGCTCGCATCTGATGAGGACCGTGAGGGAGAGGCTATTGCTTGGCACCTGACACAGGTGCTCGACCTGCCTGTGGAGCAGACCAAGCGTATTGTCTTCCACGAGATTACAAAGCAGGCTATCTTGGAGGCCATAAAGGCTCCACGCACCGTTGATATGAACCTTGTGAATGCACAGCAGGCACGCAGGGTGTTGGATAGGCTTGTGGGCTTTGAGCTTTCGCCCGTGTTGTGGAAGAAGGTGAAGCCTGCGCTTTCGGCCGGCAGGGTGCAGAGTGTGGCTGTGAAGTTGCTTGTGGAGCGTGAGAGGGAGATTATTGACTTCAAGGGTGGTGAGTTCTACCGCATCACGGCACGTTTTGTGGCCGAGGATGGCAAGACCTTCAAGGCCGAGTTGGACCGTAAGTTCGACACCAAGGCCGAGGCTGTGAAATTCCTCGAAGGCCTTGTGGGTGCGGAGTTCAGGGTGGAGAGTGTGGAGTCGAAGCCCGCAGAGAAATTCCCCGCAGCACCCTTCACCACTTCGACCTTGCAGCAGGAGGCCGGCAGGAAACTCTCTATGTCGGTGGCACAAACGATGTCGGTGGCGCAGAAACTCTATGAGAGTGGTTTTATTACCTATATGCGTACCGACTCGGTGAACCTCTCCCAGCAGGCACTCTATGCCGCAAAGGAGGCTGTGGTTAATCTCTACGGCGAGGAGTACCACCAGTGGAGGGCCTACAAGACCAAGAGTAAGGGCGCACAGGAGGCACACGAGGCCATCCGCCCATCCTATCTTGACAAGCAGACCATCGAGGGTACAACCGCCGAGAAGAGGCTCTATGAGTTGATTTGGAAACGCACGGTGGCATCGCAGATGGCATCGGCAAAGATTGATAAGACCATCGTGTCGGTCAACATCAGTGGCCACGAGGAGCGTTTTGTGGCCACGGGTGAGCAGCTGCGCTTCGAGGGCTTTATGAGGCTCTACTCGGAGTCGGTAGAGGAGGAGAGCGAGGGCGAGAGTGGTGTGTTGCCCGTTGTGGGCGTTGGGCAGGTGCTCGCCAACAAGGACGTGGTGGCTACCCAGAAGTTCACCCCACAGCCCTATCGTTACAGCGAGGCTCTCCTTGTGAAGAAGCTCGAAGAGTTGGGCATCGGTCGTCCTTCGACCTATGCACCCACCATCTCCACAATCATCAACCGTGGCTATGTGGTCAAGCAGAACAAGGAGGGTGTGAAACGCTCCTATGCGACCATCACCCTCTCAAAGGGTAAGCTCACCGAGAAGGAGCACAGCGAGGTTGTCGGTAAGGAGAAGGGTAAACTATCCCCCACCGATATCGGTATGCTCGTGAACGACTACCTCCAAGAGCAGTTCCCCGACATCCTCGACTACAACTTCACCGCTACGGTGGAGAAGGAGTTTGACCTTGTGGCCGAGGGTAAGGAGGTGTGGACCGAGATGATTGGCAGCTTCTATGGCGACTTCCACAAGACGGTGGAGAGTGCCCTCGGCTCGCAAATCAAGCAGAATAACTCGGTGCGCCAACTCGGTGTGGACCCCGCAAGTGGACTCCCCGTGTCGGCCCGCATCGGTCGCTATGGCCCAATGGTGCAGATTGGCGGCGAGGATGGCGATAAGGCCCGCTTTGCAAGCCTCAAAAAAGACCAACTCATCGCAACCATCACCCTCGAAGAGGCCCTTGCACTCTTTGTGTTGCCCCGCAACCTGGGTGCCTACAAGGGCGAGGAGGTGTCGGTGGGCATCGGTAAATATGGCCCCTATGTGCGCTACGGCTCGGCGTTTGTGTCGATGCCCAAGGGCGACGACCCCTACACCGTAACTCTCGAAAGGGCGTGTGAACTCATCGACCAGAGGGAGGAGAAGGCCAAGGCCGCCAAGGAGCCCATCAAACGCTTCGATGGGGTGGACGACCTTGTGATACTCAGCGGTATCTATGGCCCCTACATTCAGTGCGCCGGCAAGAACTACCGCATCCCCAAAGGCAAAGACCCTCAGACACTTACCATTGAGGAGTGCAGGGCATTGGTTGCCAAGTCGAAGAAGTAGGCCGCCAAGTCGAAGAAAGTAGGCTGCCAAGTCGAAGAAACAAGTAACGGCAGATAATAGAAAAACTCACGGGTATCTTTTTTAATACCCGTGAGTTTTTTGTTGTCCACCGTCCTCTGCCTGCATACCCCTCCGGTGCTGCGCACCACCTCCCCTACCTTAGGGGAGGAGTTTTTTTCTTCACGGGTATCTTTTTTAATACCCAAGACTTCGGAGGGGGGCACCTTTTTCACGGGAATCTTTTTTAATACCCGTGAAAAAATAGGGGTAATAGGGGCCTTGGGGAGTTTAGGGAGTGTAGGGAATTTAGGGAGTGTAGTGAGATTAGGGAGCCCTACGGCCACCCCTCCCCTGAGTTAGGGGAGGTGCCCGAAGGGCGGAGAGGTATGTTCGTCTTGCCACGACTGCCGTAGGCAGGCGGTTGGCATCTACCGCTTTTCTTGTTAACCGACGATTGGGTCATCTGGGTCATCCGGGGCCTCTGGGGCTTATGGGAGTTATAGGGTCCTTAGGGGCCTTAAAGTCCTTAGGGCCCCTTCTAAATCACGGGTTGCTTTTTTGTTACCCGTGACATCCGACCACTCCTCCCCTAAGTGGGGGGGGGAGGAGAACATACCCCTCAGTCGCTTTGCGACAGCTCCCCTAACTTAGGGGAGCAGATTTTTTCACAGGTATCTTTTTTAATACCCGTGAAAAAATAGGGGTGATAGGGGTGATAGGGGTGATAGGGGTAATAGGGGCGATAGGGGTGGTTGGGAAAGATGGGGTGGGGTGGGAAACAAAAAAGGCCGTCAAAACTGACAGCCTTTCAGTTGGGTTGCACGGACTCGAACCATGAATAACAGGACCAGAATCTGTTGTGTTACCATTACACCACAACCCAATAGCGGCACAAAAGTACGGCTTTTTTTTGTTTATGCAATAGTTTTCGCCTATTTTTTTTATTTTTGTTGCAATAATGGCCCTCGGTGGGCGTTCTATTATCGAATGGAAAACCAAACTATGCCTATGAAGCAACACTCCTTTTTTGTTCACACAATATAAAAACCAAGAGAGAACACTATGAAAAAGGTAATTCTTATCATTGCCGGCGCATTGGGTTGCGCCGCTGTGGGCGGACTCGGAGCAGCCGCCGTGTTGAAAAATGCAAACCCTGTGGTGGTGTCGCAAGACTCCGCCACAAACATAGAAATCCCCGTGGGCGACTCACCGATGGGTGCCAATCAGGGGCTCAACCACTTTACTGCCTATACCAAAGATAGTTATCCCGACCTCACCTATGCGGCCGAGAATGCTGTGAAGGCGGTGGTTAATATTGAGGTGGCCGTAACTGTGAAGGGGCAGGGTGGCTTTGATCCCTTCCTTCAATTCTTCGGCCTCCCGCAGGGCTATGGTGCCCCTTCCACTCGTGAGGCCAAGGCGGGTGGTTCGGGTGTAATCATCACCGAGGATGGCTACATCGTTACCAACAACCACGTGGTTGAGAACGCTACCAAGGTGAAGGTTAAACTCAACGACGGGCGCACCTTTGAGGCCGAAATTGTGGGCACTGACCCCACAACCGACGTGGCCCTCCTGAAAGTGGATGCCCAGAAGTTGCCCTTTCTGCGCTTTGGCTCGTCGGATGCGCTGAGGTTGGGAGAGTGGGTGCTGGCTATTGGCTCGCCCTTCGATCTCCAATCGACCATCACCGCAGGCATTGTGAGCGCAAAGGCCCGCAATCTGGGTGCCATACCCTCGCAGTACAGCATTGAGTCGTTCATCCAGACCGATGCGGCTGTGAACCCCGGCAATAGTGGTGGCGCACTTGTGAACACCGCAGGCGAGTTGGTGGGTATCAACACCCTCATTCAGTCGCAGACGGGAAGTTATATTGGCTACTCGTTTGCCGTGCCGAGCAGTATTGTGCAGAAGGTGGTGGTGGACCTGAAAGAGTATGGTGTGGTGCAGCGTGCGCTGCTTGGCGTTCAGTATCAGGAGATTAACAACGACTTTGTGGAGCAGTTTGGCAAGGAGTTGGGCATCAGCGAGATTGGCGGTGCCTATGTTGCCGAGGTTACCAAGGGTGGCTCGGCCGAGGCCGCAGGCATCCAAAAGGGCGACATCATCCTCTCCATCGACGGGGTGGCTATCGACTCGTCGGCCCGCCTGAGCGAAATCATTGGTAAACACCGCCCTAACGATAAAGTTAAAATTTCGTTAAAAAGAGAGGGCAAAGTGAAACAAATTGAGGTAACTCTGCGTAATAGGGCAGGAAAGACCGAACTGATAAGCAAGGACGACGTGGTGTTGGCCGGTGCACTCGGTGGCGACTTCGCCGAGGTGAGTGCCAAGGCAGCAAGGCAACTCGGCATCCAAGGTGGTGTGAGAGTAACGGCAGTCAAGGAGGGCGGTTTTTTGGCGAAGGCAAGGGTTAGGCCCGGATTTATCATCACCCACATCAACGAGAAGGCCATTAGTGAGATGGCCGACTTGGAGCGCATTGGCGAGAAGATTACCTCCATAGACGGTATCTATCCCTCCACGGGTCGCTCGGCAAGTTACTCGCTGGTGGAGTAGGAGAGGCGACCACATTTGTTGGGCATAGCGGCAGCAGGTGTGCGAGTGTGGTTGGTGTGATGGGAGGCCTTTGACGAGCCGAGAGAGAAGAATGTGTAATTATATATAAGAATAGAAAATGAGGCAGTTAAAAATCACGAAATCTATCACCAACCGAGAAAGTGCATCGTTGGACAAGTACCTCCAAGAGATTGGTAAGGAGGAACTCATCACCGTCGAGGAGGAGGTGGAACTCGCCCAGCGTATCCGCAAAGGCGACCAGGAGGCTCTCGAAAAACTCACCAAGGCAAACCTTAGGTTTGTGGTGTCGGTGGCAAAGCAGTACCAAAACCAGGGACTCTCGTTGCCCGACCTTATCAACGAGGGCAACCTCGGACTTATCAAGGCAGCCGAGAAGTTCGACGAGACCCGTGGTTTCAAGTTTATCTCCTATGCCGTGTGGTGGATTCGTCAGTCGATTTTGCAGGCCCTGGCCGAGCAATCCCGTATCGTGCGTCTGCCCCTCAATCAGGTAGGCTCGCTCAACAAAATCAACAAGGCCTATGGTCGATTTGAGCAGGAGAACGAGAGGGTACCTTCGCCTGAGGAGTTGGCCGATATGCTGGACATCCCCAAGGAGAAGGTGTCGGACACTCTGCGTGTGTCGGGTCGCCACGTCTCGGTGGATGCTCCCTTTGCCGATGGCGAGGACAACAACCTGCTGGATGTGTTGGTGAATGCCGACTCACCCAATGCCGACAGGGGCCTCATCAACGAGTCGTTGGCTACGGAGGTTGACCGTGCGCTGGACACCCTCACCGACCGTGAGAAGGACATCATCAAATATTTCTTCGGCATTGGTTGCTCGGAGATGACCTTGGAGGAGATTGGCGAGAAGTTTGGCCTCACTCGTGAGCGTGTACGTCAGATTAAGGAGAAAGCCATTCGTCGTCTGCGCCACAGTAGT
>JAZLDY010000048.1:0-6047 GCA_045614965.1 Tidjanibacter sp.
CTGAAACTTGTGATGAACCACAACTTCATCATCTCGGTTGAGTATGGTATGCCACTCGACAAGAGGGATGGTAATGGTGGTCTGAACATCGGCACCAACTACATCTTCTAAACCGACACGACACACACAAACCCCACAAGCCCCCTCCGAAATCGGAGGGGGCTTTTGCTTTGGCAGAAAGGGAGAGGGGTTCAAAATTATTCACTAAACTCACTATACTCACTAAGGGCCTTAGGGACTTTAAGGGTGATAGGGGTGATAGGGGTGATAGGGGCAACTTGGACTTCTGGGGCAACTGCGAAGTGGACAGCAGGCGGTGGACAAAAAAAACCACGGGTAACGAAAAAGTTACCCGTGGTTTATCAATACCTCAAAATCGTTAGTTGAGGCTCTTGGGGTGTTTGGGGTGCATATTGACACGCAGCACCCTCGGCAGCCTCTCGACGTCGCTCGCCGACACAGGCTTAACCACACGGCTCGGGCGTTCCACCTCGGCCCTCTGGTGCGACACCGCATAGATGGCATTGAGTTTAGCCGAAGCCTTCACTGTGGCCTGCTGTGCAGGGGTGGCCATATCGGGATAGTAGGACTCCAAAGTGCGGGCCTCGCCATTGTCGTAGATGAGGTGCTCCAACTCGCCATAGATCTCGCCACCCATCGCATCGGCACCAATAGCAATCATCAGAGCCACACAACGGTCTTTAACCAACTGTTTCTTATCCACCTCCATAGTGGTACTCAGGTGGCCCCTGGCAGTAAGGCCACAGTCGGTGGCAAACCACTCCCACGTCTCCAACATATCGGCATAGGTCTCATCACCAATGTACCTCACAGCAGCCTCTGTCTCATTATAGCCCACCAGATACTTGAAGCTGGCAGCCTCCTTGACGATGCTGAACTTGAAAACATCCTTGCCATTCTCCTTAACGAGTTCAATCTTGCCCTCGGGATTGAGGCCACCAATGAGTGTGGGGGTGGTTACGCTCACAAACTTAACCTCGCCCAACACACCGTTCCAGTCCTCTGCAACGTAGGCAATCTTGTAGGTAGTGCCCTGCTCCAACACCATTGTATAGTTGTCGCCATTGGTCCTATCGGCCTCCCACACATTAGCCACAGAGGCACCCAGCATCTCATCCACACCCAATAGGAAGTTCAATTTTTCCTCACGGGTGGCATCCTCTGCAAGACCACTCTCTTCGGGGATGACAAAGCGGAAGTAGAAGATGGCGGTGTTCTCGAAATTATAGGTAAAGTCAAACCTTACGTTGGTGTAGCTCGTAGCCACAAGGCTCAACTCCACGTCGGCCTTACTCTCGGCGGGCTTATCCTTCACCAAAGCATCCGTCTTGAAGGGCTCGCTAAACCTCAGCTCCATAGGCTCCTGATAGGGGTTGACGGCCGTATAGACCAACACATATTCGGTGTTGGGCTCCAAGTTCATATATCGCTCCGTGGCCACACAGGGTTTCGATTGGGAGAGGTCATTGGTCTCCATATCAAACTTATAGTTGTGGTTACTCAAACCATAGCCCTGATAGACAAGGTCGGCAACAAGTTCAGCCTGCTGTTCGGGGCTTGCTGTCTTGATGTCGGCAGCCTCCGAAGCTTTATATATTCGGTAGAACATCGCCCTTGTGGAGGCAGTCATATCTGCCGAGAACCAAGCCATATTGGAGCCAACGTGGTCGGTATCAATCGTTACATCCACCTCGGCAGGACTTGCGCCATCAGGCACCTTATCAAGTTTGAAGGTCTTGCTCTGATAGGTTGTTGCCGGAGTACTGAACACATCTGTACCGATGGTCGTAACCATAAAGGTTGTATCCACACCCACAGGGAAGCCACTCATACCGAGTTTGTGGTAATCGAGGTCATCACGGCTAATCTCGCCACCAACGATGTGGTTACGCATATAGTCCCTATACAGTTGGTCGCCATAGTGTGTCAAATATGGGGTAATATCGGCCTCCATCGACCACAGATAGTAGAAGTAGTGGCAGTCGTCGTTGGGCAGGAAGGTCATCACAAAGCGGTCGGTCCAGGTCTGCACGTTAATATCTGCCTGAGGATTACCAACCAACTCTCTACTCGGAGTACGCACATAGCAAACCGTCATCTCCAACTGCTCGCTTGCGCTACCATCCACATCTGCACACGCCACAGCCACAATCACATACTCGCAATCGGGCACAATGTGCGCCTGCATATACTCCGAGTTGGCCCAATCGAATACCATATTATTATATCCCGGCTCCTCCTCGTCGAAGGTGTAGCCTGCATTGCCTCCCTCGGCAAACAAGAACTCCCTAATCCAGCCCTCGACCTCCACGGGTGTTGCGGGGGTGGTGAGAGGCATACCCTCGGTGTTCATCTTCTCCATCAGGGCGTTGTAGAGCACACTGAGGGGATAGACATCCAACCTGAACGACTTGGCCCTCAGACCGGGACGGCACGAAAACACAAAGTTACGATTCTCAACGCTTGTAACCTCAATGGCCACACCATCCGAAGCCACCTTTGGCTCGGCCTTATATGCGCCCCACGCAATAGGGGTGGGCACGTTGGGGTGTTCGAGAGGCTCGGGAGCGTCCAAACTTGGCTCGGGCTCTGGCTCGGGAGTAGGGTTGTCGGGATTGGGGTTTTCGGTGCCATTACCTGTGGTAGGAGTCTCGGCACACGAGTAGAGAGTTGCCGCACCAACCAGCAGCGACAACATCAGCAATATGGAACAAATCTTTTTCATAGCGTGTGAAAGTATCTATTTTTGTCTATTTCTCCAAATAATCGTACTCAAAAGTGTCGTTTATGACACGGCATACTCCAACGTTGTTCACAAATCCCTGCGAATCGATGGCCAGAGCATAGATGTAGGCGTTCTCGCTCTTCCACCCCTCCTCCATCTCGAAGGAGTATTTTTTCGTAACGCTACCCTCGGCAGCCACAGCCCCGAGGTTGTCGCCACGGTAGGTGTCGCTCAACAAGCGGCGCACAACGTGGTTGTGGATGTAGGGCTTATAGAAACCATTTACATTCTGCTCGGCCTCAATGCCGTCCTCAACCACATATACCGCCAAGCGGTAGTGGTCGTTGCGCTCCGAGAGGATGCTAACCTCCACCTCGCACGATGTACCGTTGTCCTTGTTAAACTTGGTGCTCACAGCCACCCCAACGTGGGCAGGGTACTCCTTCATTGAACGATCAAGGCTCTTGCGATAGGCAATCTTCTCCTCGTTGGAGTTCAAACCGCCCTTATCTCGCATATCCACAAGGTAATAGGGGTTTTCCAGCACTCCAAAGTCGCTCATCATCTGGCTTGCCAGAGCAATGCCCATAGGGTCCACACCGGGTGTGTGGAGAGCCAAAAGGTGAATCTTGTTGGCCTCATCCTCCATCTGTTTGTTGACCTGCAACATCTGGTTTTGGCCATCGGGGCAGAAGGCGCAGTCGGTGGCCGTAAAGTCCATTGCGCAGATGTGTCTTACAAACCTCGAAGCAGGCAACTCCGCTGGTGCAGTTGCCACAATCTCCAACTCGTTGGACACCACACCCTCGCACGAAGCCGAGATTTTGTGTCGGCCCGCCTTCACGGTTGTAAACTCACCGCCTTCGAGGGCAAAGAGTTCGGTGCCGTGGTGGAAGTCCACCTGCGAGGTTACATCAAGTCCGCCACTCGTGGCCGTAACCTTCACCTTCGAGAGTCCGTCGGCCACCACGCTTGCTACATCTGCCGTGAGCACAATCTCGTCAATCACCACTTCGTGGCCCCTGCAACCGCCAAGCAGTGCGCCAACGGCCAGTACAAGGGCAATAAAATTTGTTTTATATATCCTCATAACAATCTATTTCTCAATCTTATAGTCAACACTCTCGCCCACGGGGCACACGTTGCAGCCAACCACAATGCGGCTGTTGTAGTCGATAGCCAGCACCACAACCCTCATATTCTCCGTTTTCCACGCAGCGTTGAGTTTGATGGTCTGAACGCCCTCAACCTCCTCGCACTTGCGGCACACATCCCCATCGTTCCACTTGTGGCCATAGCGGGAGGTGGACGAAAGGGCCCTCACCACATTGTCGCACACCTCCTCGTCGAAGGCGATGCCGTCCTCCAAGAGGACAATCTGGTAGTTGTAGTAGCCCGAACTATTGGTCGTAAGTTTGGCCACAACCTCCACCTCTCCTCGTGCCTCATCATAGCGGCTCTCGATGGCCACACCACACTTCGCAGGGTATCGTTCGGCAACGTAGTCCATCACAGCCTCCACCTCCGAGCCCTCGGTGCGGTCAAAGACAGCCGTGAGGGTCTTGCCACTCACCATATTGACACAAAAGAACGGCAGCGCATCCCCACTTGACCCACAAGCATAGAGGTAGTCCTCCTTCTTGGGCATCTCGAAGGTCATCGGGTCAATCATCGTGGGGCCCATATTGCGGTGAAAAGCCATAGGCACAAGGTTAAGGCCCCTCTGTTGCACAGCCTTGATGGCCTGCGTGAGGCTTGGGCAGCCACTACAATAGACCGACGTAAATTGGAAGCCTGCAAACATCTGGGTATAGTCCTTCTCGGCACCCGTGGTGGGCTCATCCTCAACCACCACCCTCACCACGTTGGAGGATGTTTGGGAGCCATAGATGGCCCTGAAATCATAGACTCCGGCCTCCACCGTAGAGAACGCCACCTCGCCCCAGCGACCCCTATTCTCCACACCGTCCTTCCACCAAGCGAGTTGCACCTCCTCCGCTGTGCTCACATTTTGCGAGCCATACATCAGCGTAAAGGTAACCTTGTCAACTCCATTGGCAACAATCGTGGTCCTATCGGCCGAGATGCGCAATTCGCCCTCGGGCACCACTTCGCCACCCTCGCTGCCCCTGCAACCCCACACAAGGGCCACACACAGCGCAAGGGAGAGGAGTTGTCCTACTCTATGGATAACTTTTTGGAGGCTTTGTTTCATCATCGCAGGTTATTACTCGTTAAGAACGTAGGCACTCATACTCTCGCCCACCTTGCACACTGCGGCATTGTCCGTAACGGTCTGGCCGTTGCTCAACCTCACAAGTGCAAAGACAACCACCTTGCAATTATTGGGGTTGGTAACCGAAAGGCCCTCGATGGTGAACTCCTTGTGGGCCTCGCCATCGGCTGCAATATCCACAGCGGTAGCCTTGTTGTAGTAGTTGAAACTACCTGCCAGACCACGCATAACGTCGCTATACACGCCCGAAGGCTCACTGCCTCCTGCATAGTAGAGGTTGTCCTCCAAGAGCACACAGCCCAGGTCGTAGGAGCCACCTTTGTCGCTCCTCACCGAAGCCTTCACCGTGAGAGTCTGACCATTGAGGCTCGCCTCGGTAATCTTCACACCACACGTTGCGGGGTGTTTGCTAATCTGCGTCGTGATGTTCTTCCTCACATTCTCCACATTACTTGCGCCACTCACAAAGGCGTTGTTGTCATACACGCACGCTGGGTAGGCACCCGATTTGTATTGCGTGAGGAGTGCTACGCTCACATCGGGCGAGAGTTTGAATGGGTCGGGGCCGTTGTTGCCACCGTGGCAAGCCACCACAACCATCTGCTCGCCCCACTCCTCGGCAACGGTGTGGAGGTTGGCTGTGAGCACAGGGCAGGCCGGGCACCACGCACCCGTGGCTTTGTAGATAACCACACTCTGGCGGTATTTCTCATACTTGCCCCTATTCTCAAACCTCACCTTAACCACATTCTGCGCATCGTAGTCACGGTAGGTGGCCGAGAACTCATACTCTCCGTTCCTTACCGAAGCGAACGAGTGTTTACCAAAGCCGAGCCACAAGCCCGTGGTGTTGTTCATCACCTTCACCATACCAGGGTCGCTCTCGCACAAGTTCTCGCCCTTGCCGTTGAGCAACGAGAAGGTAACCTTCTGCACACCGTCGGCATCAATAGACTCCTTGTCGGCCACGAGGGTATAAGTATCCTCGGCAGGGTCCACAACATCCTCCTTGCCGTCGTCGGGATTGGGAGTAGGTTGTGGGTTATCATCGGGCGTACCGCTGCA
>JAZLDY010000049.1:0-48084 GCA_045614965.1 Tidjanibacter sp.
CCCTACTACCCCTATTACCCCCACCTCTCCCAGAGGACCCAGAGGACCCAGAGGACCCAGCCCACTAACTGGGGCAACTAAGACCACTGGGACTACTGAGCCCACTGAGGCTACTGGGAAAACTGGGGAAAAGACGATTGACGGTCGACGGTCGACGGTCGACGAAAAACAGACACGGGTAACTTGCTGCAAGTTACCCGTGTCTGTTTTCTATCGTTTGTCGTCTAATTGTTAATCTTCCACGTGCGCCCCACCTTTGTCAGGGTGTAGGTGGCAGGGATGGTGCGACCATCGGCCAGCACAACCGTTGCGCTCACCTTCGCATCCGTTTTACCCTCCACATAGGAGGTGATGTCAACCCTCTCCACGCCGCCAATCTCTTGCAACTTGGCCGCCCTTTCGGCAAACATCTCCTCATAGACCGACTCCTGGCCGGCACCAATGTTGACCAACGCCAACGCCTCCTTGACATTACCGCTTGCAAGTTCGGTCCAACACTTTGCCACAACCACGTCGGGGTTGTGGTGCGAAGAGCAACTGCCCAGCACAAGTGCGCCCAATAGCACAACAAAATAGGTTATCTTCTTCATTTTTATAGCGTTTTTTTCACTTACAAATTTAACGGTTGACGGTCGTCGGTTGACGAAATAACAGACCTCTCCGCCCTTCGGGCACCTCTCCTAACTTAGGAGAGGAGTGGTCGGATGGCTCGGGTAACAAAAAAGATACCCGTGAATAGAAGGGAACATTTTGAATTTTGAATTTTGAATTTTGAATTTTGAATTAGTCGGTCGTCGGTCGTCGGTCGTCGGTTAATCCAAAATCACATACTCGCCGCAAGCGTGCAGGTAGCCCCTATGGCCATCCACCTCACACGGAGCATAGCGGCCCACAAAGTCGCCAATGCGGTCCATAACACACGGCACAACCTCCCTGCCATCGGCCCCCACAAGGCCCCACTTACCATCGAGCCTCACCCTTGCAACGCCCGCCTGGAAGTCCTCAACCGCCTCATATATACATCCAATCTCCTCCCTGCCATCGGTGCCGGCAAAGCCCCAACGTCCTGCGTGGCGCACCTTGGCATAGCCACCCACAAAGGGTTCAACGTGCTCATAGAGGCAGGGGACAAGTTCCCTACCCGTGCGGTCCACAAGTCCCTTACGGGAGCCATTGGACACCACCAACGATTCACCCCTGAACTCCTCGGCACCTTCGTAGCGGCACACAAATTCGAGGCGACCCTCGGTGTTGATATATCCCAAATTATCACGGCTACGCACCTGTGCGAGTCCTTCGGAGAACTTATCGGCCTTCTCATAGCGACACGCAATAACCTCACGGCCAAAGGTGTCAATGTAGCCCCACTTGCCACCCAGCGACACGGGAGCCAAGCCGTCGGCGAACTCGCCAATGGAGTCATACTTACAAGCCGCCAACTCCACACCCTCGCTGCTCACCAGACCATAGCGGCTCTTGTAGCCCACAACCACACATCCATACTGCTCCTTCGAGGCAGCATTACAGAAGTCGTAGCGGCAGTTGCCCGAACGGTCAATATAGTATTCCACGCCATTGAGCCTTGCCCTTGCAAGGCCTCCATCAAAGGTGGTGGCGGTGTCAAATCGGGGCGAGATAACACTCCTACCCGTGCGGTCAATATAGCCCCACTTGCCGTTGGCACTCTTCACAGCAGCCAAATCGCCCGCAAAGGAGCTCACCTCGTCGTAGGAGGGAGCAACCACAACCACGCCCTCACGATTAACAAAGCCCCACTTGCTCCTCTGCTTCACAGCCGCAAGGTCGCCCACAAAGCCCTGAGCTTGTTCATATTTACACACCACAACCTCGTGTCCGAGTTCGTCCACAAAGCCATAGCGACCATTGTTCACAACCATTGCCACCCCATCCACAAAGTTCTCTATGTGGTCATACTTACAGGGGATAATCTCCTCGCCTGCGCCATTCACAAGGCCCCATTTGCTACCCGTGCGCACCATAGCCACGTCGCCCACAAAGCCCCAAGTCTTATCGTAGCGGCACTCAACAACCACTCGGCCCGTGTCGTCCACAAAGCCCCAGCGTCCCTCCTTGCACACAGCGTGCAACACGCCGCCCTGGACATACATCACCTCGTCCCACACGGTGGGGATAATCATCACACCATCGGTGTCCATAACACCCTTGCCACTCACGGCACCCACCACATAGTATTGCACCCTGCCGGCCCTATCCTTCACTGCCTCAACGCTATCGTAGAGATGCACGCTATGGCGACCTATGTCGATAACCGCAGTGCCAAGCACCAGAATACCGCTACCCTCCTCGTCCAAGTGGGGAGAGATGGCAATGGTGAGGTTATCCCTCATCACGCCCCATTTATCCTTCGAGCGCACCCACGCATATCCATCCCTGAACGTAGGTTTGAGGTCATAGACGGGCTCCACGAGTACCTTGCCGGCCTTCGACACCACGCCCCAGCCGCCATTCCATTCAAACCACCCCTTACCCGAAGGGCCAAACGATGGTTTCTCGTCCAGAGCAGCGTCAAACAACACTTCTCCCTTGCTTGACACCACACCCCAACGGCCTCTCCAACGGCACCACGCACTTCTCGAAGAGCCAAACGAGGGTTTCTCCTCCAACATTGGCGCAAGGGCCACATTACCCTCAAAGGTAATCACACCCCACAAGCCGTTCCAGCGGCCCCAAGCGTAGCCCTCAGAGTCAAACTCGGGTTTGTTGTAGAGCAATGCGCCCAGCACCACCTCGCCATTCTTCCTCACAATGCCCCACGCATCGTTCCAACTAACCCACGCAATATCCCTATCGCCAAACATTGGCCTTGTATCAATCATCGCATCCAGCACCACACTGCCATCGGGAGCCACAACGCCCCACTTGCCGTGCCAACTCGCCCAAGCCGACTCGGCACCCTCGGGGAATATGGGCCTCGATTCTATCATCGCATCAAGCACAACCGTACCGTCCTCCGACACCACACCCCACTTGTTGTTCCAGCTCACCCACGCACGATTGCTCGTAGCAAATGAAGGTTTGCTGGCCACAACAGCTTCCAACAATATCTTGCCGTCGTAGCTGACCACACCCCACTTGTTGTTCCAACTCACCCAAGCGTAGTCCTTCTCGGCAAAGGTGGGTTTGGTATCCACAAGGGCCTGCAAGAGTATCTCGCCCTTGGTGGTAACCACACCCCACTTGCTATTCCAATTAACCCAAGCCACACCCCTGTCGTTAAAGATAGGTTTGGTGTCGGTGGTGGGAGGCAACAGCACCACGCCATCCCTGCGCACCACGCCCCAATGGGAGTTCCAATAGGCCCAAGCGATATCCTCGGTGTCAAATATGGGCCTCTCCTCAATGATGGCATCAAAGGCCACACTTGCATCACGTCTGATGGCTCCCCATCGGGAGTTCCACCTCGTCCACGCAACGCCTCCTGTTTGGAATATGGGCCTCTCCTCAATCACAAAGTCGAAGGCCAACGAGCCATCCGAGCGCACAGCACCCCAAAAGCCCTGATTGTTTACCCAAGCGATATTGTGTTCATCAAAGTTTGGTCTATCATCCAGCAGTGCCTCAAAAGCCACACCGCCATCACGCCTCACTGCGCCCCAACGTCCGTTCCACTGCACCCACGACACCACACCCTCAAAGGTGGGCTTCTCTGTCAGCACGGGTTGGAAAAGGGTCTTTCCTTCGTAGGAGAGTGCGCCCCACACGCCACCAATCTTCACCCACGCCACAGCGTTCTCAAACACGGGTTCCTCCTCCACCACAGGCTCAAAGAGCACCCTGCCATCGGTAGCGATTGCGCCCCAACCATCGGCCCAGCGGCACCAACATACGCCCTCAATAAACTCGGGCTTGTGGTCCAACACAGCATCAAAGACCACCTCGCCGCTACTGTGGAGCAATCCCCAACGGGAGTTCCACTTTGTCCAGCACTCTCCCTGTGCCCCAAAGAGAGGTTTCTCCTCCACCACAAAGTCAAACAGCACAAGGCCCTCTCGTGCAATGAGGCCCCACACGCCATCTTTCTCCACCCAAGCGAGTCCTTCGGTGTCAAACTCCACAGCCGAGGCAAATTGTGGCTCAAAGACCACACCGCCATCGTTGGACACCAGCCCCCAAAGGTTGTCTTGGCGCACCCAGGCGGTCCCCTTCACAAAGGGAGTAATGGTGTCGAAGAGGGGCTCATAGAGGTAGGTGGCATCCCTACGCAACACACCCCACTTACCATCGTAACGCACCATAGCGAGGGAGTCCTCAAAGGGGGTTACGGCCTCGAAGATGTTTTTGATAACCATTCGTTCCTTCTCGTCGGCAAAGCCCCAACGCTCCCTCTTTTGTGCGGGGAGGAGTTCGCCTTGGAGATACTTTCCTTTGAGTTGTCGCAGGCTCCACCCTTGGGCCGAGGCGGTATTGGCACACAAAAGAGCACACAGGCACACAAGGCCCGTGCGCAAAGCAGCGTGCAAAACGGTAACTAACTTATTGTTACAGAATACCTTCACTCGACAAATGGGTTATCAATATCACATCTCCTTATGCCACAGGCATAATAAATCAAGCAAAGGTATGAAATAAAATGGAAAATTGAAAATTGAAAATTGAAAATTACTTCTTCCCTATTGCCCCTATCACCCCTATTGCCCCTATCACTCCCACCCCCCCCACCAGTCCCAGAAGCCCCAGAAGCCCCAGCCAAACTGAGCCTACTAGGGCCACTATGACTACTAGGAAATGGACGGTGGACGGTCGGCGATTAAAGATAAGGCAATACCTTTTCGAGTCTTATGCCCCTCGAACCTTTCACCAGCACAAAGGCCCTACGCAGGGGTTGCGACGAGAGCAGCCACACCACATCATCGGCCGTAGCACAGCGCACAATGCGTGGGTCAGCAGAAGTGGTCGCACCAAAGTTTTGGCCCACCAGAATTATCCTCTCCGCATCACCCCCCACGGCAGCCTCCACCACCCTCTCGTGCTCCTCTCGGCTCCACTCGCCAAGTTCGAGCATATCGCCGAGTATCAACACCTTACGATGGTAGCCGGAGTGTTCCGTGGCGTTATGCACAGCCACCGCAGCCGCCATACTCGAAGGGTTGGCATTGTAGCAATCCACGGTGAGCAAGTTATCCTTTGTGCGCACCTGCTGGGAGCGATTATTAGAGGGTACATAGTCGCCAATGGCAGCTCTAATTTCCGACTCCTCCACTCCGAAAAAGCGGCCCACCGCAACGGCTGCCGCAATGTTGAAACAGTTGTAGTCGCCCACAAGGTTTGACTCCACCCCCTCGGCCACCTCCGAAGAGTAGCCAACCGACCTCAACGAGCCCCTCTCGGCAACCATAGCCGACAGTACCTCGTCGTCGGAGCGATAGATGGCCACGCCACCATTAAGGGTCAGATAGTCATAGAGTTCACCCTTGCCCTTGCGGATACCATCCACACCTCCGAAGCCCTCCAAGTGGGCTCTTCCGATGTTGGTAATAAGTCCATAGTCGGGGGCGGCAATTTCGGCCAGCAGAGCAATCTCGCCCCGGGCACTTGCACCCATCTCCACCACCGCCACCTCGTCCTCCGAGGTCATCGACAGCAGGGTGAGAGGAACGCCAATGTGGTTGTTGAGATTACCCACCGTGCAGGCCGTGCGAAATCCACGAGAAAGCACCGCCGAGGTGAGTTCCTTGGTGGTGGTTTTACCATTGGTGCCTGTGATGGCCAACACCCTAAGGCCCAACCGCTTGCGGTGGTAGTGGGCCAACTCTTGGAGTGCCCTCAACACATCCTCAACGACCACACACCGACCTTCGTCTGCGCCCTCCACTACCTCATCGACAACCACCGCCAACGCACCCGCAGCGAGGGCCGCCGAAGCGTAGCGATTGCCATTGAAATTCTCGCCTTTGAGGGCGAAGAAAATCTCCCCTTTTTGGAGTTTGCGGGAGTCGGTTTGGATGCCCGTAGATTGCACAAAGAGGCCGTAGAGCCTCTCTGTTGTGGTGGTGTTTATTCTCATCGTTTCCGTGTTGATTGGTCCCTTTTTAGTGGGGACTAAATAAACTTGTTTCCTTTGGTAAAATTGACCGTTTCGATATATCGTTTGATGTTCTTCTCGGCACTCTTGGGGCAGACCATCAGCACATCGTCCGTATCGACCACGATGTAGTCTTTGAGCCCCTCCAACACAACAACCTTCTCCTCCGGAGTGCGAATAACGCAACCCTCGGTATTGAAAGTAAATGTATTGGTGCTGAACGTGTTACCATTCTCATCCTTGGTGGAATACTCATACATCGAGCCCCAAGTGCCCACGTCGCTCCACCCCAGGTCGCTACACCTCACCCACACATTGTCGTAGCGTTCCATAATGCCGTAGTCAACCGAGATGCCCTTACATTCGGGATAGACAAGGTCGATTTGCTCCTGCTCGGTGGGTTTGCCATAGTGGTCGGCAATGCTGTTGAGAGGGCCATAAATTTCGGGTTGCAACTGCTCAAAGGCGGCCAAGATGGTCGGCACCCTCCACACAAAGATACCCGAATTCCAGAAATACTCGCCACTCTGCACAAAAATCTCGGCCAACTCACGATTGGGTTTTTCGGTGAAGGTCTTGGCCTTGTTGAACTTACCCGACGATTTGTGTTTGTTGACCTGAATGTAGCCATAGCCCACCTCGGGCCTTGTGGGTTGCAGGCCAATGGTGAGCAGAGCATCCTCCTCGCCCACAAAGTCGAGGCACTGTTGGATGACCTCGCAGAAATGTATCTCGTTGAGAATGAAATGGTCCGAGGGGGTTATCACCATTCTTGCATCGGGATTGATACTGCGGATGCGCATTGCGGCATAGGCCACACAAGGGGCGGTGTTACGTCCCACAGGCTCACACAACACCCTGTCGGCCGACAGTTCGGGAATCTCACTGAGGACCATCTCTCGGTAGGCCGTATTGGTGGCCACAAAGATATTTTCCAGCGGAATGATATTGGCAAATCGCTCGAAGGTGGTGCGGATGAAACTCTTGCCCGTACCGAGCACATCGAGGAATTGTTTTGGTTTGCTACGACGGCTGATGGGCCAGAAGCGAGAGCCGACACCACCGGCCATAATAACGCAGTAATTGTTTTCGTTCATTGTAAAAAATGTGTAATTTTGAGGTTACTCTGGGCAAAAGTACGAAAATTTACTACCTTTGCCAATATTTATGTACTTTTATTAACGAAAGAATATGAAGGTAAAGTATTTTACACTCCCAAATATTATCACTCTGGGCAACCTTGCGTGTGGCACAATGGCCGCTGTGTGTGCTGTGAGCCACATTTGGTCCCCCGAGGTGGTAAGTCTTAAAGTCCCCTTGCTGTTCATCCTTGCCTCGGCCGTATTGGACTTCTGCGACGGTCTGGCTGCACGACTCACGGGGCAATACTCTGCCCTGGGTGTACAACTCGACTCGTTGGCCGATATGGTGAGTTTTGGCCTTACCCCCTCGCTCATCCTTGTTGCCTTGTTTGAGAAGGCAGGAGGTGTTGGTGCGTGGTGGCTCATCGCCCTTACGGTGGTGCTCTGCTCGGCCCTGAGGCTCGCAAGATTCAACATCGACGAGGAGCAGAAGGAGAGTTTCATTGGCCTACCCACCCCTGCGTGTGCCATAGCCATTGGCTCGTTGGCGTGGGCCGTGGAGGAGGCTATGTTCACCCTCTCGCCAAGTGTAATCCTCGCCATTGCGGTTGTGTCGGCGTGGTTGCTCATCAGCCCTATCGGTATGTTCTCGCTCAAATTCAAGGGTTTCAGCCTCAAAAACCCCGCCAATCGTTTGCGCTACATCTTCTTGTTGGCTGCGGCTGCAATTTTGATTATTGGAGGTTTGGGCGTTGCGTGGGTGGTGATTATACTCTACGTTCTTGTGTCTATTGTCAACACGCTCCTCTCGGCAGCGAAAAACAACAAATAATTTGGGAAGAGTGAAGAGGTGTTTTTTTAAGATAATCATCGCACTCGGAGTGGTGTTGGTTGGGTGGTGTGAGCAGTCGCACGCACAGGTTATGGGCGCACAAGATTTCGGACGAGATCCAATGGCACTCACACAAGCTATGCAGAGTATGCAAAACAACCCCTATGCAGGCGAGGTGGAACTCGACGAGAACGGCAACCCCATTGTTCCCGAAGAACAGGCCGACTCGGTGAAAATCAAGGAGATTATGCCCCTCGAATCGTTCTTCTTTGACGACTCGGTGCGCCGTCGCAAGCACTTTGTGTGGACGGTGGACACCTATGCCAACCACGTCAAAATGAAGGACATCGACACCCTATTGGGGGCGTTCAACTACGACTATCCATTCCAACGTGAGGATGTGGGCGATGCCAATGTGGGCATTGTGGGTGGCGTTTCCACCCCACTCAACTTCTTCCGTCGTCCGCAGGGCAACGACTTTACTTTCGTGGATGGCTACTACTCCTATCTCTACACCCCCGAAAACGCTCCGCATTACAACAACAAGCGTCCCTACACCATTTTGGGCTACCTCACGGGTGGCCAAAAGAGGTATGCCGAGGAGGTGCTCCGAGTGGTTCACGCCCAGAACGTAACCCCCTCGACGGGATTCAACATCTCCTACGACAGCAACCACTCACGAGGCATCTACACTTGGCAACGTGGTAAGGTTACCGACCTGTCGGCTGCCATATCCCACACCGGCAAGCGATATTCGGTGCACGCAGGAGCCATCAGCAACACCATCTCCAACCGTGAGAATGGTGGTCTGACGGAGGCTTGGCACGTTGTTGACACCCTCTATGAGTCGGCACAAGGTCTGCCGATGAGGATGAGCGATGCGCTCAACAAGGCCAACAACACAGCCTTCTATGCGGTGCAATCGTTTGGTATTCCCTTTGTGCCAATGAGCGACTCGGTATTCACAATGGCCGACCGCACGGCCATATTCATCGGCCACTCAATCACCTACAACCGTTGGAATCGCAACTACTCCGATACCCGCAACGGCACCTCCTACAACATCACCGACCGACAAGGCAAGGTTGTCGAGAGGCGTAACTACTACGAGAATTGGTACCTCAACCCCGATACCACCTGCGACTCCCTCTCGGAGTCGCTGCTGACCAACCGACTCTTTGTGCAATTCCAGCCCTACGACCGCAACGGAGTGCTCGGCACGGTGGATGGAGGTATCGGTTGGGACCACCACCGCTATTGGCAATTCCGCCCCGAGGAGTACCTGAAAGGCACCGCCTTCGACAAGCGCAACACCTATTATGCCTACGCCAACGCCACGGGTGCCATTGGTAAGTGGTTCGATTGGCACGGCTTTGCACGCTTCAATGTGGGTGGTTACAGGGCCGGCGACATAGATATTGATGCCGATGCACGCCTCAATCTGTTCGTCAAGGAGAAGCCCATAACCCTCTCCGGGCGTTTCGGCTTCCAGCTCGAAGAGCCCTCCTATTGGGCCCAAAACTACTTCTCCAACCACTTCATTTGGAGCAACAACTTCGGTAAGCAAAACCGCACCGAGTTGGAGGTAAACCTCCAAGTGCCACACATTGGCGCAGAGGTGGGTTTCAGGCAGGCAGTGTTGGGCAATGCGGTCTATTACAACGAGTTGGGCCTCCCCTCGCAGATGATGGGCGCAGTGAGCGTTACGGGGCTCTACCTGCAAGAGAATGTCAAACTCGGCATCCTACACCTCAACCACAGGGTGATGTTGCAGTTTAGCAGCGACCAGACCGTTGTGCCCGTGCCTACCGTGGCGGCCAACATATCATATTTCTTGAAGTTCCAGCCCGTGAGGAACGTGTTGACGGTGAAGGCCGGTGTGGATGTGTGGTGGAATTCGCCCTACTACGCACAAGCCTACAACCCCGCAACGATGATGTTCTACAACCAGCGTGAGGCCGAGATTGGCAACTATCCCTATGCCAACGCATTCCTGGTGGCAAAGTGGAAGACGATGCGTATCTTTGTGCAGTATCAACACGCCAGCGAAAACCTCTTCGAGAATCTCAAAGCCTCGTTCAGTGTGCCATATTACCCCTACAATCGAGCACTGCTCAAATATGGCATTTCGTGGTATTTCGACAATTAGTGGCCCACGCCACCAACCCACACTTTTGCATTGACAGCACACAAAACCCCTCGCAGGGCACATAGACTCACGGTCCTCCTCTCTGCACTCTGTCTTTTGGCAGGATGCAACGGTGGTGGGCACACTGCGCACAAGGAGTCGCTGAGCGTTGCGCTGGGCGACGATGTGGCAGGATATTTTGTGGTGGGTGGCGAACACTATGGCTTCATCACCTCCGTAACGGATGGTGTGGCAAACGCTATGGGCCGTAGGCTCGAAGTTGCCACCTCGCTCTCTACGGAACAGTTGAGGGGCGGACTGCATAGCGGGGCTATTGACATCGCTGCCATACCCTCGCACCACCGAGTAGAACTCCACAACTACCCTTCACTTTCGCTCTACTCCACCGACTATGTCCTGCTGATGCCCTCGTGGGCAAAGGTGGCCGACACCACTGCGGCCATTGAACTATGCAAGGGCAAGAGGGTGGCCACCGACAAGGGTTTTCGTTGCCACACACAATCCTTCTCCTTACTCGAAAAGGTGGCCTCAAAAATAGACACCGCAGCCACCGATGGGCACTCCCTCGCTCTGCGCCTCTTGCAGGGAAGGTGTGATGCAGTGGTGTGTGAGCGCAGCGAAGCCAAACTCGTCAGCTTCCTCTACCGCAACATCCGTGAGGTGGCATCCTTCGACGAGCAGGTGGAGATAAAACTCATCTTCGCCAACCGACACCTCAAAGCCGACTTTCAAGAGAGGCTACAAGCCTATGCCACCACAGAGGACTACACAGCCGCCACGGAACTCTACTTTGGCGACACATCCATATCGAAAGGTTTTGTGCAACTCACCTATCGTCCCACACGAGTAGTGGGCGGTATCTCGGTGTGGGACAAGCAGTTGAAGAGCATAGCCACAAAGGTTGGAGTGGATTGGCGACTGCTCTCGGCAATGGCTCGCTATGAGTCGGGCTTCCGCAACGACCAAGTGAGCAATATGGGTGCCGTGGGACTGATGCAGGTAACGCCCATCGTGGCCGAGGAGTTCAAGATGGAGGACTTTGACCTTGCAGACCCCGACACCAACATACTGCTGGCGGCCAAGTTGTTGCGCAAAAATAGTCGCTCGCTCGGCTTTGGCAACTTCCCCACCACCGACGATGGTGTGGCCATTATGGTCGCAAGCTACCACTGCGGCATTACCCGTATGATGGAGGCCCAAAGGCTTGCTCGTGCTACGGGAGGTAGGGATGATTGTTGGGCGGATGTGTCGGCAGTGTTGACGGCAATGGGGGACGTGGAGTGGATTAGGGCCAATGAGTGCCGTATGGGCCGCTTCAACGACCACCGTATCACCATCGCCTACACCAACCTTGTCCTCGCCGCCTACCAAGGCTACCGACAAACAATGCAGGGGAATGGAAAATTGACAAAATAAAATTTTGTCTA
Organism: Tidjanibacter sp.; assembly: GCA_045614965.1. Taxonomy (GTDB): domain Bacteria; phylum Bacteroidota; class Bacteroidia; order Bacteroidales; family Rikenellaceae; genus Tidjanibacter. The sequence continues at coordinate 11,555 of JAZLDY010000049.1, forward strand.
AAATGCTCTCGCTCTGCATAGTCCACAAGTGGCCTCTGCCCTCGCTTATTCGCATTTGCGAAAATTGAAAATTGACAAAAGGGCAGAAAGAGCAGAAAGGGGAAGCTGCTCCCCTAAGTTAGGGGAGCTGTCCGAAGGACTGAGGGGTATGTCCTCCTCCCCTACGAAAGGGGAGGTCGGGAGGGGTGGTCGAAATTGTGCTCGGCGGCCTCGCCGAGCAGGAGCTGTCGCAAAGCGACTGAGGGGTATGTAAGACGGCCGTCGGCTGACGGCCGACAAAAAAGTGGTAGATGCCAACCGCCTGCCTATGGCAGTCGTGGCAAGACGAACAGACCTCTCCGGTGCTGCGCACCACCTCTCCTAACTTAGGAGAGGAGTGGTCGTGGTGCTCTCTAACCTCACTACATTCCCTAAACTCCCTATCGCCCCTATCGCCCCTATCACCCTTATCTCTCCCAGCCGCCCCAGAAGACCCAGATGACCCAGATGACCCAGAAGACCCAGAAGACCCAGCCCACTAACTAAGGCAACTAAGACCACTGGGACTACTGGGAAAAAGACGGTCGTCGGTTGACGGTCGTCGGTCGACGTTAAAAAAAACGCAAAGTGTGCGGCAAATGACGTTTGGTATTGTAAAAACTGATTATCTCGGAGGAAATTTTGTGCCAAACAAGAAAGCGGGCCCGCAGTTTGCTGACGCAAATGAGGAGCCCGCTTATCGCAGTGCGGTGCAAAATTTACCCGAGATAATCAGTTTTTTAGCGGATGCGATTCAATGAACGCACCAACATCTCATCCTTCCAAATGGCTCGAATGGCCATAACCACCCACAAAATACAAATGAGAGGAAATACTACCGGAGTGCAAAGATAACCAACACCGACCTCACCAATGGTGGTTGCCACATTCTTGAAGCCAATGGCATACCACAGTGCAAAGCCCTGTGCGCCGAGCAGCAACACCACATCGGCCACCAGCAGGCGTATCTGCGCCAAGCGGTTCTTGAAGAGGAAGATGCTCACAAATGGCACCAAGGCCGCAAGGGCCACAAGGCCCCCAAACCACCAATAGTCGAAAGCCTTGAAAGCACCCTCGTTGCCGTCCACCATATAGCGGGCCAGAGGAGTGAAACACATTGCTGTTAAAAAGGCCACAACGGCCAGCATATAGATTGTCTGTTTACGTTGCCACATAAGAGGGATAGGTCAATTATATATAATAAAGGTATTGTCTATTTGAGTTCTTCGTCGATGAAATAGTGGTTTCTTTCGGGGGCGTTGCGGTTGATGAGTTCGCCCAAGAAGCCAGCAAGGAACATCATCACGCCCAACACGATGGCCACAAGGCTCATATAGAAGAGTGGCTGGTTGGTGAGGGGCAGGCCGAGTGCAAACTTCTCCACCACAATCCACACAATGGCCACAAAACCCAGCAGGAACATCAGCGTACCTGCACCACCGAAGAAGTACATCGGCGAGCGACCATAGCGAGATACGAACATCACGGTAATCAGGTCGAGGTAGCCTTTGAGCATCCTCTCCCAGCCATATTTGCTGTGGCCGAACTTGCGAGCATAGTGTGTTACCTCCTTTTCGCCAATATTGCCAAAGCCCGCCTTCTTGGCCAAAATGGGGATGTAGCGGTGCATCTCGCCATAGACCTCAATGCTCTTGACCACCTTGTTGCGGTAGGCTTTCAGTCCGCAGTTGAAGTCGTGGAGTCGAATGCCCGACACTGCACGGCAGGTGGCATTGAAGAACTTGCTGGGGAGGGTTTTGGCCACAGGGTCGTGGCGTGTACGCTTCCAACCCGACACCATATCGTAGCCCTCCTCGGTAATCATACGGTAGAGTGCCGGAATCTCGTCGGGCGAATCTTGCAGGTCGGCATCCATAGTGATAACCACGTCGCCCTCGGCACGTTCGAAGCCACAGTAGAGTGCTGCGCTCTTGCCATAGTTACGGCGGAAGCGCACACCCTTCACACGGTTATCCTTGGCGGAGAGGCCCTCGATAATCTCCCACGAGGAGTCCTTGCTGCCGTCGTCAACAAAGATGGCCTCCCAGGAGAGTCCCTCGGCGGTCATCACTCGCTCAATCCAAGTGTAGAGTTCGCCCAGCGACTCGCTCTCGTTCAGAAGTGGTATTACAATCGAAATATCCATCCGTTACTCAATGTTGGGGTTGTTTGTGTCGGCAAAAATATCGGGCCTACGGCGAGTGAGGAAGCCCACCAAAACACCAATCAAAAGGCCCGTAAAGCAGTTGCTGATGATGGAAGAGATGGTGAGGTAGATGGGGTTAATCACCGCCTTCTGCATCACAGAGTAGAGGTTGTCGAACTGGTCGGCAGTGTAGAGGTCCTGCATCTGGGCCATCACCTGGTCCACCGAGGCGAGAATTTCGTCTTTGATGAAATAGTTGGCCATCACCGAACTATACACACCGCTGATGATACCCGCAAACAGCATCACCGAAATCACAAAGCCCACAGCCCTGCCCATCGAGAAACCCTCCTCAGCGGTGTGCTGTGCAGCAAAACGGCGAGTGAGGCCAAAGAGCAAGGTGATGGTTGCAAAGACCGAAAGGAAGTTAATAACCTTGGTGAGCAGTGTGGGCTCGGTGGTGTCGCCACCCAAGAGTTGCAACACAATGGAGAAGGCAACCGATACCACTCCCACAATCGTTCCACCCACAAGGGCCTCATACCAATATTGTTTCTTTGTCATCATAGTTTTTTATAAAGCTGTTAGCTATTAGCCATTAGCTGTTAGCTGAAATTTTGAATTCTATTTGAGTTCTCCGCCACCCTCACGCAACACCTCAGGTTCGTCGCCCGTGAGGTCCACAAGGGTTGTGGGGATGAGGCTACCATAGCCGCCATCAATAACCACATCGACCTCCTCGTCGTATCGCTCGGCAATGAGTTCGGGGTCGGTGGTGTACTCCACCACCTCGTCGTCGTCCTTTACCGAAGCCGTAGCCAGAGGGAAGTCCAAACGCTCCACAATGGCCAGCGGAATGGAGTTGTCGGGGATGCGCACCCCCACCATCTTACGACCACCGAGTGCCTTGTCGGGCACCTTGCCCGAAGCCTCCAATATAAACGTAAAAGGGCCCGGAAGATTGCGTCGCAACACCTTAAATTGTGCGTTATCGATGCGTGCAAACTTGTCGGCCATAGAGATATCGGAGCAAACAATCGAGAGATCCTTGTCGCTCTTGCCACGCAGTGTGGCGAGCCTTTCGAGTGCCTTGGGGTTGCGTAGCGAACAGCCAAAGGCATAGACTCCGTCGGTGGGATAGATAATAACGCCACCATCTTCGAGAGTCTTTACCACCTTTTCAATCTCTCGCTCCGAAGGATTTTGTGGATAGATTTTGACAAGTTTTGCCATAGGTCCAAGCGGCTTTGGGGTTTTCATTTGCTTGTTTTGATTGGTTTGGCAGCAACCAGCACAATCAGAACAGGGTTATTTTGATTGGTTTGGCTCCCTTTTTTTATTAGTGGCAAACACAGGTTGCCACTAATAAAAAAAGGGTAAGCTACTTACATCGCACCGCTACAACCACCTACCCTTGCTCTCTTCCAAGCCTGGGGGATTCAGCAGGAGCTGGTCGTATAAGACTTACCCGAGTGCAAATGTACAAATTTTTCTTATTTTTGCAAAAAATATCGTCCATTCTATGAGAAAGAACAACAAACTCGGCTTTGGAGCACTCGTTTTGGTGGTGTTGGCCGGCATTGCAGGGGTGGTTGCCATTGGCAGTGCGACCAAGTCGTGTGTGAAGGAGAACATCGAATTCTACCTCCCGTCGGGCTCCACCTATGAGGCACTCTCCGACACCCTCGCTGCCCACGGTGTGGAGCGTAGGGGTGTGGTAAACCTCGTGGCGCAACTCAAAAAACTACCACAGAGCGTCAAGGGGGGCCACTATGTGTTTCGTCGTGGCACCTCGCCGATGGCTCTTGTGAACGCCCTGCGTGCCGGAGCGCAAAAGCCCATAAGGGTTACCTTTAATAATATACGCACCATTGAGCAACTCGCAGGCCGACTCGCTGCACAGATTGAGGCCGACTCGCTCACTCTCCTCACTCACCTCTCGGCCCCTGCCACAGCACAAAAATATGGCTTCACGAGGGAGGAGTTTATCGGTATGTTCATTCCCAACACCTACGAGATGTGGTGGAATCTTTCGCCCGAGGCACTCACGGACCGTATGGCCGGAGAGTATGAGAAGTTTTGGACTTCGGAGCGCAAGGGTAAACTTGCACGCACACGGCTCTCGCAAAAGGAAGTAATAAACCTTGCCGCCATAGTCTATGAGGAGACCAAAGTGGTGAGCGAGATGCCCAAGATTGCAGGTGTGTATATCAACCGCCTCAGGCGAGGTATGCCCCTACAAGCCTGCCCCACGGCCAAGTATGCCGTTGGCGACTTCACCCTCACCCGCATCCTCTACAAACACACCCAGGTCGATTCGCCCTACAACACCTACAAGCACCGAGGACTGCCCCCGGGGCCGATATGTATGCCCTCCATTGCGGCCATTGATGCTGTGCTGGGCTATGCCGACCACAAATATCTCTACTTCTGTGCCAAAGAGGACCTATCGGGCAGGCACAACTTCGCCTCCACCCTCACCGAGCACAATCGCAATTCGAGGCGTTACAACGAAGCGTTGAAGAGGATGAAGAAGAGTTGAGAATGGAGAGCAGAAAGAGCAGAAAGAGCAGAAAGAGTAGAGAAAGGGAAGATATTTACTAATTATTCTCTACTAATTACTAATTAACAGCTAACGGCTAAAAGCTAACAGCCAAAAAAAGACGGTTGACGGTCGACGGTCGACGGTCGACAAAAATTATGTTGTGTATTAGCATATCGGATAGAAGCATTGAGGGGTGTCTGCGCCAGATGAAGGGTGCGGATATGGTGGAGTTGCGTGCCGACCTTGCAGGGCTTACACCCCAAGAGGTGGCCACAGTTGTTGCCGCCCACCCCAACGTGATGCTCACCTGGCACACCACACCCGAGAATGAGCCACAGGCCGAGCGTGCCATTGAGGCAGCCCTGGGCGCAGGTGCAAGGTGGATGGATGTGGAGGAGCACGCCTCCGAGGGCTACCGTAGGCGCACCATTGAGAGGGCCCACAAGGCAGGCGCAAGGGTCGTTATCTCCTACCACAACTACTCCTCCACCCCATCGTTGGATGAGTTAGTCCGCATCGCCCAACGCTCCTTTGAGATGGGTGCCGACGTGGCCAAGGTAATCACCACCGCCCACTCCACCGCCGATGGAGCCACCATAGCCTCGCTCTATGACCACTTCCCCGCCGACCGCCTCGTGGCCTTCGCTATGGGTGCCGAGGGGGCGTTCACTCGCAGGCTGTCGCTCCTGTTGGGCGCACCGTGGACCTACGTTGCTCCCGACAGCACCAACGCCACAGCCCCCGGACAGTTCACTGCCGAGGCCTTGGGCGCAATGCTCCGAGGTGGTCAACATCTAACGCTGGCCGACATACCCACCCGAACAACTACCCCCGCCACCAAGAGTGCCGCACAAAGGGCCATAGTGTGTGCAATGTTGGCCAAGGGAGAGAGCATCATTGCGAACTTCGCACCCTGTGGCGACTCGTTGGCTGCACTGCGTGTGGCCGAGCAGTTGGGGTGTAAGATTACCATTAACGGCACTGATTTACACATCGTTGGCGTGGGTGCAGAGGCCATAGCCCACAGGCTCAACAGTCGGCCCACAACCCTCCACACCGCCGAAAGCGGACTGCTCACAAGGCTCCTTGTGCCCATCACCGCCACCCTCTCCAACGGAGCAAAGGTGTGCATCACGGGCGAGGGCACGCTCGCTGCTCGACCACTCACGGAGAGTATCGAAGCCCTCCACAAGGCAGGCGCAAAGGTTAGCGGTAGTGGCAAGGGTGGAGCCTATGTACCATTGGAAGTGTGTGGCCCCATCACAACGACCAATATAGTCATCGACGGCAGTCGCTCGTCGCAGGTGGCTTCGGGGCTAATGATTGCCCTCCCATTGCTGCCCGAAGGCACAACCCTCACCATAGAAAACCCCACAAGCATCCCCTACCTGCACCTCACGGAGCAGATGGTGGCCGCATTTGGCTGTTCGCTCGCTCGCACAGAGAGTGTAAATTTCATTAAGTATCAGGTAGTTAAACACGGCACATACGTTCCCACTCACCTACATTTGGAGTCCGATTGGAGTTCGGCAGGCTATTTTGCAGCCGCCTATGCATTGGCGCAAAGTGGCGCAGGAGGCGGAAAGTGGGTGCGTGAGGAGTACTCGTTGGAGGGTATGAGTCGTGGCACCGCACAGGCCGACGAGGTCATCGTGGAGATTCTCCGTGGGTGCGGAGCCAACATTGTAGAGAGTGCCGATGGGGCTATTCATTTTCTACCCTCGGTCCCCTTGCAGGCCTTTGAGGTGGATGCTACCCACTATCCCGACCTTGTGCCCACACTCGCAGTGGTGGCACTATGGGCCGATGGTGTGAGCCGCATCGGAGGTCTGCACCGTCTGGCCACCAAGGAGAGCAACCGTGCGGAGGCACTCCTCTGCGAACTCAAAGCCCTCGGTGCACACATCACTATCGAAGGCGACAGGCTCCGCATTGAGGGTTGCAAGCCACTCCACGCCCCCATCGGTGGCGCACCTCTGCGCTCCTATGGCGACCATCGTATGGTTATGGCCCTTGCGGTTGTGAGCCTCTTTGTGGCCGAAAGTCTGCACATCGACTCCACCGAAGGGGTCGCAAAATCATTCCCCTCGTTTTTTGAGAAATTCCAGCAATAAGGGAATTAAGGGAAGAAAAGGCAGAAAGGGGCTTTAAGGGCTTTAAGGGCTTTAAGGGCTTTAATGGCCCTAAGGACTCTAAGGACCTTATCCTCCCAGAAGACCCAGACAACAGTAGTCGAAAAGCGGTAGATGCCAACCGCCTGCCTGCGGCAGCCGTGGCAAGACGGATAGACCCCTCCCGACCTCCCCTTTCGTAGGGGAGGAGAACAGACCTCTCCGCCTACGGCACCTCCCTGCTCGGCGAGGCCGCCGAGCGCAATTTCGACCACCCCTCCCGACCTCCCCTTTCGTAGGGGAGGCGGACAAACCCCTCCGCCTACGGCACCTCCCCTAACTCAGGGGAGGGGTTGTCGGATGGCTCGGGTTACAAAAATGTAACCAGCAAAGGAAAACTCCCCCCCCTCTGAGTTAGAGGGGGTGGCCGAAGGCCGGGGGCGTCTGTTGTTCTCCCCTAATTCAGGGGAGGGGTGGTCGGATGTCTCGGGTTACAAAAATGTAACCCACAAAGGAAAACTCCCCCTCTGAGTTAGAGGGGGTGGCCGAAGGCCGGGGGCGTCTGTTGTTCTCCCCTAACTTAGGGGAGGGGTTGTCGGATGGCTCGGGTTACAAAAATGTAACCCGCAAAGGAAAACTCCCCCTCTGAGTTAGAGGGGGTGGCCGAAGGCCGGGGGCGTCTGTTGTTCTCCCCTAACTTAGGGGAGGAGTGGTCGTGGGGCTCACTAACCTCACTACACTCCCTATACTCCCTATACTCCCTATACTCCCTATACTCCCTATACTCCCTATACTCCCTATACTCCCTATACTCCCTATACTCCCTATACTCCCTATTTCCCCTATCTCTCCCAGTCGCCCCAGAGCCCCCAACCGTCGGTTGACATTGGAAGAGCGGTAGATGCCAACCGCCTGCCTACGGCAGTCGTGGCAAGACGGACAAACCACCAACCAAAAAAACGCAAAGTGCGAGGTGAATTTTGTGCCAAGCAAGAAGGCGAGTCCGCAGTTTGCTTATCGCAAATGAGGAACTCGCCTATCGAAGTGCGGTGCAAAATTCACCCGCAATCTGCGTTTTTTACAGCCCTTTATGCGCCAACACCCACGCCAATTTATTATAGGTACGGTGTGCCCAACTGCGCATACAACGAGGCAACGCAAGCAATAATCGGAGTTTGCGCAACCCCCTACGATAGTGTTCGGTGTAACCAAAATTGCGCACCACCCTACGACCAAACTCCTCATCGCCTTTGGCAGTGAGTGTGAGGGCCTTACCTATGGCACACTTGGCCACAAACTCCCTGCGCCAATAGTTCTGCTCCTCGTCCCAAAGAGATTCTTTGAGGAAGTCCTCCAAGCGGTAGGGGGTCTGCTCGGGGGTGTAGATTGAGGAGGAACGGTTGCTGGCAACCATAGAGTAAAGACACAAGGCCTTGGGCGAGAAGCACACCCCATAGCGAGTGGCCACCTTTATCCACATAAATTGGTCGCCCCCCATCTTCATACCCTCCGGAAAACCACCCAACTCCTCCACCACCCTACGAGGGAGTACTGTGGCCGAGGGGATGGTAACGTAGGAGGTCATACTCTCCCTCCAAAAGTTCTCCACGGGGCCTCTTGTGGAGGGTGTTTTGGCCCTCACGGTACCGGTGGGGCTTACGATGTCGAAGGCGGTGGAGTAGATACCACAGTGGGGCCAGCGTTCAATCATTTCGGCCACCTCCTCCAAGAATTGGGGTTTCCACCCATCGTCGGCATCCACCAGCGCAAACCAATCGCCGGTGGCCTCGGCCATTGCCCTATTGCGAGCAGCACACTCGCCTGCATTGGCCTGACGTATGAGCCTCACGAGGGGCGAGCCTATGGACTCCACCACCTCCGCAGAGGAGTCCGTGGAGCCATCGTCAACCACCACAATCTCAACGGGTTGGAGCGTTTGGGCCAACACCGAACGGATGGTGGCCTCCACCTCTTGTTCCTTGTTATAGAGGGGTATGATGACCGAAAAACGGGGTTTGGAGTTGCTATTCATAGGTCTGTTCGTTGTAGGTGTCGAAGGATAATTTCAGGGGTGCGTGGGTAACTTTCCACTCCTCGGGGATGTCCTTAACAAGCACGGGGTAGTGGTGGTGGAGGTAGTCTTCCAAATCTCGTGGAACGTGTATGGTGAGCCTTCCGAATGGGGCCTCCACACACTCTTGGGCCGACTCACGGGTCATCACATCCAACGGAAGGCGCACCACATTGACCAGCGTACACCCCTCATCGCCATTGAACCACCCCATCTCACGGCACATCTTCCAGTGGAGCCACTCCCTTGTGGTGAGCCTATACAGCACCCCAAGTACCGCCCTGCTCACAAGGCTCTTGCGGTAGTAGAGCGACTTCTCTCGTGGTATCTCCCTGCGCCTCTGCCAGAAGGGATAGAGGCTGAATGCACTGATAAACCACGCACACTCGGCCCTATGAAATGCCTGCAACTTGCGCCCCGAGGGGATGCGGTCGAAGGGGAAGATGTCGATGAAGATGCCGTGGTTTATGTCGCACCACTCAAAGCCATCCTCCACAAAGAGGGTACCACGCTTGCGTACCTTGGTCCAATAGAAGGGGGTGTTGGGCTCGGTGCGAAACTCCTGAATCTCAAACCCTTCGCCCAGCAGTGCAGGGCCTTCGGCGAGGAATTTTTCGTAGTCCTCACGGAGCATACCGAAGTCGGCATCGTCGTCCCACGGGAGGATGTTTTGCCAAAAATGCACCCCAATAGCTGTGCCACCAATGCCGAAGCACTTTATGTCGAGCAGTCGGCACACACGGCCAATCTCCTCGATAATCTCGAAGAGAGCCTCGTGCAGGCGAGCGAGTATTTCGGGTGTATATTTCATTTCGTCAACCGTCGACCGACAACCGTCGACCGACAATTTGAAATTCTAAAACTTATAATCGTAGAATACGCCCACAAAGTTGTTGGTGCGTTTGGCGGTGATTATACCATAGAGTTCCTCGCCCACAATCGAAAGATTGAGGTGTTTGCTCTGGGTGTGGTCGTAACGCCAATAGAGCGAGATGATGTGGTGGCGGTTGATGTGGCACTTAACACCCACATTGCTACGCACACGGCTCGGATAGAGGCCCGTGGTATAAACGCTCGGATTGCGGTCTGCCCCAACGGGCATCATCTTGCAGGTGGCAGGGGTGAGCATCAGGAATGTTTCGATGTTGGCATATGGCTCAAAATGTTCACACAAGCGGTAGGCAGCCCCAATGTGGGCACGAGCCGAGAAGTCCGGATTGGCCTTCACCACCCTATCCTCCTTCACAGCCGAGAGGTTGTCCTGCAAACGAGTACCTGCTCGCAGGGTTATGGCCAAGCGGTCGATGCGATGGGTGTAGATGATGTTCATATCGTGCACAAAGGTATGTGTCTTACTCGGGGTGTTGACAACGAGCATCACCAACGGCGAGAGTGTGAGGTTGGGCTTCAAGTAGTAGTGCACCATCACACGGGAGTAGAGTTTTTGGAATTGGCTGATGTTGTTGCCAAAATATAGCTCCTCGCCCCACACCACACCCCAACGGTCGGCCAACTTGCCCGACACCTGAAAACCGGAGTGCAGTTGCACATCCTCAACGTGGCTTGTCTGATAGTATTGCGCAGAGGCAGAGAGCGTTGAGCCCACCATTGCCACAATCACAGCACAAATGATGTATAATTTCTTCATTGCAATATTATTTTGTCAACCGTCGACCGTCGACCGTCGACCGACTTTCTCAATTAAGAGTAATTAGTGAATATTTTAGGGATAGTAGTGAGTTACTTCTCAATTCTCAATTAACAATTCTCAATTAACAAATTGCATCCCCTGATGTCGGCCCCTGTGATGCGTCCTTCGAGCGCAAAGGAGCCATCGGCCCACACACGCCCCACATCCTGCGTCTGGATGAATGCACACGAATAGCGGTTGGCAAGGTCAATCACATTCACCCCACCCCTAACGCCCTCGCCCACAAGCGAGAAGGGGTCATTGATATCCCTCGTCAGCACCCTCATCCACGGTGGCGTACGAAAGAGTCCATTGCCGTCCGAATAGCCCTGCGAGGTGAGTTCGGCCATACCATACTCCGAGTGAATCTTCTCCACCCCGAAGGCCTCACACAGCACCCTGTGCAGTTCGGCCTTGGGGAGTTCCTTGCGCCTACCCTTCATACCGCCCGTCTCCATCACAATCGTATTGCGCAACGGGCGGCCATAGCCCTCGGCAAGGTCGAGGAGTGCGTAACTCACGCCCAACAAAATCTTGGGCCTCGGGTCGGCCTCCAACACCTCCACGAGGTGGTCGTAGTCGTCAAGGAAAAAGCCTCCGCCATAGCGGGCGATGAGCCTATCGGCCATATAGACAAGGCTGCTACCCTCCCTCTCCAAATAGCACGGCAGGAGGGCATAGATGGGCATACCCTCGTAGAAGTGCTCATAGGCTGCCGTGAAGGTAGCCTCGTAGTCGGCAAGGTGGGCCATATAGTGGCGTGAGGGGGTCATCCCCGTTGTTGCGCTACTTGTGAAGCACTTTTCGGCAGGCTGTGGGCCACAATAGACCTTCTGGCTTTTGAATATCTCGATGGGCAAGCAGGGGATATCCTCCACCCTTTTTACCTCGCTCGGCTCCACGCCAATCAGAGCAAGATAGGTAGCATAGGGCAGGCAAGCACGGCTCTGGAATTGGAACAACTCCAAAGCCGCCTCGCTAAACTCCTCCGCAGTGCGGATGGCCAATATCTCCTCAATGGTACGCATTGGTGGGCTTAATTGGTAGGCCTAATGTTTGATGCATCTACTCTTGTGCAAGCAGGAAACGCTCGCAGTCGATGGCTGCCACGGCACCCTTGCCTGCTGCCACAATACCCTGGCGGTAGTGGGGGTCCTGAACGTCGCCTGCGGCAAACACACCCTCCACACTCGTACGGCTCGATGCGCCATCGGTGATGATGTAGCCCTCCTCGTTGAGTTCCAACTGGCCGGCAAAGAGTTTGGTCTGTGGGGTGTGGCCAATGCCGAGGAAGAAACCATCCACGGCAATATCCTCGGTGTGTCCGTCGGCGTGCAGAAGCCTTACGCCCGTAACGCCACTCTCGTCGCCCAACACCTCTTGGGTGTTGCACAGGTAGTGTATTTCGATATTCTCGGTTGCAGCCACCTTGGCCTGCATAGCCTTCGAAGCACGCAGGTAGTCTTTGCGTACAATCATATGCACCTTGCGGCAGAGGCTTGCCAGATAGGTTGCCTCCTCGCAGGCGGTGTCGCCACCACCCACAACTGCCACATCCTTACGGCGGTAGAAGAAGCCGTCGCAGGTGGCACACGCACTCACACCCATACCCCTAAACTTGGCCTCGCTGGGCAGTCCAAGATACTTGGCAGTGGCACCCGTGCAAATGATAACTGCCTCGGCCTCAATGGTGTCGGTGTCGTTCACCACAGCCTTGAAGGGCCTCTGGGAGAGGTCGATGGAGGTAACCACTCCACCCCTCAGGTCGGCACCAAAGCGGGCTGCCTGACGGCGCATATCGTCCATCATCTGGGGGCCGGTAACGCCCTCGGGGTAACCGGGGAAGTTATCCACATCGGTTGTGGTGGTGAGTTGTCCTCCGGGCTCAAAACCCTCATATACCACGGGGGCGAGGTTTGCCCTCGAAGCGTAGATTGCTGCGGTGTAGCCGGCAGGGCCGCTACCGATAATCAAACATTTGATGTGTTCCATAGTTTTGTTCTATTTTTTGTGTATATATTGTTTCTCGTTTTAATCTCGCTCGGTCGCTTGTTGCAGACGCCCCCGCCACTCCGTGGCACCCCCTCTAACTCAGAGGGGGACTTTCTCAATTCTCAATTCTCAATTCTCTTGGGTATCTTTTTTAATACCCGTGCCAAAGGCACACCCTAATTTTCAATTCTCAATTCTCAATTCTCAATTCTCAATTTCCACAAATATAACTCTATTTGTGGAAATAGTCAAACACCCTTTGTGCTTTTGCTTCGCCAATCTCCCTTGCGAGTGCCTCACGGGGTGCCTTTCGCACCTTTGCCACACTACCAAAGGCCCTCAGCAGGGCCTCCACACTCTTGGGGCCAATGCCCTCGATGTGTTCCAACTCGCTGGTTGTGAAGTCGGCCGAGCGTTTGTTGCGGTGGAAGGTGATACCGAAGCGGTGGGCCTCATCCCTGATGTGTCGCACCACCTTCAACGGCTCGCCCGTGCGGTCGAGATAGTATGGCTTGGGGTCATTAGGAAAGTATATCTCCTCCAACCTCTCGGCAAGGCCCACAATGGGCACTTTGCCCCACAGCCCCAACTCCTTCAACACCTCACACGCACTGGAAAGTTGGCCCTTGCCACCATCGACAATGATAAGGTCGGGCAACTCGCCACCCTCATTCATAACCCTCGTATAGCGACGGGTGATAATCTCCCTCATCGTGGCAAAATCATCAGGGCCCACCACGGTCTTTACGTTGAAGTGGCGGTACTCCTTGCGGGAGGGCTTGCCATCACGAAAGACCACACACGCAGCCACGGGGTGAGTACCCTGCAAGTTGGAGTTATCGAAGCACTCAATATGGCGTGGCTGACGGTCCAGATAGAGTTCCCTTTGCAGGGCGGCCATAAGTCTTTCGGTGTGCCTTTCGGGGTTTTTGATTTCCATATTTTTGAGCCTCTCGGCACGGAACATCACCGCCCCCTTGTGTGCAAATTCCAAGAGTTTGAGTTTGTCGCCCCTCTGTGGAACGGTAAACCTCACACCCTCAAACTCCTCGTCGGGCTCCACAGCCACGATGACCTCCCTGGCCAACCTTCCATCGGCCACCTCGGGTATCATCTGGCGTATGGCTTGGGTGAGGATGGTTGACTTTTCGCTCTCGGCACCGAGGGTGAAGAGTGCCGTGCGGCTTGCCACCACCGTACCCCTTGCCACTCGCACAAAGTTACAGTAGGCATCCAGGTCGTCCACCACCAGCGCAAAGACATCCACATCGCCCAGCGTGGGACTCACTATCACACTCCTTGCCTCATACTTGGCCAGCGCATCAAGCCTGCGTTTGTAGGCTGCGGCCTTCTCGAAGTTGAGCACCTCGGCTGCGGCCTGCATCTTCTCCGTAAGGTAGTTTTTCGTTGGCCCAAGGTCGCCTCGCAGGTGCTTCTTGACCATATCAATCGTGGCGGCATACTCCTCGGCTGTCTGGTGGCCCACACAAGGTGCCGAGCAGTTGCCAAGGTGGTATTCGAGGCACACCCTATACTTGTTGCTCCTGATGTTCACCTCGTCAAGACTCAACTTGCAGGTGCGCAGTTGGTAAATCTCTTTGAGGCTTTCGAGCATAGCCCTCTGGGACATCACCGACGAGTAGGGCCCAAAGTAGGCCGAGCCGTCCCTCACCACACGCCTTGTGGATTCCACCCTTGGGAAAGGCTCGTTGCGCACCACAATCCACGGGTAGGTTTTGTCGTCTTTGAGGAGGATGTTGTACCTCGGTCGGAGGGTCTTTATGAGGGAGTTTTCCAACAGCAGTGCATCGTGCTCCGTGGGGGTGTCTATGTGTTTGAGTGCCACAATCTTGGCCACCATCACACGCACCTTGGCACTGTGCTTCTTGGAGTCCACAAAGTAGGAGCCCACACGCCTACGCAGGTTCACGGCCTTACCCACATAAATCACCCTGCCCGAAGTGTCAAAGAATTGATACACACCGGGTGTTGTAGGGAGCAGGGCCACCTGCTCTTTGAGTTGTGTTATGCGGTCTGTGGACATTTTTTTAAGCCATTAGCCGTTAGCTGTTAGCTTCTACTCCATATAGCACAATAGGGCACACAAGATGCCCTATCGTACTCTATTGTGTTTAACCTACTCGGCCACCTCTTTGAGTTCGATACCCAACTCCACAAGCTGTGCGGGGTCGATGGTGGTGGGCGAATCAACCATCACATCACGGCCCTGGTTGTTCTTGGGGAAGGCGATGTAATCACGGATAGAGTCGGAGCCACCAAAGAGCGAGCAGAACCTATCGAAACCAAAGGCGATGCCTGCGTGGGGAGGTGCACCATAGCGGAATGCGTTCATCAGGAAGCCAAACTGTGCCTCGGCCTGCTCGGCAGTGAAGCCCAGCAGTTTGAACATCTTCTGCTGCAACTCCCTATCGAAGATACGCACCGAGCCACCGCCCACCTCCACTCCGTTGCAAACGAAGTCGTAGGCGTTAGCACGCACCTTGCCGGGGTCGGTGTCCATAAACTCGATATCCTCGGGTTTGGGCGAAGTGAAGGGGTGGTGCATAGCATAGAAACGCTGTGTCTCCTCGTCCCACTCCAACAAGGGGAAATCGACAACCCACAGGGGCGCAAACTTCTTGGGGTCCCTCAGACCGAGCCTGTCGCCCATCTCCAAACGCAACACGTTGAGAGCCGAGAGGGTCTGTTTCTTCTCGCCTGCAAGGATGAGGATGAGGTCGCCTGCCTTTGCTCCACACTTCTCTGCCAAAGCGGAGAGTTCCTCGGGGGTGTAGAACTTGTCGATGCTCGACTTGATACCACTCTCCTCAACACGCACCCACACGAGGCCCTTGGCACCCACCTGGGGACGTTTCACAAACTCCGTCAGTCCGTCAATCTGCTTGCGGGTGTAGGCAGCGCAACCCTCGGCCACGATAGCACCCACATACTCTGCCGAGTCGAAAACCACAAAATCTTTGCCCTTCACATCGGCAGTGATGTCGTTGAACTCCATACCGAAACGGATATCGGGCTTGTCGGAGCCATATTTCTCCATTGCCACACTCCAAGGCATACGGGGGAAGTCGTAGGCAATCTCCACATCCAACACCTCCTTGAAGAGTGTCTTTGCAAACCTCTCAAACACGTTCAGAACATCCTCCTGCTCCACAAAAGCCATCTCGCAGTCAATCTGTGTAAACTCGGGCTGGCGGTCGGCACGAAGGTCCTCATCACGGAAGCAACGTACAATCTGGAAGTAGCGGTCGTAGCCTGCCACCATAAGGAGCTGCTTGAAGGTCTGGGGGCTCTGGGGCAGCGCATAGAACTTGCCGGGGTTGAGCCTCGAAGGAACAAGGAAGTCCCTCGCACCCTCGGGGGTGGAGTTAATCATATAGGGAGTCTCAATCTCCATAAAATTCTCTCCATCGAGGAAGTTGCGGGTAACCTGCGCCATACGGTGGCGCAACATCAGAGCATTTTTCAGGGGGTTACGCCTCAGGTCGAGGTAGCGGTAGCGCATCCTCAACTCGTCGCCACCATCGGAGTTGTCCTCAATGGTAAAGGGAGGGGTGTCGGCTGCGTTGAGCACCTTCAAACTACTCACACCAATCTCGATGTCGCCTGTGGGCATCTTGGGGTTTTTGCTCGAACGCTCCAAAACGGTACCGGTTGCTTGGAGCACATACTCCCTACCGAGCGATTGGGCAATCTGCTTACACTCCTCGGAAGAGTTGTCGTCAACCACCAGCTGGGTAATACCATAGCGATCACGAAGGTCAATAAAGGTCATTGCGCCAAGGTTGCGCACCTTCTGTACCCAACCTGCAAGAGTTACCTGCTGGGAGAGGTTTTCGAGGCGAAGTTCGCCACAAGTGTTTGTTCTGTACATATTGTATTGCTTGTGTTTATATATTTTTGTATTTTTGCATCCTCACCAAAAATCTTTCAAAGGTACAAAAAAGTATGGACGTAGAATACAATATGGACCATTTTTTTATGCAACGTGCCATTTCGGAGGCAAAAATAGCCTTCGAGCAGGGCGAAGTGCCCATCGGAGCCGTTGTTGAGTGTGGTGGTAGAATTGTCGGCAAGGGCCACAATCTGGTTGAGACACTCGGCGATGCCACCGCCCACGCCGAGATGCAGGCCATCACCGCAGCGATGAACACCCTCGGTGGTAAGTACCTCACGGAGTGTACACTCTACGTTACGGTGGAGCCTTGTGTGATGTGTGCAGGTGCCCTTGCGTGGAGCCAAATTGGGCGCATTGTCTATGGCACCGACGAGCCAAAGAAGGGCTACACCACAATCCCCCACCCCCTGCTTCACCCCAAAACCAAGGTCGAAAAGGGCGTTATGGAAGAGGAGTGCAAAGCACTTATGGAAGAATTTTTCAAAAAACTACGCCGATAAATTTGCTAACATTTGACAAAAACGCTATTTTTGTCGTTTGAGGGCATTTTGCTTCCGAAACAAATAATATTAACGAACATAAAAACATAGTAAAAATGAAAATCAAATCGCTTATTGTTGCTCTGGCAGCAGTATTGGTTAGCGCAACCGCACTCGCACAGGACCCCGTAAACGAGGCTAAGAAGATGTACAACGAGGGCGCAACCCTCTTCAAGGCAAAGAACTATGCCGAGGCACTCCCCATCCTCGAAAAAACCGTTGAGGCCGCTATGGATGCCGATGCTATCGAGGTGGTAGAGGCCGCACAGAAACTCATCCCCACCTGCTACTTCCGTGTAGGTTTGGAGAAGGCCGGCAGTGGCGACACCGACAGCGCACTCGAAATGCTCAACAAAGCAAACGAGGTGGCTCTGCTGTACAGCAACGCAGGTGTGGCTCGCAACGCAAAGAGCGCAATCTCGAAGATTTACACCCAGAAAGGTGCTAACGCTTTCAACAACAAGGACTATGCTGCCGCCATCGTGGACTTCGCAAAGGGCTACGAGGCCAACCCCCAGGACACTCAGTTGGCTCTCTACCTCGCTATGAGCTACTGCGAGTTGAAGGATTTTGAGAATGGCGTGAAGGTTTACACCAACATCATCGCCCTCGAAAAACGCCACAGCCGTTTTGCCGAGCCCGCAGCAAAAGCAAAAGCTGAGCTCTCCAACTATCTGCTCGTGAAGGCACAGGAGGAGAACACCGCAGGCAACAAAGAGGCTGCCTACGCCACCCTCGAAACCCTCATCAATGCCGACCCCACCAACGCCGAGAACCAGATGCACCGCTTGCAGATGGCTGCCGCAAATGAGGATTGGGACAATGTGATTGCTTGGAGCGACCTCGCTGCCGCAATTCAGGCTACCCCCGAGGCACAGAGCGATGTTTACTACCTCCTCGCAGTTGCACTCGACAGCAAGAACGAGAACGCTGCCGCAGTTGAGGCCTACAAACAGGTTGTTGCCGGCGACAAGTTGGAGACCGCAACCAAGCGTGCCAAAGAGCTCCAAGAGTTCATCAAAGCCGAGAAAGAGGCTGCAAAATAGTTGACCTATACACCATTTGGTGCCAACAACGGTCGGGGCGATTTTCACACAGAAACGCCCCGATTTTTGTATGCCAATGGGTGTATATATAAATATATATAGGTATATGAAGCACTCCGCACCCAGAATACTCACCGCACTCCTACTCCTCTGCTTGGGCTTAGGGAGTGGCGTTTGCCACGCACAAGAGGTCTATCCCAACGCCCTAAAAATAACCTTCCTATCGTGGGGTAGTGGCAGCACCAAGGTATCCTACGAAAGGGCACTGCCACAAGCCAAACAGAGTGCCGAGATTTGCGCCAGCCTCATCGGTGCCGGCTACGACAAATACCACAATCGTCCGCTTGGCTTCACGCTCCGCTATGGCCACAAGTTCTTCGTGGGCGACTACTCCCCCGAACGCCCACTCGACGGCTTCTATCTGCGCCCCGAGGCTATTTACAGCAACTACACCTACAACTCTGCAACCACCCACACCAGAACTCGTGCCGAGATGTTGGCCCTCTTGGGCACCGCAGGATACCAACACACCTTTGGCCGCTTTTTGGTGGACGGCTGGGTGGGTGGAGGCTACGCCTTGGGCACACCTGCCGACACGGGCTACCACCACGGCTTCCAACTATGGAATTGGTTTGGCACCCGCAACGACCACATCGCCCTCTCATTCAGCATCCGCCTCGGCTGGTGCTTCTAAGAAAAAGAATAGGCTCGGAATTTCCGAGCCTATTCTTTTTGTCAACCGACAACCGGCAACCGACAACCGACGACCGACAACCGACAACCGGCAACTGACTTTTTCCCAGTGGGCTCAGTTGTCCTAGTTGTCCCAGTGGGTTGGCTGGGCCTTCCGGGTCATCTGGGGCTACTGGGAGTGATAGGGGCCTTAGGGAACTTAGGGGCCTTAAAGTCCTTAGGGACCTTATAGCCCCTAAACTCACTAAACTCCTTAAACTCCCTATCTCTCCCAGAGGACCCAGTGGACCCAGTGGACTCAGTAGCCCCAGAATCCCCAGCCCAACCGAGCCAACCGGGACTACTGGGGCAACTATGAAATTGCCGGTTGGCGGTTGCCGGTTGTCGGTTGACAAAAAAAACGCATATAACGGGATGAATGCAAGGCACATAAGAAAACCACCTCCGCAGTTTACTTTCGTAAATGAGGAGGTGGTTTATCGCAATGTAACGCAGCAGTCGCCCGCTATATGCGTTTTTTAGAATTTGTAGCAAACCGATACCTGAGCACGGCCAACAGGCTTGAACACCCATTTGTCGTGAGCCTCAGTAGTGCCAAGACCACCACCGATACCGATGTTGGTGTCGATACCCCAGTAGGTGCTCAGTTTGAAATAGTAACCGTAGCTTACGCCAAGACCTGCAACCTTAACGTTGTCGTAGATATCATCAGCAATACCGAAAGGAATGTTGCCACCCTTGCCATAACGTGCAATCTCACCAAAAGCACCAAAGTGGTGGCCATTGAATGCTTTGCAGAGGTAGTAACGACCCTCAGCAACTGCACTCCAACCATTGAGGTAGAGACCCTCGCCACCATTTTTCCAGGGCGAGAAGATGGTTGCCATACCGGACAACTCAATAGTCCACTGGGGAGCTACCGAAAACTCAGCAGCCAAGTTACCACTACCGATACCCAAAGCAAGAGTATTCGATTTGAGAGCACAAACCTGTGCATTAGAAACAGTTACGGCTGCGAAAAGCGACAGAGCCAAAACTACTAACTTCTTCATAATTAAAGATTTATTTGATTAAACATATATAAATTTCTGCAATGTATGCACAATTAACTCCGTAAAGGTAGTAATTTTTTCTATACATAGAACAAAAAAGAGCAAAAAAAATAAATTTTTTCCGTTGAGATAGAGCCATATATGGTTGTGTGGCCACATCATTTGGTTGTTCTTGCGCAATAAAAACCTATTGTGTGGGAGCAAAAATAGTGCTTGTTTTTGTTGTTTGTAAAAAATAAAAGTCAAAAAAGTTTGCAGATTGGAGAAAACTACTTATCTTTGCCCTGCTTTTTAAGTCAAGCACGGAGAGATGGGTGAGTGGCTTAAACCAACAGTTTGCTAAACTGTCGTACGGGATTACTGTACCGGGGGTTCGAATCCCCCTTTCTCCGCACAAGGCAAAAGCCTGAAACCTCTGCACGAGCAGAGGTTTTTTTGTATGTACAGGGAGGTCGTGAGTTTACTCATAAGACCTCCCTGTGCACACATAATAACTCCCTTGGGGGGAGGAATGGTCGGATGGCACGGGTAACAAAAATGTAACCCGTAAAGAAAAGCTGCTCCCCTGAGTCAGGGGAGCTGTCGCAAAGCGACTGAGGGGTATGTTAGAAAGGGCGATAAGGGCTTTAAGGACCCTAAGGACTCTAAGGCCCTTATCCCCCCAGAAGCCCCAGAAGACCCAGAAGAC
The DNA here is from genome assembly GCA_045614965.1 of Tidjanibacter sp. Taxonomy (GTDB): domain Bacteria; phylum Bacteroidota; class Bacteroidia; order Bacteroidales; family Rikenellaceae; genus Tidjanibacter. The sequence continues at coordinate 32,062 of JAZLDY010000049.1, forward strand.
CCAGTGGCCCCAACCGTCGATTGACATTGGAAGAGCGGTAGATGCCAACCGCCTGCCTGCGGCAGTCGTGGCAAGACGAACACACCTCTCCGGCCGTTGGCCACCTCCCCTAACTTAGGGGAGGAGTGGTCGGATGGCACGGGTAACAAAAAAGATACCCGTGAAAAAGGTGCCCCCCTCCGAGGTCTTGGGTATTAAAAAAGATACCCATGAAAAAAGCTGCTCCCCTGAGTTAGGGGAGAATGACAGACGCCCCCGGCCTTCGGCCACCCCCTCTAACTTAGAGGGGGAGTAGTCGAAAGGCACGGGTTACAAAAACGTTACCCGCAAAAGAAAACTCCTCCCCTAAGGTAGGGGAGGTGCCGTAGGCGGAGGGGTATGCAGACGGTAGACGGTAGACGGTTGTCGGTCGACGTTAAAAAACGCAAAGTGCGAGGGGAATTTTGTGCCAAACGAGAAAGCGGCCCCGCAGTTTGCTTATCGCAAATGAGGAGCCGCTTATCGAAGTGCGGTGCAAAAAAGCAACAACCTTTTTCAACCCCACAACAAAAAAACGCAAAGTGTGCGGCAAATGCAAGGCACACAAGAAAACCACCTCCGCAGTTTGCTTGCGCAAATGAGGAGGTGGTTTATCGCAGTGTAACGCCGCAGTTGCCGTACAATCTGCGTTTTTTTCTGCGTTTTTTTCTATTTGGTGGGAAACAAATCCTTAATTCCTCCCAACGAACCCAACACCGACGAAGCCTCGTAGGGCATATAGACGGTCTTGCTGTCCTGGCCACTGGTCATCTCTTTGAGAGTCTCGATGTACTTCACAGCCAACAGATAGGTTGCGGGGTCGGTCTTGGTGTTGGAGATAGCCTCGCTCACCTTGCGGATAGCCTCGCTCTCGGCGTTTGCTTGGAGCACCTTGGCCTCGGCCTCACCTTGTGCTTTGAGAATCTGTGCCTCCTTCTCGGCAGCAGCATAGTTGATTTGCGACTGCTTCTCACCCTCCGATTGGAGAATGGCGGACTGTTTCTCACCCTCGGCACGCAAAATCTTGGCCCTACGCTCACGCTCGGCCTGCATCTGCTGCTCCATAGCGTTACGCACGCTGGCGGGAGGTGTGATGTCCTGCAACTCCACACGGTTGACCTTCACGCCCCACTTGTTGGTAGCCTCGTCCAACACGTTACGCAGTTTGGCGTTGATGGTATCACGAGAAGTGAGCGTTTCGTCCAACTCCAACTCACCAATGACGTTACGAAGTGTAGTCTGGGTAAGTTTCTCAATAGCGTTAGGTAGGTTGTTAATCTCATAGACTGCCTTCACGGGGTCCACAATCTGGAAGTAGAGCAGTGCGTTGATGCGGGTGGTTACGTTATCTTTGGTAATCACGTTCTGCTCGGGGAAGTCATAAACTTGCTCACGAAGGTCAATCTTGGGAGTCTCGGAGATGCGCACCCACGAGTTGCCGGCCATATCTTGGCGCACGCTGCGGATGCAAATCTTGCGAGGTTTTTCGAGGATGGGCCACACTATGTTGATACCCGACGAGAGGGTTTTGCAATACTTACCCAGACGCTCGATGATGAATGTTTCCGACTGCTGCACGATGGTCAGTCCGGCCAGCACATAAAGCACCGCCACGGCGGCGATTACGGCAATTACTGTCAAAGTTCCCATAGTTGTAATGGTTTTATTGGTTGTTGATTAGAGTTTCTTAACGGTCAGGATGATGCTCTCTCGGCTCACCACCACAACTTTTGCACCCTTTTCGATGAGTTCATCACCCTCACTCTCGGCCTTCCAATCGTCGCCATCGATGGCCACACGACCGGTGCCTGCCTGTGGGTTAATCTCCTCCGACACGGTGGCCTTACGGCCGATGAGTGCATCGGCATTGGTGGGCACCTCATCCACCTTGGAGAGCCTGCGGAGCAGTGGCCTCACGATGAGGAACGAGGCAATGGTGCCAACGATAAACCACACGAGCTGCATCTCCAAGATGCAACCAACGGCTGCTGCAACAGCGGCAGCAGCGGCTCCGATAGCCAAGCAAATCAGAGCGAAGGTGGAGGTAAAAATCTCTCCCACCACCAACAGTAGGGCTGCGATTGCCCAATAGTGCCAAATCTCCATAGTTATAAATGTTTTAAGTTTAGTTTAGTCTAATGTCAAGTTCAAATGGAAAATTTTCCATTATGTTATATTGTATCATTCTCTCCAACGCTCTCTCGCACACGGGGCAGAAGCGGGAGGCTTTGTTGTCCCTCATACGGCACACAACCGCAGGGCGATAGACCCCTTTGTTCACATAGTTACCGCCCTCATAGACACCAACGGTGTAGTTCCTCTCGGCCCTCTTGGTGGGCTCGGTGGGTATGGGTGTGCCCTCGGGGAGCATATCGGCCCACTTGCTCCCAAAGTCGGCCAGGTTGGTGATGTTCTGTTGCCACGGCTCACGGTCGGCACGCAGGGGGTTCATCGTCAGGTCGTCCTGCTCGTAGAAATACTCGTCGGCAAGGCCACCAAAACTATGGCCAAACTCGTGCACCACCACGGGGGCAAACAATGGGTGGTGTGCTGTGGTGAGAGTGTAGGAGTTGTAGATGCCGCCACCGCCATAGGTGTCCGTATTGGCCAAAATGATGATGTGTTCCCAAGCGATGCCATCCAGCAGGTCGGCCAGAGCAAAGACCTCCGAAGTGGTCAGGTAACGGTCGGAGTAGAAGGTGTCGAAGTGGGAGCCCACAGCCGTTGTGCGCCACTCGCCTGCTCGTGGCAGGCTCACACCGCTGTCCTTTGAGGCACTCTCCACAGCCACAAAGTTGAACTTATCCTTGTGCGAGGCGAAGGGCTCGTAGGAGAAGATTGCATCCACGGTGGCTTGTGCATCCCCTCGGAAAACCTCCATCTCATTCTCCGTATATCCCTCGGCCACGATGACCACATCAATAGCCTCCCGAGGCGAGCCTCCACGGTGGAGATAGGTGTGGGGAGTGGTTGCGGAGGAGTCGGCACGGCGGATGAGTATGTCGGCAGGGTTGACACGGTGGGTAAGCAGAGCCAACTGCTCCATCTTGGAGTTGGCAAGGCGCAGCGAGATGTCGGCCTCCCCCTTGGGCATAGGCACTTGGAGCGTAAACTCAAAGGCTTTCCTTATTGTAGCGGCCTCGGGTTGCGTTATCCACTCCTGGAAAAGGCTCGAAAAACTCACACAATAGATAACCTCGCCCGTGGCCACATCGGTCATTGTGAGTTGTCCGTCGCCCTCAATGGGGAGTTTGCCCAAATTCACACGCCTGCCATACCACCCATCGCTACTCGACAGCCCACGCACAAAGACATCTTGCTCGGTAGCAGAGCCCGCAAAGATGTAGTCCACACGCAGTGTGCGGTCGGCAAAGAACTCCTCAAAGCGGACACACTTCTCCACGTCAGCCCCCTGCGCCCACAGACACACGGTGGCAAATAGGGTTATACATAAGGTTACTATGCGTTTCATATCTTTTTCTTTTTGAGTATCAACCGTCTTTTTTTTAAGGGCCTTAGGGGTAATAGGGGCGATAGGGAATTTAGGGAATTTAGGGAATTTAGGGAGTTTAGGGAGTTTAGGGAGTTTAGGGAGATTGGGAGCACAGCAACCACTGCTCCCCTAAGTTAGGGGAGCTGTCCGAAGGACTGAGGGGTCTGTCAATTTTCCATTTTCAATTTTCCATTTTCAATTCGAGTGCATATCGTGCGGCGAGAACAAGGCTTGCGATGACCGAGAAACCGCAGTTTGCTCTTTCCTCTCCCCCTGCGAGTGCATATCGTGAGGGAAATTTTGTGCTAAACGAGAAGCCGACTCCGCAGTTTACTCCTCGTAAATGAGGAAGTCGGCTATCGAAGTGCAGTGCAAAATTTGCCCACGAGATGCGCTCGCCACACGAGATGCGCTCGCTACTTGTGGTGATAGGGCTCGTTGTTAATTATGGTAAACGCCCTATACAACTGCTCGGCAAAGATGGCCCTCACAATTTGGTGCGAGAAGGTCATCTTGGAGAGAGCAATGAGGCTGTCGGCCCTGTCATAGACCTCCTGCGAAAAACCATAGGGGCCGCCTATCACAAACACCAATCTCTTGCAACCACTCGCCATCCTCTTCTGCAACCACGCAGCCCACTCCTCGGAGGTGTATTCACGTCCACGCTCGTCCATCAGCACCACATAGTCGGAGGTCTGCAACATACGCAGAATGGCATCGCCCTCCGCCTTCTTCTGCTGTGCCTCGCTGAGCGAACGGGTGTTGCGCACGTCGGGTATGGTGGTGATACCAAAGCGGGTGTAGTGGCCCACACGCCCCTTGTAGTCCTCCACCAAACGGCCAACCTCGGCCGAATCGGTCTTACCTATGACAATCAGTTCAACGTTCACAAAGCCCCTCTCAATTTTCAATTTTCAATTTTCAATTTTCAAATCCGTATTCCAATCGCCGTCGCCATAGATTACGGGCCTATCCTTCTCCACGCTCTTGAACCACTCGTAGCACTTATACATATTGTAGCCACCACCGGAAGGGGCACCCAGGCTCCACGCAATGATGCAGGGGTGGATGCGTGTGCGGTAGTAGGTAGCCTTCTGTCGCTCCAAAAATTCGGGCAACCAACGGGGGTTGTTGGCAAGTGTTCCCTTGCGGCTCACATCGCCACCCATAGGGTTGGTGTTGATGTTGGCCTGCTCTATCACATACATACCAATCTGGTCGCACAGGTCGTAGAACCACACCGGCTGGGGATAGCCTACGCAGATGGTGTTGTAGCCCTCCTTTTTGAGGTGTTTGATGTCGGCCTCGGCCTGCTTACGCACGGGTGTAGCATTGTAGGCCACGGTGCGTAGGTCGATGGGCTTACCATTGCGGTAGATGCGCTCGCCATCGAAAGAGGTCCGACCAAAGCCGACCTTCAAATTGAGGTACTCGGTCATAATACGTCCCCTCTTGGTGTAGATGGTAACGTCGTAGAGTTTGGGGCTCTCGGCACTCCACAATCGCTCCATAGCACCATAGATGTTGGTCTGGAAGTGGACGGTGTCGATCTTACCGTAGGGCACCTCTATCTCCCTCAGGTCGTAGTATTTGAGCTCCTTCTCGGGCGAGTAGATGTCGTAGCCCACCGAGAGTGTTTCGGTACGGCGGGAGGAGCTGACCACAACATCGATGTTGAGCACTCCGTGCTTACCACCTTCGTCGGGCACGGCACGCACCAACACATCGTGAATCCTTATCGGGGGTTGCGAGTAGAGGAAGAGGTTTTCCACCGCATTGGGCTCCACCATCTCCGCAGGCCTACGGTCGGGCTCCACGGGGCTGACAATGGAGATGCGTGTTACCCCATCGGTAAGGTAGGAGGAGATGAGAAATTCGGCAGGCGCACGGTCGTCCCTTGCAGCCCCCACCCTCTTGTCGTTCACATAGACCACTCGCTCGGCAGAGCCACCCTCGGTGTGCAGGAACACATCCCTATCACGCCAAGCAATGGGCAGGTCAACCTCGTAGTTGCGGCGCACACAAGGTGTACCCTTGTCGCTCTCCACCGCCACAGCATCCACAAGGCGATACTCCAACGGGATGTAGTACCGTTCGGCAGTGCGGTCGCCCTTCTCGGCCAGGTTGCGTGTGGAGTATGTTATGAACTCGGTGCGCCTTGGGGCCACGTTTTCGTAGCCAAACTCGGTGGGTACCTTCTGCGCCCACGCACCAATGGTCAAGAACAACGCCACACTTGCGGTAAACAATTTTCTCATCATACCCTCTCTCTTGTCGGTAGTTTATTCTTCGATTTTTTCGAGTTTCACGGTGAAGTGGCGCAGGATGGGAGCCTCCTCAACAATCTTGTAGCCGTGAGTGATTTTGTCGGCCCTCGACTTGATGTTCTTCAATGCGGCTGCAATCACTGCCATATGGTTGTCGGTATAGACACGGCGAGCGATAGCCAAGCGGGTGAGTTCGAGGTCGCTGTAACGGTTCTCACGAGTTACGGGGTCACGGTCGGCCAAAATGGAGCCAATCTCGCAGCCACGCACACCTGCCTCCAAGTAGAGCTCAACGGCCAGAGTCTGGGCCACAAACTCCTCTTTGGGTACGTTGGGCAGGAGCTTCTTGGCGTCCACGAAGATTGCGTGTCCACCCGCAGGGCGCTGATAGGGAATACCATAGCGGTCGAGCAACTTGCCAAGGTAGGCCACCTGGCGCATACGTGCGTCGAGCTGTTCAAACTCGGTATTCTCGTCGAGGCCCACAGCCAGAGCGTTCATATCACGACCGGCCAAACCGCCATAGGTTACAAAGCCCTCATACATAATGCAGTAGCGTTTTGCAAGGTCAAACTCCTCCTGGGTACGCATAGCGCAGAAGCCACCCATATTCACCATACCGTCCTTCTTTGCCGAGATGGTCATCAGGTCGGCATAGGAGAACATCTCCTTAACAATCTGCTTGATGGTCTTATTGCCATAACCCGCCTCACGTTTCTTGATGAAATAGGCGTTCTCGGCAAAGCGTGCCGAGTCAATCAGCAACTTCACGCCGTAGCTGTGGCAGAGTTCCGAAGTCTCACGGATGTTTTTCATCGACACGGGCTGACCACCTGCGGTGTTGTTAGTGATGGTCAAAACGCAGAAAGGAATCCTCTCTTTGGGGTATTTATCCAACACTGCACGGAGTTTATCGAGGTCAATCTCGCCCTTGAAGGGAATCTCCAACTGTGTGTCCTTTGCGGCGTCGATGGTGCAATCGATAGCGGTAGCTTTGCGTGACTCGATGTGGCCTTTGGTGGTGTCGAAGTGGGAGTTGCCGGGAACGATGTCGCCATCCTTCACCAAGCCCGAGAAGAGCACATTCTCCGCAGCACGACCCTGGTGGGTGGGCAGGAAGTAGTCGAAACCGAAAATATTCTTAACAGCCTTTTTGAGGTTGAGATAGGAACTTGCACCTGCATAGCTCTCATCGCCGGTCATAATGGCAGCCCACTGCTGGTCGCTCATTGAGCCCGTGCCCGAGTCGGTCAAAAGGTCGATAAACACCTGGTCGGAGGTGAGGTTAAAAAGGTTGTAATGTGCTTCTTTAATCCACTTTTCCCTCTGGCGACGGGTGGATGGTTTGATTGCTTCAACCGCTTTGATGCGGTAGGGTTCTGCGTAAGGTAGTTTCATAGTATTTAGATTTTTGGTTGTTGATTTTCAGCCGTGCAACTTTTTATTCCGTTTGGGTGTGGTTGTGCAAGTTAGCATTTGCTGCTTTTCGTCATCACAGCAACACCACTTGCAACTTACAAAAATAACAAATTTTAGTTGAAATGTGCAAAAAAGATGGGCTTTTTCTTGCTTTGCGGAAAAATTTCGAAAAGAATGTGTACATTTGCGATTGCATTGTATGCAACCGCACCGAAAAGGGTGCGAAAGATTTGTCCGAAAACCGATAAAAACAGAGATATGAAAAAAGTGAGAATTTCCGATTTGCTCGCCCTCGCCCCCGAGGGACAGAGCGTGAGTGTCAAAGGTTGGGTACGCACCAAGCGTGGCAACAAAAACGTTGCCTTCATCGCCCTCAACGACGGCTCCACCATCAACAACATCCAGATTGTTGTGGATATGGCCTCGGCCGACGAGGAACTTTTGAAGGATGTTACCACCGGTGCTTGTGTGTGCGTCGAGGGTAGGCTTGTGGAGTCGGTAGGCTCGGGCCAGCCCGTGGAGGTGCAGGCCGACAAGATTGAGGTTTACGGCAAGGCCGACAGCACCTATCCCCTCCAAAAGAAGGGACACTCGATGGAGTTCCTCCGTGAGATTGCCTACCTGCGCCCCCGCACCAACACCTTTGGTGCCGTGTTCCGCATCCGCCACGCTATGGCCTATGCAATCCACAAATTCTTCAACGACAAGGGTTTTTACTATTGGCACACTCCGCTGATTACCGCCTCTGACTGTGTGGGTGCAGGTGCTATGTTCAACGTAACCACCTTGGACCTCAACAATGTTCCCAAGACCGAGGAGGGCGCAGTGGACTACTCGCAGGACTTCTTTGCACGCCAGACCGCACTCACCGTGAGTGGTCAGTTGGAGGGCGAGTTGGGAGCCTTGGCTCTGGGCCAAATCTACACCTTCGGTCCCACCTTCCGAGCAGAAAACTCCAACACTCCACGCCACTTGGCCGAGTTCTGGATGATTGAGCCCGAGATGGCCTTCTACGACTTGGAGGACAATATGGAGCTGGCCGAGGAGTTCATCAAATATTGCGTTCAGTATGCGCTGGACAACTGTATGGACGACCTTACGTTCCTGAACAATATGTTCGACAAGGAGCTCATTGAGCGTTTGAAGGGTGTGGTTGCCTGCGACTTCGTAAGGCTCGACTACACCGAGGGTATCCGCATCCTCGGCGAGAGTGGCAAGAAGTTCGAGTTCCCCTGCACTTGGGGTTGCGACCTGCAAAGCGAGCACGAGAGGTACCTCGTGGAGGAGTACTTCAAGAAGCCCGTCATCCTGATTAACTATCCCAAGGAGATTAAGTCGTTCTATATGAAGCAGAACGAGGACGGCAAGACCGTGCGTGCAATGGACGTTCTGTTCCCCAAGATTGGCGAGATTATCGGCGGTAGCGAGCGTGAGGCCGACTACGAGAAACTCAACGCCATCATCGAGGAGAGGGGTATGAGCAAGGAGACCTTGTGGTGGTACCTCGACACCCGTCGTTGGGGCTCGGCTCCCCACAGTGGCTTCGGCCTCGGCTTCGAGCGTCTGCTGCTGTTCGTTACGGGTATGGCCAACATCCGTGATGTTATCCCCTTCCCCCGTACTCCCAAGAACGCAGAGTACTAACGTATACCGTCTACCGTCGACCGTCGACCGTCAACCGTCTTTTTTGGGCGGTTGGCGGTAGGTGGGTGGTTAAAAATATCAACGGCTAACACAGCTAAACAGCTTAAATAAACGAAGAACACCGTACACTACACACAAGAATTTTACGTTAACCATTAAAATCAAGTAGTTATGAGTTCATCGTTTCGTCAGCAACAACTTCTCCGACTCCAACAGAAGCTTTCGCCCCAGCAAATCCAAATGATTAAACTGCTCGAATTGCCCTCTATGCAACTCGAACAGCGCATCAAGCAGGAGATTGAGGAAAACCCCGTGCTCGAAGAGGAGCACACCACAGAGAGTGGCGAGGAGCAGGAGCCAAAAGAGATTTCCGTTGACGACTACCTCAAAGAGGACGACACCCCCGCCTACAAACTCCACGCCAACAACTTCTCCAAGGACGACAAGCAACGCACCGTATATATCAGCGGTGGACAATCGTTGCAGGAGTCGTTGGAGGAACAACTCGGCTACAAGGAGCTCCCACCAAGAGATTTCGCCATTGCCAAATACCTCATCGGCAGCCTCGATGGGGACGGCTATCTGCGCAGGGACCTCGTGTCGGTATCGGACGACATCGCCTTCACCGTGGGCCTCGACATCAGCGTCGGGGAGTTGGAACGCATCCTGCGAGTGGTGCAGGAGTTGGAGCCTTCGGGGGTGGGTGCCCGCAATTTACAGGAGTGCCTGCTGTTGCAACTCGATGCTATGGCACCTCTCAACGAGGGCCAACTGTTGGCTCGCAGGATTTTGGAGAGCCACTTCGACGACTTTGCCAAGAAACACTACGACAAGCTCCTCGCTCGTCTGGGCACCAGCAAGGAGGAGTTTGCGGAGGCCATTGAGGAGATACGCCACCTGTCGCCCAAGCCGGGAAATATGTATGGCGATGCTCCCGACGATGCCGCCCCCTATGTGGTGCCCGACTTCTTGTTGGACTACCACGACGGAGAGTTCGACCTGCGCCTCAACTCCTACAACATTCCCGAGTTGAAAGTCAACCGTCGTTATATGGAGATACTGCGCTCCTCGGTGGCAGGCGGTATGACAGGCGAGCAGGACGAGGAGGCTTTGAAGTTTGTGCGCAGCAAGATTGAGTCGGCCAAGTGGTTCATCTCGGCCATCAAGCAACGCCACGACACACTGCTGGCCACTATGACCGAGATTTTTGAGTACCAGAGGGAATATTTCATTGACGGCGACCCCAAGAGGCTCAAACCTATGATTTTGAAGGACATTGCCGACCGCACGGAGTTGGATGTTTCGACCATTTCGAGGGTGGTGAACAGCAAGTATGTGCAGACTCACTTTGGAGTCATCCCCCTCAAAAGCCTCTTCTCGGAGGCGATGCAGACCGACAGCGGCAAGGAGGTGTCGAGCCACGAGATTAAGCAGATTATCTCGGAGTGCATCGAGGGCGAGGACAAGCACAACCCACTCACGGACGAGACACTTATGAATATCCTCAACGACAGAGGTTACCACATTGCACGTCGCACGGTGGCCAAGTATCGTGAGATGCTCAAACTACCCGTGGCACGCCTGCGCAGGCAACTATAAGAGTTAGGCAGGGGGGGCAATAGTGCCCCACACACATAAAAAAACAAGCGGTCAACCTATGTGGGGTTGACCGCTTGTTTTATCACAATGCCTCTATATTTCCACGCCTCTACTTGCGGGTTACCACCGCTGCCCAGCCATCTTTCAGGTCGCAGCCCACATAGGTTAGGCCCAACTCCTCGGCACGGGCACGAATGGTGGGAATGTCGCCCTCCAAAATGCCACTCATAATGAGTTCGCCACCCTCGTTCAGGGCCTCCACATAGTGGGGCATATCGGCCAGCAGGATGTTACGGTTGATGTTTGCCAAGATGGTATCGTAGCTCTTGCCACGAATCGAGCTCACGTCGCCCAAATAGACAGCAACCTTCTCGGCCACACCATTCACGCCACAGTTCTCGGTGCAGTTTTCGTAGGCCCACTCGTCGATATCGACAGCATCCACACTCTCGGCGTTGCACTTGGCTGCGATGATGGCCAGCACGCCCGTACCACAGCCCATATCGAGCACCCTCTTGCCCGCAAAATCACGCCCCGCAACCGCACGACTCATCAGGTAGGTGGTGGCATGGTGCCCCGTACCGAACGACATCTTGGGGGTAATCACAATATCGAAGCGGAAGTGGGGATAGGACTCGTGGAAGGGGGCACGAATGGCCACCACATCATCCACCTCCACAGGTGGGAAGTTACTCTCCCACAAGGCGTTCCAATTTTGCGACTCGATGACGATGTAGCGGTGCTCGCCCACCCCATAGCGTGCCAGCAGAGCCTCCACTCGGTCGTAGCAATCGGCCATTCGCTCCTGGGGGATGTAGGCTTTCAGCAGGTCGGGCTCGGTTGCGAAACTCTCAAAGGGGTAGTCGGCCAACTCGGCAACCAGAATATCCGCCAACTCGTCGTTGCAGAATATGTTCAACTCAACGTAATTCATAACTCGTGTCTGTTTTTTTTGGTGTGGCAAAAGAGCCACCATTGGTTTGCTCCCTGCGAAGATACGAAGAAATTTTGTTATTTCAAAGACGGGAGGGAATTGAAAATGGAAAATTGAAAATTGAAAATTGAAAATTGAAAATTGAAGCAAATGCGAGTAAGCGAGAGCAGAGATTGCTTGCAAGCTATGCCGAGCGGGAGCATTTTAGAGCAAGCGAAGCTTGGTCAATTACTCCTCCCCTAAGTTAGGGGAGGTGCCACATTGTGGCGGAGGGGTATGCAGACGGTAGACGGTAGACGGTTGTCGGTTGACGTCAAAAAACGCAAAGAATTAGGCGAGTTCAAGGCGCACAAGAAAGCGGGCCCGCAGTTTGCTGACGCAAATGAGGAGCCCGCCTATCGCAGTGCAACGCAGAAATCGTCAATTATCTGCGTTTTTTGAATATTGGTCCCACTTGGCCAACACCGCACGAAAATCCTCCGGCAACTCCGAATCGAAATAGACCTCCTGCTTGGTGGCAGGGTGGATAAAGCCCAAACAACGGGCGTGGAGTGCGTGGCGAGGCATCAGCTCAAAGCAGTTCTCCACAAATTGTTTATATTTACTAAATGTGGTGCCCTTCAAAATGCGGTCGCCACCATAGCGTTCGTCGTTGAACAGCGGGTGGCCAATGTGTTGCATATGCACACGAATCTGGTGGGTACGGCCCGTTTCGAGTCGGCACTCAATGAGGGTAACATACCCATAGCGGCGCAGCACCTTGTAGTGGGTTACGGCGTGTTTGCCATAGTCGCCATCGGGGTAGGCGGCCATATTCATAGGGTCGGTCTTACTACGCCCAACGTGGGCCACCACCGTACCCTCGTCCTCCTCGAAATTGCCCCACACAAGGGCCAGATAGCGACGAGTGATGGTGTGCTCGAAGAATTGGTGGGCAAGGAATGCGTGGGCATACTCCGTTTTGGCCACCACAAGCAGGCCCGAGGTGTTCTTGTCGATGCGGTGAACAAGGCCCGCACGGATGTCGCCACTACCCTCCTTAAAGAGTTCCGTGCCCTGCAAGTGCCACGCAAGGGCATTCACAAGCGTACCGTCCCAATTACCGTGGCCGGGGTGGACAACCATACCTGCGTGTTTGTTGACCAACAGAAGGTGTTCGTCCTCGTGGACAATCTCGATGGGGATATCCTGCGGAATGAGTGTTGTATCTCGCTTGGGATAGGGCATCACGATAGAGATGCGCTCCAAGGGTTTCACCTTATAGCTCGACTTGACGGGTTTGCCGTCAACGAGTATGTTGCCACAATCGGCAGCAGCCTGTATGCGGCTACGGCTACACGCCTCCATATGGGTTGCCAGATAGCGGTCTATGCGCATCAGCGATTGGCCCTTATCGACAGTGAGGGCAAAGTGCTCAAAGAACTCCTCTTGCTCGTCGCCCTCCTCTCGTGGGGGAGGTGTGTAGTTATCAAAGGCGTGTGATTTCATTCTCTTGTACCACTAAAACATTGTCATTCACAACCTATTGTACCTCCTCTACGGCTCGGAGCCACACCGACACCTCACGTCCCATATGGGCTTCGGTTTCGGGCTGGGGATACTGGCGATAGACCCTTGCGGAGTTCTGCCCTGCCATATCGAGCGCACCCTCAAACTCCACTGCTCCGAGGTTGAAGCCGTGGTCCCAGAGCATATTTTTCACCTCACGGAGAGTCATACCCGCAAGGTCAGGGATGGGCTCGGAATGGTTGTTGCTGCGCCCCACCACGAGGGTTATCTTGGAGCCAATGGGTGCCAACAACGCCGAGTCGGCCTTCATCTTCTCGCCCCTGAACTTCTGGTCAAGGACATAGTTGTTGGCCATATCGTTCACATATTCGAGGCGGTCAATCTCCAATCCTGCGGCCAACAGGTTGCTCTTGGCCTGACGGAGCGAGTAGCCGGCCACATAGGGTATCTCCACCGACTTCTGCTTGGAGGCGTTGATGGTTACATATATTTTCCTTCCACTCTTCACCTTGTCCTTACCTGCCGAGGGCCTCTGTTCGAGGATGATACCACCGGCATACATAGGCACATAGAGCGAGTCGTTGACAATGATTTCCAGGCGTCCCTTGCGAGCCAACCCCTCGGCTTGTTCGAGGTTGGCACCCACAAAGTTGGGCACATCCTTGTTGCTGCCGTGGCGAGTGATGATGGCCAGCAAAATGTTGGACACAAAGAGTACAATAATCAGCAGACTTACGGCAATGACAATGTTGCGCACCAACGCACGGGCCACACTTGGCTCAGTCGTCTTGGCGGATGATTTCTTCTTGGGTGCAACCTTTTTGGGCGCAGTAGGTTTGGTATTCATATCTTTGTTTTTTTAGCAGTCAGCAACTTTTTTTTAAGGGCCTTAGGGAGTGTAGGGAATTTAGGGAGTTTAGGGAATAATTTTCAATTTTCAATTTTCAATTTTCAATTTTCAATTTTCAATTTTCAATTTTATTCTATTTGTTTGCAATCAGTTTGCACAATCGCTCCCTGGCTCGGTGTATCTGTGTTTTAACCGTGCCGATAGGCAGCCCGACGTGGGCAGCAATCTCCTCATAGGAGTACTCCTTCACAAATCGCAGTTCGACCATCTGGCGGTACTTCTCCGGCAGGGCGGCCATACAGCGCTCCAACTGCACAGCGTGCTGGGCACTGATGATGCGCTCCTCGGGGCTCTCTCCGCTATCCATCGAGGCAAGCGACGTGGTGGATGTACCTTTGAGCGAATCGAGCGAGAGGTCGTCCCTACGGCGGCGCACATAGTCAATAAAGTTGTTGCGTGCGATGGTGTAAATCCACTGACCGAAGGTGAACTTCGAGTCGTACTTCTCCAGGTTGACATAGACCTTCACAAAGGTCTCCTGCATCAAGTCGGAGGCATCGTCGGCATTACCACCCGTGCGTTGCAGGCATAGGTTGTAGATGCCATCACGATAGCGTTTGAAGAGAGTTTCAAAGGCCACCGAGTCGCCATCGAGCGCAAAGGTTACAAGTTGTGCGTCGGAGAGAATTATGTATTTTTCGAGTTCCACTTACGTTTCTTTGGGGTAAACAACTGTATTATGCCCTGCGCCCACTCTTTGGCAGGGGCTACAAAATCATAGAGTGGATAGACCGCCAGAGGTGCCCTATCGGAGAGTCTGCGGGCTGTGCGTGCGGCAATGAGCAGAGCCACCATCTCTCTGACAACAAACACACCCAGAGCCACATATCCCGCCACACTCGGCAAGAAGAGTGCCACAGCAAGGGCCGAGAGGAAAAACAGAGCCCTTGTCCACAACTCTGCACCCATAGCAAACCTCACACGCAGGGAGTAGTGTCGGTGGGTGGCGGCACGACTTGTGCGCTCCTCCTTCCACCACCCCGGCCACACACGCCTGTTCATCGTGGCAGGGCCGCCAAGCACAATGGAGGTGTTCTCCTTTGTGGCAATCTTCGGAACAAAGAGGTCGTCCTCACCGGCATTGAGATTGAGGTGGTTGAAGCCTCGTGCATCATAGTATGCTCTCTTTGTGAAGCCCAAGTTGGAGAGGACTCCACGCCAGGGGTGTCCCTTGACAGCATCGGCAACCCACCCTGCCGAAAGCATCAGGTTTGCCACCCTTGCCATACGACTCCCTCTCCCATTGTAGGGCAGCAGCGAAGTGTAGCCCAGCACCACATCGTGGCCCACAAAACCCCTCGCAAACGCATCAGCCCAACGCTCCGAGCGTGGGGTGCAGGTGGGAAGTGTAAAAATGAGGTTGTCGTACTGTGCAGCCTTAATGCCCACATTGAGGGCCATCTTGGTCGATATGGGGCAGTGGGGCACCACCTTCATAATGGTCGAAGAGAGTCGTGGGTTGGTGATTTTGAGGAGTTTGATGTGCTCCGTGAAATCCTCGTTGCCGGTTACATTCACCAACACCACCTCATAGGGGTTGTGCTTCTGGGCAAGGAGCACGGGGAGCGATTCGTCCAAAAATCGGAAGTCGGCCTCAAAGAGGGGAACGATTACGGAGAGGCCCACCTTGTCGGCTTCGGACGAGGGGGCGGGGTTGCGGTAGGAGGCGATGCGACCATAGTGGCCAACGAGGATGCACAACTGCACCACAAAGGCAACAACCAGCACACCCAGCACCACAAGGCTCTGCCACAGGTAGCCCTCAACCACAAAATTGCTCAAAAACCCCAAGTCGTTCATTGCTTTACTTCGTAAATATTCCACAAAGATACTAATTTTGAATTGAAAATTGAAAATTGAAAATTGAAAATTGAAGCAAATGCGAATAAACGAGAGCAGAGGCCACTTGTGGACTATGCAGAGCGAGAGCATTTTAGAGCAAGCGAAGCTTGGTCAATTACTCCCCCTCTGAGTTAGAGGGGGTGGCCGAAGGCGGAGGGGTGTGCTGTCGGTTGACGGTTGACGGTCGACGGTCGACGTTCTCGCAGAGAACTCTCACTTCACCGGCTGTATCCACTTGCGCATCGTCAGGAAGGCCGAGCGATTGGACATATAGGCACTCTTGTTGTGCATCTGGGCTGCGCAGTCCTTGATTTTTTGGTCGGTATATTTCGCACGCAGTTCGGCCAACTGACTCGCTGTCATCGGCTCGGCAAATTGCAACAACGTT
>JAZLDY010000050.1:0-8024 GCA_045614965.1 Tidjanibacter sp.
AGCGCCTCATATTCCGTGCTCCGGCCTACCGCCGTGTCGACATCGGCATGAGCTACCGCCTCGTCAACAACGAGGAGCGCACCATCACCTACGGTTGGCAGCGCCACTTCCGCAATGTATGGCTCGGCCTGGATGCGTTCAACCTCCTCGGCATCAAGAACGTCAACTCCTACTATTGGATTACCGACACCGAAAGCCACCCCTATGCTGTGCCCAACTACCTCACAGGCATGCGTCTCAACCCACGCTTGCTCATCGAATTCTAACAACACACGATACCACTATGGCAAAGACCAACTACAAAGAAGAGAACAAAGCCTATCTGCAACAGAAAGTAAAGGAAGAGGGCGTGCACAAGACCGCACAAGGCGTACTCTACGAAGTGCTACAATCAGGTTCGGGCAACAGAGCATCGATACGCAGCATCGTGTCGGTATATTATAAAGGAATGCTTATCGACGGCAAGGTGTTTGACGACAACACCCAACAGGGGTACCCCGATGCTTTCCGCCTCGCCGACCTTATCACCGGTTGGCAGATTGCCCTCACACAGATGTGCCCAGGCGACAAGTGGCGCATCTATGTTCCTTCTGAGGTTGGTTATGACGCCACCTACGTAGCAGGCATTCCTAAACACTCGACACTAATATTCGAGATTGAACTTGTGGGCATATCTTAAGCTGAAAAATATTAGCATACTCCACACTCAAAGAGAAGCGATTGCTTCTCTTTTTTCATTTCCCGTATTCTAATATTCTTTATCCCTAATATATAAACAAAAATCAAACAAAACGGCTTTATTCGCTTGTTTTTATTATCTTTGCAAATTGTATAGCGCACTCTGTTGGAAATAGAGCAAGTTTTATCCACTTATTTTCGCTATCTTTGCAGATTATAACCAAAGAAGCCAGATGAACGAACCGAAGAAACGATTGATAGGAATGGACCTTGCCGAGATGCAGGCAATGGTCAAGGAAATGGGTATGCCAAGCTTTGCTGCGCGCCAAATTATGGAGTGGGTATATGTAAAGCGGGCACGCTCAATTGCCGACATGACTAACCTTTCGCTCAAGCACCGCGAGGCACTGAGCCAACACTATGAAGTGGGTATCAGCGACCCAATCGAGGGCATACATTCGGTGGATGGCACCATCAAATATCTGTTCAAGATACGAGAGGGACAATTCGTAGAGGCAGTATATATTCCCGATGACGACCGTGCCACGTTGTGTGTATCATCGCAAGTAGGTTGCAAGATGCACTGCGCTTTCTGCATGACAGGCCGACAAGGATTCAGTGCACACCTCACAGCTGGTGAAATATTGAACCAGTTCTACGCTATCCCCGAAAGCGCGTCGCTCACCAATGTGGTGATGATGGGCATGGGTGAGCCACTCGACAACACCGACGAGGTACTCAAGGCGCTGCGCCTCATCACCGACACCAAGTTGCTGGCATGGAGTCCCCGACGCATCACCCTCTCCACGGTAGGCGTGAAGGGCAACCTCAAGCGTTTCCTCGACGAGAGTGAGTGCCATCTTGCCATCAGCCTCCACGCCCCCACTCCACAGTTGCGTTCCGAGCTGATGCCTGCCGAACGCATCTACTCCATCACCGAGATGGTAGAAGTGCTCAAAGGGTACGACTTCACCGGACAGCGAAGATTGTCGTTCGAGTATATTCTCTTCGATGGAGTTAACGACACGCTTGCCGACGCGCGTAAGCTCGTGCGCTTGCTTGATGGGCTGCAGTGTCGCATCAACCTCATCCGCTTCCACGCCATCCCCGACTCGCCATTTGTGAGTCCCGACAACGACAAGATGTTGTGGTTCCGAGATTCGCTCACCCGCAAGGGCATACACACCACCATACGAGCCTCCCGTGGCGAAGATATCAAGGCCGCCTGTGGCCTCCTCTCCGGTGAGGCCGGACGAAAATAGTGGCCCGAAAACAAAAAACCTATGGGAAAAAACCTCTCCAAACTCGCAGGCCAAGTGGCAATCTATGGTATCAGTAGCGTCGTTGCACGACTACTGAACTACCTGCTTGTGCCATATTATACACGCATTATGTCGCCTGCCGAGTATGGTGTCATCACCGACATTTACGCTCTGATACCCTTTGCGTTAGTGGTGCTGACTATGGGAATGGAGAGTGGCTATTTCCGCTTTGCGGCCAAGGCTGCGGACGAGGAGGAGAGAAGGGTGGTTTATGGCACAACGTGGGGCATTGTAACCCTTGTGGCCTCGGTGTTTTTGGCCTCCGTGCTTCTTTTTGAAGCCCCCATTTCGGCTGCGCTCGGCTATGCAGGGCAGGATTATGTGTGGATTACGGCCCTGATTATCTTCCTTGACGTGGTTGGCGCAATACCCTTCGCCCGCCTGCGACAGGAGGGGCGTGCAGGGCGATATGTGGGCATAAGGTTACTATCTGTAATCGTCAACATCGGCCTCTGTTTGTGGTTCTACAACGGCCAACCGGAGTGGTGTAGGATGTTTCCCACCGCCACCGACCCAGGCTATGCCTTTGTAGCCAACCTTGTGGCAAGCGGTTTGACTTTCATTTTGTTAGTTGTATCGTGCAAAGGGGCCCATCTGCGCATCCACACACGCACCCTCAAAACTATCTTCCTCTACTCGCTACCACTCCTCATTAGCGGCATTGCGGGCACGGCAAACGAGTTCATAGACCGCCAGATGATTAAGTTCCTGATGCCTGCCGAGGAGAGCCTTGCGGCACTCGGAATCTATGGTGCGGTGGTGAAAATCGGCGTGGTGATGCTGCTCTTTACACAGATGTACCGCCTGGCTGCCGAGCCCTTTTTCTTGGCCGAATTCAAGAAGGAGGAGTTCAAGGAGAGCAACGCTGCGGCAATGAAATATTTCGTGCTGGTTAGTGTCTTTATCTTCTTGTTTATCACACTATTCAGCGACCTCTTTGCACTCATCGTAGGCCCCGATTTCAGGGAGGGAATGTACATTCTTCCCGTGGTTTTGGTGGGCAACGCCCTCTCCGGCATTGTGCTCAACCTTTCGTTCTGGTACAAGCAACTTGGGGCCACCTCCTACGCTATTCTCATTACGGGCGTGGGGCTCCTATTTACGATTGTATTCAACATCTTGTTGGTGCCCACGTTGGGCTATATGGGCGCAGCCATTGCCAGGCTCCTGTGTGAGGTTGCGATGGTTGTGGTCAGCTACCGCCTTGGGCAGAAACACTACCCCATTCCTTACGATTTGAAACGCATTGCCGAGTATGTCGTTATCGGTGGCGGAGTGTATGGCATATCGCTCTTGTATGGCGAGAGCACGGAGATTGTTAAACTACTTATTAACAGCATACTACTCATTTTATTTGTCCTCTATGCCATCCGCCGTGAGAGAATCAACATCGGGGGTATGTTGAAGGCCATTTTGAAGAGAAAATAGCAACAAAAAAGACCATAAACTATGAAAGTGAAAGTTATCAACCGTTCCAAGCACGACCTGCCACGCTACGAAACAGCCCTCTCGGCCGGTATGGATGTGAGAGCCAACCTCTCCGAGCCCATCGTTCTCAAACCCCTCGCACGAGCACTCGTTCCCACGGGCTTGTTTGTGGAGTTGCCCGCAGGCTTCGAGATGCAGGTCAGGCCCCGCAGTGGTCTGGCTGCCAAATTTGGACTCACTGTGCTCAACGCCCCCGGCACCATTGATGCCGACTATCGTGGCGAGGTGAAGGTTATCCTTTCCAACCTTTCGAGCGAAGAGTTCACCATCAACGACGGAGAGCGCATTGCACAACTCGTGGTGGCACGCCACGAACAGGTTGAGTGGGAGCAGACGGAGGAGTTGAGCGACACCACCCGTGGCGCAGGCGGCTTCGGCAGTACGGGTAAATAGCCGCCAACTCTGAACTGATAACCGTCAACCAGCCAATCACAAAACTCTCGGGTAACAAAAACGTTACCCGAGAGTTTTTGTATTCGCCCAACCCTTAATTTTCCATTTTCAATTTTCCATTTTCAATTTATTGAGTATCTTTGCATTTTGGGATATACCCTAAAAGGGTATAGGGCTCCTACCAAGGGGCGCACACAAACAAGTAATTGCAGAGATGAAATTCACACAAGTTACAGGACACGAGCAACTTAAAGAACGCCTTCGCAAAAACATCGACGAGGGGCGTGTGAGCCACGCACAACTCTTTGCGGGCAACCACGGGTGGGGTACGCTCCAACTCGCTCTGGCCTATGTGCAGTATCTCCACTGCCCCAATCGTACAAATGGCGAGCCTTGTGGTGTGTGCCCATCGTGTGTGCAGATGCAGTCGCTCACCCACCCCGACGTTCACTTCGTCTATCCCACAATCAAGCCCAAGGGCTCCTCAACACCCCCAACCAGCGACCTCTACATCGAGCAGTGGAGGGAGATTGTGGGGGAGAACGATGCTTGCTTCGACGAGCACGCTTGGTATGAGGCCATCGGTGCCGACAATGCACAGGGCCTCATTACCGCAAAGGAGGCCGACGAGATTATCCACAAACTATCCTACAAGGCCTTTGAGGGCAAGTGGAAGAGCGTGATTATCTGGGCACCCGAAAAGATGCACCCCAACTGCACCAATGCACTGCTGAAAATATTGGAGGAGCCGTGGGAGAACACGGTGTTTATCCTCATTAGCGAACACCCCGAAACACTCCTCGACACCATCATCTCACGCTGCCAGAGTGTCAATGTGGGGCGCATCGAGTACGAGGCACTCCGTAGCTATGCCACCCGCACGCTTGGCGCAACCGAGGAGCAGGCCGAGGTGGCGGCAAAACTATCCGACGGTTCGCTTCTGACCCTGCGTAGGGTTGTGGCCGAGGGGAGCGATGGTAGTGCTACGGACAACTTTGAACTCTTCACTCGCCTTATGAGGCTTTCGTATAGCAACAAGCACCTCGACCTGTTTGAGTGGGCCGAGCAGGTGGCTGCAATGGGCCGAGAGAACCAAAAGAGTTTTTTGGAATACTCCCTACGCCTCATCAGGGAGAGCTATATGCTCACGGCCGGAATGGAGAGTGTGAGTTACCTCTGGGGCGACGAGAGGGCTTTTTGCTCGAAATTTGCTCCCTTTGTAGCAAACCACAACGTGGAGGCCATTGTGGCGGAAATCGAAAGGGCCCTCAGGGATGTAGGCCAAAATGGTAACGCCAAAATCGTGTTTACCCACTTTGCCCTGGCAATGAGCAAGCTGATTGCAATGCGAGGATAGAGGACGGGCAGACAACAACACAACACGCAACAACAACACAACAACACAATATTTGTTCAAAAACTAAAACCACTATAACACTATGGCAAAAGCTATTTTGATGACCGGAGGTAATGTGGGCGACGTGAAGGACACCTTGCGCCGTGCACAGCAGGAGATTAACTCTTCGCTCGGAGTTATTATGCGTTGTTCGCACAGCTACGAGAGCAAAGCGTGGGGCTTCACCTCGGCAGAGAATTTCTACAACCAGGCTATCATTGTCGATACCGACTTCTCCCCCGAGGAGTTGCTCGACAAGGTGTTGGAGATTGAGCTGAAACTCGGTCGTAACCGCCAGGAGGAGGCTGCCGTGAAGGCCCAAACGGGCGAGAGGTTTGCTCCGAGGGCTATCGACATCGACATCCTCTTCTACGACGACCTCGTGATGGACACCCCAAGGCTGACCATCCCCCACCCCCTCATTCAAGACAGGGACTTTGTGCTCCGTCCACTGAACGAGGTGGCCCCCGACAAGATTCACCCCGTGTTGAACAAAACCGTGCACACCCTCTTTGAGGAGATGGAGCAGAACGACAATGAGTAGAGGTTTGGAGCGCAATAGGGAGAGTATGACAAACGGCGGGTTGATGGTTAAGAGGTGGTTGCGTGCGGGTGTCTTGGTGATGTTCGCAAGTGCCTTCTTGTGGCGTTGTGCCAACATCTCTTCGCCACAGGGCGGCCCCAAAGACTCCTTACCCCCGATCATTGTGAGCGCAGCACCCGGCTTTGGCAACACCAACTTCACGGGCAAGGAGATTTACATTGGCTTCAACGAGTATGTCCAAATCAAAGACCAACAGAAGGAGTTTTTCACCTCGCCGATGATGAAGCGCAACCCCACGATTACCACCAGCGGTAGGGGCATACGCATCACCATTCTCGACACCCTGGAAGAAAATCAAACCTATGCACTCAACTTTGGCAACAGCATCGTTGACAACAACGAGGGCAATGTGCTCAGCGACCTTCGCTATGTCTTTTCCACGGGTGGGGAGATTGACTCTATGGTGATGAGTGGCTACACGGTGAGTGCAAGCAAGGGCGATAGTGTGAGCAAGTCGCTCATATTCTTCTACCCCGCCGAGGCCGACTCCATTCCCGAGTATGACTCCCTGCTGCTCAAATACAAACCCGTTGCAGTGGCAAGGGCAGCCAACAATGGCATCTTCATCGCCCAAAACCTCAAACCCATCGACTACAAGATTTACGCCATCGAGGACAAGAACAACAACTTCACCTATGACCCCGAAACGGATATGGTGGGTTTTCAGGATTCGGTTTACAACCCGCTGACTTGTCCGGACTTTAAGGTGTGGTACGACACCACTCGCCACTACCTTACGGCCAATCCGCAACTCTACTTCAAGATGTTTACGGATGGCAGGTTTAAGCGTCAGAAACTCTCGGAGTCGAAGCGAGAGGAGCAACACAAAGTTACACTCTTCTTTGGCGCACCCAACCCGGAGGTGCTCGAATTTTCGATTGACAGCATTGCCTCCGAGGAGATTGTTACGGAGTATGTAACCAAGGGCAAGGACACCATCAACTATTGGCTCAATGTGCCTTCGGAGCGATTGGGCGACACGCTGAGGGGCCGAGTGATTTATATGAAACACGACTCGGTGAACAACCTTGTGCCCGACACCGCCAAGTTGGAACTCTTCTGGAAATACTTCGAGAGCAAGGAGGAGAAGAAGGCTCGTGAGGAGGAGGAAAAGAAGAAAGAGAAGGCTCTCAAAGATAGTGTGGAGTATGTGCCACCCGTCAAACCCAACCCCTTCAAGGTGGACCTCTCCAAGAGCGAACTCAACCCCGAGAAGAGTATCACACTCAAATTTGCAATGCCACTCACGCAGATTGACACCGCCGCCATCGAGCTGCTAATGGCGGGTGCTGTGAATGAGAAAGCCGAAGAGGAGGCCAAAAACAAACCCAAGCCCAAGAACCAGCAAGAGAGGGATGCCGCTGCCGAGGCCGAAGCGGCCGCCGAGGCTGTAATGCCCAAGGTGGAATATACATTGGAGCAAGATAGCGTCGATATGAAGTTGTGGCACCTGCGAGCAGCGTGGGCTCCCGCAACCAAATACAAACTGATGATACCTGCGGGAACATTCCACAATGTGGCAAGCCAGCAAAACGACACCCTGAGGAGTGAGTTCAAAACACTCAACCCCGAAGAGTATGGCAGTGTGATTGTGAATGTTGTGGGCAAAAACCCCAACGACACCTATGTCCTCTACCTGAAAGATGCCAACGGTAAGGTGATTGACGAAATAAAGGGTGCAAAGAGTGGTACCCACCGCTTCAACTATGTAAAGCCCGGCGATGTGAGGGTTGGCGTGTTGGAGGACAAAAACAACAACGGAGTGTGGGACACCGGCAACCTCATCGAGCGCAGGCAACCCGAGCGCACCGAGCCTTATGTTGACGAGAAGGGCGAGGAGATTATGAGCGTGAAGGCAAATTGGGAGGTGGAGATTAGTGCCAATATGAACACCATCTTTACCCCCATCACCTTCGAGAGCGTAAACGAGCAGCTGCGCAAGACCGAGGCCGTAAGGCTCAAAAAGATACTCGAAGAGAGGGAGAAGAGGCGACAAGAGGCTCTCAAACAAGAACAGCAGGGCCAGAATAGTGGCGGCTTGGGTGGCTTTGGTGCCGGTATGGGTAGTATGAGGGGCGCAGTAGGTAGCGTTACGGGCAGGTAGCCCCACCCCCTGCAACAACAACCGAGAAGAGAGAACAAT
>JAZLDY010000051.1:0-1440 GCA_045614965.1 Tidjanibacter sp.
TATTCCATAAAAGCTGTACCTTTGTCGTGCAGTCCCGGGCGTTCCTCTCCCAGTGTTCAGATACTGGTGATGAATCCGGGTTTTTTTATTTCCAGTAGCGAAGGTACTACAACTTATCTACACCACCAACTTTTCCCCTATTTTTCTTCCCCCAAGCAAGACTGTAACACCTCCGCCACCGCCCTCATCCGTTCGTATGCCCAGCGCTTGGTGCGGTAGGCAGCATCGTAGCGCCATTTGGTGAAGGGGCGAGCATAGAGCGTCTGCGATATGTGGCGTATGGTCTCCACATCGGGCATAATGCGAAATCCGTCCGGTGGAGCCACCGAACGGATATATTCTACAAAGGCTGCATAGCCCAGCGAGGCATCATACCACCCCTCATCCACCAACACCCTGTACACCGCCTGCCAGTGCACCTTGCGCGTGACGAGGTAACGGCCGTCGGGCGTGCGGTGGTGCAGTAATAACTGGAGACCCCTCCTAACCTCCCCTCTAAGGGAGGAACTTGGTTCCGCGGCTCTGCACTCTCCTAAGAGAGTTCTTTTTGAATAGTTTGTCCGCGATGTCTGCAAAGCCTCCCCATAGAGGGGGAGGTTGGAGGGGGTCTCTTTCTCATTTTTTTTCCATCCTTCTCTCCAGCGCCTCTATGCGCTCGATCAATTCAATTGGTACATTTTGGTACATAATGGTATAAATATTTAAGTATAAGATAGATATATTTACCTTTTCTTCGTCGCAAACCGATACCTCACGCTCAGCATGGCATAACGTCCGAGGACTTTGTTATAGGTATGGGTGAGCGAGGTGGCATCATACACGCGACTGAAGCCGTTATTCTCGTTCAACAAATCATGGGCTGATAGTTCCACAAAGAGGTTCTTGCCCTTCAAGAAAGGGCGCTCGATGGAGAAGTCCATCATCAACCAATCCATGCGGCTATCGGTAGAGAGATAGGTGGTGTAGTTGTGATAGTTGACGGCAGCGTCAAGACTGAGCGACCACGGCAACCGCCATGTGAGGCGACCTTGGATGTGATGTTGCCACTGCTCCTTGTTGTTGACGGAGAGATAGGTGCCTCGGTTGTCCTCCAAGGTGAGTTCGTAGGCCACGGAGGCATCCAAATTGTCGAACTTCACGCGAGGCTTCACCATAGCCGAGTAGGCAAAGAGGGTGTTACTGTTGAGCAGGGGTGTCTCCTCCTCAGACTCTATCACAGCATAGCTGTTGGTGTGAAGCATATTCACATTGGCCGAGGTCTCTACCCAGAAACGCTGCGAAGCATCGAGCGGAGTGGCAAAGTTGGCTCCCAAGCGACCGTTCCAGTTGCCCGACACGTTGATGGCCTTCGAGGTGACTACGCCTGTAGTGCGGTTGTAGGTCAGAAGGTTGGAGAAGGCATTCTCTGTGTAGATAAAGGAGAAGTCGGTTCCAAACTGT
>JAZLDY010000052.1:0-1548 GCA_045614965.1 Tidjanibacter sp.
CAAAAAACTGGTTTCTTTGTCGACCAACGCGACAACCGTTCGCTTCTCGAGCACTATGCCCGTGGTCGCAATGTCCTCAATATGTTCTGCTACACAGGTGGTTTCTCGTTCTATGCTATGCGCGGTGGTGCCAACCTCGTCCACTCGGTCGACAGTTCTGCCAAAGCTATCGAACTCACCAACAAAAACATCGAACTCAACTTCCCTGGCGACCCTCGTCACGAAGCCTATGCTGTCGATGCCTTCAAATTCCTCGACGACATCAAGGACAAATACGACCTCATCATTCTCGACCCACCAGCATTTGCTAAGCATCGCGATGCCCTACGCAATGCCCTCCGTGGCTACACTCGTCTCAATGCCCTCGCCTTCGAGCAAATCCGTCCAGGTGGCATCCTCTTCACCTTCTCTTGCTCACAAGCCGTCAGCAAAGAGCAATTCCGCCTAGCCGTCTTCACCGCTGCTGCACAAAGTGGTCGCTCAGTTCGCATCTTGCATCAACTCACACAACCAACCGACCACCCTGTCAACATCTACCACCCCGAAGGCGAATACCTCAAAGGCCTCGTCCTCTACGTGGAATAATTGAGAATTGAGAATGGAGAGTTGAGAATGGAGAGCAAAAGTAAAATAAAGTCCCCGAAGGGGGCAAATTATGCTTAACCGCTGCGTGACCGACCAAAGGGAGGGAACCTGCGGATAGCAAAACATCTCAACAAAATCGTCCCCAAAGGGGGCGAACAAAAGTAATAATTCTAACTAAAAACCCAACAAAAAATGCGTAAAATCATCCTCCTCGCAATGTTATTCATTGCCACAATGGCAAACTGCCAAATTGAAAAAATCCTCGGTCGTTGGACTACCATCGACGACAAAGAAAACATCCCAGTATCAATCGTCAACATCTATCGTGGTACTGACGGCAAATACTACGGACAAATCGAAAAAATCCTCGTTAAAGGCGAAGAAAACAAACTCTGCACCGAGTGCGAAGGCTCGCTTCACAACAAGCCTGTTGTAGGCATGGTCATCGTCAAAAACATGGAATGGCTCGACGGCAAACTCCAAGGCGGCACCATCCTCGATCCCGACAATGGCAAAACCTACTATGCCAAAATGTGGGTTGACCCCGAAACAGGCAAACTCATCCTCCGCGGCTCACTCGACAAACGAGGTCTCCTCGGTCGTAACCAAGAATGGGTCCGCAAATAAAACAACAGAAGGTTGACTTTCCATAGTCAACCTTTTTTATTCAATAAATCCCCTACCTCACCAACACATCCAACTAATCCCAATCATGAGTGAAACGAATAATTTTTAATTATTAATTTTTAATTATTAATTCTTTCACTCTCCACAATCTTCGCTCCCGCCACTGTCAACTCAAAACTCTTCACCCCCACCATACCACACACCACCGTATCCAACAACCACTTCCCATCCTCCACCATCACCATATCTCGCTCCGACAACGGAAAACACTCCACCATAAAATTCCTAGCCCTCACATCCAGCTCCATCTTCACCCTATATCGTTCCGGACCGCTA
>JAZLDY010000053.1:0-20372 GCA_045614965.1 Tidjanibacter sp.
TGATTTGCATCATCTGCCCTACCGCCACTGCAGCTGCTGTCGTCACTGGCAAACTCGGTGGCAACGTAGCCAGCATCACCACCTACACCCTCCTCTGCACCATCGCCGTCGCATTCGTCATCCCCGCCCTATTCCCTATCATCACAAACAGTTCTCTCAATTCTCAATTCTCAATTCTCAATTCTCAATTCCTTTGTTGGTGGAGGGCAGACTCCACCAACAAAGATCTACTCTTCGTTCACGGCCACGAGGTTCCTATCGCCATAGCCGTTGTCAATCTTGGTAACGTGGGGGAAGAATTTCTGTACCCTTACCCACTCCAATGGATAGACAGCCTGCTCTCGTGAGAACTCGTGCGACCACTCGCCAACCACCTCCGCAGCCGTATAGGGGGCGTTCACAACGAGTGCCGGCACACTCTGTGCCTCGTGGAGAATCTCCACCAACGCATCGCAGAAGCGGTCCATCTCCTCCTTACTCTCGCTC
The DNA here is from genome assembly GCA_045614965.1 of Tidjanibacter sp. Classification (GTDB taxonomy): domain Bacteria; phylum Bacteroidota; class Bacteroidia; order Bacteroidales; family Rikenellaceae; genus Tidjanibacter. Next base: position 487 of record JAZLDY010000053.1, read on the forward strand.
TCGGTAGGCTCCACCATAAGGGTATCGTGCACGGGGAACGAGAGGGTTGGAGCGTGGAATCCGTAGTCCATCAGTCGGTGGGCCACATCGCCCACCTCCACGCCATACTCCTTGCGGAAGTTGGTGAGGTCCAAAATCATCTCGTGGCCCACCCTGCCGTTCTCGCCGGAGTAGTAGGTGCGGAAGCTATCTTTCAGCTTGCAGGACATATAGTTGGCATTCACGATGGCCATCTCGGTAACCTTCCTAAGGCCTTCGGCACCCAGCATTTTGATATAGCCATAGGTGATGGGCAGCAGCAGTGCGCTACCCCAAGGCGAACTCGACACGGCCGTGATGCCCTCCTCGCCACCAGTCGATTGGACAGAGTGCGAGGGGAGGAATTTCACAAGGTGCTCGGCCACACACACGGGGCCCACACCTGGGCCACCGCCACCGTGGGGCATTGCAAAGGTCTTGTGGAGATTGAGGTGGCACACGTCGGCACCGATAAATCCGGGGTTGGTGAGGCCCACCTGTGCGTTCATATTGGCACCGTCCATATAGACCTGACCGCCAAATTCGTGCACCGTATCGACAATCTCCCTGATGCGGCTCTCGAACACACCGTGGGTGGAGGGATAGGTAACCATCAGACCTGCCAGCTCGGCCTCATACTGCTCGGCCTTGGCTTTGAGGTCGTCCACGTCGATATTGCCATTGGCATCACAAGCCACCGTTACAATCTTCATACCTGCCATAGCGGCCGATGCGGGGTTGGTGCCGTGGGCCGATGCGGGGATGAGGATGATGTTACGATAGCCCTGCGAGCGGCTCTGGTGGTAGGCACGGATAATCATCAAACCTGCATACTCGCCCGCTGCACCCGAGTTGGGTTGGAGGGTGCAACCTGCAAAGCCTGTGATGGTTGCAAGGTCCTTTTCCAGCTCGGTAATCATCGCCAGATAGCCCTCGGCCTGCGCTGCGGGAGCAAAGGGGTGCATAGCCGCAAAGCCCGCCAACGAGAGGGGTTGCATCGTAACGGCAGGGTTGAGTTTCATCGTACACGAGCCGAGCGAAATCATACTGTCGGCCAGCGAAATGTCCCTATGTTCGAGCCTCTTGATGTAGCGCATCAACTCAGTTTCGGAGTGATACTTGTTAAACACCGGCTGTGTCAGAATGGCACTCTGCCTAACGAGGTCTGCGGGGATTACCGAAGCCTCCTCGTTGATTTTCACACTCTTGGGCATCTTTCTACCTGCTGCCTCGGCAAAAATCTCCACAATCTCGGCCACCTCCTCGGGGGTTGTAATCTCGTCGAGGCTCAACCTCACCCTATCCTCTGCGGGGTAGAAGAAGTTGATACCGTGAGCAAGTGCGATGTCCTGCACCACAGCAGCCTCGGCACCCACTTCGAGGGTGTCGAAATAGCACTCCGAGCGCAACTCATAGCCGAGGTGTTTGAGGGCCTCAGCAAGGGCCACGGTGTGGGAGTGGATGTGTTGTGCAATACGTTTCAGTCCCTCGGGGCCGTTATAGACGGCATAGAAGCCCGACATTGAGGCCATAAGTGCCGAAGCGGTACAGATGTTCGACGTTGCCCTCTCACGTTTGATGTGTTGCTCACGGGTTTGCAGAGCCATACGCAGGGCCCTATTGCCGAGCCTATCCACCGATACGCCAATGATACGTCCGGGCATATTACGCTTGTAGGCATCCTTGGTGGCCATATAGCCCGCACTTGGGCCACCAAAGCCCATAGGCAGACCAAACCTCTGCGACGAGCCAACGGCAATGTCGGCACCCCACTCTGCGGGTGCTTTCAGCAACACGAGGGCCATAAGGTCGCACACGGCGGCCACCTTTGCGCCTGCTGTGTGGGCTGCCTCGGTGAAGGCGGCATAGTTCCTCACCTCGCCTGCGGCTGCGGGATACTGCACAATGGCACCAAACTCACGGCCCGAAAATTCGTAGGCATCGAAGTCATCCACCACCAACTCAATACCGAAAGGCTCACTGCGGGTGAGCAGCACGTCCAACGTCTGGGGGAAGATGTTGCTATCCACAAAGAGCACATTTGCTCCGGCCTTCTGCTGCTCCCTCGAACGGAGGGCATACATCATCAGCATAGCCTCGGCGGTGGCCGTTGCCTCGTCCAGCAGCGAGCAGTTGGCAATCTCCATACCCGTCAGCGACACCACCATAGTCTGGAAGTTCAACAAAGCCTCCAACCTACCCTGCGAAATCTCGGCCTGATAGGGGGTGTAGGAGGTGTACCACGAGGGGTTCTCAAAGACGTTGCGGATGATGGCCGCAGGCATCGAGTTGGGATAGTAGCCCATACCGATAAACGAGCGCAGCGTCTGGTTGCGCTCGGCCAGCGAACGGATGTGCGCAGCAAACTGCACCTCGGTCATTGGCTCGTCGAGGGCGAGTGGTTTGTGGAGGCGTATGCTCTGGGGCATAACCTGACCGATGAGTTCTTCCACACTCTTAACACCAATGGTGTTGAGCATCTCCTTTACATCCCTCTCCGAGGGGCCAATGTGTCGGCTTACGAATTGTTCAAGCATATATTTTAGGTTTTTGTCTAACTTCCAACGTCAACCGTCGACCGTCAACCGTCGACCGTCAAATTTTTATTGTCAATTTCTATTTATCCCTACGCCATTGCCGTTGCTATGGCCTCGGCCATTTGGTCCACTGCACCCTGCAACTTCTTGCCAATGAGCATCTTCATCATCATATTCAACTCGGCGTGTACCACAATGCGCATACGGGTATCGTAGGGGGCAACCTCCTTCATCTGCAACCAGAAGGTGAAGTCCACCGGCGAGCCCTCGGCTCCCTGAATCTTTATGGTCTTGTTTGGCTCCCTGTCCACAATGCGCAGGCGGGCGGTCATACCTTTGAGTTTGAACGAGCAACTATCCTCGTCGGCACTCCACTCCTCCACCTTGTCGGCGAGCATAGGGGTAAAGTTGCTGAATGAGGAGAGTGCGGTGTAGATTTGGTCGGCCGAGCGACGTATCTGATGTTGTTTGCTTTCGTATTTTTCCATCTCTTAATTTGTAATTATGGCCTAAATTTAGTTATTTTGTGGGAGTTATGCTACTATTTTACGAAAATAAATTTTTCCGCTTCCTTTCGACCACCTCCGCAGGTGTCGCAAAGGATGACGAGCCCACCTACATAGTAGGTGAGAGTGAACAACTTACGCCCGAAGTGCTCCTCTCGGCCATCGGTCCACACCATTCGCTCAACATCATTTGTGCCAACCCACAGAGCACCCTCGAAGCCTTTTGCGAGAGGCTTGTGGTGGTGAGGGCTGCGGGCGGTTTGGTGGAGAACTCCGCCGGCGAGATTCTTATGATTCGTCGCAAGGGGTGGCCCGACCTTCCCAAAGGACACATCGACGAGGGGGAGAGCCCCGAGCAGGCCGCCATTCGTGAGGTGCAGGAGGAGACGGGCCTCGGCGAGGTGGATATTGTGGCCCCACTCTGCACCACACGCCACTTCCACAACGCCTATGGCCGCTGGGAGGTCAAGCAGACCGATTGGTATCTGATGTATGCCGAGGGAGAAAGCCCCGCACTCACTCCCCAAGAGGGCGAACAAATCACCTCGGCCGAGTGGCTTAGGGCCCGCAGACTGTGGAACGCTGTCGAAGAGAGCTATTCAACCATCAAAGTTGTTTTTGAAAAATTTTTGGAATACAAATTAAGTAATTAAATTATTTTAATAACAACGGACACATATCCGCAATATCACCGCACAACCTTTGTATTTAATAAAATATTTTACTATCCCAATATGAGAATTGCAAATTTATTAAAAACAGCCGTGACAACACTCCTCCTTGTAGGATGTGGCCACAACACAACCCCCGAAGTTATGAAATTCACCAACAACCTCATTCCCGAAGAGATTGCCGCAGGCAAGTTCACCCCCGAGGTGATGTGGAAGATGGGACGTGTGGGTAGTCAGAAAATCTCGCCCGACGGCACCCTTGCCGCCTTCACCATCACCTATTATAATATGGCCACCAACAAGGGCAAAACCGACCTCTACCTTATGCCTGCCGAGGGCGGAGAGGTGGTGCGCCTCGTAAAGAACGCCTCCTCGCCACAGTGGGTGGGTGGTCGTCTGTACTATATGGCCGGCGACGGTCAGGTGTGGAGCATACTCCCCGATGGTAGCGACAAAGCGAAGGTTACCGACGTGGAGGGCATCGAGAGTTTCGGCATCGCCCCCGCAGGCAACGCCCTGTTCTTCACCAAGAAGGTGCACGTTGTGGACATCAACTCCTCGGATGTGTATGCCGATGCCAACAAGTCGAAGGCCCGCATCTACGACGACCTGATGGTGCGCCATTGGGACTATTGGGACGAGGGCAAATATTCCCACATCTTCGTTGCTCCCTTGGGCGATGGCGTAGTTAAGGAGGGCAAGGACATTATGGAGGGTGAGCCTTGGGATGCTCCCCTTGCACCCTACTTCGATGCCGAGGAGATTGCGTGGAACAATGCAGGCACCGCCTTGGCCTACACCTGCAAGCGACTCACGGGTGCTGCCTATGCCATATCGACCGACTCGGACATCTTTGTCTATGACCTCGCCACGGGCCTCACACGCAACATCTGCAAGGAGTGGGGCGCAATGTGGGGCTACGACAAATACCCCGTGTGGAGTCCCGACGACACGATGATTGCCCTGCGCAGTATGCGCCGTGCGGGCAACGAGAGCGACAAGGAGAGGCTCTTTGTGTGGTTCTCCAAGGATGGCACAATGAAGGACCTAACCCCCGACTTCGACTACAACGCATCCAATGTGGTGTGGGAGGGTAACGACACACTCTACTTCATCGCCCCCATTACCGCCACCCACCAGATTTGCCGTGTTGGGTTGGACGGCTCGCCTGTGGAGGTGCTCACCTCGGGCGACCACGACATCAACTCGTTCAGCAAGGTGGGCGAGAAGTTCTTGGTGCATATGAATACCATTATGAAGGCCCCCGAGCTCTACACCCTCGACACCGACTGGGCTCTCTGTCAGGCCACCTTCATCAACCAGCAAATCTACGACAATATCCCTATGGGCAAGTGTGAGAAGCGTTGGGTGAAGACCACCGATGGCAAGCAGATGCTCACTTGGGTAATCCTGCCTCCCGACTTCGACGAGAGCAAGAAATACCCCACCCTGCTCTACTGCCAAGGTGGCCCACAGAGCGTTGTGAGCCAATTTTGGAGCTACCGTTGGAATTTCCAACTGATGGCTGCCGAGGGTTACATTGTGGTTGCTCCCAACCGTAGGGGTCTGCCTTCGTTTGGTCAGGAGTGGCTCGACCAGATTTCGGGCGATTACAGCGGCCAGAACATCCGTGATTACCTCTCGGCCATCGACGATGTAGCCCGTGAGCCTTGGAGCGACGAGGAGAAGTTGGGTGCTGTGGGCGCAAGCTATGGTGGCTACTCGGTCTATTACCTTGCCGGCCACCACGAAGGCCGATTCAAGGCACTCATCTCCCACTGCGGTATCTACAACTTCGAGAGTATGTATGGCCACACAGAGGAGATGTGGTTTGTGAACAACGACTACGGCGGTGCCTATTGGGACGAGAAAAACCGCACAGCACAACGCAGCTACCGCAACTCGCCCCACAAAGACGCAGCCGCTTGGGACACCCCAATCCTGATTTTCACAGGCTTGAAGGACTATCGCATCCCCTACACCCAGAGTTTGGAGGCCTTCACTGCGGCCAAGTTGCAGGGCATACCGGCCAAGTTGGTAGCCTTTGAGGACGAGGCCCACCAAGTGTTCAAACCCCAGAACTCGCTCGTGTGGAACAGGGAGTTCTTCGGCTGGCTCAACAAATACCTCAAATAGAATTAAGAAAGACGTTAGACTTTCGACGTTGGACGTTAGACAAAAGAACTATGTACACTGCCGACAAGCGAGAGGGCAACCACCTCTGCGACATACTTTTCCGACTCTTCGGGCACGCCAGCATCAGCATCTCCCACGCAGGGCGGCACATCTACGTTGACCCCTGCCTGAGCGAGTGCGACTACGTTGGCCTACCCAAGGCGGACCTCATCCTTGTAACCCACCACCACGACGACCACTTTGACCCCCGAGCGATTGAGTACCTCTCCAAGGCGGCCACAATGGTTGTGTGCCCAACCCATATGATGGAGCAGATTGATGGCGCACTCGACCTCGGCCCCGGCCAGAGGATGCACCTTATGCCGTGGGGAATGGTCGAAACGGTGGCGGCCTACAACATTGAGCGACCGCAGTACCACCCACGAGAGAGAGGCGATGTGGGCTATGTGTTGACCATTGCCGGCAAGCGCATCTACATCGCCGGCGACACGGAGCAGACCCCCGAGATGGTGGCCGTACCCGATGTGGACTACCTCTTCCTGCCCGTCAACCTGCCCTACACAATGACTGTGGAGTCGGCTGTGGAGGCTGCCCGAAAGATTAACCCCAAGGTCTTCTACCCCATCCACACCATCGGCACCCCGCAGGAGGAGATTGAGCGCATTCCCTCGCTGTTGGCCGACACCGACATCGAGGTATTCATTGCGCCAATGGAGTAGGCAGAGATTGTTTACGCACCAATAAGAGCATTGCAACAAACGAGTTGGGCTACCCCTCAAAGGTAGCCCAACTCGTTTTATCTCTGCCTGCCACAAGACACCCATCCCAACCGACACAATGGGGAACAATCGAATGGCGGGGGTATCAAAAACAATACCCGTGATTTAGGAGAAGCATTTTAGAGCAAACTTTGTTTGCTCAATTTTCCATTTTCAATTTTCCATTTTCAATTTCTATTCCTTCTCCACCACACACACGGGGATAGGCTCCATCTTGTGGCGGTTGGCTCGGTTACGGCGGGTGTAAATCTCAAAGACAACCCTCTGGCGGCCCTCAAACTGCTCCGCCACAGCACCCCTCTCGCTCTCGGCCATAGCCCACTCCAACTCGGGGTAGGTGGCACCAATCTGGTCCTCGTCGCTACGGTCGTCGCCAAAGAGCCCATCGGTGGGCTTGGCACAGAGGATGGAGTCGCACACGCCCAGATAGGCTCCCAACTCAAAAACCTCGCTCTTTGTGAGGTCGCCAATGGGGCTGATATCCACACCGCCATCGCCCCACTTGGTGTAGAAGCCAATGCCGAAGTCCTCAATCTTGTTGCCCGTACCTGCCACCAGCGCACCCCTCAGACCTGCATAGTAATACAAGGTTGTCATACGCAACCTCGCACGGGTGTTGGCCGTAGTGAGGTCATAGAGGGGGCCCTCCTCACGGGGCAGTACCGACAGCAGAGCTTCGTAGGGTGCAGTCAGTTCGGCCGTTGCACGCTCCACGTTGGGATAGCGGGCCATAAGGTTTTCGATGTGCTCGGCAGCACGACTCACCTGCGCAGCGGCCTGATGTATGGGCAACTCCACACACAGCGTTGGCAGCCCCGTGCGTGCACACAAAGCCGACACCACCGCCGAATCAACACCGCCCGAAATGCCCACAACAAAGCCCTTCGAGCCACACCTACCGACATAGTCGGTCAACCAACCGACAATCTGTCCTGCTACTTTTTCGCTGTTCATTCCTATATTTGGTCTAACGTCTTTTAAATTGAAAATGGAAAATGGAAAATGGAAAATTAAGGTGCGCCGTTGGCGCAGACTTTTATTTTCTTTTCCACTCTTTCTGCTCTTAAACAAACCTCACCCGCCCGTTGGGCACCCTCTCCTAACTTAGGCGAGGGTTGATTTTCAATTTTCAATTCCCTTCCTGCCCTTAGAAGGTAACGGTGGCACCCACACGCCCCCCAACCCCCAACGCACGATAGGTCGCCCACTCGTAGATGGTCTGATTGAGGAGATTATCGCCCCTGAGCCACACGGTCAACTTGTTGGTAAACTCCCACTCGGCCCTCACGCCAAGGTCCACATAGGCAGGCATCGCCACCTCGCCCTTGACCACAAAGCCCTCGCCACTCCTCTCCACAAGTTGCGCACTCGTGGAGGTCGCTCCCTCGGCAGTGAGCGCAAGGTGGAGCCTCCTGATGGGCGAATAGCGTACAGCGAGTTGTCCCTTCAACTTGCGAACAGAGTATGCATTGTCGCCCACCACCGTAGCCTTGGTGTGGTAGTTAGGCGAGTTGAAGCGCACGCCGCCCTCCACCGACAAACCACGCAGGGGGCTCCACCCGAAGGCACCCTCCACATACCACATATCCACGCCTTTGGCATCGGCTCCCCACAGCAACACGGGCGAGCCCTCCAACACACGGGTATAGAAATATTTGGAGAGGTGTTCAAAGCCACCTTTGATTTCGTAGTCAAACACTCCCAGCGCACCCCTCACGCCCACCTCGCCACGATAGACCTTGCGAGAGTCGGAGGGCAGGAGGTTGTGGTAGGGGTTGGTCCAGAGGGTTGGCGCAAAGAGGCCCGCATCAATATCGTTGCTGATCTTCACCCAAGGCACCACCTTCGGGTTGCGCACCCAAGCCACGTCAACCGAGCCAATAAGTCCTCGCCAACTCTGCACCGCACCGGGATAGACCATATAATCATATCCGGCCATAACATTCACGGGCAGCCACTCGCCAATGCGGAAGCTCCACTCCGGAATGAGCGTTACGGAGGTGTCGTAATAGGGGCTCCACCCCGTAGAGCGCACCCCATAGTAGTATGCTGTAATCCTGCCGGGCAGCCACCTCTTGACACTATCGAGGCCATCCAGCGCAAAATCTACACAGTAGCGCCACATCGTGCCATCCTCGGCAGCGGCCTTGCCTGCACCATAGTTGGCCAGCGCATAGTTGCCCCTCACTCGTGCGGTGTACGAAAGTGGGGACTTCTCGGAGAACTCGCCCGACACCTTCACATCGGCCCTGAAAGCGTTGTTGTCTATGATGTTCCTTGGGGCCACCACGCCCACGCCACCGTAGGGGTTGGCCACCACGCCCTGATAGTCCACATCGGCTGCAAGTCGGGTGTTTAACCTTCTACCCAGAGGGGTTGAGTAGTGGGTTGCGAGGCGGTTTTTGAGCATCAGGCCCGACACCTTGTCGTTCTCCACGGTGGTCTGCCTACCCTCCACTCCCTCGTGGTTGAGGGCCACAACCAGAAGCCTATCCCTGCTCTTCACGGGGGTCCAATAGAGGTCGGCCTCGCTTTGCAGGGGTGCACCTGCGCCAAGGTTCAGATAGAGATTCTCCTGCTTGTTCCACCCTGCGGTGCTGAACTCCACGGGGGTAATCTTCTCGGTGGTGAAGTTGCTCCTCTGTGCCACCGACACGATGGAGTAGCGCATCTGTGGGCGAATGATGGTGGTGTCAAGCAGTGTTGGCTCCACCTCGATACGCTCGGCCTTTGACACACCTGCCGAGTAGTCCTTCTCAATCTCCACCTGTTTGGTAAACCCTTCGGGCTCTTGTGCCACGACGACACCCACAAAAAGTGTCAATACGGCTGTTATGATAAGGTTTCTATTCATATTCTTCTATTTATCAAGTCCCGCAATTCGTTCCTTTGCAATCGCCACAATGCCGTCGTCGGCCGAGGTGGAATAGCCATCCACGATGCTCTGATAGGTGGCCCTTGCTTGGAACAAGTCGCCACGGCTCACATAGACATCGCCCAGCAGCAAGAACGACTTGGCAAGCCAATAGGCGTGGGGAGTACCCCTCTCGGCAAACTCATACACGAGCTCTTCGGCCTTCTCGAAACTACCATATTGGAAGGCCGTTTCGATGATAATGTAGGCACTCTCGGCACCCTCGGGCGATGTTACCTCACGGCTCAGGCGGCTGAATATGGCCACCGCAGGGTTACGCTTGCCCACACTCAACAGAGCCTTTGCTTTGGCAAACTCCGCCTGGCGAACAAGTTGTGGCGTGGAGTCCTCGCTGGCCACCACAAAGTCGGCTGCCACCACCACACTATCGGCCACACCCTCGGCCACCACAGCATCCATATACCCTTTGAGGGCCTCCTTGCGTTTGGCAGGGGTGGAGCCCATTGTGGAGAGTTGTTTGTAGGCCACCGCTGCGGCAGAGTGGTTGCTACTCTGTGCTGCCACAGAGGCCATCTTCTCATAGCCACGCTGGGTGTAGGAGTTGTAGTACATCCCCGTAAGCCTGCCCAGCAACTCCATTGCGCCCGCCGTATCGCCCTCGGCCACACGGCAGTCGGCTGCATAGTAGAGTGCGGCAGCGGAGTAGAGTCCTTCGGGGTTTTCCGAGAGGTAGGTATCAAAGGCTGCCGAGGCTGCCGCCTTGTCGCCTGCGATGTAGATTTTTTGTGCCGCCACAAAGCCCAACGAATCTCGTTGCATTGCACCAATATCGTCGGTCATACCAACCGAGGTGGCATAGTCGAAGTAGTCGTCCACCTTGTTTTGGTCCACATAGATATTCCTAATCTCGTCCAGCGCATTGTGTGCCGCCACCGAGCCTTTGGACGAGGCCACCACCTTTTTGTAGCTATCCAAAGCCTTGTCGTCCCTACCGAGGTTGCGGTAGGCAAGGCCGAGGTCGCTGAGGGCCGACACATACCAAGTGGAGGTGGGGTATTTGCCCACAAAGTGTTCGAGTCTTTCGGCTGCCTCGGAGTAGTTGCCTGCCGAGAGGTGGGTGGTGCCCAACTCATAGGCCGAGCGCACAACATAGGGGCCACGACCGAGGTCAACAATGTCCTCCAAGGCCTTCACTCGCCCCTCCACGTTGCCACCGAGTCCCTCCACCATAGCCACACGGTAGCCTGCGTAGAACTGTGCATCGCTCCCCATTGCAGCACATTGGCGATAGAGTCGGGCCGCCTGTTTGTAGTTCTTGGCCACGGTTTCGATGTCACCCATACGGGCCAGAGCGTCGGCGTGGAAATCGTCCCCCTTCGGCCTCATCTCCACAAAGTCGGCAAAGTCGTCGTAGGCATCATCGAAGCGGGAGTTGTTGAACTTGGCATAGCCAAGGTTGTAGTAGGCAAACAGATATTCCTTCTGGCTCTCCTTACGCATAGCGAGGTACTGCTCAAACATCACAGCCGCCGAAGCATATTTTCCCTGCACATAGTCAATCTCACCGAGGCGGTAGATGGTCAGTGCCTCCACCTCCTCGTCGTAGTCTTTCAGGTCGAGGGCGAGGTTGCAATACTCCTCCGCCTCGGCCAAGCGGCCCATAGCGTAGCACTCCACAGCGTAGTAATATGCCACCTTCTGCATTGCGGCCCTAATCTGTCCGCCCGAGCTCTCAAACTCACGCAGGGTGGCGTAGGCCTCTTTGAGGTTGCCCGCATCGTAGCAAGCCATAATTAGGTAGCCCTCAATCTCGGTCCTATGGGTCGAGTGGGGGTACTCTTTCAGATAGCGGCTCAGGGTTTGAATCTCTTGGTTGAAGTTACCACCGCCCTGCTCGGTGAGCAGTTTGCAGTAGTTATAGAGGGCATCCTCCCTCATACGCTCGTCGCCCACACCGCCATAGACCATCGAGAAGGATTGCATAGCCTTGGTTTTGTCGCCCACACGGAGGTAGCAGTCGGCCAAGTGGTAGGCGGCATTCTGGGTGAGCGCATCATCGGCACCGCAAGCCCTACGCAGGTGGCTCTCCGCCTCGGTCCACTTGCCACAGCGGTAGAGCGCATAGCCTGCAAGGTAGTTTTCCTGTCGTGAGAGCGTTTCACCCTCACTCTCCATACGGGCCACATAGTCTGCCGCACGCTCCCACTCCTCCAATGCAAAGCAACTCTGGGCGGCAAGGCGCATAACCTCGGCCCTGCGGCCTCCTTTCAGCCCCTCCAACACGCTCTCGGCCCTATCGGCCACATAGCGGTTGTTGCCCAAGCGGTGTTCGATATTGAAGAGATAGTAGGGAACAAGGCCTCCATATTCCTTGCTCTCCGAGAGGGAATCGAAGTGGAGCCTTGCATCGAGCAGGTAGTCCTCGGTGTAGGCAATATATCCCAAGAGGTACTTTGCGTGGTCGCCACGCACACCCCTGCCATCCACACGCAAGAGCAAATCACGAGCCGTGGCGTTGTCGCCCAAGCGGTGGGCCGCAAAACCATATTTGAAGCACCACTCCTCCATTTGCTCCTCCGAGAGCCTATCGGTGTCCACCCCCGCAAAGCACTCCACGGCCCTCTGCCAGAGTTCCAACTCAAAGAACTCACAAGCAAGCGCATAGCGCACCTCGTCGCTGTGGATGGAGTTGGGGTAGGTGGCCAGATAGCCCCCCAAAGCGAGGGTGTCCCTGCCGAGTGCCGCCACCGACATAGCCTCCAAATAGTCCACCCTCTCCACGTCGAGCGAGTGGTGGTTGACCATATTTGCGGCCGCCCTGCGAGCCTTTTTGAGTTCATACTGCGCAGCTCGGTAGTGTCCCTGCCTGAGCAGTTTTTCGGCACGTTCGGCGTAGTGGTCCACGCTCCTTGTCTGCTGTGCCACAGCGGAGTTCACCGCCCCCACAAGGAGCAGCCCCACCATCAATATTGTCCTACAAAACTTCTTCATATCTTTTTCGTCTTCCGTCTTCCGTCAACCGTCAACCGACTTTTTTTTCAAATCCTCCTCTTCTCCACAATCACTCCGTCCTTCAACACAACCACTCCCAAGGGGGCACGCAGAAAGACCTGCAAGGTGGTGATGTCCATATTGCACACCTCCACGCCAACAACATCCACGCCCACACGGGAGAGCATCTCCGTAGCGTGGCCAATCTCCGAGGCGGTAACGACAACCACCCTCTCGCCACGCCCAAGGGCGGCATCTATATCCTCGGCCACACGGCTCCAAGCCGAGGCCTTCACCCTCTCCACAAGTTGCACACACACAAGTCGTGTGGTGCCCTCAAACTCCAACACGTCGGCCGTGAGGTCGCCCTGCTCGTCGGAGAGCACAAAATCTCGTCCCGTAACGGCCACCCTATCATCGGTGGGCTCACTCGCCCCCTCCATCTCCACAAACTCCCACACGCTCTCGTCCCACCACGTTGGGTCGTTAAGGTCGAAGTTCTCAACCTCGCCTGTGGCCACATTGCGGCACACAACGCCCCCACTCTGCTCTTGCTCGGTGGGCTCCGTCATCACAAGGGCCCTCAAATCGACACCCTCGCCAAAGGGGAATTTCTCAATCAATGGCAAGCAGGCAAGCGAATAGGCGGCCACAAGTGCCATAAGCACTCCTGCGCCCAGCGTAGCGGCAAGGCTCCACCTCGCTCCCCTATCTCGTCGCCACACGGCCCACACCACAGCCGAAGCCACCGCAAGGGCCACATTCTTCCAGAAGGTCTGCCAATTGGTCAGCACCACCACGTCGCCAAAGCAGCCGCAGTCGCCAATGGGGTTAGCCACCGCCAACCACAGCGTTAGGGCCGTGTAGAACACGTTGAAGGCCAGCACCACAGATGCCACCACCCTCGGCCACGCCCCCACCGTGAGAGCCACGCCCAGAGCCACCTCCAACGACACCAAAGCCACACACGCCACACTCGCCAGCGGGCTCAGCCACTCGATGCCCATAGCGTGGAGATACTCGCCAATCTTGATGACCGTACCATAGGGGTCCAACCCCTTCACCACACCCGAAAAGAGAAACACACAGCCCACCGCCACACGCAGCACAAGAGCCACGATGCACAGCAGTCGGGAGTTCAACATCCTCTCGCAGGTTTGGCAATTACAGGTCATAACTATTTATTCAACAGCGGTTTAACAACCTCTTTCACTCTCTCAAAAATCTCTTCCGGCGAGGCCATACCTCCGCCCTCGGCCGAGCAGTCCACCACACGGAAATTCTCGTCCCTCTCGGCAGCCGCCAGATAGACCTCCCTCACTCGGCGTTGCAGGTCGAGCGACTGTTCGTGGATGTCCTGCGCACCTCCGAGGTAGTCCCTATCGGCTCCCTCTCGTGCAGCGGTCAGTTTGGCCTCGGTGAATGCAAAGGGCACATCGAGGAACAGCGACAGCGTGGGGCGAGGAATGGAAAACTCCTCAAACTCGGTCTTCAAAATCCACTCCGTGAGGGCCTTACGTTCCTCTTCGGTAGCCACCTTGGCGCATTGGTAGCCCACGTTGGAATAGACATATCTGTCGCAGATGACGCACTTACCCTCTGCCATCCAGCCGTTGATAAGTTTGGCCGCATCGGCCCTATCGCCCGCATAGAGCAGAGCCACAAGGTAGGGGTTTACCTGCTCCACCGACCCGAACTCGCCACGCAGAAAGCGTGCGATGAGGTCGCCATACACGGGCGCATCAAACCTCGGGAAGTGGAGATACTCACACTCCCAACCTGCCTGCTCGACCATCTCTCGCAGCAGTTTTATCTGGGTGGATTTTCCGGCCCCATCCAAGCCTTCCAATACTATAAACATATCTTCCGAATTGAAAATGGAAAATTGAAAATTGACAAAATAAAATTTTGTCTAAAATGCTCTCGCTCTGCATAGTCCACAAGTGGCCTCTGCCCTCGCTTATTCGCATTTGCGAGAATTATCTTCTCTTTCCCTAAATTCTCTACTTTCCCTAAACTCCTTAAATTCCCTAAACTCCTTAAACTCCTTTTCGGTCCCTCAACATACCCCTCAGTCCTGCGGACAGCTCCTGCTCGGCGAGGCCGCCGAGCACAATTACGACCACCCTTCCCATCCTCCCCTTTCGTAGGGGAGGAGGACATACCCCTCAGTCGCTTGCGACAGCTCCCCTAACTTAGGGGAGCAGTTTTTGTGGTGTTCTTTCTGCTCTTTTTGACAGACGCCCCCGGCCTTCGGCCACCCCCTCTAACTCAGAGGGGGAGTATGCACGGGGCCCTTTCTGCCCTTTCTGCCCTTTCTGCCCTTTTTGACAGACGCCCCCGCCCTTCGGGCACCCCCTCTAACTCAGAGGGGGAGTGTGCACGGGGCCGTGCACGCAATTTCGCTCCATTGCGATTTGCTGCTTGGCGCAAAAAGCACCCGCAAGACAAATATCCCATCTTGTAGAATTCATATTGCGGAGGGATTTTTGTGCCAAGCAAAAGAGCAAGTCCGCAGTTTACAACGGTAAATGAGGAACTTGCGATTTGCTGCTTGGTGCAAAAAGCACCCGCAAGATGAACTTCTACTTCAACATTCTCACGGCCTTACGAACCCCCGCCACCAAAGCATCCACCTCCTCGGCAGTGTTGTAGAGCGCAAAGGAGGCCCTTGCCATACCTTGCACCCCGTAGTGGACCATCACAGGGTCGGCGCAGTGGGCACCCGTGCGGATGGCCACGCCACTCCTATCGAGCACCGCACCGAGGTCGAAGTTGTGTATGCCCTCCACGTTGAAGCTCACAATGCTACACTTCTCCTCGGCCTGGCCATAGATACGCAGCCCCTCAATCTGCTTCAACTCCTCGGTGGCATAGTCCAGCAAGGCCCTCTCGTGGGCCATAACCGCCCCTCTGTCCAGCGTTCTCAAAAACTTGATAGCCTCGGCAAGGCCAATGGCATCAATATAGTTTGCCGTGCCAGCCTCAAATTTCAGCGGCAGGTCGGCGTAGGTGGTCTTCTCGAAGGTAACCTTCTTGACCATATCGCCACCACCCAGAAATGGGGGCATAGCCTCCAACAGTTCCCTGCGACCATAGAGCACACCCACACCGTTGGGGCCATAGAGTTTGTGGCTCGAAAAGGCATAGAAATCACACCCCAGCTCCCTCACGTTCACCTCCGAGTGGACAAAGCCCTGGCAGCCGTCCACCAGCACCAGCGCACCCACTCCGTGGGCCTTCTCCACGATGGGTTTCAGGCGGGGCATAGTACCCAGCGTGTTGCTTGCCTGGGTGATGGCCACCATCTTGGTATTGCTGTCCAGCAAACCATCCAACTGCTCCACGCAGAGGTTGCCCACCTCGTCAAAGGGCAGCACCCTCAACTCCGCACCCTTACGTTCGCAGAGCATCTGCCAGGGTACGATGTTGGAGTGGTGTTCCATCTCGCTCACCACAACATTGTCGCCCTCGCCAACGAACTTCTCGCCCCACGCCCAAGCCACCGTGTTGATGCTTGCCGTGGCACCTGCCGTGAAGACCACCTCGCCCACATCGGGCGTACCGAGGGCCTCGGCCACCACCCTGCGTGCATCCTCATACATCTCGGTACATCGTTCCGAGAGGAGGTGTACGCCACGGTGTATGTTGGCATTCTCCTCTCGGTAGAGCCTTGCGATGGTGTCAATCACACAGCGTGGCTTTTGTGCCGTGGCAGCGTTGTCGAGATAGACGAGTGGCTTACCATAGACCTCCCTGCCCAGCAGCGGAAACTCTGCTCTTATCTCATTCGGGTTAAACATTGTCAATTTTCAATTTTCAATTCAAACTCCCTTCTCACCTCCTCGTTGTCAATCCTATCGAGGATGTCCTTCATAAAGCCTTCGAGTTGCAGTTTGCGTGCATCGGCCTCCGAGAGGCCCCTCTGGCGCATATAGTAAATCTGCTCCTGCTCCATCTGGCCCACAGTGGCTCCATGCGAACACTTCACATCGTCGGCATAAATCTCCAACTGGGGTTGAGTCTGTATGCGTGCCGTCTTGCTCAACAGCACATTGCGGCTCTGCTGGTAGGCTTCGGTGTGTTGCGCATCGGGGGCCACATAGACAAGCCCATCAAAGAGGCCATAGCCCTCGCCATCGGCAATACCCTTCACCACTTGGTTGCTCACACAATCGGCCACATTGTGCCTCACCTCGGTCTTGATACGACACCTATCGCCCGTGCCTGCCACAAAGAGTCCATAGAGTTCCACCTCGGCACCTCGGCCGTTGAGTTCCACACGGTAGGTGTAGGAGGTGTCGCCACCATCGAGTGCCGCAAAGACAACCTTGGCCTTGGCACCCTCGCCCAAGCGTAGGGTTGTGGTGTGGTCGCCCACCCCACAGAGTTGGTACAACACCAGCGGCTCGTCGGCCACAACATCAAAGTTGCCACCGCACTCTCCGCACTCGTTTCCCAATATCTTAATCTCCTTTGTCTTCATCATCTGTTCCAAAAGAAAAACGAAAATACTGCGCTCAAAGCGCACCGTAATTTTCCATTTTCAATTTTCAATTTTCAATTCCGAGTTACTCCTTATAGTCGGCAATGAGCCAATCGTAGCCCTCCTTTTCGAGTTTGAGCGCAAGGCTCCTATCGCCCGAATAGATGATGCGGCCCTTGTAGAGAACGTGTACAAAGTCGGGCTGGATGTAGTCAAGCAGTCGCTGGTAGTGGGTAATCAGCACCGTGGCGTTCTGCTCCGTGCGCAGGCGGTTGACACCCGTGGCCACAATGCGGAGTGCGTCGATGTCAAGGCCGCTATCCGTTTCGTCCAACACCGACAACTTGGGCTCCAACATTGCCATCTGGAAAATCTCGTTTTTCTTCTTCTCGCCACCCGAGAAGCCCTCGTTCACAGCACGGCTCATCAACTTGGCATCCAACTCCACAACTGCCGCCTTCTCCCTCATATATTTGAGCATCTGGCCCGCAGTGAGTGGCTCCAAGCCCTGTGCCTTCCTACGCTCGGCAACGGCAAGTTTCATAAAGTTGGCCATACTCACACCCGGAATCTCCACCGGATACTGGAAGCCCAAGAAGAGGCCCTTGCGTGCCCTCTCCTCAATGTTCAACTCCAAGAGGTCCTCGCCCTCATACTCCACCGTACCCTCCGTTACGGTGAACTTCTCATTGCCGGCCAACACCGAAGCAAAGGTACTCTTACCCGACCCGTTGGGGCCCATAATGGCGTGTACCTCGCCTGCCTTAACCTCAAAGTCGATGCCCTTCAAAATCTCTTTGCCATCGACCGATGCGTGTAAATTCTTAACTTTAAGCATATCTCTTTCTCTTTGTCAACCGTCGACCGTCAACCGTCAACCGTCCAACGTAGTTTTCTTAATTAGTAAATCAATTCCCTTTCTGCCCTTATTACCCCTATTGCCCTTAAAGACCTTAGGGAATTTAGGGAGGTTAGGGAGTTTAGGGAAGGAAAAATTTGAATTTTGAATTTTGAATTTTGAATTCCCTTTATCCTACCGAGCCCTCCAACGACAGCGACAACAGTTTCTGTGCCTCCACCGCAAACTCCATAGGCAGTTTCGAGAGCACCTCCTTGGCGTAGCCATTCACAATGAGGCCCACAGCCTCCTCCGTACCAATGCCCCTCTGGTTGCAATAGAAGAGTTGGTCGTCGGAAATCTTACTCGTGGTGGCCTCGTGCTCCACCACCGCCGAGGGGTTTTGGGCATCGATGTAGGGGAAGGTGTGAGCACCACACCTGTCGCCAATCAGCAGCGAGTCGCACTGCGAGAAGTTCCTCGCACCCTCTGCACCGGGCAGCACCTTCACAAGGCCCCTATAACTATTCTGGCTACGGCCCGCCGAGATACCCTTCGACACGATGCGGCTACGGGTATTCTTGCCGATGTGTATCATCTTCGTACCCGTGTCGGCCTGCTGGAAGTTGTTGGTCAGGGCCACCGAGTAGAACTCGCCCACGGTGTTGTCGCCTTTGAGCACACAGCTGGGGTATTTCCACGTTATGGCCGAGCCCGTCTCCACCTGTGTCCACGAGAGCCTTGCGTTGTCGCCACGGCAAATGCCCCTCTTGGTTACGAAGTTGTAGATACCGCCCTTGCCCTCGGCATCACCGGGGTACCAGTTCTGCACCGTGGAGTACTTCACCTCTGCATCCTTCTCCACCACAATCTCCACCACAGCGGCGTGGAGTTGGTTCTCGTCCCTCATAGGAGCCGTACAGCCCTCCAAGTAGCTCACATAGGAGCCCTCGTCGGCCACAATCAGCGTGCGTTCAAACTGTCCCGTACCTGCGGCATTGATGCGGAAGTAGGTGGAGAGCTCCATTGGGCACCTTACACCCTTGGGGATATAGCAGAACGAACCGTCGGAAAAGACCGCCGAGTTGAGTGCCGAGTAGTAGTTGTCGGTGTAGGGCACCACCGAGCCGAGGTACTTGCGCACCAAGTCGGGGTACTCCTTCAACGCCTCGCTCATAGAGCAGAAGATGATACCCTTCTCGGCCAACGTGGCTCGGAAGGTGGTCTTGACCGACACCGAGTCCATCACAGCATCCACAGCCACACCCGCAAGGGCCATCTGCTCCTCCAACGGAATACCGAGTTTGTCGAAGGTTTCACGCAGTTTGGGGTCCACCTCGTCCATCGACTTCTTGTCGGGTTGTTTCTTGGGGGCAGCAAAGTAGATGATGTCCTGGAAATCAATCGGGGGAATATTGAGGTGAGCCCAAGTGGGGACCTCCATAGTGAGCCACTTGCGGTAGGCCGCAAGGCGATATTCGAGCATCCACTCAGGCTCCTCTTTGAGTGCCGAGATTTGGCGCACGATATCCTCGCTCAAACCTTTGGGGAGTGTGTGGGTTTCGATGTCCGTAACGAAGCCATATTCATACTCCTTGGAGGTGATATCGGAAAGTATTTTATCTTGTTCTGACATAGTCCTTTTGTTTACAAAACCTATCAATCTACAAATATACGAAAAGAATTGAGAATTGAGAATTAAGAATTGAAAAATATTTCCATCCCTTGTGTTACCGGGAGACTTTGCTGCGCTCGTCAATTATTCCAAGACTTTGAGGTAGCCATCGGTGATGTCGGCTATCATGACGGCAGCTATGCCCTGCAGATAGACCACGACACGTTTCTTGCGGCTTCGGTCGATTTTGACAAAGGTGCCTTCCACTTCATCGAAAGCGCCGCCGATGACGCGCACCGGAGTGCCTTTCTCCAGATTGATTTCATCGGGTGCCAGGTAAACGAGCTTGTCATCGTGAGTTTCGCACACGGAAATGAATTGTTGCATCTGGTGTTCGGGTAAAGTCGGATCGTAGCCATGTCGTTCTGTGAGCC
>JAZLDY010000054.1:0-7793 GCA_045614965.1 Tidjanibacter sp.
AAAGTTAAGCAAAGCTGTTGAGGGTGGAGATATAGAACAGCAACGAGCCGTTATATCTCAACTTAACGGAGTTAAGCACTACCGAGCACAGGAGGAGTGGAGCAAACAAATACACACTACATTTGCCGATGCAATGCGAGAACTCTCCCTCCGACCTGCAACAACTAAAACCAAATGGGAGGTGGGCAATGTTGTGGGTGGTAGATTCTGCAAGACTGAACAGGTGGAGTTTTACCCTGCTGATATAACCATATTTTGCGCTCCGACCTCACACGGCAAAACAATGATTCTAATGCAGAGTGCTGTGGATTTGGTAAGGAGCAACCCTAACAAAACCTACCTCTATATCTCCTGCGAGGAAAACCACCTCCAACTGATAGAGAGGGCATTAAATGTATCTCTCAACCTCAACGGCACAGGCATACAGGAGGGAACGAGGAAAAAGGTTATAAAGCACTACACAGGCAACAGGGTTGGCACTCCGTACAACTACACCGAGGCACAATATACACCCGTTAGAACAGCCATAGAGAGAGGTGTTGCAGAGTTTGAGCAAACCATTTGGGGCAGGTTAAAGTTAATCCATACTGATGCAACGGCAGAGGCTATATGTAAGAATATAACGGCTGTGGTTGAGGAGTTAGAGAACAACGGGCAAGAGGTTGGAGGAGTGTTTATAGACTATATCCAACTCCTCTCCACCGATGCGGACACAGGTAGCAGACACGGGGATTTGAAAGCCATTTGCCGAGAGCTGAAAGAGGTAGCCTCAACAACCGAACTCCCTATAATTGTGGGAGCGCAATTAAACCGAGAGGCAACCTCCAAGCCGTTGGATAATATAACCCTCTCTAATCTCGGAGAGGGAGCAGATGTGGAGCGCATAGCGCACGATGTTTATTTGCTGTGGCAGATAGATAGAACACATTTAGGATTAGAGTATAAGGTTGAGGAGGGCTGTATATCTCCACAGGGTAAAATGGGTTGGGGAGTGCGTATGAAACGCATAACCTCCGAGCCCCCTGTGTGCGATATTACAGGGCGCAAGTTACTCAACGGCTATTTATACATTGAGCATTTGAAAGCGAGAGATGGAAAGAGTGGAGGTTGGGCACTGCTCCCGTTTGATGGAGAGAGTGGGCAGATTCAACCAACCGACAAGAATAAGATGGAGGAAACAACAAAGTAGAACATTATGGAACGGGAGAATAAGATATTACAAGACCTCAACGAGAGAGCACACCAAAGATATACGGAGAGGGTGGGGGCACTAAAAAAACACCTCAACTCCCTCTCCCTACCTAATGAGGCAATAGAGCAGGTTTTATATGACTATAAAGAGGCAATGGGAGGAGGAGCAAGGTATAGCATAACACCGAGCAACCTAACCCTATACCTCTCCAAATACCCTCTCCAAGAGTGGAGAAAGATAGATAACATTGTGCTGTTGGGAGTGCTGATGTATGACTACACACAAATGTTGAGGGCTCTAATTGAGTGGGATAATGGCAAGACAAAGGATAGAGAACGCACCAAAGAGGAGGTGGTAGAGTGGTTGGAGCAGAACAAGAGCAACCCATTTGCCCTGTGGTGTGTGCATAGAGTATGGGATAAAGATTATAAAACCCCATATAGCCAACACACATTAGAACTATACAGCCGTATGCTCCTCAAAAGGTATTTATATACCTGTTTTGTAGCCCGTTATGCCCTCAATGCAACCAAAGAGGAGGTGGAGGAGATACCTCAACCAACCGACAACAATATAATAGAGGAGGTTTGGGTAACCACCGCACAGCAATACACAAACCTGTGTGTAACGGAGAAAGCATTAAAGCAAGAGGAGGATGCGAAAAAAGCAAGCCAACCCAATGCGGAGGGGGAAACAGGAGAGCGAACAATAAAGACCTCTCGACTAATTACAAAGGTGCAAAGCGAAACCCCATACACACTCCAAAAACTAACTGACAAGCAAAGACAACAACCCTGTTTAGTTACCCCGTTAAAGGGGCAACCCTCAATACCTGTTAAGGTTGTATCAGAGCAACTATTAGCCGATGGTAAGATAACAATGCCCTGCTCCGAGCAGATGGTATATAACGCACTCAATGGATTAAATACCCTACAACAGCTCTCTACCGATGCACCACAAAACGGGCTATACTCCTACCGAGTGAGTATGACTGATTTTGCCAAGATGTGTTTTAATAGAGAGCCAAGCGGAGAGGAGGCGAGGGAAATGGTTACAGCCCTCAACCTGTTACAGGAGAGATATTGGCTAATAGATGGAGGGCAAAGGGCTGTAAAGCTCTGCTCCGTTATGGAGATTAACAAGACCAACGGAGGTGTGGAACTCTCTATTGCTGTGCCACAGGCTGTGTATGAGTTTAAGCCTATATTAGCCCAAGAGCAAAGCATATTAGCCCTGCGAGATATGCAGAGGAAACAAACCCAAACCCGTTTTACCGCACAGCTCCTCACAAAGGAACACAAGAAAGAGGAGGCGTTATTAGATGCTATATTTGGTTACTCTGCAAGGTTAAAAGAGGTTGAGGATAGACCTGCATATAACAAGGTAAGGAGGGATATACAACAGCACAAGCCAAGAGATAGAAAGAGGTTAATTTCGTGGTTGGATAAACTCGCAACCAATGGGGTAATTACATACGAAAGAATGCAGAACAAAGAGGGCGAGTGGGTGTATGAGTGGAAGATATTACAGGCAACAAAACTCTCCTCATAACCGAGGGGATAGATGAGGCAAAATGGGGCATTTGCCGAGGAAACGGGCGACAAAGTCCGAGGAAACGGGCGACACTCCTATTTGTAACGGAGTGAAATACAGCAAGTTACAAAGGCAAAAAAACTCTATTATATTTTATTATTGTTGATAACAACAATATATAGGGGGTGTTATGCTAACGCACCCCCCCATATATTTAGATTCCGTTATGAGTAGAGAGAGAGAGGAAATGCCACTAACCCACCCATCGTGGGAGTGGTTAGAGGAGAACAGGGGAAAGGTTGTGTGGTTTGATTTTACCCCCGTTGAGGTTGAGGATTGGAAAGAGTTAGAGGTTGAGGCAGAGTGGGCAAAACTTTCGGAACTTTGGTTTTCTACACGCACGCACGCACACGCACGAAGAACTAACACACCCACCTGTTAGATGGGCGAGATAGATGGTGTTGCAGTTACAAATAATTACCCCGTTTGTTGAGGTTAAAACACCCACCTCAACCCTCAAAAGGTTACAAAGGTAACACATTGCGCACGCACGCACAGGAGAGGGTTTTACCCGTTGAACACCGAAAGAACTCCGAGAGATTAAGAACTAACGGCAATATAAGGGCAATAAATAGCCCTCTATTTAATTCTAAAACGGAGGTAGATAAAATCCCTCAACTTGCACAAAAACTCCCTCAAATCAAACAAAACACCCCTCTAATTTGGTAGAGTAAGAGAAATGCATTATCTTTGCAGAGGTGCAATGGGGGAGCTCCCGTTCCCTCCACCAATGTTCGTAGCCTGTGTTGTGTGGTGCAACACAGGTATTTTTATTTTTTTTACTCAAATAGTTTGTAAATATAAATAATATAACTATATTTGCACCACGAACATTAAACCAAGCACCATTATGCAACTCACATTAGTACAGCCACAGCCTGTGGTAACAACCTCAACGGAGAACATTACCTCCGTTATCTCGGCATTTGCCAACTCCCAAGATGTAAAGCAGAGTAGCCGTACATTGTACAGCCGTAACCTTACAGGGTTTTTTAATTGGGTAGCCTCAACGGGCAGAGCCATTGCCAACCTCACTATTATAGACCTTATAACCTATAAGGAGGAGTTATTAGCAGAGGGCAAAAGTAGCCTAACAACGGCAAGTTATATAAACTCTATTAGGAGGTTTTATGAGTGGGCAGAGGCGCACAAGATATACCCTAACATTGGCAAAGGTTTGCACGCACCAAAGCGCAAACAGCAATTCCGCAAACAGCCTCTCTCCGTTTCACAGGTAGGGCAACTCCTCAACCATACAAGAGAGAGCAAGAGTGCAAGGGATTACGCAATAATTAACCTCCTGCTCCGCACGGGATTGCGTACCATTGAGGTAGTAAGAGCCAATGTTGAGGATATAACCTACAAAGGAGGGCAGATGGTGTTAATGGTACAGGGCAAGGGTAGAGATGAAAAAGACAACTTTGTAATACTAACCCCCTCAACCTACAAGCCAATAGCGGACTACCTCAACAGCCGAAAGAACTACACAGGCAACAGCCCTCTATTTGCAAGCGAGAGCCACAACAACGGAGGAGGTAGAATGACAACGAGGGCTATAAGTGCCATAGCAAAGGAGGCATTAAAGGAGGTAGGGTTGAACAACCGAGCATTTACCGCACACTCACTCCGACACACAACAGCCGTTAATATCCTCCGAGCAGGTGGCACATTGGAACAGGTACAATATACCCTCCGACACACCAACCCTGCAACAACCCAAATATACACCGCAACCATAAAGGAGGAGCAGAGGTTGAATAGTGCAGGAGAGGCAATGTTGGAGAGCTTATACAACACAGCAATGGGGGCTAACTAACCCCCACCTGTGCAAACATAGTAAACATAGCAAAACGGGAAAAATGATATAACTATATTTAACAATTAAACTACGAACATTATGGAAAACACCACCACAGCAAAGCGATTCCGAGTAGGAATAGAGAGCACACATTACCTCAACGCAATACACTACCTCTCCGAGGCACAGGAGGAGATGTATTATGGAGCAACCCATAAAATAGGAGAGAGTGGAGCAGGTTTAATTAACCCTCTGAATGACAAAATAGAGGAGGCGAAAGAGGCAATATATAGATTCCTCCGAATACACATAGAGGCTCAAATGTGCGATGTTGAGAACACGCACAGGCAAGAGATGGAAATATAATGCAATAGAGGGGGATATTTGCCCCCTCAACGCATATAATGGAGTGAGATAACCTAACCCGTTAAACAGCCTAAAAACGGCTAAAACGGGGCAAAATAAGAGAGAGTATGAAAAGCAAACAAACCGCAACTATTACGATTGCCAACAACAAAGGGGGAGTGGGTAAGACAACAGCCACAATAAACCTCTCGGCAGGATTACGCAACAGGGGCTACAATGTGTTAGCCGTAGATTTAGATGGGCAGAGCAATTTAACGAGAGCCCTAACGGGAGAGAGGGGTAGCCAGCCAACCATATACGAGGCTGTGGTAAACCCTGCGGAGATTGCCAACCTCAACCCACAAGTAGTAAAGAGCCGAGAGGGAGATAAGGGAGAAATACACCTTATATCCTCCTCCCGTGATTTGTTTGCAGGCTCATTGGAATTGGCAGAGGCTACCGATAGATTAGACCGATTGGCAAGGGTGTTAGATAGGTTTAAGGGCAAATATGATTTTATCCTAATAGACACAACCCCTGCGATAGACCTTATAACCATTAACGCACTCCGAGTGGCTGATTTGGTTATAGTGCCAACCATACCACACTACCTCTCCCTGTGGGGAACAATAGACCTCATTGTATCACTAAAAGAGATTAAGGGCGAGGAGAATGTAGATGCAAGGGTGTTGCTGATGCAATACAATGCCCGTAACACCTCACACAAAATGGTTGAGAACATATTAAACGAGTGGAGGCAACCGATGTTTAAGACCAAAGTACGCACCAATATAGCCGTGGCGGAAGCTCCTGCCGTTCGTGAGGATATATACACCTACGCACCAAAGAGCAACGGAGCAAAGGATTACAACGCACTAACGGAGGAATTGGTAGAGTGGTACGAACATAGTTAGACAATATAAAGCAACAAATATAGTTAAACGAGTTAAACGAGTTAGACAATGAAAAAGGAGAAGTTATTAGCAGGGTTTGATGGTATGCTACAAAACCCAATCCAAAAGACTGCACAGCAGAGAGCAAACGAGGCACAAAAGGAAAAGCGCAAGGCAGAGGGCAAAAAGGCTGTGTGTGGTTGGTTACCCGTTGAGGTAGTAGATAAGATTAAGTATATAAGCCATTATGACCGCAAGCCGTTAGCACAGGTTATGCAGGAGGCAATGGAGTTATATATTAAGAGATGGAAACCAACAACCGAGCAACCGAAAGAGTTATAAACCGAGCGAACAAAGAGCGAACAAAGGTGGAGAGTAGCGCAATGGGGTTACTTCCGAAAACATTACATTGCGGAAGTAAAAACTATTGACTATCACAAACGGGAGAATTACATTATTGAAAAAGCACGATTATGGGAGAGAATAGCAGACTAATACAGGAGGCAATATGGGAGAATCCCTCTATTGCATTTGGCTGTGAATTTACACAGGGCAGGTATAACAAGAAAACCAACCGAGCAGGTGGGCAATACAAAGAGAGTGGCAAAATAACCCTCCTCCGAGGTAGAGATGGAGAGAGTGTGGTTGTGATGTATAACGGAGATAGCCGAGAGGAGAAAAGCAATGCCATTGGCTATTTGGCACAATACCACCTCTGCACCGACTACCAACAAGCCGTTAGGGAACTCGCAAAGATGTACGGCATAGAACTCCAATACAGCCGTGAGGAGTTAGCCCGTATAGAACAGGCAGAGTTAGCGAGGGAAATAACCCCGTTCCTCCTTAACGAACTCCAATACAACCCAACAGGAGAGGTGGCGCAATATGTTGAGGGCAGAGGTTACGAACTCGGACAGGTTAGTAAATGGGTGGGGGAACTCTCCACCAACGCACTCCACAATGCAACCGAGGCTCTAAAACAAAGAGGCAAGCAGGTAACCGATGAGCAATTAAAGGAGTTAGGATTAACCGAGTGGAACATTAAACAAGGGTTGAGGTGTGTAATACCATACCTCAACAACGGAGCTGTTATAGGTTTTATCCTCCGCAACATTACAGCCGAGGGCAACAGGTACTATTACGGAGTGAAAGGGCGCAAGGGTTGGTGTGATACTCTCCAATACGGCAAAGACCTCTATATAGTGGAGGGGCAATTTGATGCACTCCGTTTGATGGTGGCAGGTGTTCCGAATGTGTTAGCCATTGGAGGCAAGGAGATAAACGGAGAGAGAATAGCCCACCTCTGCAACCAATACGGCATACAAAACCTCTGCTATATCCCCGATGTGGACTACAACGAGCACGGGCAGAGGGAAACTAAAACACCCCTCACAGCAATAGCGAAAATTATGGGGGAAAATTTTTTCGCCCAACAGCATAAAGGGGGGCTATATGTGTTCGATATACGCAAACAAGAGGCGGATGACACTTTTAGAAAACAAGATATTGACGAGTGGGGTAGGGGTAGAGCCCACCTGTTAGACACCATTAACAACGGAGCTGTGGAATGGTGGCAATTTTCTCTCTCCTTATTTGAGGAGGAGATAAGCACAGGCGCAAAGAACTACAACTACGCAACGGGAGCAGGAGAGATAGTTAAGATATACAACCAATGTAACAGCACCGAGCGAGAGAGATTCATAAACCATATAAAGCTCTCTCCGTTAGCAAAAGTATATACAGCCTGTGGTATTACCCCTCAATCATTAAGAGATATAGACCAAGCCAAACGAGATAGACAGGAGGCAGAACGCATTAACTCCCTCTCGGCAAAGTTAAGCAAAGCTGTTGAGGGTGGAGATATAGAACAGCAACGAGCCGTTATATCTCAACTTAACGGAGTTAAGCACTACCGAGCACAGGAGGAGTGGAGCAAACAAATACACACTACATTTGCCGATGCAATGCGAGA
>JAZLDY010000055.1:0-1310 GCA_045614965.1 Tidjanibacter sp.
CCTCGGTCTTCTCCAAGAGGCCTGCTGCCTCCAAGTCGCCCTCAATCACCTTGCGGCACTCGAAGCGGTCCATACCAACATACAAGCCCACCTTGTCGTTGATGGTGCCGTCGGGGTTGAAGATGTCGATGGTTTCGAGGCCATACTTCTCGCCCAACATATAGTCATTCACATCGTGTGCGGGGGTTACTTTCAGCGCACCCGTACCAAACTCAATATCTACATACTCATCCCTGATTACGGGCACACTGCGGCCCACCAGAGGTACGATAACCCTCGCATCGGCGGGCAGGTCGGCATACCTCGGGTCGTTGGGGTTGATACACACGGCCGAGTCGCCCAAGATGGTCTCGGGACGGGTGGTGGCCACGATGAGTGCCTTGTCGGAGCCCTCCACCTTGTAGCGCAGGTAGTAGAACTTACCCTGCGACTCCTTGTAGATAACCTCCTCGTCCGACAGGGCGGTCTGTGCCGAGGGGTCCCAGTTGACCATCCTCACACCACGGTAGATTTTACCTTTGTTGTAGAGGTCCACAAAGACTTTGATGACACCCTCGGTGCGGGGCTCGTCCATAGTGAAACAGGTGCGGTCCCAATCGCACGAAGCACCCAACTTGCGGAGCTGTTTGAGGATAATACCGCCGTGCTTCTCCTTCCACTCCCAAGCGTGGGCGAGGAACTCCTCACGAGTGAGGTCGCTCTTTTCGATACCCTCGGCTTTGAGTTTAGCCACCACCTTGGCCTCCGTGGCGATGGAGGCGTGGTCGGTACCGGGTACCCAACAAGCGTTGAGGCCCTGCATACGGGCCCTGCGCACCAACACATCTTGGAGAGTGTTGTTGAGCATATGTCCCATATGGAGCATACCTGTTACGTTTGGTGGGGGTATGACGATGGTGTAGGGCGTACGGTGGTCGGGTTCGGAGTGGAACATACGGTGCTCCATCCAGTAGTCATACCACTTAGTTTCAATACTTTGTGGCGAGTATTTCTCTGCAAGTTCCATAGTGTATATTTTTTGTGTTTTAATTTTTACAAAATTAACCTCCAAAGATACGGAAAAGAATTGAGAATTGAGAATTAAGAATTGAGAATTAGTAAATATTTTTCCATTTTCAATTTTCAATTTTCAATTCCCCCTCATCGACTGTATCCACTTGCGCATCGTGAGGAAGGCCGAGCGATTGGACATATAGGCACTCTTGTTGTGCATCTGGGCTGCGCAGTCCTTGATTTTTTGGTCGGTATATTTCGCACGCAGTTCGGCCAACTGACTCGCTGTCATCGGCTCGGCAAATTGCAACAACGTT
>JAZLDY010000056.1:0-14874 GCA_045614965.1 Tidjanibacter sp.
CGAGAGGTCGAAGGAGTTGTATTCATCTGGATACTCGTCGTTTTCGGTGGTCTGCTTGTCGCCGGAGATGGTTGTGGTCTTAACATTGAAACCTGTTGCGAAACCAAGCTGTGGACCAACATAGGCACTAATGGGGCCAAAGTGTGCTTTTGCCAAAATGGGCACATTCACATAGTTGACACTCCAAGCAAATTTGGTTGTTGAAGCAACTCCTGCGAGGGCCGAAGTGGACTCAACTTTGGAGTTAACACCCTGCATCGAGAAGTTAGCCTCCACCTGAACACCCAACATAGGCATAACCATATACTCGGCAAATACACCTGCATTAAGGCCAAGTTTCATCGACTGCGAGGGGGTTACTTTTGCGATGTCGCCATAATCAAGGCCGCTGTTTTCACCAATTACTCCGCTGATATTAGCCAAGTTTCCGCCAACTTTCACACCGAAGTTGATTTGAGCAAATGCACCAAACGAGAGTGCCAATGCTGCGATTGTTACAATAAGTTTTTTCATTTTTATTTGTTTTTAGTGGTTAAATGTTTTCCTCAAAGATAATAATTATTTTATTAGGTTGTACTTGCATTGTTAGAAAAATAACGCAAAGTTTACACGGTTAGTATAATCGGGTCAACAAAAAGTTGTCGTTCTGCTCTTGGGTGCATACTGCAAAACAACAGAAAAGGCCTGCCGAAGCAGACCTTTCTGTGAGTGGTACCTATTTTTATATACCCCCTCGTTTATTATTCGCCCCACCTATCGGAGTGGTTTGATGTCCTTAATCCTCAACTGCGGAGTGGTAACACCTCGGTAGTGGTTCTCCACGATGGAGTAGCACACATCCACGGGCCTTCCGTTGCGAATCCAATCGAAGTGGGTGGGTTGCTGGAAGGCGATGGCTCCAATGGTGGTGTTGGGTTTTTGCCTCTGGGTGAGATCCATCTTGATATGCTCCAAGTCGGCACCCACAAGTTTGGCATCGCCCCTATTGCTGGCACCCCTGGTGGCAAACACGGGCGCATTGTTACCCGGGCCGAAGGGTTGGAATCTCGACAACACAGCCCTAAACGAAGGGGTGATGTCGCTGAACAGCAACTCCGAGTCAATCTCTACCTGTGGTATCAGCAGGGTGGGGTCGATGTGCTCCTCTACAAAGGCGTGGAACCTGCGAGTGAACTCCTCTACATTCTCCGGCTTCATCGTAAGTCCGGCGGCGTACATATGGCCACCGAAGTTTTCCAGCAGGTCGGAGCACGACTCCACGGCCTGATAGAGGTCGAAGCCTGCCACGCTACGAGCCGAGCCGGTTGCAAAGTTGTTGCTCATTGTCAGTACCACCGTGGGCTTGTAGTATGTCTCAATCAGCCTCGAAGCAACGATTCCCACAATGCCTTTCATCCACTTGGGGTTGTAGATGACGATGCTTTTGTGGCTCTTCATCTCCTCGCTGCTCTCGATGATGTCGTGGGCCTCCTGGGTTACGTTGCGGTCGATACTCTTGCGGTTCTGGTTGAACTCGTCAATCACATCGCCACACCTCTCGGCAGCCTGCTCGTCCATCTCGATAAGCATCTCCACCGCCTTGTGGCCACCCGAAGGTGCAGCATCGGGGTCGTTGGGATCCACCCTCATACGGCCTGCGGCATTGATGCGGGGGCCTATTTTGAAGACGATGTCGTCGATGGTAATCTGGTGGTTGTCGAGCTTGCAGATGCGGATAACCGAGGCGAGTCCCTTGCGAGGGTTCTCGTTGAGTTTACGCAAGCCATAGTAGGCCAAGATGCGGTTCTCGCCCGTGAGGGGAACGATGTCGGCAGCGGTGCTAACCACCACCAAATCCAACAACTTCTCCACCTCGCTGAACGGGATACCCTTCTTTTGGGCATATCCCTGCACGAGTTTGAAGCCCACACCGCAGCCCGACAGTTCGTCGAACGGGTAGTGGCAGTCCTCCCTCTTGGGGTCCAACACAGCCACCGCTGCGGGAATCTCGTCGCCCGGCAGGTGGTGGTCGCAAATGATGAAATCAATCCCTTTACTTGTAGCATAGGCGACTTTCTCCACGGCCTTGATACCGCAATCGAGTGCGATAATCAGCCCCACACCCTTACGCTCGGCATAGTCGATACCCGATATCGACACGCCATATCCCTCCGTGTAGCGGTCGGGAATGTAGAAGGTGAGGTTTTTGTGTCCTCGGCTGCGCAGGAATGTATAGACCAGCGCCACCGCCGTACAGCCATCTACATCGTAGTCGCCATACACCATGATTTTCTCACCATTGCGCACAGCCCTATCGATTCGCTCCACAGCCTTGTCCATATCCTTCATCAGGAATGGGTCGTGGAGGTCCGACAGCCTCGGGTTAAAGAACCTTGTGGCCTCTTCGTAAGTCTCTATGCCTCTCTGAACAAGTAAGTTGGCAAGGACAGGGGGGATATTGAGCTTCTGCGAGAGGTTCAATACCTTCTCCGGCTCGCCCTGTTCCTTGATTACCCAACGTTTGTCAATTGGCATAATCTTTTAGTATTTATTTTATTAACGTCTAATTTCTCTGCCAAGTGGGCCACGAGTCGTTCTTTCACAACTGCGAGGTCCACACGCTCTCCGAGCTCGGCCTCCATAGAGGTCGCTGTGCGGTCGGTAAAGCCACAAGGGTTGATGTGGCCGAAATATCGGAGGTCTGTGTTCACATTGAGCGCAAAACCGTGCATTGTTACCCAGCGGGAACTCCTGACTCCGATGGCACAAATCTTCCTCATCGGCCTTCCCTGTTCAACAATCCACACTCCTGCGGCTCCCTCCACCGTCTGGCACACTATGCCCCATTCGGCCATTGTGTCAATCACGGCTCCCTCGATGGCACCAATGTAGGCTTTCAGCCCAAGGCCCAACCCTTCGAGGTCCAAAATGGGATACCCTACCACCTGACCGGGGCCGTGAAATGTGATGTCGCCCCCTCGGTCGATGTGATAAAACTCCGCACCTATACTCTTTAAGAACGCCTCTGCAACCAAAAGATTGCTCTCCTTGCCGCTTTTTCCAAGCGTATATACGGGTGGGTGCTCCACCAACAACATTGTTTGCTGTGGTTTTCCTCCCTCCGCTTTTGTTGCTATGGCGTGGTCGAAGAGCCTTTGTTGCAACTCCCAGCACTCGCCGTAGGCCATTGTGCCAACATCAACCACTTCCAACTCCATAGCCACCAATCTTGCTTACTCTCCTATTCCTGTCCCTGCGCACGCCTCCACCGCTTGGTCGGCCAGGTAGGACGACCTCACAAGGGGCGCACTTGCCACATATTTGAAACCCATCGCCAAGGCCTCCTCCTTCCATTGGTCAAACTCCTCGGGGGTAACATACCTCTCCACCGCAAGGTGTTTGGCCGTAGGGCGCAGATACTGCCCAAGGGTTACAATCTCCACCCCAGCCTTTCGCAGGTCGCCCAGGGCCTCCAACACCTCCTCGTGGCTCTCGCCCAAGCCGACCATAAGGCCACTTTTGGCGGGCACGCCACCCTCGGCAATGCGCCTCAGGGTGCGGAGCGAGGTGTCGTACTGCGCCTTGGAACGCACCAGAGGAGTAATCCTGCGGATGGTTTCCAGGTTGTGGCCTGCAATGTGGGGCCTTGCGCTCATCACAAGGTCCACAAGCTCCTCCCTGCCGTCAAAGTCGGGCAGGAGCACCTCTACTGTTGTGGTTGGATTAATAGTTTTTACAGCCTCAATAACCTGTCGCCAATGCTCGGCACCCCCATCGGGCAGGTCGTCCCTGTCCACCGAGGTAATTACGGCGTGGCGGAGTCCCATTAGGCGAATGGACTCGGCAACCCTCTCGGGTTCGTTAGGTTCGATAGGCAGCGGCCTACCCGTTTGTGTTGCGCAGAACTTACAACCTCGGGTGCAAATGTTGCCCAAAATCATAAAAGTAGCAGTCCTTCTGCTCCAACATTCTGCCTTGTTCGGACACTTTCCGCTACTACAAATAGTGTGCAGTCCGTGTGCCTCAACGATGTGTGCAACCTCGGCAAAACCCTCTCCGTCGTGGAGTTTGATTTTAAGCCATTCGGGTTTGATTTGTCGCTTTACCTTGTCATTCAGAACAGGCATTAAAAAATACTATTTTTCCAATTAGTGCAAAAGTACGCATTTGGTTTTGATTTTCCAAACACCCACACCTATTTTTAATAGAAACCCCCTCCGCAGTTTACTAACGTAAATGAGGAGGGGGTTGTCGCAGTGCGGTGCAAAATTTGCCCGCAATGTGTGTTTTTTACTCGTCTTTCTCTTCCTCTTGGTAAGCCTTCAAGAGTTTCTCCTGAACGTCAGCAGGTACCTGCTCGTAGGAAGCAAACTCCATAGTGTAGCTTGCACGGCCCAAAGTCAGAGCACTCAGAGTGGTCGAGTAGCGATACAACTCTGCCAGAGGCACTTTGGCATCCAAGCGGCTGTATTTACCCTCGGCGTTCATACCCATAATGGTTGCCCTACGGCCGTTGAGGTCGCTCATAATATCACCCATATTCTCGCTGGGTACGAATACCTGTACGTCATAGATGGGCTCCAAAATCTTGGGACCTGCGTTGCGGAAGGCCTCTTTGAAGGCGTTGCGAGCAGCCAATACGAACGAAATCTCATTCGAGTCAACGGGGTGCATCTTACCATCGTAGATGATAACACGGATATCACGAGCATACGAACCGGTCAGAGGACCCTCGTTGAGTTTGTCCTTAATACCCTTCAAAATTGCAGGCATAAAGCGAGCATCAATAGCACCACCAACGATGGCGTTGCAGTAGATGAGCTTACCACCCCAATCGAGAGTATATTCCTCTTTGCCCTTGATGTTCACGATGAGGTCCCTGCCGTCAACTTTGTACTTGCCGGGCTCGGGCATACCCTCATAATATGGCTCAACAATCATATGTACCTCACCAAACTGGCCCGAACCACCCGACTGTTTCTTGTGGCGGTAGTTGGCAGCAGCAACCTTGGTGATGGTCTCACGATAGGGAATCTTGGGAGCCGAGAACTCAACATCAATCTTGTGTGCACCCACGAGGGTTTTCAAGAGGTTGATGTGGGTCTCGCCCTGACCCTGAACGATGGTCTGTTTCAACTCCTTCGAGTACTCAACCTTGTAGGTCAAATCCTCTTGTTTGATGCGGTTCAAGAGCTCGCCCAACTTCTCCTCGTTGTTCTGGTCGGTGGCCTTGATGGCTGCACGGTAACGAGGTGCGGGGAATTTGATTTTGGAAATCTCGGCAACCTCACCAACACCCAGAGTGTCGTTGGTCTTGGTACCTTTGAGTTTTACGGTGCAACCGATGTCGCCGGCACACATCTCGCTAACTTTAACACGGTTTTTGCCTGCGCAAGCAAAAATCTGCGAAATCTTCTCTTTGTTGCCATTGCGGGGGTTGGTCAACTCCATACCCTCGGTGAGCTTGCCGGTAACTACACGGAAGTAGCTAACCTCGCCAACGTGCTGCTCAACGGCACTGCGGAATACAAAGATAGAGGTGTTTTTGTTCTCGTCGGCAACAACGTCGTTACCCTCAACATCGGTCATAGCCTTTGCCTGTGCGGGGTTGGGAAGTACGTTGATGATGAACTCCAAGAAGCGTTTGATACCAAAGCTCTTCTTTGCCGAGCAGCAGAAGATGGGCATAAAGTCCCTACCTGCAACACCGTCCCTCAAACCCTGACGAATCTCGTCGGGAGTAAGGTCGTTGGTCTCAAAGAATTTCTCCATCAGAGCCTCGTCGTTGATGGCAGCAGCCTCCAAGAGAGCCGAGTGGAACTCCTCTGCACGGTCAGCCTCCGATGCGGGAATGTCGAGAACCTCAACATTACCGTTGTCGTCTTTGGCCTTGTACATCTTCATTGTCAAAACGTCAATGATAGAATCAAAGCCGGCACCTGCGTTTACGGGGTACTGAACGATTACGGGCATAATGGGCGAGTTGGTTTTCAGCGAGTCGTAAATCTGGTCCCAGTTTGCGTTCTCACGGTCGAGCTGGCTAACCAAACCAACTACGGGCATTTTTGCCTCGGCAGTGTAGCGGTTGTGAATCTCGCTACCAACATCAAAACCATTGTGGCTCATCACGAGGGTTGCGAGGTTGCACACCTTGAAAGCTGCAAATTCGCCACCACAGAGGTCGTCCACGCCGGGAGCGTCAACGAAATTGAACTTGTGGTTCTGGAA
This sequence comes from Tidjanibacter sp., assembly GCA_045614965.1. GTDB lineage: Bacteria > Bacteroidota > Bacteroidia > Bacteroidales > Rikenellaceae > Tidjanibacter. The sequence continues at coordinate 6,208 of JAZLDY010000056.1, forward strand.
CTCGGTGTAGAGAACGGTGGGGTAGATGCTGCGCTTCTGCTGCTGCTCCAACTCGGTGTTGTCCGACAGGGTGTTGCCTGCATCTACGGAGCCTTTACGGTCGATAATTTTACTTTCAAAGGCAAGAGCCTCGGCAAGAGTGGTCTTGCCTGCGCCCGCACCGCCAACGATAGCTACGTTGCGGAGGTCGTTTACGTGGTAAGTTTTCATTGTGTAGTGTTTTTATGTTAGTTTTCGGTTGTTACTCTTCAAAGAGTTCATAAAGGTATAGTTATTTTTTTAATTCCGCAATCAAATTGCCAGTTTTCCAAATGTTTTTTGTATCTTTGTTTGCGATATGGAGGAATTTTTGAACAAAATAACCACTCTAAAAGAGTATTTGACCGGCGCACCAAAGCGCATAGCAGTTGTTACACACACCAATCCCGACGGCGATGCCATTGGCTCTTCGTTGGCGTGGGCCGAGGTTCTGATTGGACTTGGCCACGAGGTGTCGTGCCTTGTGCCCAATCGCTATCCGTCGTTCTTGGCGTGGATGCAGGGCATTGAAAATGTGGTTGTGGCAAAGGAGAGTCCCGAGGTGGCAGCCGAGAAGGTGGCCTCTGCGGAGTTGGTTTTCATTATGGACCTCAACAAGATTGACCGACTCGACACCCTTACTGAGGCTATTGAGTCCAACACCACCGCACCTCGCATTCTTATAGACCACCACCTCTCGCCTCCCAACGATTTCACACTGCAATTCTCATACCCAGAGCTCTGCTCCACGGCCTACCTTACCTATAAGATTATTGAGCAAATGGTGGGTGTTGACAACATCTCGGTATCGGTTGCGGAGAACCTCTATGCGGGCATTATGACCGATACGGGCAACTTTGCGTTCAGCACACTCACCCCCGACCTTATGCGTGCCGTGGCGGTGTTGTTGGAGAGGGGCTTGGATATTCCGAAGGTTCACACAGCGGTCTATGACTCCTACACGGCCGACCGAGTGAAGTTGCTGGGCTATTCGCTGTGCCACAAGATGAAACTCCTCGAAGAGGGCAGGGCTGCTTACCTGAGCCTGTCGGAGAGGGAGATGCGCTTGCACAACTTCCAACTTGGTGATAGCGAGGGTTTTGTGAACTATCCGCTGACCATTGTGGGGGTGAAGATTTCGGCTATGTTCACCGAGACGAGGAAGTTTATCCGTGTGTCGTTGCGCTCTCGTGGCGACGAGGTGGATGTGAATGTCTTTGCGAGGAAATACTTTGGTGGCGGTGGCCACAAGAACGCTGCCGGTGGCAAGTCGTTTGTGTCGCTGCGTGAAACCATAGAGAACTACAAAAAGGCTGTTGCGGAATTCCTTCCCACCTGCAATCTGAAAGATTGATAAAACAACCAAACTAATACATTATGAAAAAAGTACTCTTGTTGCTCGCTATGGTTGCGGGCACGGCACTTGGTGCAAGCGCACAGTATCACTATCAAGATGCCGGCAATGTGGATATGTTGCGACCGGTGGTGAAAAAGAAGTCGCAACGCAAAGAGATTGTCATCCCCAACGTGGGGGGCTACAAGGTCTATAAGGCCGACCTGCACACCCATACAATGTATTCCGACGGACAAGTTCTGCCCGAGATACGAGTGAGGGAGGCTTTTGCCGATGGCCTTGATATTCTGGCTATTACGGACCACTTTGAGAGCCGTAAGTATGCCAACGATATGCTCACCTACCTCAAAGGACACGTTCCCGAAGGCGAAAAACACCCCAAGGGCGTTGTGAGCGACAAGATTGACTATAACCTGCCCCACAACTCGTCGGTCGGTGCTGCCGAAAAGGCGGGTGTTTACCTTATTCGTGGTATTGAGATTTCTCGCAACCCTGCCGAGTATGGCCACTTCAACGCCCTCTTTACCACCGACAACAACACCATTAACGATGCCGACCCCGAGGTTGCCATTCGCAACGCCCGAGCCCAGGGTGCAATCATTATGCACAACCACCCCGGCTGGCGTCGCAAGAGCCTCGACACCCACGCCTTTGAGGACCGCATCTACTCCGAGGGCCTCATCGACGGTATTGAGGTTATGAACAACAACGAGTTTTACCCCAAGGCCATCGACCGTGCCATCAACCTGGGATTCTTTGTGTCGGCCAATACCGACATCCACGGCACTATTGCCGAGGTCTATGGCGACGAGATTCGCAACTTCACAATGATTTTGACCAACGAACTCTCCGACGAGGCTATCCGTGAGGCACTCCTCGACCACCGCACCATCGCATATTCCTATGGCACTGTGGCCGGCGAGGAGAAGTGGCTCCGCCCTCTCTTTGAGGCGTGTGTGGAGGTGGAGGTTGTGCGCACCAACGATAATGGCTCACAGCTGGTTAGGCTTGTAAACAAGAGCTCCATTCCCTTTGTGCTGAAAACCAAGGGCGGCCGTGAGAGCCACCTTGCACCCTTTGCTTCGCAGAACTACACAGTCCAACCCAAGGGCCTCACACTGACGGTTGAGAACGCTTGGTGTGGTGCCGAGAAGAAGTTGGAGATAACCCTCCTGCCCGAGCAAAAGTAATACAAGGGACAATATATAATATATAAATAAGGTGCACCAAGCACCGCACACACAGAAAAGGTTGGGAACATCCAACCTTTTTTCTGTTTGTGATAGAGAGGCCGCCACCCAACTCCCCCTAAGAGTTAGAGGGGGTGGCCGAAGGCCGGGGGCGTCTGTCGAAAGAGTAAAGTGGCTTAATTATCCCTAATATCCCTAAGGCCTTTAAGCCCCCTAAGGTCTTTAAGGTCATTAGGGTTTTTGGGGTCTTTAAGGGATGCCACACCCCTCTCTGCAAAAAAAATCAAAAAAAAATTGCAGGGGGATGCAACTTTTTGGGTGGGTTGTGCATCTTATGAGGGAAGACGACACACAAAATGCGTCAAAATATACTATGATTTCTGTCGGGGGTACTTCCCAAGTAGAAGCTGATTGTGCGTGTGTTTGCTAAATTTAGCGAGAGGCTTCGAAGTGTTTCTCCCTTTAATATCTACCTCCGACGGGTTAACGGGGCATCCGATTGTGAAACGGTGCCTCGTTTTTTTGTGCCCCGCCACGATGGTCGGGGAGGGTGCACACCTCCTAAGCCACTGCCCATTTATGGTGTTCATCCCTTACTCACCTCGGGGGGGGTACAGACCTTTCCGGTGCTACGCACCACCTCTCCTAACTTAGGAGAGGGGTGGCTGTGGTGCTTCCTAACTTCCTTACACTCCCCACCCTCCACCTCACGGGTAACAAAAAAGATACCCGTCAGAAAAAGCTGCCCCCTAAGTTAGGGGAGCTGTCGCAAAGCGACTGAGGGGTATGTCCACCTCCCCTACGAAAGGGGAGGACGGGAGGGGTGGTCGAAATTGCGCTCGGCGGCCTCGCCGAGTGGGGATTTAGGAGGAATGTAAATATAGTCGGGGGATGACCCCCGATACGAAAAAAGGAGAAACATTTTCGTTTCTCCTTTTGAGTAGGGCAATGCATTAAAATCTCGAACGAGTTTCTGAACGACTATAAGTTGGTAATTGAATTCTCGGAGTGGATTCGCATAAAAAAATCACACCACAGAGTAAAAAAGTCTTGACTTGGTGTGTCTATCCTCTTATATTTTGATAGACACACAGACTAACTGCGCCGAGTGTGTCGGCGTGGTTTAAGAATAATTGCAATAATAATTACTAAACAATGTCAAAAATTAAAGACAATGGAAAGAAGAGTTTTGTTATGTACGACTCCTTCTTGGAGGCGATGAAGCACCTCAACGATGCAGAATTTCGTGAGTGCGTATTGAAAATTAGGGATTATGCTCTTGAAGGCATAGAAGAGGAAAGCAAATACTCGTATGTGAATATGATTATGGCGCTGGTCAAACCCAACCTTGATGCAGCAAGGCGGCGGTATATGGCGAGCGTTGAGAATGGTAAGAAGGGCGCAGAGTTTGGCAAGTTAGGTGGTGCGCCAAAAGGGAACCAGAACGCCCGCAAAAAACAACCCCAGAAACAACCCCTTGATGTAGATGTTAATGAAGATGTTGAAGAAGATGTAAATGAGAATGAAGAAGTAGATGTGAATGTGAATGAGGATACCCCCGTTGGGGATATTGTCCCTTCTTCTTTTTCTGGTTTTTCTTTTTCAACTAATCCACACAATCACCAAGAACCTCCGAGAGAGGCACCATCACACTCCAACACCCAGAGCATTGAGGCGGAGCAAACAAACAAGGGTGAAACCCATATAAACTCCAAGGTAGATAGTCATTGTGTTCCGCTCGGCACGGGTGTAGCAACAGGCAGTGGAAATGGTTTCCAATCACGACAGCGAGAGGAGGGTGGAATTAGTATGAGTGAGTATGTAGAGAGTCTCATCAAAAGGGATATTGCGCGATTGGGGGAGGCGGTTCTCAATGGGGAGGAGTACGACAAGACCATCCTCAACCAAGCGATTGACAACCTCATTGCGCTCTATGGTAAGCACGACCGTAAAACGGGATACGCTGCTATTCTTTCCGCAGTCGAACAATATGTTCAAAACAACACCCAATGAGTGTATTCAGCCTTCGGGTGTATTCAAAAAAATGGCAGTCACCGCTGAAAGTGACTGCCGTTTTTGTATGCTGTTAAGTCAAAGAATTGTTTGGTTATTGACAACCTCCTATCAATTCTGTTTTATATCCAAGTTTTTGACATAATTCATACAACACCTCATATTCTTTATTAAGCACATCTAAAATAAAATTGGAATCAGAAAGGTTGATACAATCATCTTCTATCCTAATTTCGGGATAAATGCTCATAAGCGAATAAATCTTTTCACTATTCTTTAATGTGCCGATATTATTGTGTACAATGTCGTGTCTTAATAGCTTTATATTTTCATAAATAAATTTTTTATATTCTATTGTTTTATCACTTAATTCAATGTCTTTTAAGCGACATAATTTAGAAATTCTATCCTCAGAGGTATCTGTTATGTCATTTTCTTTACACAATCGTTCTACTGCGCCATCGTAGTATGAACATACCATTATAAACATTGCTTGATAGAAAAGATTGTCCAAATCATTACTATCATCAAAAGCATTCACAATCTTGTCCTGTTCTTCTTGTTCTATTTCCTTATCTCCTTCTGCGATTTCTTGAGCAATTTGTTGAGCATTGTTATTCACTTCTGCATTAATAAGGGATTTTATAGTTGGAAAGTTGTTAAGCATACTTTCTAAAAATATTTTCTTATCTCTAATCATAGCCAATAACGGGTGTGAAACTGCAAACATAATTTTAATGGTTTATGGATTAAATATTATTTTTACTCAAAATCGTATCCGACAATCTTGTCCTTCCAATTGCTCCATTTGCTCTTATACAACTCAACGGACTCATTGGGCACATAGATTGTTAGTTCATCGGCAGTATCATAGAATACTTTAGAACCAATGGACGGGGGTGTTGTAGCCTCACAATAAACATTTTTAAGGTATTTGCACCCATAGAATGTATACGAACCTAATTTGGCGAGATTTTTAGGCAAAACAATTGATTGTATTGCTGTGTATGAGAATGCACCGTAGTATATTGTTTCGTAATTAATCAAGTTATCGTATACATTCTTGTCTGAATTAGATGCCTTAATAGTTATTGAAGCCCCTTCATCAATAATACTTACAGATGGAGGTAATGATACTTGCATAAGATTTATGTCAAATGTAAAGGCAGTTTTTGATATTTGATGTAAACCCACAAAGTGACACAATTCATTTATGGTTGAAATTTGATGATTTCCCCAGTACAAAAAGCCTACATCATAGTTATATGAATTGTAATTGGCGCTATAACTTATTTCAAACTTATACATATCTGAAAATACCCCATCTATTGATGAAACAACCGAAACCTCATCTGTTGTTAGTTTGCCATCATTGTTTGTATCCCAATTAAGTAAACATAACTCCTTCACGATATTGTCTTTGAATTTTATCTCGGCACTATCAAATGGAGCGAACTCAAAGTATGCAGAGTTGAGGTAGTTGTTGCCGTCGGAAACCTCGATAGTGGCGCTGGCGGTAGATTTTTCGGCGAAGAACGCATCGCCCAAGTTGGTGCCATCTACCTCGATAGAGATAGTTCCATTGGTGGCATCAGCTTCGAAGGTGGTAATGGGGAGGTTGATGAAGTCCACGGCACGGGTTTGGGTGGCAACAGCCTTCACCGAGAGTGCGGTTTGCCACACCTTCTCCAAATCTTTGATTGCGCTCTTGGGCGAAATTTGAAAATCGAGTGCGCCTCGTTTGCTGTGGTAGTCGATGGTTGCTTTGCCATCGTCGTAGGTGGGGATGTAGGTGATGGACTGAATTTGCGCCAAGAGTTTCTCGGTAATCTCCTGCAACTCCTCAACATCCATTTGTAGTTGGAGCACATCGGATTTGAGTTGTGCAACATCTGCCTCCAATGTTTCCATACGCTGTTTGCAGTGAGCAATCAGTGCCTCAATGGCGGCGATGTCCGATTTGTCGATGCGCTCGTTGATGGCAGCAATCTCGGCGGCGAGTTCCTTGCTCATCTCGCCCTTGGCAGTAGCGATTGCCTCGGCAATAGCGGCGGTGTATGCTTCGGTGAGTTCTGCCTTCTGCTCGGCAAGTTCACCACGCAGTGCCTCAATATCCTCGGCGTTCTTGGCAATTGCCTCCTCAATGTCCGCAATCTGCTTCTTGATAGCGGTGATGTCGGTGGTAACACTCGACGAAAGGGCGTTCACGAGCGCCTCCAAATAGGTTTTCTGTGCCGCAAGTTTACCATCCATCTCGCTCTGCAAGGCGGTGATTTTTGCCTCGGTGCTCACGATGGTCGAGTAGGCGGTGAGTTGCTCATTTACCCACTCCTTCATAGAGGTTTCGAGGGCGGAGATTGCACCCTCCAATGCGGTGGTGTATGCTTCGGTGAGTTCATTTTTGGCGGTGGAGATTGCCGAGGTGTATGCTTCGGTTACCTCTTTGACAGCGTTCTGCAAATCTGCCGAGAGGGTTGCGCAAGCGGTTTCGATGTCTTTGGCAATCTTCTCATTGATGCGGGTTTCGAGGGCGGAAATACTTTCGTTCAATCCCTCGATAGCACCCTCGATGGTGGCGATTGTCGCAACAACCTCGTTGTACTGCTCCAAAGTCGAGAATGTAGCGGTTGCCCAATCCTCGGTTGCTTTCAGTTCGGCATCTACATACTCTTGGAGTGTGGCAATCTTACCGTCCAACTCCGCATCTTTTGCTTTGAGAGTTTCAAGCACCGCCTTAATAGCATCCAACTCACCATTTACGGTTGCTTTGAACGCCTCCAACTCGGCGAGGATGTTCGCCTTCTCGGTGCTGATGGTTTCTGTGAGTTCACTTTTTACGGTGTCTATTTTGGTGTTGGTCTCGGCGAGTTTTGCCTCCAACTCTGCTGCCTCCGCTTCGAGGACTTCAATCTGTGCGCTCATATCGCCATCTGCCGCTTGGAGTTCAGCGATGGTTGCATTGATTTCCTCCAAACGAGCGGTGGTGGTGTTCCTCAATGCCTCCAACTCGGCGAGGATATTTGCCTTCTCGCTCGAAATTGTGGAGAGCACCTCGGTTTTCACCTCATCAATCTTGGTGTTGGTAGCAGTGATTTGGGACTGCAAGTTCTCTGCCTCTGCTTCAAGAGCGGTAATGTACTCGCCCAACTCCTTGTCGGTGTTGTTAAGCAGAAGAATTGAGTTGTTGATGGAGGTGATTTGCTGACTGATGGTCGCAATCTGGGTGTTTTCGATGGCATCAACACGACCTTCGAGAGCGGCGAGGTACGCATCGCCTATGGCACTATGATGCCCGCTTTGGTTGGCAACCATATCAACGGCAGGGGCACCGATGGTGACTCCCGTAAGGTTTGCACCTACTTTGATGTGGAGCGTGGTCAGTTCAGATGTTTCCAGATGCAAGCGTTAATCCAAATTTGGTAGTAAAATTATCACCAAAAGATGATAAAAATGAAGGCAGCAGTAATCTATGCAAGAGTAAGCAGCACGGGCGAGAGGCAATCGACCTCTCGTCAGGTTGCCGACCTGACCGACTACGCTAATTGTAACGGTTTGGAGGTCGTTGAGGTATATGAGGAACATATCAGCGGTGCAAAGCGCAACGAGGAGCGTGCCGTTTTGACCGAGTGCATTACCTATGCAGTCGGCAACAAAGTCGATGTGGTGCTCTTCTCGGAATTGAGTCGTTGCGGTCGTGCCGTATGGGAGGTGCTCGATACCATCCGAACATTGAAGGACAACGGTATCAACGCCTATTTCCAGAAGGAGGGTTTGTCGCTTTTCTCGGCAGACGGCAAGGAGAACCCGTATCTGGCAGTGATGGTCAGTGTGCTCGGTGTATGTGCCCAGATGGAGCGTGAGAACATTGCCTACCGCCTCAACAGTGGTAGAAAGTTGGCGATTGAGAAGGGCGTGAAGATGGGTCGCAAGGTGGGCAGTGTCAAAAGCAAGGAGCAGAAGCAGGAGGAATATGCGAAGGTGATTCGTGCGCTCCGAGCGGGCAAGTCGGTTCGTGATACCGCTAAAATTTGCGGGGTCAGCGTAAGCACCGTTCAACGAGTCAAAAAGGAGTTTGCCATATAGGGAGGTCGA
>JAZLDY010000057.1:0-20314 GCA_045614965.1 Tidjanibacter sp.
GGGCCCTAAGGACTTTAAGGCCCATAAGGGCCCTATAACTCCCAGCCGCCCCAGATGACCCAGATGTCCCAACCATCGGTTGACATTGGAAGAGCGGTAGATGCCAACCGCCTGCCTACGGCAGTCGTGGCAAGACGAACAAACCACCAACCAAAAAAACGCAAAGTGCGAGGGGAATTTTGTGCCAAACGAGAAGGCGAGTCCGCAGTTTGCTTATCGCAAATGAGGAACTCGCCTATCGAAGTGCGGTGCAAAATTCACCCGCAATCTGCGTTTTTTCGCAATCTGCGTTTTTCAAAAAAAAGTTGGGGATATCTCACGATATCCCCAACCCCCCAACTTAAAATACTGATTATGAAAGAATCACTAAAACAACAACAGGCACTCCAACGGAACACCCACCGCTGTTTTATAACACAAAGGTAATAAAAAATGCTGTTGTTCCAAACATTTTCCAAGAAATTTAGACTATTTTTGTCGAAACAAACAAATTATCCCCGACCAAGGGGAGCACACACAACCCGCAAAGGAACACAAAACACAGATTTGTATGAGCGTTAAGGAGTATAACCCATCGGATGTTGGTGCAGCCAACGGCAACTATTTCGGAATGCCTTTCACACCGGAGGAGTCGGCCCTTGTATTGGTGTCGATGCCTTGGGGCGTTACGGCCTCCTATGGTGGAGGCCAGGAGGATGCACCCGATGCAATCATTGGGGCTTCGGTGCAGTTGGACTTCTACGACCCTGTGAGCCCCGACGAGTGGCGCAAGGGTATTGGCACGGTGCCCATCGACTACTCGGTGCAGGACCGCAGTAAGATGTTGCGCCGTGAGGCCCGCAGGGTTATTGAGTTTTTGGAGCGAGGGGGCGATGTGGAGAAGAATGTGCGTATGGGCACCCGCATTGGCAGGATAAACAGGGGGTGCGAGGAACTCAATGCGAGGGTGTATGAGCAGACCTCCGAGTGGCTCGATAGGGGCAAGTTGGTGGGCCTTGTGGGTGGCGACCACAGCGTGCCGCTGGGCTACATCAAGGCCTTGGGCGAGAGGCACGGCTCGCTGGGAGTGTTGCACATCGACGCCCACTGCGACCTGAGGAACGCCTATGAGGGCTTCACCTACTCGCACGCATCCATTATGTATAATGTGTTGCAACAGGTGCCACAGGTGGAGAAGTTGGTGCAGGTGGGCATCAGGGACTACTGCGACGACGAGGTGGCCCTTGCGAGGGAGAACAACAAGGTTGTGCAGTTTGACGACTACCTGCTCACCTCGGCGAGGTTTGAGGGTAAGACTTGGGCAGAGCAGTGCAGGGAGATTGTGGAGCAATTGCCACAGAATGTCTATGTGAGCTTTGATATTGATGGACTTTCGGCCGACCACTGCCCCCACACGGGTACGCCTGTGGTGGGAGGCTTGGAGTTCAACCAGGCACTCTATCTGCTGGATAGTGTTGTGAAGAGTGGCCGCAGGATTGTGGGCTTCGACCTTGTGGAGGTTGCTCCGAGCGAGGGAGGCGACGAGTGGGATGCCAATGTGGGAGCCCGAATGTTGTGGAAAATGTGTGGGTTGATACTAAAATCTAATTAAAATAGTTATATTTGCGACCTGTTCGAGGAATAACATCGAAATTAACCAAATAAAACACTTATCAAAACAATGAAAAAAGCACTTGTAATTTTGGCCTCGGTAGCAATGGTTTGCTCGTTGGCTTCTTGCGGTGGCGGTCGTGCTATGAAGAACGACGTTGACACCCTTTCGTATGCTTTGGGTACCGACTTTGGTGGCTCGTTGGCACAGTTGATTGGCTCGTTGGAGGACGAGTTGGATATGAAACTCTTCTACAAAGGCGTTGAGGACGCATTGGCAGAGGAGGCAGTAATGGACCGTGAGAGCGCATTTGCATTCTTGCGTGAGTACTTCAACGTGGTTGCTCCCCAGAAAGCTTTGGAGAAATCGCAGGAGTATCTGGCCGAGATTGAGAAGGGCAAGAACGTGAAGAAGACCGAGAGTGGCCTCTTGTATGAGATTGTTCGTGAGGGCAACCCCGAGAAGAAGGCTGTGAACGATGCCGACCAGGTGAAGGTTATGTATGAGGGTAAACTCAAAAATGGCAAAGTGTTCGACTCTTCCTACGAGCGTGGCGACACCATCACCTTCGCACTCAACCAGGTTATCAAAGGTTGGAGCGAGGGTATGAAACTCGTTGGCGAGGGTGGCGAGATTAAGTTGTGGATTCCCTCGGAGTTGGGCTACGGTATGAGGGCTCCCCAGCAGATCGGCCCCAACCAGGCACTTGCATTCACCGTGGAGTTGGTGGAGGTTATCCCCGCAGAGGTTGAGGAGAAATAATTTTTCGCCGATAACCGCACGGAATATGGACCGGACTACGAGAGTAGTTCGGTCTTTTTTTGTGCCAAAATTGTACATATTTTTGCCCAAGGAGAACAACGAGCCGATAAAATCACTACTTTCGCCACCGAAAAACAACACAACAACACACAAACTTTTATGTGGAACAGGCGAATGGTGTAGGCTTGAAGCCATACTCCCTTCGCACAATCTCTAACCCAAACTTATGCAAAACAAAAGTAACACACCAAAGAACTATACTTTTTTAAGTTTGTTCAAGAAATACTCCACGGCGAGTTTTTGGCTCATTGCTGCCACGGTTGCAGCCCTTGTGTGTGCCAACATACCCGGAATTAAGGAGTGGTACTTCCACCTTTGGAATCAGCCCATCTCGCTCTCGTTTGGCGACTTCAACTTTTTCAGCCACGGCGGCCACGCAATGACCTTCGGTACATTCATCAACGACTTCCTGATGGCTCTCTTCTTCCTCTCGGTAGGTTTGGAGATTAAGAGGGAGATTCTCGTTGGCGAACTCTCGTCCATAAAGAAGGCCATCCTTCCCATCATTGGTGCTTGCGGTGGTATGCTCATCCCCGTTGCGCTGTTTGCCCTTTCGTGCCCCAACGACCCCTTGATGCAGAGGGGTATGGCTATCCCTATGGCCACCGACATTGCCTTCTCACTTGGCGTGTTGGCTATGTTCGGCAAGAGGGTACCGCTGAGTTTGAAGGTCTTTCTGACAACCCTTGCTGTGGCCGACGACTTGGGCGGTATCATTGTCATTGCTCTATGCTACACTTCGGAGATTAGTTGGGCATTCTTGGCCCTCGCACTGCTCTGTGTGGTTGTGATGATTTTGGGCAACAGGATGAAGGTTATGAGCAAAACATTCTACCTTGTAGTGGGTGTTATACTGTGGTATGCGATGCTCAACTCGGGCATCCACGCCACCATTGCAGGTGTGATTGCCGCCTTCTGCATCCCTGCAAGTTTGAGCAAGGGCTCGCAGTACTACATCGAGCGTATTCGTAACAACATCAACGAGTTCCCCGTAACGGAGGTTACCGATAAGAACCACGTTGTGGTGCTCTCCAAAGACCAGATTCAGACCTTGAAGAGTATCGAGTCGGCATCCGACCACCTCATCAGTCCGTTGCAGAAGTTGGAGGACGATTTGAGCGAGTTCATCAACTACATCATCCTTCCCGTGTTTGCCTTCGCCAATGCGGGTGTGGATTTGAGTGGATTCCACATTGGCGACATCTTCTCGGGTGTGAGCCTGGCAGTGATATTGGGCTTGGTAGCAGGCAAATTTGTGGGCGTGCTGTCGTTCTCGTGGCTGGCCATCAAACTCAAAATTGCCTCGATGCCCTCGGGTAGCGATTGGAAAGCCTTTGCGAGCGTGTGTATGCTCTGCGGCATAGGCTTCACAGTGTCGATGTTCATCGCCGACCTCTCCTACTCGCCTCTGGGTGCCGATGGCAGGACAATGCTCGATAGTGCCAAGTTGGGTATCCTCTGCGGTACCATCCTCTCGGCAGTGTTGGGCGCACTTCTGCTCAAACGCAACCTGCCCAAAGCGGAGGAAAAATAGAACACGAGGGGCACTCCCCCGGACCACACAAGCCGTACTGCACCACGCAGTGCGGCTTTTTTGTTTGGCAAGGGATAAAAATACACAAAAGCAATTCCATTTCTCAAACTAAATTTTTATATTTGCGAAATGTAACAGCCCCCTCTCCCTGTGGGAGGATGGCCCACAATGGAACCGAAAACATTGCAACCTTAAATGGCTATGAAGATAGACACCCTCACCCACTCGGCCCTCCTTGCCGGAGCACTCGTGGCCCCCGCAACGGCTGTGGCCTCCACCCCCGCACCCAAGGAGGACCCCCGCCCCAACATCATCCTCATTATGACCGACCAGCAGACCGCCTCGGCGATGAGTTGTGCAGGTAACCCACACCTCCAAACCCCCGCAATGGATGCGCTGGCCGAAGATGGCGTGAGGCTCGAAAGGGCCTATTGCCCATTCCCCCTGAGTGGCCCGTGTAGGGCTTCGATGATGACGGGACTTATGCCCACCGAGATTGGTGCTACCGACAACGGCATCCAACCCGACGAGGAGGCTATGAGCCGCAGTATCGGCTACCTGATGAGCGAGGCGGGCTATGAATCGTTCTATGCGGGCAAGTGGCACGCCAGCGAGGTAAACCTCCCCGAAGAGGGGCGTGGTTTCAAGAAGGTGTGCGATATGGACGACCGCACAATGGTTGAGAACATAGCCTCGGCACTCGCCGAGAGGGACCCCAAAAAGCCGCTGTTCCTTGTGGCTTCGTTCCTCGACCCCCACGAGATATGCGAGTTTGCACGCAGCCAGACCTTGCCCTATGGCGAGGTGGCGATTCCCCACACGGAGGAGTGCCCCAACCTGCCGAGCAACTTCCAACCCTCCACCTACGAGCCCGAGGCCATAGGCTTGCGCAAGGCCTCCCACCCTCGCTCCCACCCCACGGCCACCTACACCGAGGACAATTGGAGGGAGTACCTATGGGCCTACTATCGCCTGACCGAGAGGGTCGATAGGCACATTGGCGACCTTGTGGCCCTGCTCAAAGAGAGTGGGCTCTACGACTCGTCGCTCATACTCTTTTGCAGCGACCACGGCGACGGAGCAGCCTCCCACCATTGGAATCAGAAGTGGATATTGCAGGAGGAGTGTGTGAATGTTCCGCTGATAGTGAAAGCCCCCAAGAGCGACCGCAAGGCCCTCCGTGGGGCAACCAACACCACAGCACTATCCAACATCGGCTTGGACCTTGTGAGGACCATCTGCGACTATGGTGGTGTGGAGTTGGACGAAGATAAATATAGGGGTAAGTCGCTGCGTAGTGTGCTCCACAAAGAGGAGGCCCCCCTGCACGAAGAGGTGTTTATTGAAACCCTACTCTCGGAGATTAACGTAAGGGGCTGGGCCATTGTGGAGGGCAAATATAAATATGTGCTCTACAACCACTTCCGCAACCGTGAACAACTCTTCGATATGGAGAACGACAGGGGCGAGATGGTCAACCTTGCGGTGGAGAAGAGATATGCCCCCACCATTGAGCGACTGCGTGAGAAGATGTATGCCTGGGGCCTCCACACGGGCGACAAACAACTCATCCGAGCCCTTGGGCCGTTGGTTGAAAAGAGCAAAGAGTAATTAGTAAACATTTTTGCGCCAATGGCGCACCATAACTTTCAATTTTCGCAAATGCGAATAAGCGAGGGCAGAGGTCACTTGTGGACTATGCCGAGCAAGAGCATTTTAGACAAAATCTATTTTGTCAATTTGGAAACTATGAAGAATAAAGTACTTTCCGGTGTGGGCGTTGCGCTGCCCGTAGCAGCAGCACTCACAGGGTGTGCCGAGAAGGCCCCCGAGAGGCCCAACATTATTATTATGATGACCGACGACCACACGTGCAGGGCGTTGAGTTGCTACGACAGTAGCCTGATGCACACCCCCAACCTCGACCGCTTGGCCGAGGAGGGTATGCTCTTCGAGAACTGCTATGTGGCCAACGCCATATCGGGCCCTTCGAGGGCGTGTATCCTCACGGGCAAATATAGCCACGCCAACGGCTTTACGGACAACTCCCGCACCTTCGATGGCGACCAGCAAACCTTCCCCAAGTTGCTCCACGAGAGCGGCTACCAAACCGCAATGATTGGCAAGTGGCACCTCAACAGCGAGCCCCAGGGGTTTGACTATTGGAGCATACTGATTGGCCAGGGCGAGTACTATGCGCCACAATTCTGGGAGCAGGATGGAGTTGTGGTCGAGGAGGGCTACGTTACGGACATCATCACCGACAAGGCCATCGACTTCATCAACAACTGCGACACAGAGCGTCCCTTTGCGATGCTCTACTACCACAAAGCACCCCACCGCAACTGGATGCCCGCACAGCGACACCTCGGTATCTACAACGACCACACCTTCCCCGAACCCGCCACCCTGCTGGACGATTACAGCGGACGAGGCACCGCCGCACGGGAGCAGGAGATGGAGATTGGAACGCATATGTGGCCCGAGTGGGACCTCAAAGTGATGACACGAGAGCAGCTCGAAGCACCCTACAACTTGGGCGATTGGAGCAACGCTAATGTGGCTGATGTGAGCCGTGCCAACAACCACCGAGCCTCGGTGGAGCAGTTCAAGGCTGCGTGGGACCGTATGACCCCGGAGGAGAAGGCCCGCTGGGACGAGGCCTACGCACCCCGCATCGAGGAGTGGAAAGCGATGCAGAAGCGTGGCGTAAGCGAGGAGGAGATTACCCGCTGGAAGTATCAGCAATATATGAGGGACTACTGCGCCGTCATCAAGGCCGTGGATGAGAACGTGGGCCGACTGATGGCACACTTGGAGAGCATTGGCGAGCTGGACAACACCATCATCATCTACACCTCCGACCAGGGCTTCTTCCTGGGCGAGCACGGCTGGTTCGACAAGAGGTTTATGTATGAGGAGTGCCACCGCACACCCCTCTTGGTGCGCTACCCCAAGGCTGTAAAGGCCGGCACACGCACCAAAGCACTCGCTATGAACATCGACTTTGCCCCCACCCTGTTGGAGTTTGCGGGGGTGGAGATACCCAGCGATATTCAGGGTCGCTCGCTGGTGCCGGTGCTCACCTCACGCAAGGGCACAGTGCCAGAGGATTGGAGGGAGGCGGTCTATTACCACTACTACGAATACCCCTCGTGGCACTCGGTGAAACGACACTACGGCATCCGCACCAACGACTATAAACTCATCCACTTCTATAACGACGTGGACGAGTGGGAACTCTACGACCTGCGAGAGGGCACCGAGGGGGAGATGACCAACGTGTATGACCACCCCGACTATGCCAACACCCGTGCCCACCTCCACACACTGCTGGAAGAGGTGCAGAGGGAGTGCGGCGACACCGACCCAACGGAGAGGGAGTTTGAATGGTTCAAGGGAGCAGAAAGCCTTTGAAAATTCAAAATTCAAAATTCAAAATTGAGGGCAGAAAGAGCAGAAAGGGAAATTAGGGAGTGTTGAGAGGTTAAGGAATTGCAAGTGCCATATCCCTAAACTCACTAAACTCACTAAATTCCCTAAACTCACTAAAAAAAAACACACAACGCAAAAACGCTAAGAGGGCATATCGTGGAGGAAAATTTTGTGCCAAACAAGAAGACGACTCCGCAGTTTGCTTATCGCAAATGAGGAAGTCGGCTATCGCAGAGCGGTGCAAAAGATATAAAAAAACACACACCCGCAACAACGCTAAGAGGGCATATCGTGGAGGAAATTTTGTGCCAAACAAGAAGACGACTCCGCAGTTTGCTTATCGCAAATGAGGAAGTCGGCTATCGCAGAGCGGTGCAAAAGATATAAAAAAACACACACAACGCAACAACGCTAAGAGGGCATATCGTGGAGGAAATTTTGTGCCAAACGAGAAGCCGACTCCGCAGTTTACTCTGCGTAAATGAGGAAGTCGGCTATCGCAGAGCGGTGCAAAATTTACCCACGAGATGCACTCGATTAGAAAAACTATAACTAATATGGACAGAAGAGACTTTTTGAAAAAATCGGGTTGGACCGTGCTTGGTCTGGCCGCCACAGGCTCGGTACTCGGAGTGGCGGGCTGCACCTCGGACAATGAGAGTGGTAAGTATGTGAAGGCTGTGCCTGCCGAGTTGAAGAAGATGCTCGAAGGACTCGGCGAAATGAAGATATGGTGGGGCGACATACACAACCACTGCAACGTAACTTACGGACACGGCGACCTCTCTGATGCAATCGCTGCCGCCCGTGAGCAGTTGGACTTTGTGTCCATCACTCCCCACGCCCTGTGGCCCGACATCCCCGGCAAGGGCGACCCACGCTTGGAGTGGGTTATCGACTACCACGAGAGCGCATTCCGCAGGCTGAGGGCAGGTGGCTGGGAGCCCTACGTTAAGGCCCTCAGGGAAGCCAATGTGGACGAGAAGTTCCTCACCTTCACATCCTACGAGTGCCACTCTATGGAGCACGGCGACCACGTTGCTCTGTGCTACGACTACGACACCCCGCTGTTGGAGTGTAGGAGTGTGCCCGACTTGAAACGCAAGCTCAAAAAGTATAAGGCCTTCGTTACTCCCCACCATATGGGCTACATCACAGGGTTCAGGGGCTATAATTGGGATGCCTTCAAGCAGGACGAGCAGACCCCCTTTGTGGAGATGTACTCACGCCACGGCTTGGCCGAGAACGACCAGGGCGATATGGACTACCTGCACGATATGGGCCCCCGCACTTGGGAGGGCTCGGTGCAGTATGGACTCGACAAGGGCCACAAGTTTGGCCTGATGTGCTCCACCGACCAACACGCAGGCTACCCGGGTAGCTATGGCGACGGCCGTATCGGTGTGGTGTGCGACAAGCTGGACAAGGAGAGCCTCTGGAACGCTATGGCCGCAAGGCACGTTTGCGGTGCCACGGGCGACAAGATTAAGATTGACTTCCGCATCAATGGCGCAAGGATGGGCGACGTTACCTCGGGCAACACCAGGGAGATTTATGTGGCGGTGGAGGCTATGAACCACATCGACTATGTGGATGTCATCAAGAACGGCCAATGCCTCTCACGCCTGAGTGCACCCCACACGGTGGTTAAGCCCGCCGAGCAGACCATCAGGGCGAAGGTTAAGATTGACTTCGGCTGGAACAGGGAGGAGGAATATGTTCATTGGCAGGGCCGCCTGCGCCTCTCGGAGGGTACACTCAATGGCGTGCAGCCTTGTTTTAGGGGCGCAGCATTCACCTCGCCACAACCGGGCGAGCCCGAGTTCCGCACAAGGGTCAACCGACTCCTCAATACCACCGACAAGAGTGTGGAGTTGGACCTCTACTCCACCAAAAATCCCAATACCACCACCCCCGCAACGCAGGGCGTGGTGCTGGACGTAACGATGCCACGCAAGGGTAAGATTATCGCCGAGGTGAACGGCCAGAAGTTCGCCTACACCCTCGACGAACTGTTGGAGGGCAGCAAGGCCCACTTTATGAGGGGCTGGTTGAGCGAGGCTGTGCAGTTCCACAGGGCGGCCACAGAGAACACCTTTGCCGTGGGCGAGGTACTCACCGACAACTGTCCCGAGAAGGCCACCGACTACTACTATGTTCGTGTGCGCCAACGCAATGGCCAGTGGGCGTGGAGCTCGCCAATCTGGGTGGAGAAGAACTAAATCTTCTCCACCGTCAACCGTCAACCGTCAACCGACGGCTGTCAACCGACGATTGAAAATTCTCCTCCTTCTTCACGGGTATCTTTTTTGTTACCCGTGAGGTAGGTGGGAGTTTCGGGAGTGTGGGGAGTTTCGGGAGCACCCCGCCCACCCCTCCCCTAAGTTAGGGGAGGTGGCACAATGTGCCGGAGGGGTATGTCCGTCTTCCCACGACTGCCGCAGGCAGGCGGTTGGCATCTACCGCTCTTCCCGTCAACTGATTGCTGAATGCTGACAACTCAAAATATCAACTATGAACACAACTCGCTATGCCATAGGCATTGACCTCGGTGGCACAACAATCAAATATGCACTCATTTCCTCCTCGGGAGAGTTTCTCTTTGAGGGACTCACTCCCACCCCCGCAACCGAAGGTGCCGAGGCCGTGTTGGTGGCCCTCTGTGGGGCTGCCGACGAGTGCCTGAGGGCAGCAAAAGAGAGTGGCGTGGAGGTCGAGGGTGTCGGCATTGGCACCCCCGGAATCATCTCGCCCGACGGCCAGAGCGTGCTCGGCGGTGCGGAGAACATCGAGGGGTGGGAGAATGTCAACGTGGGCGCAAGGCTCACAGCCCACACTTCCCTGCCTACCCTGCTGGGCAACGATGCCAACCTTATGGCTCTGGGCGAAACGCTCTATGGGGCAGCCCAAGGGGCCGAGGATGTGGTTTTCCTCACCGTTGGCACGGGCATTGGCGGCGGAGTGCTCATTGGCGGCAAGTTGCAGGGCGGCTGGCAAGGCCGAGGTATGGAGTTGGGCCACATTGTGCTGGTGGCAGGTGGCGAGAGGTGCGCTTGTGGTGCTGTGGGGTGCTTGGAACACTACGCCTCCACCTCGGCACTCGTGCGCCGCTATGCCGAGCGCAAAGGTATCGCCCCCGAGCAGACCAACGGCCGAGAGATTGTTGCCCACTACCACGAGGGCGAAGCGGAGGCCACCCAAACAATGGAGGAGCATTGGGAGTGGCTCGGTCAGGGTGTGAGGAGCTTCATCAACATCTTCGCCCCACAGAAGGTGGTCATTGGCGGAGGTATCTCGGAGGCGGGCGAGTTCTACTTCGAGGGCATCCGTAGGCACACCGCTGCCAATATGATGGAGGTGTGCGGAGCCCACACGGAGATTGTGGCTGCCACCCTGGGCAACCGTGCCGGCTCGCTGGGCGCAGCGGGACTCATACTTACACAAGATTGATAGTTTTCAGTTGACAGTTGACAGTCGTCAGCATTCAGCGGTCTGCCAACTTTTCCCTAAGGGCCTTAAAGTCCTTAGGGAGTTTAGGGAGTTTAGGGAATTTGGGGAGTTTAGGGAATAATTTTCAATTTTCCATTTTCCATTTTCCATTTTCCATTTATTATCCTATATTTGTAAGTTGGAAAATTTGTAGCAACAAAAACAAACGATATATAAACACACAAAAACAGACCTAACGACTATGTGTAGAGTACTCATTATCGGTGCAGGCGGTGTTGGTACCGTCGTGGCACACAAGGTGGCAGCCAACCCCGTATTCTCGGCAGTTATGCTCGCCAGCCGCACAAAAAGCAAATGCGACCAAATTGCTGCCGCCATCGGTGGCGACCGCATCCAGACCGCCAAGGTGGATGCCGACAGCGTGCCCGAATTGTGTGAGCTGATGCGCTCGTTCAAGCCCGACATCGTTATCAACGTAGCACTCCCCTATCAGGACCTTACCATTATGGATGCCTGCTTGGAGTGTGGTGTGAACTACCTCGACACGGCCAACTACGAGCCCCTCGACGAGGCACACTTTGAGTACTCGTGGCAGTGGGCCTACCGTGAGAGGTTTGAGAAGGCCGGCCTTACCGCCATTCTCGGTTGCGGTTTCGACCCAGGTGTGAGCGCAATCTTCACCGCCTATGCTGCCAAGCACCACTTCGACGAGATTCACTACCTCGACATTGTAGATTGCAACGCAGGCAACCACGGCAAGGCTTTCGCCACCAACTTCAACCCCGAGATTAACATCCGTGAGATTACCCAGAAGGGGCGCTATTGGGAGAATGGCGACTGGGTAACCACCGGCTCGCTCGAAATACACAAGACGCTCAACTACCCCAACATCGGCCCGAGGGAGAGTTATCTGCTCTACCACGAGGAGTTGGAGAGCCTTGTGCTGAACTTCCCCACCATCAAGAGGGCAAGGTTCTGGATGACCTTCGGTCAGGAGTACCTCACCCACCTGAGGGTTATTCAGGATATCGGTATGGCCCGCATCGACCCCATTATGTACAACGGACAGGAGATTGTGCCCATCCAATTCCTCAAAGCAGTTCTTCCCGACCCCAAAACCCTCGGTGAGAACTACCACGGCGAGACCTCCATCGGTTGCCGCATCAAGGGTATCAAGGATGGCAAGGAGAAGACCTATTATATCTACAACAACTGCGACCACGCAGAGGCCTACAAGGAGACCGGCACACAGGCTGTGAGCTACACCACAGGTGTACCTGCTGCCCTCGGTGCTGCGATGTTTGCCAAAGGCTTGTGGGTGAAACCCGGTGTGCACAACGTGGAGGAGTTTGATCCCGATCCATTCTTGGCCGAGCTTGGACCTCAGGGCCTGCCTTGGGTAGAGTTGCACGACGTGGACTTGGAGCTGTAAGTCGACCGTCAACCGTCGACCGTCGACCGACAAATTTTAGGGGCCTTAAAGACCTTAGGGACTTAAAGCCCCTTTTTGCTAATCAAAAAAATACATTAGACGTTAGACAAAGAAGTAATTTTGAATTACTACAACACCGTTCCGTCGCCTTGCTATGTGTTGGAGGAGGCGGAGTTGATGAAAAATATGGCGGTCATTGACCGTGTACGTAAGGAGGCCGGCGTGGAGATTATCGTGGCCCTGAAAGCCTCGGCTATGTGGAGCATCTTCCCCATCCTGCGTGAGCACTCCGACGGTGCAACGGCGAGTTCGTTGGCCGAGGCAAGGCTCGTGTGGGAGGAGTATGGCCAGAGGGCCCACACCTACGCACCCGTCTATACCGACTCCGAGTGGGAGGAGATTATGAGTTACAGCGACTACATCACCTTCAACTCGCTGGGCCAATGGCACAGGTTTGCCCCACAGGCTATGCTGAGGGGTATTTCGTGTGGTCTGCGCATCAACCACGAGTACTCCACCGTGGAGACCGACCTCTACAATCCCGCTTCGCCCACCAGCCGCTTGGGTGTGAGGGCCGAGGTGCTCACCGAGCTGCCCGAGGGTATCGAGGGCCTCCATTTCCACTCTCTCTGCGAGAGCGATGCGGAGGACTTGGTGGCCACATTGGAGGTCGTGGAGCAGAAGTTCGGACACTACCTCGACCGCATCAAGTGGCTCAATATGGGCGGTGGACACCTTATGACAAGGAAGGGTTACAATGTTGACCTGCTCATCAGCACCCTCCGTGAGTTCAAGAGCCGACACCCCCACCTGCGCATCATCCTCGAACCCGGCAGTGCCTTCACTTGGAGGACAGGTACCCTTGTGGCCACTGTGGAGGACATTGTGGAGGGCGGAGGCGAGCGTACGGCCGTGCTGAATGTGTCGTTTGCGTGCCATATGCCCGACTGCTTGGAGATGCCCTACAAGCCCGCAGTGGTGGGCGCACACGACCCCGAGGAGGGCGAGGAGAGGTGGCGCATTGGTGGCAACAGTTGTTTGGCAGGCGACTGGGTGGGCCATTGGGCCTTCGACAAACGCCCCGAGGTTGGCGATAGGATAGTCTTTGAGGATATGATACACTACACGATGGTCAAGACCACAATGTTCAACGGCGTGTCGCACCCCTCGATAGCCATTGCCCACACCAACGGAGAGGTGGAGATTGTGCGCCGCTTCGGCTATGAAGACTACAAAAACCGTATGGGATAGGAGGGAATTGAAAATTGAAAATTGAAAATTGAAAATTGAAAATTCAAAATTCAAAATTCAAAATTATCCCCCCTTTCCCTAACCTCCCTAAGGCCCCTAAATTCCCTAAAAGCAGAAAGAGCAGAAAAGGAAAGCTGCTCCCCTGAGTCAGGGGAGCTGTCGCAAAGCGACTGAGGGGTATGTCAAAAGGGCTGAAAGGGCTGAAAGAGTGGAAAAGAAAATAAAACTCTGCGCCAACGGCGCACCTTAATTTTCCATTTTCAATTTTCAATTTTCAATTTCAAAAGTCGTTAGATGTTAGACCATTAAGTATGATGAAGATTGCAATTCCTACAAGAGAGGGACGTGTGGATGACCACTTTGGCCACTGCGACCACTACACCATTTTCACCATCGAGAATAGCGAAGTTGTTGACACCCAGACACTCCCTGCGCCACAAGGTTGTGGCTGCAAGAGTGGCATTGCGGGCGTGTTGGCCGAGATGGGCGTGGAGGTTATGCTGGCCGGCAATATGGGCCAGGGTGCCAAGAACGTCTTGGAACGCAATGGCATAAGGGTTGTGAGGGGCTGCTCGGGCAGCGTGGAGGTGCTGGTGCAGACCTACCTGCGTGGCTTTGTCTTCGACAACGGCCAGGCGTGCGACCACCACGAGTGCGGACACCATTAGTTGGAGCCAACCACTCACCACGCATAGGCCTTGGCAGACACACCCAAAAAGGCGGAAAAATAAAAAATTTCACAAAAACGCTTGCAGAGAAGAAAAAAAGTTCGTATATTTGCACTCGCAATTCGGCTCCGTAGCTTAATTGAATAGAGCATTTGACTACGGATCAAAAGGTTACAGGTTTGAGTCCTGTCGGAGTCACAGAGGGTTGGCACAACGCCAACCCTTTTTGTTTATGTCCCAAACCTCCCGTTCCTCTGCTCAAAATATCCCACCCACACACAGCAAAACAAACAAAATTGGGCACACTGCACTTTTTTCTCAAAAATTACGTTACCTTTGTGGGATGTATGCCCGTCCCTATGGGACGGCCCCACAAAAAACACAGACAACAATGATGAGATTTTTCAAACTGTTAATACTCTCTCTCGGCGCAATGGTCGCCCTGACCGCCTGCTCCAAAGAGCCCGGAACACCCGATGTTTCGTTTGCCTACTCGACATACAGCTACACCGAAGGCTACGACGGTTGCTACGTTGCCGTCTATCAGATGGAGAGCCCTGTGGAGTGGCCCGTGGAGGTAACCATCCAGGGCAAGGTTGTGGCCGGCAAGGACAATGCCGGCAAGGAGTTAGGGTGGAATGATATTATCGAATTTGAGATTGACGACAACCAGCCTGAGTATGTCGTCAGGAATATCGACAACAAAACCTTTGAGGTTTCGGGCATCCAGGTAACCTACACCGAGTACAACAAAAAGGTTTTCTTCAAGAGCAAGCCCAACGACTATCTCCAACAGCAAACAATCAAAATCGAGTTTGAGATTGTGGATGTGAAGGGCTCCACCATCGGTAGCAGCAAGAAGACAACCCTCACTCTCGTGGACGACGAGAAGGCTCCGCTTATCAAGGTGGGCTACTACAACACCGAATATACCCCCTTGGTGGAGGCTATCAACCCCAACAGAGGCTCGTTCTACTTGCGACTCTACAAGACCGACAAATATGAGTATGTGGCAAGTGGTTGGTTTGGCCTGAACCGCCCCCGCCTTGTGGGCACATTTGACCCCGAGGCCCAAACCCTCACCTTTGATGGTACCGACTACGACCACCGCCGTTGGTTCTCCAAAGAGGGCGAGGAGGAGAATCGTGTGAACGCCTTCGAGAACGACACCCTTTGGACCTACTCCCGAGAGGGCGACGTGGTCAAACAGATTTTGAAATTCTACGGTGGCGGTGCTTCTGGCAAGGAGCCCATCGTCATCAAAACCGACAAGATTGAAGAGAACGCCTCGGGCTACTTGGTGGAGATTGTGGGCGAGTGTGGCTTCCAGATTTGGAACTACGACGAGGCCCAAAAGGCTGCAACCACCTTTGCGGGCACTTGGGACGGCTTGGATGGGTCAACCAAGATGACACACTCCCAGACCGACTACGAGGTGAGCACCCAGAGCCGCAGTGTGGAGGCAGACTACCCCACCCCATTCTCGCAGTGGACCATCGGCACAATTAACGAATAAACAGACTTGATTGCTATGAAAAAGATTATCATATCGGCATTGTTTGTCCTGACGGCCCTCTTCTCGGCCGAGGCACAAAGCGGCAAGAGCGCAAAGGAGATTCGCCAGCAATATTTTGTGTGTGGCCCCCGTGTGGGACTCTCCTCGCCCACTCAGCACGCACAGACCAACACCACCTCTCTCAACTCTATGCTCAATGGCCTCAATGCGGGTGTTCAGTTGGGCGGCTACCTGAGGGGTATGCTCCCCATCAAAAAGACAGGCGTGGTGCTCTATGCACAGCTGGATGCAGTGTGGGCTATGGATTGGTACATCGGCAAGGGTGGCAACAATGCGCTTGCAGGCTGCTTCAACTTCCCGCTGATTATCGGTGGTGGCTACAAATTCCCCAATGGGCTGCTGCTGCGTGGAGGCTGGGGTCCAACGTGGACGGGCAACATCTTCGCCACGGCCAACACCTCGTGGAAGGACACCGACAACGCCTACCAAAATGCTGTGGCCGATATGTTGGATAGGGACCCCTGGGGCCACTGCTCGGAGATTGGTGTTGACTGGAAGGAGTGGACCATCGACCTTCGCTACCACAACCAATTCCGTTCCATCGACTACGCACGCTTGGCCGACGACGTTCGCTTCATCTCGTGGGGCATAGCGGTCGGTTACCGATTCTAATGGTAAAAACAACAATGGCTTCTCACGCAGAGAAGCCATTGTTGTTTTTGTCAACCATCAACCGTCAATCGACAATCGACTTTTTAATTATTAACGGGCAAGTGCTTTGGCCCTCTCCATACGCTCCTTGGCGTAGGGCAGCGTAACCCTGAACTCCTTGCTCTCCGACGATGGAAGTTCAAACATCGCATCCGTCATTATGGCCTCGCAGATACTCCTCAGACCACGAGCACCAAGGCGGAACTCTCGGGCCTTCTCCACAATGTAGTCCATAACCTCGTCGTCAAACTCCACCCTCACGCCGTCCAGCTCAAAGAGGCGCACATATTGTTTGATGATGGAGTTCTTGGGCTCGGTGAGAATCTGGCGCAGGGCCTCCCTATCAAGGGGTTGGAGGTAGGTCAGCACCGGCATACGGCCCACCAACTCGGGAATGAGTCCAAACGAGCGAAGGTCCTGGGGAGTGATATACTGCATCAGGTTCTTGCGGTCGATGTGTACCGCTGCGCTCTGGTTGAAGCCCACAACTCGGGTGTTGAGCCTATCGGCAATCCTCTTGTCGATACCATCAAATGCGCCACCGCACACAAAGAGGATGTTGCTGGTGTTGACCTGCACAAACTTCTGGTCGGGGTGTTTGCGTCCTCCCTGTGGGGGCACATTCACCACCGTACCTTCCAAAATCTTCAACAGGGCCTGCTGCACACCCTCACCACTCACATCACGAGTAATGGAGGGGTTGTCGCTCTTGCGTGCAATCTTGTCCACCTCGTCGATGAAGACAATGCCCCTCTCGGCCTGCTCCACGTCGTAGTCGGCCACCTGCAAAAGGCGTGAAAGAATACTCTCCACATCCTCGCCCACATAGCCTGCCTCCGTGAGCACCGTGGCATCCACAATGGCAAAGGGGACCTTCAAGAGGCGTGCAATGGTGCGGGCCAGCAGGGTCTTACCCGTACCTGTCTCGCCCACCATAATAATATTGGACTTCTCAATCTCCACCTCGTCGTTGACAGCCTTCTCGGCTCCCTTGGCGAGGATGCGCTTGTAGTGGTTATAGACCGCCACCGAGAGAGTTTTCTTGGCGGCATCCTGACCAATCACATATTTGTCCAAAAACTCCTTAATCTCGGCAGGCTTGGGCACATCCTCCCTGCGAATGGGAGCACCACCCTTGGCCGTTTTCTTCTTCTTGGAGGCGTTCTGCTCCTGCAACACATCGTAGCCCCTCTCCACACACTCGTCGCAGATGGTCGCCCCATTCATACCCGAAAAGAGCGTTCCCACCTCCGCAGCACTGCGACCACAGAAGGAACAACAATCGTAGCCTCCACGCTTATTATTATCTTTTGCCATTACTTTTTTCCTCTCTCTACTATTTGTTTGTCAAACTCTTACGGCTCACAATCACCTCGTCGATGAGTCCATACTCCTTGGCCTCCTCTGCCCTCATCCAATAGTCCCTGTCGGCATCGGCAGCGATGCGCTCGATGGGCTGACCGGAGTGGGAGGAGAGAATCTGGTAGAGCTCCTGCTTGTATTTGAGAATCTCTCGTGCGGTGATTTCGATGTCGGAAGCCTGTCCCTGCACACCACCCAGAGGTTGGTGAATCATCACCCTGCTGTGGGGCAGAGCAGCACGACTACCCTTGGCACCTGCGGTGAGCAACACAGCACCCATCGAGGCTGCCATACCCGTACAGATGGTCGATACTCGTGGGGCCACAAGCTGCATAGTGTCGTAGATACCCAAGCCGGCCGACACACTACCACCGGGCGAGTTGATATAGATTTGGATGTCCCTCTCGGGGTCTTGTGTTTCGAGGAAGAGGAGTTGCGCCTCGATGATGTTGGCCACATCGTCGTCGATGGGCGCACCGAGGAAGATGATGCGGTCCATCATAAGCCTCGAAAAAACATCCATCTGCGCCATATTCAACTTGCGCTCCTCAATGACCGTCGGCGACACATAGGCATCGGTAAAGGACCGATACCTGTGGAGGTTGAGCGACGAAACACCCTGCGAAAGGGCAAATTTTTGAAACTCGTTTTTCATATTTCGTGTATGTTCTAATTGTCAACTAATGCAAACTACGCACCAATGGCGTAAATGGTCGCTCAAAGATACGAAACAAATGGAAAATTGACAAAATAAAATTTTGTCTAAAATGCTCTCGCTCTGCATAGTCCACAAGTGGCCTCTGCCCTCGCTTATTCGCATTTGCGAAAATGGAAAATTGAAAATGGAAAATTGAAAATTTTGGTGTGCCTTTGGCACGGGTATTAAAAAAGATACCCGTGAAAAAGGTGGGGTCCCTCCGAGGTCTTGGGTATTAAAAAAGATACCCGTGAAAAAAACTCCTCCCCTAAGTTAGGGGAGGTGCCACAAAGTGGCGGAGGGGTATGTTAGACGTTGGACGTTAGACGTCAGCCCCCCCAAGAAGCAAAAGAACGTGGCGATTTTTGTGCCAAACAAGAAAGCGGGCCCGCAGTTTGCTAACGCAAATGAGGAGCCCGCTTATCGCAGTGCAACAACAAAATCACCGACTATTTCTGCTTTTTAGCGAGGATTTTGTTGAGCTCAGCAATGGTAACACTCTTGCTGGAAACCTTCACCAAAGGAGTTACAGCCTCGATAACCTTCTGCTCATAAACCTTCTCGATGAGCTTGTTGGCCTCCTCCTTGTTGGAGAGAATCTGCTGTGCGTAGTTGGCGAGCATCTCGTCAGCCACGTTTATCATACCATACTGGGCAAACTGTGCAGCTGCATAAGCCTTGGCCTCGGCCAACATATCATCCTGCTTAACCTCCACATTCAAGGTCTTGGCAAAGTGTTTCTGTACTGCGCTCCACTTCATCATCTCTGCGAAGGGTGCGAAGTCTTTCTCAATCTCCTCCATAGTGAACTTACCCTCGTTGATTGCCAGCAACCAGCGTTTCAGGAAGCCCTCGGGCAGGGTGAGGTTTGCCTTCTCCACGAGGTACTCACGCAAGGTGTTGGTGAACACATAGTCGCTCTCCTTCTTCAACTCGGCAGCAATCTTCTCGTCGATGAACTTCTCGAACTGCTCCTCGCTGGTTACGTTACCCTCGGGGAAGGCCATCTTGAAGAACTCCTCGTTCATCTCGGGGTCGGCATACTTGCGAATCTTGGTGATGGTAAGGTTGAACTCGGGCTTGATGTCGCCCAACTCGTTCTCCTTAACGCCCAACACCGAAGCCCTCTGCTGTGCGCTCTTGTAGAGCTCATTCACGTTTACAATCATCTGGTCGCCAACCTTCTTGCCGATGAAGGGCTTACGCTCCTCGTCGCTCATACTGATAAGACCAACATAGGCATCCTCGCTCTTGATGTCGCCATTGTCGAGGGTGCACATCACTGCCTCGTCTTTCTCAACCACGTCAACATCTACCAAGCGACCATAGGTGCGGAGGAATTGGCCACGGTAGCCACTGCGCATCTCCTCATCTACCTTGATTTTGTAGCGGGTAACCTTGTCCTTCTCGGAGAGCTCCAACTCCACCTTGGGAGCCAAGCCAAGCTCGAAGATGAACTCGTGCTCGGTGTTGTTGTCGAAGTCGAAAGCACCCTGCTCGTCGCTGGGGAGCACGTCGCCCATATAGTCGATACCCTCCTTCTCGATGTACTCAAAGCAGCTGTCGGAAGCCATCTTGTAGGCGGTCTCGGCAACTACACCCTTGCGGTACATCTTGTTGATGATACCCATAGGTACCATACCGGGACGGAAACCGGGGATGTTGGCTTTGCGTTTGTACTCACGGAGTTTTTTGTCCACCTCAGCGGCGTAGTCAGCCTCTGCAACGGTGATTTTGATAATCGCAGTTTGGTCTTTGCGAGCCTCTTTGATAATGTTCATAGTTCTGTTTTTATTATGTTATGATTTTCAATCTCTTATTTAGCCTGCAAAGATACAAATAAAA
>JAZLDY010000058.1:0-17073 GCA_045614965.1 Tidjanibacter sp.
ATATAGTTGAGTACGGTTGTAAATCTCCTGCCCAAGTCGGATTTGTGGCGCACGATTCCGCTCTGCCTCGCGCACAAATTTATCCCTAAATTCCTCAAAAGAACAACGTTCCCACCAATGGAGGCGACTGCCGTCCTGCTCGACAATGAGTTGGTGTTTGACTGTAACCTCAACCCAAAAATCATTCATACGCAGAATGTCGGGAATAGAGTAGGGCTTATGGTCGCTCAAATCGTGAATGGCGTGGCAGATGCAGAGGTGGCTCAACTTATCGGCAGCCGGCTGCACTGACTCATACCAAGTAGTGCCGTCGTTGAGGTCGTCTTTTATCCCCAACTCTTCTCGTGTCATCTCGGGGCGATAATTGGCTGGCGAGAGAAGACACCAACAATTTTCCACCTCTTCCAATTTCAGATGCTCGCAAGTGTAGAGCCAATCAACGACGCAAAACATCTCGTAAAAATCCGAACCGTAGTAGCCGTCATTCGCCATTGGCAAAACTGAGCTGTACCCATTCAGAGAAAAACGGAGCGAGCCCTCAATCTCCACATCGTCATCAAATTCGGGGTCATAGGTAGCCGCAGCCATCTTACGATAGACTGCCTCAGTACGGACATACATTTTCTGAGTAAGGTCGTACAAACGATTGTTCACCTGCTCCATACGCACCACCTCCTCGGGCGTAGCGACAAACATCTCGTCGAGTAGGTATTTACGCTTCCAAATCAACTTTTCGACCTGCTCGCATTTACGCTGCGAGCGAGTCCACTCCATATTAAACTCCACATTTTTGCCCGTGATGGCAAGAATCTTCTCTTCGATTTTCTGCACTTGCTCCCGCAGATGGGTATATTTTTCGGTTTTCATAATAAATGGGATGTAATTTTCGGCAAAACTACACCACCAAACTGCCAAAATATGTCAGATTAGAATTTCAAAGACAAAAAGAGCAGAATGTTGAATTTTATTTAAGCCGTACCAAGTAATACCAATTGACCTTAATTTAGACTACATAGGAGGCTACACGAGAAGAGTAAGATTGGAGTTTTAGCGGTTTTTGTGAGCTATATCGTTTTACAGTACAACTGCCTAATGTATTGAATATAAACAAATTCGGCGGCGAAACAATTTTCACCAACAAAAAAGCCCTGCTCCACAAGGAGCAGGGCTTTTGCTATGATGTCCTTACCAAGCGATTACTCGGTGGGGATGTCTTTGTTCACGTTCTTGCTGCCAACGAGTGCGTAGTAGAGCAGGTAAACAAGGCAAACTACGATGATGAAGTAGCTGGCAAGGTAGTTACCGCCGGTTACGTCAACGATTGCGTTCTGCAACAAGGGAAGGATACCACCACCGCAAACCAGAGCCATAAAGATACCCGAAGCCTTCTCGGTGTACTTACCAAGGCCCTCAACCGCAAGGTTGAAGATACCACCCCACATTACCGAGGTGCAAAGACCGCAGAGTACCAACAGTGCTGCATTCACAGGAACGAGTGCCAAGCCGAAGCCCTCGGTGCCTTTGAATACGGGGAGGTTTACGGTAACCTCGGGGCTGAGGAAGATTGCGCCCAGCACCAGCACGAGGCCTGCGACAGACACGGTCGAAAGCATAGCCTTAGCCGACACTTTGCTACCAACAGCAGCACCAACCAAGCGGCCAACAAGCATCAACAACCAATAGGTGGCGGTTACGGTACTTGCGATAGCCTCTGCGCCGGTGGCTACATTAAGACCACCATTCTGCAACCATTTCTGCAACACGTTGGGAATACCAACCTCGATACCTACATATACAAAGATGGCGATTGCGCCCAGCACGAAGTGGCGGAACGACATAGGACCATATTTCTCCTTCTCGCCTGCAACAACAGCCTCGGGTTTGTTCTCGGGGATTTTGGTCAGTGCGATAACCACAAATGCCAATGCGAAGATTGCCAATGCGATAGCCATCAAGGGGAATACCTGGCTGATTTTTGCATCCACGATGCTGGGAACAAACACACCCGAGAGGAAAATTACAGCGGTACCCATCAACGAGTTGAACGAGCCACCAATCTGTACGAGCTGGTTACCCTTGTTGCCACCACCACCGAGTTTGTTCAGCATAGGGTTAACAACAACATTCAGCATACACATCGAGAAACCTGCAACGAATGCACCCAACAGATAGATGGCAAAGCTCTCGGCAACGCCCGACAAGGTCTGGATACCAACGCCCACAAAACCTACGGCAACGGCTGCCAAAGCGGTCTTTTTGTAGCCATACTTTTGGAGCATATTACCTGCGGGGATACCCATACAAGCGTAGGCAATGAAGTTGGCAAACACACCCAGGGTACCCATCCAGTTGGGCACCGAGAATTGGTTTTTCAAAACGTCGCCCATAGGCGAAGCCAGATTGGTAACGAACGAAATCATACCAAACAGCAGAATCATCACCAAGATAGGCAATGTGTAGTTTTGTTTTTTCTGATTCATAGAGTTGTAAGATTTTTTGGTTTATTTGAGTAATTTGTTTGTTGCAATATTTTTCTTTTGCTCTGCGAAGGTAGTGTTTTTTTTGACATCTTGTTTTCGCTCACCCTAAAATAACACTCCGCTTTCGGGATTTTTGCTCAATCCGAGGTGTGAGTATGCCAGCTCGGTTACCTCCCTACCTCGTGGTGTGCGTTTGAGAAAACCCTCTTTGATGAGGAATGGCTCATAGACCTCTTCGATTGTTCCGGCCTCCTCGCTCACGGCCGTAGCGATGGTGTTGAGGCCCACGGGGCCGCCGCCGAACTTCTCGATTATGGCCAGCAAAATCTTGTTGTCCATTTGGTCGAGTCCTCGTGAGTCGATGTTGAGTGCGCCGAGTGCGTGGCGGGTGATGGCCAAATCGACCTTACCATTGCCCATAACCATTGCAAAGTCCCTCACCCTGCGCAGGAGCGAGTTGGCGATACGGGGCGTACCCCTACTGCGCAAGGCAACCTCGTGGGCTGCTTGGTCGTCAATGTTGATACCCAAAATGTGTGCCGAGCGTTTTACAATGCCACTCAAAACCGAGGTGTCGTAGTACTCCAAGTGGCAGGTGATACCAAACCTCGCCCTCAGCGGGGAGGTCAGCAGGCCGCTACGGGTGGTGGCACCAATGAGCGTAAAGGGTGCAAGTTCGATTTGTATGCTACGGGCCGAGGGGCCTTTGTCCAGCACGATATCGATTTTGTAGTCCTCCATTGCCGAGTAGAGATACTCCTCCACAATGGGACTCAGGCGGTGAATCTCGTCAATGAAAAGCACGTCGCCCTCCGAAAGGTTCGTAAGGAGTCCGGCCAAGTCGCCCGGCTTGTCCAACACAGGGCCGCTGGTAACTTTGAGTGTGGTGCCCATCTCGTTGGCCACAATGTTGGCAAGGGTTGTCTTGCCCAAGCCCGGAGGGCCGTGAAAGAGGACGTGGTCCAGCGACTCGCCCCTCATCAGGGCTGCCTTGATAAACACACGGAGGTTGTCCACAATCTTGTCCTGACCGTGGAAACTCTCCAACTCTTGCGGGCGGATTTTGTTCTCAAAATCCACGTCGCTCTCTATATTCCGAATACTCGATTGAACCATGTTTTGTTCTTTTTGTTTTGTTCCTCCTCTTCTGCCTCAAACTTCTCCCTCACGATTTGGCCCATACTCTTCTCCGAAATCTTGCTTTCGAGCCACGAAAGGATGTCGATGTAGTAGAATGTCCTACGCTCGTAGGGGTGTGTTTCGTAGGGTTTGAGCCTTTCATAGAGTATTTTGAGTTCTTTTTTGAGGTCTATTGCGTTGATGTTGCCAAAGCTCTTGAAGAACGACAACAATACGGCCTTCATCTCGGTCATATCCCTCATTTTTACAATAAACGAATAGACCGAACGAATCTGGTAGTCGATGTTGAAGTCGAGCCCTGCATCATAGAGTGCCATAAGGTTCAACATTCGGGCATAGCATTGGAGGTCCCTGCGAATGTTGTGGTCCTTGACGGAGATGATGTAGGAGAGATACTCGATACATTTGTGGTAGTTGCCGTCGCCAAAGTAGAGTGTTGCCACCTTGTAGTAGAGAGGCATCTTCTCGTGGATGGTCAGGCGGTTACCATATTTTTTCAGATAGGAGTCGATGTTTTTCACCAGCCACAGACCCTCCTTGTATGTGCCGGCCATTATACACTTGTTGAGTTGGCCGGTGAAGAGAATCTGTTGCGAAATCATCGCTGCGTTGTCGTTGAGGGTGGCAATCTCTTTTGTTTCACGCTCAAACTCTTCGAGGGTGCGCACAAAGGCTTTATATTTGTGCATCAAGTACATACCATCCAAAACGTGTGCATAACCACGCATATAGCCGTCATACATCACCTCCTTCATCTCGGGGTGGGTGTTGAAGTGGTCAACCCATTTGAGGGCATAGCGGTAGGAGAGCGTTGTGCGGTGGCTGATATAGTAGTACCACGCCTTCACCTGGTAGAAATAGAAGGTCTCGGTGAAGGTCATCGCCTTGCCCTCATAGGCGTCAATCTTGGGCTTGAAGAAGTTTTGCAACCTGTCGAGGTCCTTCTGTGAGCGTGCAAAGCCGATGTTTTGGTGGAGCGCATAGCATTGCACCGAGAGGAGCGACAGGGAGGCGATGTTGTTGACCATCGTGGACACCTCGCCCGACGACCTGGCGGTCTTGTCGGCAACGTGGCTCATCTCGCTCGAAAAACTCAACACCTTCAACTGTCGTTGTAAATCTACAATATCCAACACTGCCGACCACTGCTCTGTTGCTCTTGCTTTGGCCTCCACCTTTTCGAGCACCTTTTGGGCTTCGGTGTAGAGTCCCTTGTCGAAGAGAATCTTCACAAAGTCGATTTGCTCTCGTATTTGCAGGGTGGTGGAGTGCTGCACGTTGAGCAGTCGCAACGAGGTGAGTATCTGTTTGTAGAGGTGTGCTTTGAGGTTGGGGAGTTGCTGCTTGCTTATTTCGGGACAAAGGGACAGCACCTTTGCTTCGTCATACTGTTCGAGGGAGTCGAGGGCCGTGAAAAGTTTCAGGAATTTTGCGTCCTCATTTCCATCGAGCCTTGTGGCATAGAGCTTGAAGTTGCGTTTTTCGGCCTTGCTCATCAGTTTGACAAGGTCGAATACGGCTTCGTGTTTTTCGTTTTTTTTGTGCAACTTTTTTGTGCTCATTGTTTTGTTGTTTTGTGCTGTCGATTGCTACGCCATCCTTTTTTGTTTTGGAACGTCAGAATGTGCCCCAAAGCCCTTCTGTGGTCCTTAGGGGCGGGTTTGGTCCGCAAACTCACATCCGATGCCCAAACGCACCTCAAAACTAATACTTTTCTGCGAGAACTCCACACAATTTTGCAATTTCTTTTCCCTTCGCCCACATCTTGACCACAAAAAAACACACACCAACCCTTGCCCGACTCCGAATTATGGGTATCTTTGTGGGAACGAAAACTCAACTAAATTTAGATTATGGACATTACTCTTTTGGGCATTTTGGCCCTCATTTGTGCTGTGGTGGGCGTGGTTGGATGTGTTGTGCCCATTCTGCCCGGTACCCCCATTTGCTATGTTGCAATCCTGCTTTGCCAATGGGCCGGAGCAGGTTTTGCCACCAACGACCTCATCGTTTGGGCGGCCATTGCTGCGATTGTAACCCTTGTTGACACCTATCTCCCCGTGTGGATGACCAAACGCTTTGGTGGCTCAAAGGCTGCCACCCGAGGCTCAATGATTGGTATTGTTGTGGGATTTTTTGCAGGCCCCCTTGGACTTATCCTCGGTCCCTTCTTTGGAGCCCTCATTGGCGAACTCACCCAGAACGGCAACGACAGTGCAAGGGCTTTCAAGGTTGCCTTTGGCTCCTTTGCGGCCTTCATTTGTGGCACGGGCCTGAAACTCATCGCCTCGGTCTATCTCACCATAAAGGTCATACACTTTGTGTTCTAATCGGTGATGTTGACACAAAAACGCCTCTCCAAGTGTTTGGAGAGGCGTTTTTGTTTTACACTCGGCCCTTATTAGAATGGCAGGTCGTCCACATCGTCGGCAGGAGCCACAGCGGGAGCAGCCATAGGCTGAGGTGCGGGCTGTGCGTATGCGGGTTGGGGCGCAGGCTGCTGGTAGCCGCCCTGCTGATAGCCACCCTGACCAAAGCCGTTGCCTTGCTGTTGGTAGGCGGGTTGCTGTTCGCCACCCTCCCTACGACCGCCAAGCAACTTCATCTCGTCGGCCAAAATCTCTGTCGAATAGCGTTTGTTGTTGTCTTTGTCGGTCCACTCACGGGTGCGCAGGCGACCTTCGATATAGATTTGCGAACCCTTGCGAACATAGCGGTCCACAACATCGGCCAAGCCCCTCCAAAGGGTGATGGTGTGCCACTCGGTGTGGTCGGTGCTCTCACGGGTTTCACGGTTGTACATCTTCTCTGTGGTGGCAAGCCTGATGCGTGCGGTCTTAACACCCGTTTCGAGGGTCCTCACCTCGGGGTCCATACCCACGTTGCCCACCAAAATAACCTTGTTAATCATAGTCTGTTATAGTGTTTTGAGTAGTTCTGTAAACAATTTTGTCATATTCTTCTCTGCCAGGCGGCCATTGGCTTGTACCTCCTCGTGTGATATGCTGGTATTATCCATTGTGTCGGTGATAATCGACACACCAAACACGGGAATATCCATATGCCTTGCGGCGATAACCTCGGGTGCTGTGGACATACCAACAGCATCGCCACCGATAATCTTCACCCACATATACTCCTTGGGAGTCTCAAAGGTGGGGCCGGTGAGTGCCACATAGCAACCATATTGCAGCTTGATACCCTCCCTCTCGGCAATCGCAGTGGCCCTTGCAATCAATTCAGGATTGTAGGCATCGTTCATTGCGGGGAAGCGTGGGCCAAGTTCGTCCAAGTTTTTGCCAATCAGCGGGTTGGGGATGAGGTTGATGTGGTCGTTGATAACCATCACATCGCCCACCCTGAACGTGGAATTCATCGAGCCGGCGGCGTTGGACACAAACAAATATTTAATGCCCAGCAACTTCATCACCCTCACAGGAAAGACAACCTGCTGTGCGGTGTAGCCCTCGTAGTAGTGAAACCTACCCTGCATTGCCACCACCTTCTTGCCGCCCAGCAGGCCGAAGATGAGCCTACCGCTGTGGCCCTCCACGGTCGATACGGGGAAGTTGGGAATTTCGGCATAGGGAATGGCCTCCACAATCTCGATGTGCTCCACCAGGCCACCCAAGCCGGTGCCGAGAATGATACCCACTTCGGGCTCAAAGGCTATGCGCCCTTTGATATATTCGGCCGAAGCCTTAATTGCGTTCATCATAGCGTCTATCTCTCTGTTTTTGTGGTTCTACATCTTTTCGAGCATACCGACAATAAGTGCCGTCATTCTCTTCTCGGCCTTTGCGCCCTCCTGCTGTACCTCCTCGTGGGTGGATTTCTGTCCGCTGAATGCGGCGTTGGTGATAATCGAAATACCAAACACGGGAATATCCATATGCCTTGCGGCGATAACCTCGGGAGTGGTTGACATACCGGCCGCATCGCCACCAATCACCTTGAAGTATCCATACTCCTTGGGTGTTTCAAACGTGGGACCCGTGGTGCCAACATAGCAACCATATTGCAACTTGATACCCTTCTCGGCAGCCACATCGGTTGCCAAGGCTGTGAGTGCCCTACTATATGGCTCGCTCATATCGGGGAAGCGGGGGCCGAGTTCGTTGTAGTTCTTGCCAATCAACACGTTGGGAATGAGGTTGATGTGGTCGGTAATAACCATCAGGTCGCCCACCCTGAACGAAGAGTTGATGCCTCCGCTGGCATTGGAAACAAACAGGCTCTCAATGCCGAGCATTTTCATCACCCTCACAGGAAAAACAACCTGCTCGGGAGCATAGCCCTCGTAGTAGTGAAACCTGCCCTGCATTGCCACCACCTTTTTGCCTCCCAGCAGACCGAAGATGAGCCTACCTGCGTGGCCCTCCACAGTCGATACGGGGAACGAAGGGATTTCGTCATAGGGGAGCGTATGTTTGATGTCGATGTGGTTTACAAGGCCGCCGAGTCCGGTGCCGAGAATGATGCCCACTTCGGGCTGAAAATCCACTTTGCCACGGATGTAGTCAGCCGATGTTTTAATGCGTTCAATCATAACTTTGGTGTTTTTATCTCATAATTTAGTTTTTCGATAAATTGAGCCTCGTTGCCATCTCGGAAGTTGATTTCGATGGGCAACACAAAGAGTTTGCGTTGCAACTCTTCGGGGATATACTTGCGGGAGGTGAGTTTTACTCCGTCCTTTTCGGTGGTGATGATGATGGTGTTCTCCCCGTGGGCCGCCACCACCTCGGCAATGTGCTTAATGTCCCTCACCTTGTAGGCGTGGTGGTCGCCGAAGGCTATCTTCTCCACAACCTTAAATCTGCTTTCGAGAGTCTCGTGGAAACGCTCGGGGTTTGCTATGGCCGAAAGAGCTACAACTTTGCTGCCACGAACAATGGTGTCGGCAGCAACATCCGAAAAAATTGGTTTGGGATTACCCTGCTTGATGTCCGTGAAGAAGAACGATTGGTAGGGGTAGGGTTTGAGCTCCTTTTGTGCGATGTTGCGCTCAATGGGCGACATCGTCTTGGGGGTCTTGGTTATCAGAAAAATGTTGGCCCTATAAAGTTGCGACGGAGTATCTCGCAGGGTGCCTGCGGGCAACATCTTGTTGCGGAAAGGTGGGGTGTTGTAGTCCGACACCACAATACTGACCTTGGGGGTGAGGCTGCGATGTTGGAATCCGTCGTCCATCACAATAAGGTTTACCTCCGGGTGCTCCTCTTGGATGCGCCTGATGGCCTTAACCCTATTTTCGCACACCACAACCACCGTGTCGGGAAACTTGCGTTTGATTTGTTTGGGCTCGTCGCCCACGGCGAGGAAGGAGTCGCCCACCTTAACTTCAATGTAGCCCTTGGTGCGCCTACGATAGCCCCTCGACAGAACGGCTATGGTGTATTGGGCGGAGAGGTTTTTGACAATAAACTCCACCGTTGGAGTTTTGCCTGTGCCACCCACGGCCACATTGCCAACACACACTATGGGTATGTCAAACTGCGTAGAGCGCAGAATTTTCAGGTCATAGAGTCTGTTGCGCACGACAACACCCACTTTGTACAACCCTGCTGCTATTTCCTTCAAGAGTCCCATTTTGTGTCGTTTTAGTAGTTTACCTTCGGTAGAACTACAAAGTTATGGCTTAATTTTCTTATTTCCAAACATTCACACTACAACTCGCTTGCGTTGCGGGTGCGAGCATCCTGCACCAGCGACACCAACAGGTCGGCATTTCGGCAACTGATAAGGTAGCGACGGCGGGTGGTGTGAATGGCCACACACTGCCCTCTGGTGGTTGCATAGACGTTGTAGATGCGTCGCCCTCGGAGGTCGGCATAGCGTCCGAAGTAGCCCCAAATGCCCCACGAGCCGAGCAGTGGAACTTTGTGGCGAAAGCCGTTGTTGCCAAGGGCCACAATGTCAACAATACTGTCGATGGGCAGATAGGTGGTGTCCACCAAACACCTCAATTCCAGCATCTTGCCGTCCAACACTATGCGTGTGGGCTTGGAGAGCAGAAAGAGTGTTTCCACCGCCACGCACAGTGCCACCACCCAAGCGGCCACATAGTAGGCCCCGTGGGCATTGACAAACAGCCAAGTCGAGAGTGCTCCCATTGCAGCCAACACCACAAGGGTTACCACCCACGAAAGCCCATCGGCCTTGCCATATCTAAACGTGATTTTCATCCTTTTATTTTTTGCAAAAGTAGTGCTTCGGCAATTATCAGGTCGTCGGGAGTGGTGATTTTCAGATTGTTGCGCTCTCCCTCGTAGTAGCCAAGGGTGGTGCCAAGTTGCTCCTCCACCACCGTTGCATCGTCAGTAAATCGGGGGTTGGGCTCGGTTTGGTAGGCTTTGCGCAGCAACTCCGCACGGAATATTTGTGGCGTTTGCACGGCCCTCAATCTGCTGCGGTCAATCACCTCAAAACCCCTCTCCGAGAGCACCCTGAACGAATCCACGGCCTCCACGATGGGGATGGCGGCTCCCGTTTCGGTAGCCACGGCAACGCCTCGTGCAACCATCTCCTTGCTCACAAGTGGTCTTA
Organism: Tidjanibacter sp.; assembly: GCA_045614965.1. Classification (GTDB taxonomy): domain Bacteria; phylum Bacteroidota; class Bacteroidia; order Bacteroidales; family Rikenellaceae; genus Tidjanibacter. The sequence goes on from JAZLDY010000058.1 coordinate 10,170, forward strand.
CACCGTCGTGTACGGCTACAAGGTCGCACTTGCCAAGCGCAGAGAGTCCACACTTCACCGACTCAAACCTCGTGGCTCCGCCCGAGCAAATCTTGTGTGTTCCCACAAGCCCGCTTTTCGCACAAATCTCTCCCCACCTTTCGTGTTGGTCGCAGGGGAGCACCACAACCACTTCCGAGGCCTTGTCGAGAAAGGCTCGAAGAGTGTGTTCGAGGATGGTTTTACCCCCGATTTCAAGGAATTGTTTGGGCACTTCGGCACCCATTCTGTTGCCAACACCTCCGGCAACGATGATAACTCCTAATTTTGTGGCACTTGCGTTCATTTTATGCGAAAAATAAGGTATCTTTTAAGGTATGTTTTAAGGTAATATCACCCCCCCCTCTTTGGGCTGTCCTTTGTTGCCCTAATCAATCTTTTCGAGAGCCTGCCAAAGAGCCCCTTCTTCAACCCTCATTCGCACCGAATCGGCGTGAGAAAGTTTAATTTCGGGGCGTGTTTCGGGCCAAAGGTCATAACGACCAATCTGCTCCTTCTTGCGCACCTCGCCTGCCAACTCGGCCAACACCTTGGTTTTGATGTTTTCAAATGCAGAGGTGTTCTCCTTTTTGATGGGCTCCACAGGGTTGGATGGTATTTTCAGGGGGTCAATAGCCTTGCCATTCTTATAGACACGGAAGTCCAAGTGTGGGCCGGTGGAGTGTCCCGTGTTGCCCACAAAGCAAATCTTCTGTCCCTGCGATACACGGGTACCTACGTTGATACCTTTGGCGTAGCCGTTGAGGTGCAGATAGGCACTCGAATAACCGTTGGTGTGTTTGATTTTCAACACATTACCTCCACCCTTATTGTCCCAATACTTGGCCGTAACCGTACCGTCGGCAATGGCCACAACGGGTGTGCCTTTGGGTGCAGCATAGTCCACTCCGTGGTGTGGGCGGCGAATTTTCAAGATGGGGTGCATACGAGAGTTGGAGAACTTCGAACTGATGCGGGTGAACTTCAAAGGTGCTTTGAGGAACTGCTTGCGCATACTCTTGCCCTCCTCGTCCCAATAGCTCAACTTGCCTCCCTGCACAAAGGGAATAGCGTAGTAGTCCTTGCCTGCGTGGGTGAACTTGCTGCCCCACACGGTGCCAATGCCGGCCCTCTCGCCATCCACATATTTCTCGTCGAAAATGGTGGTGAAGGTGTCGCCTTCGTGGAGCGCAAAGAAGTCCACACTCCATCCATAGATGTCCTCAATCTCAATCGCCAAAGCAGGGGGTATGTTGTTCTCCACCAAGCAATTCCACAGCGACGAAGAGATTGTGCCCGACACTTTGCGACGTTTGAAGGTTACCTCCTTCTGCTCGGTGTGCACACTGATTGCACCCTCTGCATCGAGCGAAACGTGTACCATACTCTCCCTATCCTTCTCGAACACAAAGTGGCGCAGGTGGACTCCGAGTGAGTCGCTTTGGGAAAAGATGGCATATTTGTCGCCCACCTTAATATTGCGGAAGTTGTAGGTGGGCTTTGCTTCGGCAGCAATGCGGTTGATGTTCACCTGCGAGGTGTAGCCTTCGAGCAGGTGCGAGAGGGTTTGCCCACTCTCCACCTTACCCTCCGCCACCTCATATTTGCTTACGTCGTAGCCGTAGAGCAATTCAACCTTTTGGGCAGGGGCCTCGGCGGTGTTGTCGGCCTTGTGGCTGCCTCCGAGTTTGAGGACGCAAACAATGGCCACAACCACAGCCGAAAGTGCAATAACAGGCACCTCCCAGCGAACCTCTTTGTTGAGTATGCGTATGGTTTTCATCTTTCTATTGTGTGGGCCAACGTGGTGTAACCCAATGATTGTTTGTTAGTTGAGTGTGGGAAGGAAGGAGTAGTTGTTGGAGTAGTAGAGCATCTGCTCGATGTAGTTGTCGGGATACTCAATCTTCACATCCACAACCTTACCATCCTCCTCAACAAGGGTGTAGATGGGGTTGATAAAGCCCGAATAGGGTTGGATGTTGAGGGTTGCGTAGCGGTCCAAAACCTCCTTGTGTAGTTCGGGGTCAATCTTCACGGCATACTTCTCAATCAACTCCCTGCCGGCCTCAAAGTCGCCCTCCGATTTGATGCGCTGAATCTCGTAGAGCATCTCGCCAAAGAGCTCACGCAGACGCTCGAAGTTGTTTACAACGATGTACCTCTTGCCATCCTCAATAACCCACTCGATAACATTCTCTGCCTTGCCGTGCTCGTAGCACCACTCTGCAATGAGTTTGCGGTTGCGCATATGCGACTGCTCCACGTTCTTACCCAACTCGATGCGGGTGAATTGGGTCATAATACCGTTCATAATGTACTCGGCGTACTGTGCTTTGGCCACTTCAAACGAAGGTACGAGGCCGATTTCGACGAGTTTTGGGTCGCCAATGTAGTACAGACCAAAGAGGTCGGCACGGGTCTCTTCGAGGGCCGAGCCATACTGTTTGAGTTCGCCACCCTTGGTGCCGGGAGCCAGCTGGCCCGAGCCGTGGCCGAGGCACTCGTGGATGTCGGTGTGGAGGTTGTCGCCCAAACGACCATATTTTGCAATGCGCTCCCTGTCCTCTTTGCGCAAGATGAACTCCTCATCGAAACCATTGCCCCTTGCGCTCTCTGCGTAGGCCTCGGTGATGTTGTCGATGGTTACCGACTTGGAGCCGTGCTCCTTGCGAATCCAGTCGGCATTGGGAAGGTTGATGCCGATGGGGGTTGCGGGGTAGGCATCGCCTGCGAGAGTTGCTGCGGTGATAACCTTTGCCGACACACCCTTAACCTCTGCCTTGCGGTATGCAGGATTGATGGGTGCGTGGTCCTCAAACCATTGTGCGTTGTCGCTGAGAAGTTTGGTACGGAGGGTTGCCTCCTCGTTTTTGAAGTTTACGATGCTCTCCCAAGCACCCTTGCGGCCGAGGGGGTCGCCATAGTCCTCAGTGAAACCATTGACATAGTCAATGTAGCTCTCGGTGTCTTTGGTCCAAGCGATGTTGAACTCGTCAAAGAGTCGGAGGTCGCCGGTTTTGTAGTACTCAACAAGGGTGAGGATGGTCGATTTCTGGGGCTCGGCAGCCACACCTGCGGCCTTTTCGAGCCAATAGACAATCTGCTCGATGGCTCCGGAGTACATACCGCCCACCTTGTAGGTCTTTTCGTAAATCTTGCCACCCTCTTTTACGAGTTTGCTGTTCAAACCATAGGAGATGGGGCGGGGGTCATTCTTCTTTGCCATCTTGGCATAGAACTTTTCGGCCTCTGCTTGGCTCACACCCTCGTAGTAGTTCATTGCAGACTCTTTCAACACGTCCACTCCGTCGGCCTGCACCAACTTTGAGGCATAAAGTTCGGGGTCAAAGATGGCGGGAACGATGATTTTCATCATCTCGGCCTGCGAAGAGAAACCCTCGTTGGGTATCGTAGCAACGCATTGCGCAACTAACACGTTCTCAAAGTATTCCTGTGAGAACTCTGGCTTGAACTTATCGTTGCTATAATGGTGATGGATGCCATTTGCAAACCAAATCTTCTTCAAATACTTCTCAAAAGCTTTCCAGTCGGCACACTCCTTGTCGCCCTGATAGTTCTGGTAGATTGCTTCGAGGGTGCGGCGAATTGCGAGGTTATATTTGAAGTTCTGGTCGAACATAATGTCCCTACCGCTGATGGCCGCTTGGTTGAGATAGTAAATCAACTCCTTCTGTTCGAGGCTCAACTGCTCAAATCCGTGTACTTTGTAGCGAAGAACTTTGATGTCGTCGAAGTTGTCGATTTGCCAACGGAAATCGTCGGCCTTCTGCTCGGCGCAGGAGGTTGCTGAAAGTGCAATCATTGCGGATGCGATTAAGAGTGTTACTTTTTTCATTGTTTGTAAGTTTGAGATTTGTCCATTTGGGAACAAAGGTAGCAATAAATGTGGAATAACGTAGTTATTCGCCCAAGTTTTGGCTCTGTTTTTTTGCTCCCGAGGGGTGGTGTGGTGAAAAAGAGTGGGTTGAAAGTGCAAAAAAATGGTGCGGGAGGCTCAACTTTCAAAAAAGATTTCTACTTTTGTGGGTCGTATGGCGCAATTACGACATCGAAACGAAGTTAAACTAATGGCAAAAACAAGTATGGATGATGGTTATTCCAGTAAAAATTGCAGCAGCATCAACGCTCAGCGCTGTGCCATTGGTCTATGGCTTGCGCTCGGCCGCTAACATTCAGGCCGACATTCAACTTCTTTCCCAAGAGGAGGCTTGTGATGCACTTGTAGCCGGCACGGTGGATATCGCCTTGCTGTCTGCCGACGTGGCGTGTGGTCTTGCAGGCACCAAAATCGTTACCGACTTCTGTATTGCTCCCGCAAAGGGCTCTTCTGCCGGCCTCACCGAAGAGTGGGGTGTTGGTGTGGAGGCTCCTGTGGCTGCTGTGTGGGTGGCCCGAGAGGGTACCTCGCCGGAGGTGTTGGATGCGGTTGAGGTTGCGCTCACGCTTGGTGTGGAGCGCATCTACGAGGCCCTGATGGTACTCAATGAGTGCCCCCGTGTTGAGGACTACACCTTCCTCACAACTCAAATTGACTATCTGTTTGACGCAAAAAAACATAAGGCGTTGGAGGCGTATTGGAAAAAACTTAAAAAAGTTACCGCCCACGCCAACCCGGGCTGACTGAAATAAGGAGCCGCAGGGGTGCAAACGCCCGCTGACGGCTGTCCATTCGGACAATTTAAGGAAAACACGTTCACCTCTAAATCCGAACAGCCCAAAGATGATTACAATTTACCTGAAACAATACAACAAAATAGTGCGTGAGGCCGACATCAAACTCTTTGACGAACTCGGCTACGACGACATTTTGTGGATAGACCTCCTCTCGCCCACCATCCAGGAGCGCAAGGCGGTTGAGAACTTTATGGAGATTAACCTGCTCACTCGACAGCAAATCGAGGAGATTGAGTCAACCTCCAAGTACTCCGAGACGGAGAGTGCAATTTTTTCCAACACCAACTTTTTTGTCCCTTCGCCCGACGGCTTTACCGTTGAGCCTGTGTCGTTTATCGTGAGCGAGGGCCTTCTGATTACCACTCGTAACGCCGAGTTCCGCACCTTTAATGAGGCCTCCAAGAGGTTGCAGATGAACAACCGACAATACACCACCGGTTACCACCTGCTGATTTCGATTTTGGAGGTTAGGATTGATGCCGACGCCGACTTGGTGGAGAATGTTTCCAAACAGATTGCGGCACTGAGCAAGGAGATTTCGGTGGATGGACACGTTGATAAGAACGACATCACCCGCATCAACAACCTCCAAGAGCAGACGATGTCGATTAGGGAGAATATCTTTGACCGCCAGCGAATACTCTCCGGTATTCAGCGAAGTGAGCGTTTCCCCAACGATATTTACCCCCGCTTGCAGTTGATGATGAGGGATGTGAACTCACTTATTTCGCACGCCGATTTCAGTTTTGAGCGTCTGGACTATTTGCAGGACACTGCGCTGGGCCTCATTACCATTGAGCAGAACAATACGTCGAAGATTTTCACCCTTGCATCGGTGGTCTTCCTGCCTGCTACGTTGGTTGCGAGTATCTATGGTATGAACTTCAAGTGGCTGCCGTTCCTTAATTGGCAACACGGCTGGCTTGTGGCGATGGCTCTGATTGTGGCCCTTTCGGGTGCGACATATTTCTTCTTTAATCGTCAAAACAAGGGCTGATTCGCCCCAAAAATAAGGTAATATGAAAGCCCCCTAAACGGGCAAAATTCCAATTTCACATAAAAACCCCTCAACCGATTGTGGTTGAGGGGTTTGTTGTGTCTTATATTACCTTAAAATTAACCTTATTTTTGCCAGAGCAAAAAGTATGCGCCAATTCTAAAAACGGAGTTGCGGTTGTTGGGAACGGAAATGTAGGGCGAGCCGTTTGTTGCGGTGGCAATGCCATTGTGGGTTTGGGTAATTCCGTGGGTGTAGCGCACCTCAATACCAAAATCCAACTCGGGAACAGCGAGCCACCTGAGGCCCACCGACACGCCAAAGTCCACGGGGTGGAATTCGGAACTGTCGAAGTATCCCTCTCCGCTTATATAACCTTCGTCAACCGAGGGGGTTTCGTAGGTGTATTTGGCAATCAGGAAGCAGCCCGCCTGCACACCCATCAGTAGCGTGAGGTTTTTGGGCAGTTTGTAGGTCGCCAACAAGGGAATGTTGAGGTAGTCGTAGTTGTAGGTATAGAAGATGTCGTCGACAGAACTCATTGCGCCTTGCTCCGACCACGCCAAGTCGAGCTCCACACCCAACTTGTCGGTGAAGTTGTAACCTACACCAATCTCGGAGTAGAGGCCAACATTGGGACCAACATCTTTCAAGCCCACAAGAGAGGAGAAGTTTAGACCATCGTTGACGATTACTTCGAATCTTTGGCCCCACGCAGGCGTGTTGGCAACGAGTGCCCACACGGTTACGAGTGTTGTTAGTACAAATTTTTTCATATTCTTCACTGTTTTAAGTTCAAACTCTTCGCAAATATAAACAAAAAACCCGAAAGTAGCCTACTCTCGGGTTTTTGTTGTGTGGTAACCGACTCTTTTAGAACTCGTAGAATACGCCGAGTTGGAGAACGCCCTGTTTGCCCCAAGCCTCGGCCTCGGGGAGCACCTTACCATTGTCGTCTTTCTGTGCGGGGAACACGTTGGTCAGACCAATGTTGTAGCGAGCATCAACGCCGATGTTCTCGGTGAGTTTGTACTGTGCACCCAATACCAGCGAGAGGTCGAAGGAGTTGTATTCATCTGGATACTCGTCGTTTTCGGTGGTCTGCTTGTCGCCGGAGATGGTTGTGGTCTTAACATTGAAACCTGTTGCGAAACCAAGCTGTGGACCAACATAGGCACTAATGGGGCCAAA
>JAZLDY010000059.1:0-49814 GCA_045614965.1 Tidjanibacter sp.
TCAATCTTATCGGCAGCCTTCCACGAAGCGGTAAGTGTAAGTTTGCCATCAACCTCGATCTCGCTATATGCAGTACGGTTCTCGTCGTCTGCACTTGCAATCACATTGAACACTGCACCGCTCTCGTTCTCGGTACCCTCAGGAGCGATGTTCTCATCAACGTCGTTTACGCAACCCCAAGCCAACAGCAAGGCAGTTGCAAAAATCATACTCTTTTTCATAGCTTTCTTCTCTCCTTTCTTTACAGCCATTCGCCGTCCCAATTTTCATAGTCGTTGATCTGGTCCAGAGTGGTGCCGTCAATCAGAATCTCTCCCGACACAGCGATGCCATTCTCAACCTCCACGCTCTGAACGTCCAGTTCAGGAGCATTGTAATTTGGTTTTCTCATAGCTTTTCAGTTTTTTGGTTTTTGGTTAATTTATTGTGTTTGGTCTATTTATACTTTTTCAGGAGTTTCTTGGCCTCCTTCTGGCCCGATTTCCAAGCCTCCTCCATAGTTACGCTCTTACCGCCCTTGGCCTCGCTCATATTGGCAGCCCTCATAAAGGTAAAAATCTCCAAGGTCTCCTCCTTCGACACGGGCACCTCGCCGGTCTGGAAGAACTTCAAAATCTCTTTCAGCATATCCTTATAGCCAACGTAGCCACCAACAGGCACAGCTTTATTCTTCCAAGTGTAGGCCGTACCGCCATAAATCTGAGGGCCGTCAACAATCGCACGGAAGGTACCAACCCTGTCGTTCTCCCACTTGCCCACGCAAACGTGGCTCTTAGGGGTAGAAACACGGCTAACCGACACACAGCCGGGGCCCATAACGGTAAACAGAGTCTCCACACCGTGGATGCCATAGAAGCCATAGTCGGGGTGGGTGGGCTCGGCCTTGTGGGGCGAGTAGCAATCGGCCTCCAACACGGGGCCATAGACTCCATTGCGCAGCTCCTGATTCTTGGGCGTGAAGCGCAGTGTGGAGGTCGAGAAGGTGGGAACACCATATTTCTCGGCAAGCTCATAGATGGCAATAGCCTGGCCCAAAGTGGCAGCAACGGGCTTGTCAATGAAGCACCTCTTGCCGGCCTTGAACACCTCGGCAGCCTGCTCCAAGTGGATAGTGCCGTCGTTGGTTTCGAGGAAGACACAATCGACCTTCTCCAACAGTTCGGCAATGCTCTCCACAATCTCCACGTCATACTTCTTCACCTCCTCAATATACTTGGGGATGCGCTCGTAGCTCGACTTGATAATCTGTGAGCCTTGTGGATAGGCCGCAACAATCTTGAAGCCCTGGGCCCACTCCTCGGCACCGCTATTGATGAGTTTGGTGAACGCAACAGCGTGGGAGGTGTCCAAGCCAATGATACCGAGCTTCACAACATCTTGGGCCATAGCACCCAAGGCAAGCAGCAACGAGGCTGCAAGTGTCATAAGTTTTTTCATATCCGTTAGTATTTCTTGTTTGTTGTTACATTAGTTCAGCAGCATCTTACCGCTATCGCTATCCACATAGAGGGTGGCAGCAGGGTGGAGGCGCATAATGGATGCAGGGCAGTGTTCGTCGATGGTGCCATTGACCGTCTCGTTCACAGCCCACGCCTTGGTGGCAGCAGGCACCACACAGAAGAGCCTTGCAGCCTTCGTGAGGGTGGGAATGGTGAGGGTCATTGCGTGGGTGGGCACGTCGTCGATGGTGGCAAAGCAGCCATCGTTGACCTGCTGGCGGCGGCACTTCTCGTCGAGGTCAACAACCTTCACAACCTCGCTGTCGTCGAAGTGGGCAACGTGGGGGTCGTTGAAGGCAATGTGGCCATTCTCGCCAATGCCCATAAACACCACATCCACAGGGTTTTCCTCCAACAGTCGGGTATATTCCTCGCACGCCCTCTGGGGCTCAATCTGGCCATTCAGATAGCTCACGCTCTTGAAAGGTACCTTGTCGAAAATGGCCCTACGCAGAAAGTTGCCAAAGCCCTGGGGTGCCTCCTTCGGCAAGCCGATATACTCGTCCATATGGAACGCATTAACCCTCGTCCAGTCGATGTCGGACGATGCCACAGCCTCCAAAAACTCGTTCTGCGAAGGAGCAGCGGCAAAGATGATATTCACCTCCTCCTTCTTGGTCAACAAATCCTTAATATGGGCAACCGCCTCCTCGGCAGCACCCACACCCATCGACTTGCGACTGTCGTAGATACAAACACGCATCGTGTCCTTCTTAAATTCCTTCAATAACATTGTAGTTTCGGTTTTTTATTTTTGTATTGTTTGTTGTTCAAAAAATGCCAGAAAGTCGTCCAAGTAGTTCTCGGTAGCATAGACTCCCTGTGCGTGGCCCTTGCCTTCCATAATGTGGAAAACAGAGGGAACACCAACCTCCTCCGTGCGTGCGTGGAGGGCCTTGCCATACTCCACACTCACAACATCGTCAACCTCGCCGTGAATGGTGAACAGTGCAGGAGCTCCCGCCTCAATCACCGAAGCATCCTCCAAGCCGCCCCACATATTCAGCACCACGTCCACATCCACACACTTCGGCCTACGCACATAGGCGGTGTGCAGGGCGGTCATAGCACCGGCAGAGCCGCCATAGAGAGCCACCTTGTCGAGGTTCAGACCATAGGCCTCGCCATAGCGAGCCAGCCACTTCAAAGACCTCACTGCATCGGCCGAAGCAGCCTCGAAATACCTACGTCTTTCGGGGTGCAGTTTGCCATCCTTGGGCAGTCCGGGGCCCATCTCGTCCTCAATGGGATACCCCTCAATGGGGTGGTATTTGCCACGAAGGTAGTAGTTGATGGCCACCACCGCATAGCCCTTGGCCGCAAGAGCCGGAATCATCGGGTGGATACCCCAAGTGTCAACCTTTGCACCACCACAGAAACCGCCACCGTGGATGTAAACCACCACAGGAAAGCCCTCCGCAGGCTGTTCGCCACGGGGAACATAGATGTCCAACAGTCGGTCGCTGGCAGGGTCCGTTGGGGGCACCTTACAACTACGCTCGCCATAGCGTATATTCTCATATAGGGTGTATTTCGAAGTTATCCTCGAAGCCTCCGGACGTTTCTTCCTCTCCACGTTGCAGCCGCTACACAGCAGCACAACCAACAGAGCAGCAACTCCGGCACCCCTCATAATCGCCTTACAACTCTTCATATTCGGCACTGTTTATTTCACCAACTCAAACTCTCCTGTCAGGCGAATATCCCTCGAAGAGGCACCCACCAAAAGGGTAAACCCACCGGCCTCGTCGGTCCAGCAGTCATTCTCCACATCCCACCACTGCACGGCTCTGCGGGGAAGGGTTGTTTGCACCCTCTTCGACTCGCCTGCGGCAAGGGTAACCTTCTCAAAGCCTTTGAGTTCCTTCTCGGGGCGCACCACACTGCTCTCGTTCTGGTGAACATAGATTTGTGCCACCTCGCTACCCTCTCTATCGCCCGTGTTGGTAATGGTGAAGGCCACCTCAAACTCCTCCTCCGAGCCGTTCCACACGGGAGCAATCTCCAAATCGGAATAGGCAAAAGTGGTGTAGCTCAAACCATAGCCAAACTCAAACATTGGCTCCACGTCATAGGTGTCAAAATAGCGATAGCCCACCATCAAGCCCTCGTTGAAGTGTACCTCCTTGCCATTGCCGGGGTACTCACCCAACTTAATGTCGGGCATATCTTCGAGCCTTACCGACCAAGTGTTGGCGAGTTTACCCGAAGGGGTAACGTCGCCATAGAGCACTCTTGCCAAGGCGTTACCGCCCTCGGTACCCAAGAAACTGCACTGCAACACTGCATCGGTGGTCTTATACCACTCGCCCATCTCCACAGGCGAGCCTGCCATCAGCACAACCACCGTGTTAGGATTGGCCTTCTTCACCTTTGCAATGAGTTCGTCCTGGCGATAGGGCAATTTCATATTGGGGCGGTCGTAGCCCTCGCAATCCATTCCGTGTTCGTGGCTCAAACCTCCCACAAATATAACTAATTCTGACTCACTTGCCAAATCCACAGCCTCTTTTATCAGCTCGGGGAAATCACGGTCAAACTCATCGGTGAAGTGGTGTTTGGCCGGCACAAATTGGCGATTGAGCAACTTGTAGCCGGGAGCAAAGTTAATCTCCACATCATCGCCCAACCTATTACGCAAGCCCTCCAAGGCTGTTATCTCATATTTGGCCTTCACCTTGGGGCTACCACCACCAAGCGAGAACTTGGTGTTGGCATTCACACCAATCACTGCCACCTTCTTGTATTGCTGGGGGTTGAGGGGCAACACGCCATTCTCGTTTTTCAAGAGCACAATCGACTCCTCGGCAATCTTACGAGCCACCGCAACGTGCTGGGGAGTAGCGAGTTTTGCACCCATACCGAGGGTGTCGTAGGGTTTACCACCAATGGCATCAAGCCTGATGAGCATACGCAGGATGTTGCGCACCTTTGCATTGACATAGTCCTCCGACACGGTGCCATCCTTCACCTTCTCCAACAGCGGAGTGGAGAAATAGTAGTTGTGGAAGGCATAGAGTCCGTTCTCCTTAATGGCCGTACCCATCTCCACGTCTGTTCCCGTGGTTGCGGTGCTTACGGTGTTGTGTATGCCATTCCAATCGCTCACAACCACACCATCGAAGCCCCACTCGCCACGCAGCAGGGTGTCAATCATATACTTATTCTCCGAGCACCACAGGCCGTCAATCTTATTGTAGGCAGGCATCAATGCCATTGCGCCCGCACGATTGATTGCCGCATCAAAGGCAGGAAGGTATATCTCACGCAGGCTTCTCTCGTCGGTCTGCGAGCTCACCCAATATTGGTCGATAGCCTGGCTATTGAGCGCAAAGTGTTTCACACAAGCGGCCACTCCCTGCGACTGCACACCCTCAATGTAGGGTACTGCAAGTTCGGCCGTAATGTAGGGGTCCTCGCTGAAATACTCCCAAGTGCGGCCATTGAGCACCGAGCGAGTGATGTTCACACCGGGGGCGAGTTGAACGTGTTTGCCCCTCGCCTTACTCTCGGCACCGATAACCTCGCCACACTGCTGGGCCAAATCCCTGTTCCAAGTGGCTGCCAATGCACTCAGTGCCGGCATATTGGTACAAGCATCATTCTCCCAATTAAGCGACGCCCAACCATTATCTACACTCTCGTAGCGCACACCGTGGGGACCATCGGCATACCACACATCGGGCACACCCAAACGCTCCACACCTGTACTCGAAAACATACGATTGGCGTGCAACATACCAATCTTCTCCTCCAAAGTCATCTTGGATAGGAGTCTTTCGATTTTGCGATTCTCTTGTGCTTTCCTACATTCCGAGGAGTTGCAACCTACCATAGCGGTAGCCAACACAGCAACCACAGCCACTGCCAGCACTCCCATTAAGCCTTTTTGTTTCATACTTATATTTAGTTGTTCTTGGGTTGTTTATTCGTTTCTCCACACGCTATTTTGCCATATTCTGGCGAGCCTTTCTCACTGCTGCCTCATCCAGCACCTTGCTCGGGATGCGGTCGAGCCAATAGCTATCTTTCACCAAGCGTTGATACTCGCTCAGGGCTGCTGCATCACGGCAAATACGCCTCTCTTGTGTTCCGGAGTGGTGATTTTCCCAAACCACTGCCTTCACTCTGGGGTGGGTGGTTTTCAGACCAAACCACTCCCTAACCCACAGGCTGTTATCGCAATCATCCGAGCCAAAGCCACCCTCTGTAATCATCACGGGTTTGTTGGCCGATATACTCTCCGTTTCGTTCATCAGGTAGGAGGGATAGCCGTAAGCAGGTTTGGTTGAGAAGTAGCAACTCGTGCCAATCCAATCGCAATACAAATCACCGGGGTAGTACTCTGCCATAGTGTACTTACCAAAGCTGATGTCGTTGCTTGACCACACAAAGACGTTGTAGTCGGTAATTCCCACCCTCTCGGCAATGTTATACATCCTGCGCCAGAACTTCACAAAGTTGGGCGCATCGTTGCCCCAATATGTCCAAGTGGAGTTCATCTCATTCACGGGACGGAACCACACGGGGCCATAGTCGTTGGGGTTACGTTGCACGCTCTTCACATCCTCAAAGTACTCCCTCCAATAGTTATCCAGAGCACCTGTGGCCAATTGTGCCGCCGTAAAACTCTTCTCGGGGTCTTTGGTGCCATCACTCAATGTGCTCTCCGGCAACCAGCCATACATAAAGAACCTATACTGGCCATCGAAGCCCTTGCCTGCATATTTCCTGCGGATTTCCTGAATCTCGGAGAACTTACGGGTGGGGTTCATTCCCTGATACCACAGCATCATAGAGATATCCTTTCCCACCCTCTCCTCATAGACATCCAATGGGCACTCGCCATCGCCCTCCTCGCCTTCAAAGGAGTTGGAGTTGTTGAAGGCTCCGTGGTAGGCACCAGATTGGGGGACATATTTCATATCGTTGTGGTAGATACCCGTAACGGTGATTTCGTCAAGCATAAGATAGTTGTAGTCCGCAGCCAACGACACACACACCTTCACATAGCGGCACGATTTACCACCGGGCAGAACACCCGAATTGACACCACCCTGAGTCTGACCGGCCACCGTAGAGTAGTTTGCTGTGCCGAGTTCATCCCAAGTGTTGCCATCGTTGCTACCATAGATTACGAGTCCACCGGGGTAGCCATACCCTGCCGACTTATTCTGCACCGCACCCACCTGAATCTTGGTTATCGGGCGGCTCTTGCCCAAGTCGATAACTACATCCACATCCTTATTAAAGAGCAGGCCCTGCGAGAATTGTTCGCTACTACCCGTAGTGCCCTTCACGCCGTCGGTCAGTTTCGTACCCGACGACCACACCTCGCCACTGCTAAACACAACAGGGTTTTCGTCGGTGTAGGTTACGGGCGCCACAGAAGTTGTGTAGAACTTGCCAACCGACACATTCACACCCTCTATCGGAGTGGTTGTAGGCTCCGTAACGTTTGTTGCCATCTTGAAACAGCCCACCTTGCCATCGGCAAACACCGCATAGAGGAACAACTCTCCACCCTCGGCGTGCAACAACACATCCGAGTAGGCGTATGCGGTAGCGGTGTCGGTTGTCGCTTTTGAGGTGCGGAGCGTATTGGGCGGGCATACATAGATGGGGGTATCGAAACTATCCTTACCCAAACGATAGAGCATCACCGCATTGGAGGTGTTAATAACTTGGGTGTAGGAGTTGACATAGTTGTAGGCCACATAACTTACACCACCACACTCTATGTAGTCGGTGGAGGTCATCGTTGTATTGTATTGGCTATCGCCGGGTGCCATTGCCACCACCTGCGAATTCTTGATGCCATCAATCCAGAAGAGGTTACGTCCGTGGGTTGCATCGGAGATGTGGCTTGCCACAAAGTAGTCGCTCTCGGGGTTGTTACCCTCGGCATAAACAATGTCGCCCCAAGAGTATTTATAGGAATCCGAAGCCGACAGAGGCATCGCAACAATCGTGGGCGTTTGCGATACCACCTCGCCACCCTTCACCTGCCAACGAGCAAATTTGGCCTCACCCGTGTAAATGCTGTGAATTGGGGTTGTGATGATTGCATCGCCATCCACACTTCCCTGTACCGAGATGTGCCAGCCATAGCGTTGCGAGGCATTCACAGTACACGAAAGCAACAACGAGGGTTGCGCACCCACTCCCTTAGCCTTCCAAATCTTAAATGTAGAGCCTCCGTTATCCACGTTTGTACGGTTGCAGAAGAGAATATTGCCTGCATCGTCAGAGGTGGAGTGGAAAGGAATGGCCTTGTTTACCGTACCTATCGCACTGAGGTTCATTGCACCCACCTTTGCGCCCGTGAGTCGGTTGAGATAGACGGGCGTTGTTGAGCCTATTTCGTTGAGAACCAAATAGTCGCCCGACACTGCAAGGCCACTCACATTGAGAGGCGTAACACCTGCGATAGCGGAGAGGTCTTTGGTCCACACCTCCGTCATAGCTCCACCGTAGTTCACGCCCGCACCTTCGAGCACCATAGAGAGTTGGGCCTGCTTGCCGGCAGGGAGTGCGGAGTTGAATTTCTTGTTGATGCTACCCACAACGGTAGAGCCGTCATAGGCCGTGATGGTAAATCTCTTGCCACTGTGTCCGGGGATAATCTGCATAAAGACTTGGTGGTTGGAGGCGGGGGTAATCACAGCCGGCTCTGCGAGTGTGAGGGTAATCTTGTTGGAGGGGTTAGTTACGTTTGCAGCATTTGCCAGGTTGTAGAACGCTCCGTTTGAGGGGTTATATTTACCCTTATCCACAGCCACAACCTCTGCTGTGTCCTCAAACTCCAACACGAACTTATCCACCTTCACGCTTCCGTTTTTGGAGGTGAGTTGCAACTCCAAAATCGAAAGCATATGCTTGAAAGTAAGGTTGATGCTCTTGTTTTTGGGCTCCTCTGTGATGGTTACCTTGGCCATCATTGCATCCGTAGCAGCGATGTGGTCGCCATTGTTAATCCTCGATTGTGTCTGCTGCGAGGGCACAGAGAATGGCACCTCGTAGTGCTGAATGGCACCATCGTAGGGGTAGATGGCATAGATGGTATAGTTGTAGCCGCCATTCTTCTCTGCGAAGGAGGCCATCTTCGACCAAGTGGTTGGGTTTTGCACGCTCTGGTCGGGAGCCAGAGTTGTGGTTGTTCCATCACTTTGGGCTTTATAGAGGTGGCGGTACTGGAATACTGTTTTTGTGGTGTTGTCGTACATAACAACGCCCACGCCATCGGCATTTTTCCAATTCGTAACGAGTGGGCTACCTCCGTCGGGGTGTTCATAGAGCACCCTGCTATCGGCCAGGTCGCCCGACAGCACAACCACATCTTCGGAGAGGGGGGCGTTGTTATCGACACCCTCGTTCATCAAATCATTAGTACAAGCGGAAGCCAGAAGGACTACACTCGCAAACATTGCCACTTTGTTCAACACGTTTTTCATAACATTCATTTTGTTTGTGAGTGAGACTAATCGCCAAAGTCCGACCACGCATCGTAGTCGTCAATGCTGTTTGTACCATTTTCCGCCACAACAGAGCCGGCAATGCCCCTCTCTGGTGCCACGGTCAACTCCTCAAATGTGGGTGTTTCGTAGTATTTTTTGTGTGTAGCCATACTTTTTTTATCTCTCTTCTGCCCTTTTGTTTCTCTTCCGCAATATGCTGTGTAGCTCTACTATCTGTTTTGTTTTGTCCTGCGCTCGACCATCTCGTCGAGTACCTCTTGGGGTACTTCGTCGAGCCAGTAGTCCTTGGCCACACCCTCCTTGTAGATTTCCAACAAGGCGGGGTCCTTGTGGGGGCGACACTCAGGCTCTCCTGCGGTGTTTGCCTGATTGAAATATACCACCGCCTTCACACGGGGGTTGGTCTGGTCGAGATTGAACCACTCCTGCAACCAAATTTTGGCATCGCAACCCTTGTAGACACCACCCAAACGGTAGGCACCCTCGGAAATCATAATGGGTTTGTTGGGGCTTACAGCCTCGGTCTCCTTCATCAGATAGGATGGATAGGGGTGCGAGATTGTGCCGTTGTGAGTGGTGTAGTAGCAACTTGTACCAATCCAGTCGCAGTAGTGGTCGCCGGGGTAGTACTCCTCCATTTTGTACTTACCATAGGTGGAGCAGTTGCTCGACCACACAAAGACGTTGTAGCCTGTAATGCCCACCTGCTCGGCGATGTTGTACATCCTGCGCCAGAACTTCACATAGTTGGGTGCATCGTAGCCCCAATGTACCCAGTTGGAGTTCATCTCGTTGTTGGGACGGAACCACACGGGGCCATAGTCCTCCACGCCCTCCTTTTGGGCCTCCTTCACGTCGGAGAAATATTTCTGCCAATGCTCGTCGAGTTTACCCTCGGCCATCTCTTTGGCGGTGCTGCTCTTTTCGGGTTTGAGAGCGTTGGTGTTGAAATCACGAGCCTCGGAGAGCCAGCCATACATAAACATACGATACTTACCCTCTGCGAGTCCCTTGCCTGCGTGTTCTTTCCTCACCCTCTGAATCTCGGCAAAACTGTATTTATCATCGGCATAGTCGGTCATCACCTGATACCACAACATCATTGATGTAGCCTTTCCTGCGTTGGTGTCGAACTTATCCACCGGGCAAGCACTACTACCCTCTTCGCCACTGAACGAAAGGCCGTTGTTGAAGGCACCGTGGTATGCGCCATTTTTGGGGACATACTTCCAATCCTCCTTGTGTTTACCCATAGCGGTAATCTCGTCCACAAGGAAGGCACGGTTTGCCGAGGGGGCCTCGATGGTTACTTTCAGATAGCGACACTCGGTGAGGTTTGCCTCTGCCTCTGCCCAACCGGTCGACCCATCCACCTTGGCCGACACGGCACTGCTCCACGTCTGCTTGTCGGCACTGCCGTAGAACTTAACACCCGAAGGGAATGCAAAGACATTTGCCGAGGCGTTGCCCTCGATGGCGTGGAGTCCCACCTTTTCGATGGTGCGCTTGGTGCCGAGGTCAATCACTACATCCACACTTGCCACGCCTTGCCAACCCACACCGAGGGAGTTCTCTTTGATTGAGCCCACCTCCTCGTCGGTGAGTTTCACACCCATAGAGTAGTTCAGGCAGGGGAACGCATCCTCACGGCCCGACATAGGCTCCACCGAAGCCTTGTAGAACTTGCCTGCGGCGAGGTTCAACAGTTCACTTTGTGGCGTGGGTGTGGGAGTAGGCTGTGGGCCCCAATAGTCGGGCTTATCCTCCTCGCAACCAACGCACACTACCCCCAAGAGGGCCAACGAAGCCAATATGTTCATCTTCACATTCATCTGGTTTTAAGTTTTATCGTTATATTTGACTTGCGGATAATTATCTGTTTTGTTTAGCCTTGCGCTCGACCATCTCGTCGAGTACCTCTTGTGGTATTTCGTCGAGCCAATAGTCGTCCTGCACGAGTTGTTTGTAGAGTTCGAGGGCTGCGGGGTCGTGGTGGATACGACGGTTGAGGTCGCCGTTGGCGTGGTTTTCCCACACCACACCCTTAACCCTGGGGTGTGTGTTTTTCAACCCAAACCACTCTTTCACCCAGAGTTTGTTGTCGCACTCCTTGGGGCCAAAACCGCCCTCGGTAATCATCACGGGTTTCTCCTCCGACATACTCTGTGTTTCGTTCATCAGGTAGGAGGGGTAGCCGTAGGTTGATGCGGTGGAGTAGTAGCAACTTGTGCCAATCCAGTCGCAGTAGTGGTCGCCGGGGTAGTACGACTTCATATTGTACTTACCGAAGCTCACGGCATTGCTCGACCACACAAAGACGTTGTATTCAGTAACACCCACCTGCTCGGCGATGTTGTACATCCTGCGCCAATATTTCACATAGTTGGGTGCATCGTTACCCCATTTCACCCAGCCCGAGTTCATCTCGTTTGCAGGGCGGAACCAAGCGGGGCCACAGTCGTCGTCGCCCTTCTGCACCTCTTTAACCTCCTTGAAATATGTGTCGTAGTATTCGTCCATCACGCCGGTTACGAGTTCGGCGCAGGTGTATTGAGGCTCCCATCCGTAGATGAAGAGGCGGTATTTTCCATTGAAGTTTTTGCCCGAGAAGGTGCGCCTGATGTTCATAATCTCGGCATAGTTGCGGGTGGGGCCCGTTGCGCCCTGATACCAGAGCATCAGCGAAAGACCCTTACCCACATACTTCTCGTATGTATCCACAGGGCATTGGCTTTGGACGCCCTCTGCTTGGAAGGAGGTGCTGTTGTTGAAAGCACCGTGGTATGCGCCCTTCTTGGGCACATATTTCATTTCGTTTTTGTGTGCACCCCAGGCCTCTATTTCGTCCACAAGCATAGGCTTGTTGGCCTCTGCGGGGGCAATGATTGTATATTTGAGGTAGCGGCCCGTGATGTTGCACTTTTCGGCTTTGGCCCACGCTGTTGCGGTGTCAAAGGCGAGCGACACGCTGTTACCCCAAGTTTTGCCATCCTTGCTGCCACGCACCTCCACGGCTGCGGGCAGGGTGAATTGCCACATCGACACTTGGCCGACGATGGCGTGTAGTTTCACACTCTCGATTGTGCGCTCACGTCCGAGGTCAACAACCACATCGACACTCTCCACACCCTTCCAACCCACGCCGAGGTCGGCACTCTTACTCGACGAAGCCACCTCGCCATCGGTGAGTTTCACACCTGTCGAGTAGTTCAGACAGGGGTACTCATCGGCATAGCCGTCCAGAGGTTGCTGGGCGGTTTTGTAGAACTTGCCGATAGCCAAGTTGAGCAAACCTGCTTTCTCTTCCTCTTTATCCAACTCAGGCCAATAGTCGGGTTTTTCGGGCTCTTGGCAAGCGAACAGCATCGCCATTGCAGCCAACAGAAGTGTCATTTTTTTGTACATATTATTGAGTTATTTTGGTTGTTTCGTTTTACACCACCATCTGCCGAGGGGCACGAATCCCCCCGGCAGATGCGGCGTTTTTTAGAGATTTAGTGAACTATTAGATGTCCAAGCAGTCATACTGAACACAGCCTACATAGCCACCTGCGAACATAAAGTAAACATACATATAGTAGCCATTGTCCGATGCGTGGAGAACCACATCACCATACTGATCCGAGTTGACAGCACCTGCTTTCGGTGCACCATAGGTACCCGATGGAATAGTGGTGATGGGATCACCAAACGTGTGACTTGTGAAGTCATAGAGCCTCACAACATCCGACGTACCAATAACATTGTTGAACGGGTTTACAATGTTGTAAACAAAGTAATCGGCACCGTTGAAGGACATAAAGTCGCCCGCATCCATAACGGTATTGCCACCCTCTACCACAGTAGTTGACTTGTCATCCCAGTCAGCAGGGCCCTTATCGATGACACTGTGGTCGGTCCAGTTCTGGTAGTAACTATAACGTCCCAAACCACTTGCTTCGTTTGCGTGGGCAGCGATGAAGTAGTTGCTGGGCAAAGTGTCTCTCTCGAAGATGATATCACCAGCTTTCTGCCAGTTGCAATACCTCTTGGTATCAAACTTAACGGGAGTACCAATCTTACCATCCTTAACCTCCCAATATACACCTTTCACATTAGCCTCTAATTGGGGTGTGGAGATGATTGCATCACCATTGATATCGCCATTAACAGAGGTGTGGCGACCTGCACGATAGAGGCTCAATGATGCAGCAGGAGTGGTGAACCAGTGGGTAAATGTTTCGTTCACACCACTTGCCTTGTAGAAGTGCAAATCCTCTGTTACACCCGAACCATTGTGGAAACGGCTGGCAAGCAAGAGGTTACCCTTGTCATCAGAGGTAATGGTTGCCTGTGCGCTGGGCATCATACTTACGTCCATAGTGCCCTCGTTGGTACCCTTGGTACCATTGAGCACAACAGCCTTCGAGTTACCCTTCTCGTAGATAACGAGGTACTTGCCGGTAGCAGCAATCGAAGTTACGTTCAGAGGAGCGTTGATACCCTCCACCTCGGCGAGTTTCTTCACCCACAGCAGAACGCCACTGCCGGGACGGATACCACGACCCATAGGCAACTTGTCTGGTACCGACTTAACAACCTGATACTCGGTCTTGTCAACACCATTCTGTGCAATCACGGTGATGGTCTGAGGCTCCTCCCAGTTGAGTGCGGTGGTGCGAGGATCGGGCTGCATTGTTGCGCCGTGCGAAATATCCACTGCTGCCACCTGAGTACCAATATCGTCGATGCTCACGAGCGACACTTTGGTACCAGTGATAACACCAGAAACGTCCATTGCGGGAATAGCAAACGATGTAATCAAGCACTCGGCGCTCTTGCGAATCTCGGCCTTCACGGTGTACACCGTGCTGGTCTTCTCAAGATTGTCGATGACGGTGATTTCGTTCTCTTTTGTGAGGTCCATATAGAGCAATGCGGGCTCAATCACAACATTGTTCTCAACCACGGCCGAAACCCTCATCTTGGTCAACACATCCACGGTGAGGACGTGGTCGGAGGTACGGGGGTAGTTGTAGGGGAACACCACGTTGATGATGTGGTTCACATAGTCAATCTCGGCCTTGAACTCATTCTCGTCGCTCTCGTCGTTAACGAACTTGGCCGTAAAACTTGTCAGTGCGTTGGTTTCACCACGCTGAGCGGTAAACTCATCGGGAGTCTGGCAGCCCACGAAGGCAAGCGCAGCAAACAACGACACCAATATTGTATAGATTCTGTTTTTCATTGCTTTTCGAAGTTAAAAAGATTTACAACCACGAAGGATATTGATCAATCG
This sequence comes from Tidjanibacter sp., assembly GCA_045614965.1. Classification (GTDB taxonomy): domain Bacteria; phylum Bacteroidota; class Bacteroidia; order Bacteroidales; family Rikenellaceae; genus Tidjanibacter. The sequence goes on from JAZLDY010000059.1 coordinate 14,256, forward strand.
AGAGGTTATTCTGCCTTTCGGTGTAGGGGATAGGCAAAATGTAGTACTTCTCGTCGTAGAGACGGTCGTCGAGGTCAACCTCAATATATTCATAGGTGTTGTTAGCACCATTGATCTTGAAGCCGTGGGTGCGGTAGTGGTGGTACTCTGTGTGAGCCAGTTTCCAACGACGCATATCCCAGAAGAGGTGGCCCTCATAGGCGAGCTCAACCTTACGCTCATTGCGATAGTCGGCAAAGAGTTGAGTATCGTTAGAGTAGGTCTTTGCGGGCAAACCAACCCTCGCACGAACCTCGTTGATGAGTTTGATAGCCTCGCCCTGCGCTTTCAGGTGCATTGCAGCCTCTGCTTTGTTGAGGAGCACCTCAGCATAGCGAATCTCAACCCAAGGCTGCGAGCTGGGCACGTTCTTCACGTCGGTCAAGTCCTCGTCGAGGAGTTTGCGCAGGAAGTAACCAGTGGTGGTCTTACCATAGTTGTTGGGGTTCTCAGGGCCATATTTTGCCCACTCGCCATTGGTACCAGCAACACTGCAATCCATAGTTTTATTCTTCCAGGTGCAACCACGATAGATAACGGTGGCGTGGAAGCGGGGCTCCAAATTTGCATAGGGAGGAGTCTGGGTGGTAGTGGAGTGCCAAGGAGTCCAATCAACTTTCTTACCGTCTTTGGTCTCGTAGCACTCAACCATCTCCTGGGTGGGGTAACCAAGGCCACCATAGTCGTAGCCGTCGCACAAGGGCACATAGTACTGGTCGAACTTGTGGTTGGGACCATTGTTCTTGTCGTAGTTGAACGCCAAGATGCACTCGGTGTTGTTACCCTTCCAAGCATTCTTGTAATCGGTAGCAAGGCCGTAGAGTTGCAACTTCTGCACACTGTCGGCAGCGTCGTAAGCAGCCTGCCAGTAGCTCTGTGCTTTCTCCTCATCGTCATCACACTGGCAAGCAGCGTAGAGCATTGCACGAGATTTGAGCGCATAGGCAGCACCCTGAGTAACACGACCGCTGTTGGCCGAATCCCACTCGGCGGGGAGGTTTTCAGCTGCAAAGTCAAGGTCTTTGGCGATGAAGTCCCAAGTCTGCTCGGCAGTGCTGCGATCACGCTGACCATCGGTGGGCAGTGCGTCGTAGAGAATCACACCGTCGTGGCGTTTTGCCAACTGGAAGTAAACAAAGGCACGGAAGAAGCGAGCCTGAGCCTCCCAACGAATGTTCATACTCTCGGGGAACTTCGAATACATCTTCTGCAAGGCAAGGAACTGGTTAATACGGCGAATATGTTGGTAGGCACTGCTCCAAACGCAGTACATACACGAACCATCGGCAGTGATAGAATCAGGGGTAGTCATCAGTTTGTAGGCGTGACCGAAGCGTGCGCCAATGCTCGAACCACCATAGTTGAAGGTGTCGGTCAAGGCCTCGGTGAGGTTACCCTGATACTGGGTTTCACCAAACTGACCATAGTTGTGCAGGTAGGTGTAGAAACTATTGATGTAAGCATTCACCGATGTTTCCTCCTCCCAAACAATCTCGTCGCTCACCTTTGTGGTTTGGTCCACGTCGTCGAGCCAGTCGTTACACGAGGTCAGCCCGAAGGTGGCAACGGCGAGAGTAATCATTATGCTGAATATTCTTTTCATAGTAGTAATCTCTTTTAGAAGGTAACTTTAAGACCCATAGTGATGGTCCTCTGCTGCGGATAGTAACCGTTGTTTACACCGGGAGCCTCGGGGTCGATGTTGAACTTCGTGAGTTCACTCCAAGTGAAGAGGTTGTAGCCCTCGGCGTAGATACGCATCGACTCAACACCAATCTTCTTGAACCAGTTCTTGGGGAAGGTGTAGCCCACCTGAGCAGTTTTCAGACGGATATACTTACCGTCCCTGTTCCAGAAGGTCGAGCTGTAACCGTTACCGTTACTGCGGGAGTTGTACTCCAAGCAGGGGAACTCGGCGTCGCTGTTGTCCTCACCCTCAATCCAACTGTTCTCAACAATGTAACGGGGAGCGTTACCCAACTGATAGAACGCTTTGGTGAAGGCAGTGGGGCTCTGAATGTAATCGGTAGCACCCTCAACACCAACGTAAAGACCCATCAGAGCAACGTCGTTACCTGCACCATAGGAGAAGAGCAGGTCAACATCGAAGCCCTTCCACTCGGCAAACAAGTTGAGCGAGCCTGTGTGGGTGGGAGTTGCTGCACGGCTGAAATAGCCCTGATCCTGTGCGAGGGTAATCTTACCGTCGCCGTTCATATCTTTGTACTTGATGTAACCAGGATAGGGAGGACGAGTGGAGTCGATTGCCGAATTCTCAATCTCTTCCCAACTCTGGTAGAGGCCCTCGGCAATCAGTGCCAACTGGCTACCAACCTGCTTACCAGTCACTCTCTTATAGTCCTGAGTGTCGTTTGCATCACCTGCGTAGTGCAACCAGCGAGCGTAAGCGTAGGACCAGATGAACTTCATACCATAGTTGAAATCACCAATCTTGTTGTAGTGCGAGAAGGTAAGGTCGAAACCACGGTAGTCAACCTCATTCACGTTAGCGCTCGAGAAGTAGTAGCCACCCATCGAAGGAGGATAAGCACCCGTAACGCTCGAGAGTTTGTCATACTCGTGTTTGTAGAACACATCAGCCTCAACGCCCAGCAAGCCGCCCCACAAGGTAGCGTCAACACCCACGTTGTAGTTCATACACTGCGACCAAGTCAGGTTGGGGTTACCCAACACCGAAGCGGTGATACCAGTCTGGCTCGAGCCACCGATAACAACCATATTCTGGTTGAGTGCCATAGTGTTCATCCACTGGAATGCGCTCACGGCGCTCGAAGCGGTCTTACCAGCGCCTGCACGCAGTTTGAGGTTGTTCACCCACTCTGCGTCGAACCACTCCTCCTGATTGATACGCCAAGCGGCCGACAAACCGGGAAGTGCAACCCAGCGTTTGTTCATACCACCGAAGAGGTAACTACCATCGTAGCGCATCGAAGCCTCCAAGTAGTATTTGTCTGCATAACTATAATTCAAACGGCCAACGAAACCTGCAACACGGGTCATCGAACTGCTACCGCTGATGGTAGGATAGTCCTCGCTGTACTTACCAGTCTTTGCGTCGTAGGCGAGGTTGGTGATGTTCGAGAGTTCGTCGAGTTGAATGAAGTCCAAACCAGTACCGTTTGCGCCCAGCGAGTTGGTTACCCTCTGGCGAGTCTCGGCGAGCAACAGCACGCCAACCGAGTGTTTACCAAATTCATTATTATAGGTAATGCTCGACTGAGTGGTGAAGTCGTTGGTGCGGCTTGCGCTCTCGCTCAGTTTTGGGGTGTCACCAATGAGGGTGAGGTTTTGCTTCGAGTAGGTCAACTCGGTAGTTGCCGAAGTGGGACGATTGACAATCATCACCTCCATAGGAGTACGGAGCGACTTGCTCATCGTGTAAACCACGTCATAAGCGCCCTGGAAGCGGAAACTCAAACCCTTCAACCAAGGAGCATCATATTGGAGTGCAAAGTTGGTCTGCACATAGGTTTTGTTGCTCTTCTGGTAGCCCGAGTTCTGGGTTACTGCATAGGGCGATACGGGCTGCGAGTTGCTGGGGGTTGCAGTGTAGTACTCCCTACCCTCTGCATCCTTCACGGTCAGAGGCACATAGGGCAACGCATAGCAAATCTGAGTAGGCACGGTCAAGAAACCTTTGGGGTTAGCCGAGATGTAGGGAGTGTTGCGATCCTCAACACGTCCTGCAACGCCCATAGTCAAACTGAGGCCCTTGGCGAGCGAGGCGTTGACGTTCGAACGGAGGTTGAAGCGCTCATAGTCGTAGTTGTCGAGGTTACCCTGCTCGTTCATATAACCGATAGAGGTAAAGAACTGGGTAGTCTCATTACCGCCCGATGCGGAGATGTTGTTGTGGCTCTTCACGCCCGTACCCCACATCAAGTCATACCAGTCGGTGTTACCCCAACCGTTCTTACCCTCACGCATCCACTGCACCTGCTCTGCGGTGAAGAGTGGATCACCACCCTGGTTCACCATAGCCTTGTTGTACCAGTAGGCATACTCGGGACCATCGAGATAGTCGTGTTCGAGTGCGTTCTGGCTGATACCCACAGTACCGGTGTAGGAGATTTTCACCTTCTCGTTGGCACCCTTCTTGGTGGTAACAACGAAAGCACCGTTGGCATCCAGACCATAAACAGCAACAGCCGAAGCGTCTTTCAGAACGGAGATAGACTCAATCTCATTGGGGTCGAGTCCGTCGAAGTCGGCTTTGGTTCGGCGAATACCGTCGATAACGTAGATTACGTTGCTCTGGCCACGCACTGTGAGGGCAGCGTCGTTAGAACCAGGCTGACCACTCGACTGCACAGCCGAGATACCTGCAATCTTGGCACCCACCATATTACTCACACTCATTGTGGGGACTTTGAGAATCTCGTCATCCGACACTGTTGAAATTGCACCCGTCAGGCTCGAACGCTTTTGTACGCCATAGCCCACAACCACAATCTCATCCAATGCTGCGGCATCCTCTTTCATAACGACCTCAACTCTTGTACGGCCGCCAACCGGAACCTCTTGGGTGAGCATTCCGAGATAGGAGAATACCAAAACGTCTTTGGAGGATGCATTGATGGAGAAAGAACCATCAATACCGGTAGTTGTACCGACGTGTTCCGCACCTTTCAGCACAATCGAAACACCGATAATCGGCTCATTACTACCATCCTTCACAACACCTCTAACAACCTCTTGTGCCGACAGATTGCCTGCCAATGCACAGATTGCCAACAAAAGCGTTGCAAATCTGGTTGTCCATTTTTGTTTCATTTTTGAATGGTTTTTGGTTAGTTAAACAATTAGTAATTATGATGTTTTGAATAGTAAAGTCCAACCCAACACCGTGTGTTTTTTTACACACATCAAGGCCACATTGCCACTTTTCCCACTCTAACTACCACAAAAGTACGGGTTTGCCCACAAACAATATAGGCAAAAAGCGACAATCGCACCTCAAAAAGCGACAAATTACAACCCTTTTGGCTCTCGGCTCAAAAAGCAAAAACCGCCCATCACAGGCGGTCTTTGTCATTTTTTCGCTTTTCTACAACACGTTTTTCTCCTCGTCAATCGAAGGCTCAACGCTCTCCCTCTCTCGGCCTACTCCTCGTCCACATCCTCTTCCGAGTCGGCACCCGGATAGACTCCGTTGTTGGCACGATAGTCGGCAGGGGAGATGCCCTTACATTTCTTAAATACACGAGAAACGTTGCCGCCGTCCTTGAAACCCACCTCAATCGAAAGGTCCATAACCGAGCGTGTGGTGGTCAGCAGCAGGTCGGCAAGGTGATTACAACGGCAGTTGAGAATAAACTGATAGATGGAGGTTTTCAGTTCCCTCTTGAACTTCATCTCAAAGTTGCGACGAGAGAGAGGTATGTCGGACAAGATGCTCTCCACCGAGAGTTCCTTATCGTAGTTACTCTCGATATGTTGCACCACTTTCAGCACATAGGGGTCTTGGATGTTATATCGCTCCGTACTACGGCGTTGTTCGATTCTCACGGGGCTGATGACCACATTGGTTGCCTGGGGCAAAACGCCATTCAGCATTTGCTCGTGCAGCAGCCCGCCAATGGCGTAGCCACCACCCTCCACATCCAATTCGATGGAGGAGATTGGAGGGTCGGAAATGTTGCACAGCAAATCGTCGTTATCCACACCGAGTAGTGCAATCTCTTCGGGGATGCTGATGCCGGCAATCTTGCAGGTCTCTGTGAGGAAAATGGCCCTTTCGTCGTCGCAGCAGAAGAGCGCAATGGGCTTTGGCAACCTCTTCAACCACTCCTCCACTCTGGGCCTCAACTTACCCTCCGAGGTGGGCTCGGCATACTCAAAGCACTCCACCTTGTAGCCCTCCTTTGCCACCCTCTCCTTGAAGGCACTTCCACGCTCCTCCGACCAAATAACACCCTTGATACCATAGTAGGCAAAGTTGGTGTAGTTCTTTTTGCGGAAGAAGTCGGCAGCCATCACACCTGCGGTGTGGTAGTCGCCCGTAAGGTTGGAGCAGGACACACTGCGGTGGTGATAGTTTTGCAAAACCACCGGAATACCAAGCTCCGTTTGGACATCCACAATCTCGTCATCAAGCCTACCGACAATGGCATTGGCACCCCACTTTTTTGCCCATTTGATAACGCCCTTGTCGCCCGACTTGTTACGATAGGATTGTGGCATACGATAGAAGAGCCAAGGGCCGTGCTCATTGGAGTAGCGCACGATACCTCTCAGCAGTTTGCGGTCGAACTCACTGGAAGAGTCCAACAGGAGCAAGACACGGAAGGTTGTTTGTGGGGTTTCGGTTTTCATTTCGGTTGGGTTGTGGCAGAATATTGTGCCCTCAACAGCAACAAAGGTATATACATTTTTCGTTATCTGCAACTTTTTTTGAGGATTTTACCCCCCCCATCCTCAAAAAACGCAATTTAGGTGTCATTTTGCGACACTACCCCACAACAAGAAAACCCACGCAATTTCTTGCGTGGGCTCCCCATTTTTCCTAATTTTATTTTACCTAACCTTTCAGTTCCTATTTTGCCTCAGTCCTCTGTGCCTCAACAAAATACTTCTGCGATTTGAGAAGGTTGCGGCTCTGCAACACCATCGTCTTCGTTTCGTTCAAGATGGTAAGGTAGAGCATACTTGCCTTCGTAGAGGTCGAGTTGTTCTGAATACGGCGCAACTGATTTTTGATGGCCTGTGCAATCAGGTCGAAAAGTTCATCACGCATTGCCAGCACAAGGTCAATCTGTGCAAAATCGTTGGCCTGCAACATATCGTTGATGCGAGTATAGAGTTCCGACACGGAGTTGTTGATTGCAGTGAGGTCCTCCACCTGCTCCTCGCTCATACCACGGTGGTTGTTGTCGATGTGCTCATAGCAGGGGCGAGTGATGTGGACAAGTGCCTTACACATCTCGCTGATGTAGTCCACCACCTGAACGTAGTAGTGGCCCGTGTCGATGTAGTTCTCCTCGTGGAATTTGTGGAGTGTGGGCAACATTGCATACTTCCTCTCTCGTGCTGCATAGAAGAGGTCGTTGCTCTGGCGCACAAGCGTACGGAGTGCCCTGCGGTCCTCTTTGAGGGTTGCTGCAATGGTCTGTGCATAGATGTCGGTAGTGGTCTGCATAGTCTGGCATACCTCGGTGATGAGGGTACCGAGAGCCTCGTCTTGGTCGTCCGAGAAAGCCACCTTAACAACCTCTGCCTCGCTCTCTTTCTTCTTGTTCTTCTTGGGCAGCATCATATAGACGCAAACCACCGAGAGTGCAATGATAGCAACCATACCGCCCCAGAGGAGCAACAAGGTGATAACAGTCGAAAGAACGAAAGCGGCCAAACCGGTCACAAACCAACCTGCCACCACGGTAATCACACCCGTAATGCGGTAAACAGCACTCTCACGGCCCCACGCCTTGTCTGCCAACGACGAACCCATTGCCACCATAAAGGTAACGTAGGTGGTCGAAAGGGGCAGCTGCAACGATGTACCGATGATAATCAGCATCGAGCCTGCGGTAAGGTTTACGGCAGCACGAATGAGGTCATATTGTCCTTGATCGGCAGCCATATCCGATGCAGCAGGAGCCTCAAAGCGGCGTGCCACAGCGTTCTGCCAACTCTTGGGAGTGTGGTCCTCAAACCAGCGACTGCACGTTACGGCTACCCTCACAATGGCCCTCGAAAATGCCGACGAGCCGAACTTCTCTGCGCCGTCATCCTGTGTGGACGAAAGGCTCAACTCGGTGTCGCTCACATTCTGGGTCTTCTTCGAGGTCCAGAGGGTGAGAATCATAATCAAGCCGGCCAAAATGAGGAAGATGGTGTCGGCCTTCACGGGGTTGTTAAGTGCGCCCATCAACATATCGGGGTTGCCGGTCTGCTGAGCAATCTTCCACGAATCCAAACCTGCCAAAGGTACACCGATGAAGTTCACAAGGTCGTTACCCGCAAATGCCAATGCCAACGAGAAAGTACCTGCAAGAATGGTGATTTTGAGGATGTTGACTCTAAGCCTCTGCAACACCCACATAATGAGTGAGCTTATTACAAACACAATCAACAAACAGATGGCCGTGTGCTGATTGATGAAGGCCATAAGGTCGGTAGCCAAGCCCGACGATTTGAGGCCCTTAACGAGTGCAAAGTAAACGATGATGGTGAATGCCACACCGCACCACAGCGCACCCCAACGGCGCAACTGTTTGTGGTAGCGGAACGTAAACAGAAGGCGGCTGAAAAACATCAGTATTGTACCCGTAACAAAGGCAACCACTACCGACAGCAGAATACCCGCAATCATTGCCAACGCCTTTCCGGAGTTAATAAGTGTTTCGGGGTTGCCGTCAGCACCAATAATGGGCTCCTTGAAAATGCTCACAGCGATTGCCGAGCCGAGCAGGCCAAACACCAACGCAACGGTGGTAGAGGTGGGAAGGCCGAGCGAGTTGAAGACATCCAACAGAATCACGTTGGCAAACATCACGCCCGTAAAGAGCATCATCACCTCGTGGAACGTGAAGAATTCGGGGTAGTAAACACCACTACGGGCCACCTCCATCATACCGCTCGAAGTGAGTGCACCGATAATGATACCCACCGAGGCCACCATAAGGATAACCTTCTTGGGAGCCGCCTTGGAACCGAGTGCCGAGTTAAGGAAGTTTACAGCGTCATTGGATACGCCCACATAGAGGCCTCCCACTGCCAAGAGAAGCAGTACAATGACAAGAAATGTGTAGATTGCTGACATATATTTTATGTGTCTAATATTGTTTCGCACCACAAATGTAACTCAATATTTAAGACTGCCAACTCCCTTGTTCCTTAATTAACAATTACTTAATATCCCCCTAACGCAAATTTAACATTGGCCCGACAACAACCGTAAAATTGCACGCAAAAGTGCAATTTTGCACATATCTCCGTGTGTTGCTGCACAAAAAAAGGGCGGCAACCTTGTGTGGTTACCGCCCCATATCGCATTAAACAGTCCCTATTTAGGCTTTGTTAGGCTCGTGTTTATACTTGAAAACAACGGCAAACAGCAGAGCCACCACCAATGCGTAAGCCGCAAAGATATACCACGCCGTGCTCCAACCTGCCGCCTGCTCGGCCAGAGGTTTGGAGTTGACACAAGCGTTCACAACAGCCTGCGCCGAGAGGGTACCAACCGTTGCACCAATACCATTGGTCATCATCATAAACACGCCCTGTGCGCTCGAACGAATCTCGGGCTCGGTGGACTGGTCAACATAGAGCGAGCCACTGATGTTGAAGAAGTCAAAGGCAATACCATAGACAATCATCGAGAGGACAAACATCCACACACCGCCACCGGGGTTGCCTGCGCCAAACAGACCAAAGCGGAACACCCAAGCAAACATCGCCATAAGCATAACCTTCTTAATGCCAAACTTGCGCAAGCAGATGGGGATGAGAAGGATGCAGAGTGTTTCGCTCACCTGCGAGAGCGAAATGAGCATATTGGAGTGCTGAACGCCAAAGGTGTTTTTATATTCGGGAATAGCCTCGAAACTACCCAAAAAGGGGTTGGCAAAGCCATTGGTAATCTGCAACGACACACCCAACAACATCGAGAAGATGAAGAAGATGGCCATCTTTTTCTGCTTGAAGAGCGCAAAGGCTTTCAGACCAAGAGCATCCGCAAGGCTCTTCTTCTCGGCACTCTTATTCACTGCACAAGCAGGCAGGGTGAGAGCATAGGCACCAAAGACCAAACCGATAACGCCCGAGAAAATGAGCTGTTTGGAGTTGGCCTGGAAGCCGAGAGCATCCGTAAGAAGCATTGCACAGATGAAGCCCACGGTGCCAAATACACGGATGGGAGGGAACTCCTTCACGGTATCCATACCTGCACCCTCCAAAGCCGAGTAGGCCACCGAGTTGGAGAGGGCAATGGTGGGCATAAAGAATGCTACACTAAACGAATAGAGCGTGAAGAGGGTGGCAAAGTCGGGAGTCGCAGTCGAAAGGCCATAGACTCCTGCGCCCAACATCAACGCACCGGCCATAGTGTGGCAAATACTCAACACCTTCTGTGCGGGCAGCCAACGGTCAGCCACAATACCTGCAAAGGCGGGCATAAAGATTGAGACCACACCCTGCATTGCATAGAACCAGCCAATGTTCTCTGCCATACCTGCACCTGCAAGGTAGCGGCCCATACTTGTTAGATAGGCACCCCACACTGCATATTGCAGGAAGTTCATAATAATCAAGCGAATTTTCAGTTTCATAGTTCTTTGTAGTGTTATGTTTATGTAACTATTTTTTTGCTTTGCTAACCACAAATATACAAATTTCCGTACAAACAGGACACTTTGCACAACTATTTTTTTCACCCACCGTCCGATAGGGAAGGCGAAGGACTCTGTTCGTTAAAGTCCTTAGGGTCCTTAAAGACCTTAATGTCCTGTCAAAATAGTGGCCACAGCCACACATCGGCTTCGCTTTGGTATGGGATTGACTGCGCTGCGCTTGTCCATCCCGTGTGCTGCCGCAAGGCAGTTGCACAACAAAAGAGAGCCACATCTCCAAAGGAGAAATCCCACGCTCGTCAGCACTTTGGTATGGGATTGACTGCGCTGCGCTTGTCCATCCCGTGTGCTGCCGCAGGGCAGTTGCACAACAATTCATTCAGCCTTGATGCCCAATGGGCAGCTGTTTTGTTTTTGTGGCCACATTCTTTGTGAGCAAGCTCACAGAATGGCCACAAAAACAAAGCCCCTGCTCTTTCGAGCAGGGGCTGAATGAATTGTTGTACTCGGTATGGGATTCGAACCCATGATTTCAAGAATGAGAATCTTGCGTCCTGGACCAGCTAGACGAACCGAGCTTGTTCCGTTTTGGTGGTGCAAAGATAGAGCAAATTTTTTTACCTCCAAAAAAAACCAAAGAAAAATTTAATTTTTCGTGCATTTTTCTTCAAAACACCCCCAAAAACCCATTATATTATATAAATAGGTAAAGGTTTTTCTCAAACACAAACCCCTTCCCTATTGCCCCTATCGCCCTTATTACCCCTATCTCTCCCAGCCGCCCCAGATGACCCAGAAGTCCCAGAAGACCCATCCCACCACTGGGGCAACTGGGGCAACTAAGACTACTGGGAAAAGAGAATTGAAAATGGAAAATTGAAAATGGAAAATTGCTGCTCCCCTAAGTTAGGGGAGCTGTCGCAAAGCGACTGAGGGGTATGTTAGAAAGGGGTGATAGGAGCAATAAGGGCATTAGGGGAAAAGACGGTTGACGGTTGACGGTCGACGGTCGACGTTAAAAAAACGCACAGAACGAGATGAATGCAAGGCACACAAGAAAACGCCCTCCGCAGTTTACTAAACGTAAATGAGGAGGGCGTTTATCGTAGTGTAACGCAGCAGTCGCTCGTTATGTGTGTTTTTTTACTCTTCGGAATCGTCGTGCACAAGAATACGTCCACAATACTCGCAAATGATAATCCTCTTGCCCTGACGAATCTCGCTCTGACGCTGGGGAGGAATACGGTTGAAGCAACCACCACAAGCATCCCTCTTCACGGGAACAACGGCCAAACCGTTACGGACATTCGAACGGATACGGCCATAGGCGGTAAGCAACCTCTCGTCGATAACCAGACGAGCCTTGTCTGCCTGGGCCTGCAATGCCTCAACGTCCTTTGCGGTCTCGGCATCAATGCCCTCCAACTCGGTGCGTTTGTTGTTGAGGTCAATCATACGGTCGGCCTTCACAGCCTCAGCCTCTTCGAGTTTCTGCTTCTTAACCTTCATTGCTGCGGAGTACTCTTTGAGGTGTTTCTCGCTGAGCTGTACCTCCAACTGCTGATACTCAATCTCCTTGCTGATAGCATCAAACTCACGGTTGTTGCGAACATTCTGCTGCTGCTCCTCATACTTAGCAATCTGCATTTTGCTCTGCTCAATCTCCTCTTTTGCCTGACGGGTAAGAGCCGTAATCTCGTCAATCTCGGATTGGATGTGAGCGATGCGGGTTTGGAGGCCTGCAACCTCATCTTCAAGGTCGGCTACCTCCATAGGGAGTTCGCCCTTAATCTTGTTGATTTCGTCAATCCTCGAATCGATTTTCTGCAACTCATACAGGGCTTTGATGCGCTCCTGCATAGTGTAATCCACGCCCTCGGCGGCTTTTTTGTTGGTTGTTACCATAGTCTTCTATATTCTGTGTTTCGTTGTTTTTGATTGAAATTGCCCACGCCAGCCCACTCTCTAAACTTTGTATTTCACAGGGTTTTCGGCACAAGCACTCTTGCGGAGTGCAAAAGTAGTTATTTTTTTTGATAATATATCAAACAAAATTTCAATTGCGCAAATTTCGCTCTCAAAATGGCCTGCATCCACCAGCACCATACGGTCGGCATCCACAAAGTCGTGGTATTTGAAGTCGGCCGCAAGGTAGAGGTCGGCACCCGATTTTTCGGCCGCCTCAACAAGGCCACCGCCCGAGCCACTACAAATGGCCACCCTCTGCACCTTGTCGATTCTCACCGTGCTATGGCGCAGAGCCACCACGCCGAGCACATCCTTGATGCGCACCAAAAACTCCTCTGTGGGCACCGCCTCGGGCAACACACCCACAACTCCAATGCCAACGCCCTCCACCGCACTCGGCTCCAAGAGGGCAACCACATTCAAGCCCAGCAGGGCTGCCAAGTGGTGGCTGATGCCCCTATGAGGTGCGCTATCGAGGTTTGTGTGGGCCGCATAGATGGCAATGCCGTGGCGTATGGCTTTGGCAATGGTGCGTTGCTGACGGTTTTCGTCGGCCAGGCGTTTGATGGGGCGGAAGATTATGGGGTGGTGGGTAACAACCATTTGGCACCCTTCGCTTATGGCCTCCTCCACAACCTCCTCGGTGGCATCCAGCGCAATGAGCACCCTCTCCACCTCGGCCTCCGGACTACCAACCACAAGGCCCGCATTGTCGTAACTCTCCTGCCAAGCCAGAGGCACCTCGGCCTCCAACAGCGCAACTATATCTTTGACTTTCATCGCTCTACCCTACTTGTGGTGTTACTTAAAAAAGCGTCTGTTCGATAACCTGACTCTTTGCCTCTTTGGAGTTCTTTTTGGCCACCGCCAAGCGGATATCTTCGGGCGAGAAGAGGTTGCCACCAATCAGTGTGCCCACCTTTGCACCACGAGAGCTCTTCTTGTGTGGCTCCTCGACAGAGGGTTGTGGCTGTGGCTCCAAGTGAAACTCAGCCAACTGCTCGGCAGGTTGGGCCACGGGTGCAGGCTCAACAGCCTCCACCTCCACAGTGGGCTCCTTCTCAACAGCCTCTTCAACCTTCACTTCGGCCACCACAGGCTCAATGGGTGTGGGCTCTGCTGCCACCACGGGCTCAATTTCCACATCGGTATCTTCCTCAATCTCAATCACCTCCGTATCAATGCCCATCTCGGCCTTCAATGCGGCAAGCATATTGCGTATGTTTTTGAGCCTTTCGACAATCTCGGCATCGTGGCTCACCCCCTCGGGGTTGTTGCGCATACGTTTGCGGGCACCTTCAAGGGTCATACCCTGCTCCTTGACGAGGTGGTATATGAGTCGGAGGTTATCTACATCTTTGGGAGTGTATTTGCGGTGTCCTCGGCTGTCCTTTTTGATTTTCAGCACGGGGAATTCCTCCTCCCAGAAGCGGAGCAGCGAAGCATTCACACCGAATATTTCGCACACCTCGCCCACGGAATAGTAAATTTTACCTTTGGGATGAACTATCTCTTCCATAAAAAATGCGTATATTTGGCGCAAGATAGTAATTCTTTTGCGGAAAGACAACAATTAGTTTTGAAAACCAACACTCTAAATATAAAATTAGTAGGTGAGGTTATCTACGGCAATGGTTTAGGTCGCACGCTGGGCTTCCCCACAGCCAACCTTCGAGCCTCGGAGGAGGTGGCCGAGATTACCAGCGGAGTCTATGCTGCGGTGGCCACCATTGATGGCACCTCCCACCCTGCGGTGGTCAACATTGGTCGCAGTCCTTCGGTGGTGGAGAATGGTGTGGTGCGCATCGAGGCCCACCTGCTCGACTTCGAGGGCAACCTCTATGGTCGCACTTTGGAGGTGGAGTTGCTCCACTTCCTGCGCCCCGAAGAGAAGTTTGCCTCTCGTGAGGCCCTCTGCGAGCAGATAGCCAAAGACTGCGCACAAACCCGCAAGTTGTTAGTTATCAGTTGTCAGTAGGCAGTAGTCGGTTGACGGGGGAAAGCGGTAGATGCCAACCGCCTGCCTGCGGCAGTCGTGGCAAGACGGACACCCCCTCCAACAGAACATACCTCTCCGGCACTTTGTGCCACCTCCCCTAACTTAGGGGAGGAGTGGTTGTGGAGTCCCCTAACCTCCCCACACTCCCTAATCTCCCTAACCTCACGGGTATTAAAAAAGATACCTGTGAAAAAACTGCTCCCCTAAGTTAGGGGAGCTGTCGCAAAGCGACTGAGGGGTATGTCAGACGGTGGATGGTGGACAGTAGTCGGTTGACAAAAACAGAAGCGAGCGACACCGAGTGTCGCTCGCTTCTGTTCTCTACGCCTGTCCCATATTGAAGCCGCCGCCATTCTGACCTGCGGGGCCTCCGGGTATTGCAATATTTCCCATCTTACTCTCAAAGCGGCCCACATTCTCCTGCAACGACAAGAGGAGTCGTTTGGCATGCTCGGGAGTCATAATCACACGGCTCTTAACCTTCGCCTTGGGCATTCCGGGCAACATCTCGGCAAAGTCCAACACAAACTCCGAAGTGGAGTGGGTGATGACCACAAGGTTGGAGTATTGGCCCTGCGCAACCTCGGCATCGAGTTCGATTTCGAGGCGGTTTTGGGGTTTCTGTTCGTTAGACATAGTGTTACTATTTTGCTCTAAATGGTACTAATAGTTCTTTGCGAAGAGCACCCTGCGAGTGGAAGGTTTGCCACTGAATACGCACACACCCTCCTCCTCGGGCGAATCAAAAGGCACGCAACGGATGGTTGCCTTCGTAGCATCCTTAATGGCAATCTCTGTTTCGGTGGTGCCGTCCCAGTGGGCAAGGATGAAGCCACCCTTGTTCTCCAACACGTCCTTGAACTCCTCCCAAGTATCCACCTTGGTAATCATCGAGTTGCGGAACGAGAGAGCCTTCTCGAAGATGGTCTTCTGCATATCCTCCAAGGTTGCCTCCACGAGGTTCTCGATACCCTCCAAAGCAACGCTCTCCTTCTCCAAAGTATCACGGCGCATCATCTCCACGGTGCCATTGGCCAAATCACGAGGACCAACAACGAGCCTTACAGGCACACCCTTCAACTCATACTCGGCAAACTTGAAGCCCGAGCGCACATTATCACGATTGTCAATCTTCACGCTGATACCCTTGGCACGAAGTTTAACGGCAATCTTCTCCAACTCCTCGGTCATCTTCTGCAACTCCTCATCGCCCTTGTAGATGGGAATCATCACAACCTGAATGGGGGCCAACTTGGGAGGCAAAACGAGGCCATTATTATCGGAGTGCGACATAATCAGGGCACCCATCAGACGAGTGGACACACCCCACGAGGTTGCCCAAGCGTAGTCGAGGCCACCCTCACGGGTTGCAAACTGAACATCAAAAGCCTTGCCGAAGTTCTGACCGAGGAAGTGCGAAGTACCGCTTTGGAGAGCCTTACCGTCCTGCATCAGAGCCTCGATGGTGTAGGTATCCACAGCACCTGCAAACCTCTCATTGGCAGTCTTGGTACCCATAATCACAGGCACACCCATCCAATTTTCGGCAAAGTCGGCATAGACACGAATCATCTTCTGTGCCTCCTCAACAGCCTCCTCCCTTGTTTCGTGGGCAGTGTGTCCCTCCTGCCAGAGGAATTCGGCAGTACGGAGGAACAAGCGGGTACGCATCTCCCAGCGCACCACATTTGCCCACTGGTTGCACAGGATGGGCAGATCTCGATAGGAGTGAATCCAATTCTTGTAAGTATTCCAGATGATGGTCTCGGAGGTGGGCCTAACGATGAGTTCCTCCTCCAAGCGTGCCTCGGGGTCCACAACCACACCATTGCCATCGGGGTCATTCATCAGGCGGTAGTGGGTAACCACTGCACACTCCTTTGCGAAGCCCTCAACGTGGTCGGCCTCACGGCTGAAAAACGATTTGGGGATAAAGAGTGGGAAATAGGCGTTCTGGTGGCCGGTTGCTTTGAACATATCGTCCAGCGCACGCTGCATCTTCTCCCAAATTGCATAGCCATAGGGTTTGATTACCATACAGCCCCTTACGGCCGAGTTCTCGGCCAGACCTGCCTTTACTACCAAGTCGTTAAACCACTGCGAGTAGTTCTCCTCTCGTGAGGTAAGTTGTTTAAGTTCTTTTGCCATTGTTCTCTATTTTTCGTCTAATATCTATATTATTCTGCTCCAAGTGTAGGAAATTCCCACCAAAAACCATACTTTTGTGTGGGGAGAAACCTTTGCGCCGCAAAGGTACACTTTTTTGCTGAATTTAGCACCTATCATTGCAAAAAGAGTTTTTTACGCACACGATGCAACTAAATGCACCATTTTTGCGTCATAACAATAGAAAGGGTAACACCACACCTGCAATAATTAAAATTTACTTTCGCCCCAAAGCGAGGTCTATATTACAAAAGATTATAAACCCACACTCGCCTTTTTGAGTATAGAAAAAGAAAGGAGATGACTATGGTACGAATGAAAAACATCACACTGCTCGCCACTGCCTTTGTGGCCCTCTCGCTAATGAGTTCGTGCGCCAGCGGAATCTTTGCGCTCGCACCGAGTGCAAGTGCATCCTATGTGGATGACCTCTATGCCACCCACGACCGTGTGGCCATAGCAAAGGCCGAAAAAGCCGCAGCCGAGGCTGAGGCCGCAGCCGCAAAAGCCCGAGAGGAGAAGATACAGGCAATGATAGCTGCCGCCAAGGCCGAAGCCGACCTTGCGGACATCATCGGAGGCATCGAACTCGACGAGGTAAACACCACTACCACTGCCGCCGCAGGCACCGTTGTCAACATCAACAACATCTATGTTGACGACTACGAGAGTGCCTACGCTCGCAGGTTGCGTGGCTTCTCCTCGCTCACCTACAATATGCCCTCCTCCTATTGGGACTACCGCTATGGTGATGCCTATTTCCTCACTATGGCCTACGACCCTGCATTCTATACCGTGATGGTTATGGGCGACCAGGTGTGGGTTGAGCCTCGCTATATTACCACGATGTTTGGCTCTTGGGGCCGTCCCTACTACTATCGTTACAGTGCGTGGGACTACCACTACAACCCATTCCTCTACGACTACTATTGGGGTTGGTATGGCCCGAGGTACTATCACCACTATTGGGACCCCTACTACCACCATCACCACCACAATTGGCACGGGCCACACTATGGCCACTACCCACCACACCACTACCACCCGCCACACCACACGCCTTCGCACGGTGTAGGTGGACACAAGCCGAGTGGCCCCGGTGGAAGCAAATCGCCCATAGTACACCGCCCAAGTTATGCGAGTGGCTCCTCGGCACGTCCCTCGACAGGTCGCCCGAGTTATGCCGACCGCATCAATGGCAGCAGGGGCGATGTTGGCTCCGCACCGAATGGTGGCTCTGCCAACGGTCGTCCGAGTGGCACGGTTAGTGGAGGTAGCAGTTCTTCGAGCCGCCCCAGCGGAGGAAGGGTTTCGTCATCCACCAACAAAGGTGGCAACAAAAACTCTTCAAGTGTGAGCGACCGAACCACCAACAGGCGCAACAGCTCCACCGGCAAGGGTAGTTCTTCCAACGGCAACCGTTCGTCAGTGAGTGGTAGCAGCCGTGGCAGTAGCACCCGCACCTCGGGCAGTTCGTCCTATTCGGGAAGTCGCAGCAGCAGCGGCAGTTCCTACTCGGGAGGCAGCTCCTACTCGGGTAGCAGCAACCGAGGAGGCTCTTCGAGTGGCTCTCGTAGCGGTGGCGCAAGGAGGTAGCAACACCTCTACAATAGACAAACAAGAACACTCATCACACAGATAATAAGAATGTTATGAAAAAGGTTTTGAGCATATTAGTAGTCGCCTCGCTCTCGGTATTCTCGCTGGGAGCGCAGGCTACCTACTCCGAATTCGGTGGCACACTCATCAGCCCGGCCAATATGAAATACACCGATGCGCTGAAATTCTCCCAACAAGAGAACTCCTATATGTCGGCCCGTGTGGCAGCAATGGGAGGAGCGTTCGCCTCGCTTGGTGCCGACATTTCGAGTATGAGCATCAACCCCGCAGGTTTGGGTATGTATCGTTCGTCGGCTTTCACCATTTCGGGCGATTTGGGCATCACCACCGCCTCCAACAACTTCGCCCCCAGCGGTAAAAGGCAGAGTTCCTTTGCGTTCAACCAGATTGGCACAGCACTGAACCTCTACCAAGGCTCGGGTGCGTTGGTTAGTTTCACCTTTGGCTTTGCCTACAACAAGCTCGCCGACCTCAACTACGACAAGAGTTTCGGTTGGACTGGCGACGGAGTGAGCATTGGCGACTTCTTTGCACTCCAAATGGAGGGCTTCCCCTCGTCGGTGCTCTCCTACAACTCCGAGCCCTTCCGCAACGAGGACATCTATGTTGACGAGTGGGGCGGTGCATTGGCCTACCAGACGGCACTCATCGACCCCGTGAAGGATGCCGACGGCAAGGAAACAGGGCAATATGAGGTTACGGGCATCCACCCCGACGCAAGCGTAGCAGGTAGCCTGCGCACCACCTCTCGTGGCTCGGTTGGCGAGTATTCGTTCTCTTCGGGTATGAACATCGCCAACATCCTCTACCTCGGTGCTACACTCGGCATTCAGGACATTTCGCAGACAATACGCTACCACTACACCGAGAACTATTCGCAGCCCATCAGCGACCCCGCACTGCTCGAAGCAATGACCTATGCTCCCACGGAGATTAGCTACGGCTCCGGCATAAACCTCAAACTCGGTGCAATCCTGCGCCCAATTCCTTCGTTGCGATTGGGCGTTGCCTACCACACTCGCACCCTAACGACCCTCACAAGGGACTATGCGGCAAGGATGCAGACTTGGTTTGAGCCCAACACCACAGGCGACCCCACCTATTACGACTCCGAGAGTTTGGTCAACAACTACACCTACAACTACGCCTCGCCCAGCAAACTGCTCCTCGGAGCCTCCTATGCGCTTGGCGGTAGGGCACTTCTCTCGGTGGACTACGACATTGTGTGGAATCGCTCTATGAGCCTCCAATCGCACGACCATTGGAGCGAGGACAACTTCCGCCAAAACGTGGATGCCGACCTTGGCACCTCGCACAATGTGAGGGTTGGCGTGGAGGTAGTTCCCGTGAGTGGAGTCTATCTGCGTGGTGGCTATGCCTACTACGGCTCGCCCTTCAATGCGGCTGCCGAGCAGGATGCCGACAATGGTGCATACTTCTATGAGGACTACAAACGCTCCACCACCAACTTCTCGTTGGGATGCGGTGTGAGGTTTGCATCGGGCTCCTCGCTGGACTTTGCGTGGACATCAAGCACTGCTCGCTACACCAATAGCGTACTGTATGACTACTATGGCGAGTATGCCGGAGGCTTTACCGAGCAGGTGAACAGCCCCATCATTACCGACTCCAAACAGCGCAAGAGTGTCTTTACGATGAGCTACTCGGTGCTGTTCTAAGGAGCAACCGCCTATTGAAACAAAAGCCATTGACCACACGGGTCGATGGCTTTTTGTTTTGTGTGTAGGGCAGAGGGGAGGCAAAATTCAAAATTCAAAATTTGCCTCCTTTTTCACGGGTAACAAAAAAGATACCCGTGAAGAAAGAGGGGTAGAGAGGGCAAGAAGAGCAGAAAGAGCAGAAAGGGCAAGAAAGGGCAAGGAAGGGAGTCCCTAAACTCCCTAAACTCCCTAAACTCCCTAAACTCCTTAAAGGACATCTGGGACATCTGGGGCTTCTGGGGCCTCTGGGGCTTCTGGGACTTCTGGGGCTTCTGGGAGGAGGGATAAAACTGATGGCTATCGGCCACAAAAAACTCTCGGGTAACATTTTCGTTACCCGAGAGTTTTTGGGGCAGTCGTCGGTTGACGATCGTCGGTCGTCGGTTGAAAGTTGCCCGTCGTCCGTCGTCGGTTGACGGTTGACGGTCGTCGGTTGACTTATCTTGTGCCGAAGAGTTTCTCGGCAATCTGCACAGCGTTGAGAGCTGCGCCCTTGCGAATTTGGTCGGCCACACACCAGAAGGTCAAACCGCAGGGGTTGGCAATATCCTCCCTGATACGGCCCACAAACACAGGGGTTGTCTCGGCCACAAAGAGAGGCATAGGGTATCTCTTCTCGGCAGGCATATCCTCAACCACAAGGCCCTCGCCGGCTGCAAGGGCAGCCTTGGCCTCCTCAACACTCACGGGCCTCTCAAACTCAACCCAGATGGCCTCCGAGTGGGCCCTCGCAACGGGTACACGCACACAAGTTGCACTCACAGCAACGTCGGAGTGCATAATCTTCTGTGTCTCGAAGTGCATTTTGAGCTCCTCTTTGGTGTAGTCGTTGTCGGTAAACACGTCGATATGGGGGATGACGTTGCCTGCAAGTTGGTAGGCAAACTTATTAACCGTAGGCTCCTTGCCCTCAACAATCTCGGTGTACTGCTGCTCCAACTCGGCAATACCCATAGCACCCGCACCGCTGGCTGCCTGATAGGTGGCAACGTGTACACGTTTGATGTGGGCCAACTTTTCGAGTGCAGCGAGTGCCACCACCATCTGGATAGTGGAGCAGTTGGGGTTGGCGATGACGTTACGAGGGGTGTTGTGTGCATCCTCGGGGTTTACCTCGGGGACAACCAGAGGCACATCCTCGTCCATACGGAATGCGCTCGAATTGTCAATCATAATCGTTCCGTGCTTGGTGATGGTCTTCTCAAACTCCTTGGAGGTACCGCCACCGGCCGACACAAAGGCAACGTCTATGCCCTTGAAGTCGTCGTTGTGTGCGAGAAGTTGCACGGTATATTTCTTACCCTTGAACTCATACTCCCTGCCTGCGCTCCTCTCGCTACCAAAGAGATAGAGGTTGTCAACGGGAAAATTTCTCTCGGCAAGTATGCGCAAAAACTCCTGTCCTACTGCGCCGCTTGCACCAACAATTGCTACGTTCATAATCGCTATATCCTTGTTTTATTATTAAAAAATCCTACTATTTGTCGGAAGAAGGCGGGGTTAGAAAAACTCCTCGTCGTCCTCAAAGACCACATCGTTGGGTTTTTCCACCACCACAACAGCCTCTTCGCCCTCGGCTGCACCATTTTCGGCAGCCTCAACATCCTCGATGCTCACCGAGCCATCCCAGCAATCATACTCCTTGGCTCCCATTGGGCGGAAGAACTTGTCGGCCACCGTAACGCCCAGCGAGCCGTTTTGCTGCACCTTGCGGATAAACTCGCCATAGATTGGCAAAGCCACCACCGAGCCTTCGCCCCTCGATGAGAGGTGCACACTCTGGTCCTCGCCACCAACCCACACGCCACCAACCAAGTTGGGTGCAACGCACATAAACCAAGCATCCCTATTCTCCTGCGAAGTACCGGTCTTGCCGCCAATCTCGACCTCGCCCTGGCCATAATCACGAATAAGCCTACCACCCGTACCACGCTGAACAACGGTACGGAGCATATCGACCATTGTGTAGGCCGTGTGTTCGCTGATGGCCACGGTGCTGGTGGTGTTGAACTCGGCCAACACGTTGCCGTGTCTATCCTCGATGCGTGTAACAAAGATTGGCTCGGTATATACTCCCCTATTGGCGAAGGTGGAATAGGCACCCACCATCTCAAAGAGCGACACGTCGGGGGTGCCCAAACAGATGGCATTCACAGGGTCCACATAACTCATAATACCCATATTGTGGATGAAGTCGGCCACCGCTTCGGGCTGATTTGCCTGCTTCATAATCCACGCCGAGTAGTTGTTACGACTACGGGCGAGTCCCCATTTCAGCGGGTAGAGTTCGCCATCATAGACAACCTTGCCTGCCTCCTTCGGGGTCCACGCCTCGCCCGTGTAGGTCTCGATGGTTACGGGCAGGTTGGGCACCATTGTACAGGGGTTATAGCCGAGGTGGTCAAAGGCAAAGGTGTAGATAAAGGGTTTGATTGTGGAGCCCACCTGACGCTTGCCCTGCTTGGCCATATCATACTTGAAGTAGCGGAAGTTGGGGCCACCAACATAGGCCTTCACATAGCCGTTGTGGGGGTCCATTGCCACCAGCGAAGCACGCATAATGCGTTTGTGGTGGAGGATGGAGTCGAGGGGAGTGATGAGGGTATCGACCTCGCCCTTGTAGGTGAAAATGCGAGTGCGTACCTTGGTGCGGAATGCCTCATCAATGGCTGCCTGCGAGTGGCCTGCATTGGACATCTCACGGTAGCGGTCCGAATAGCGCACCGCACGCTTGATGATTTTGTCTATTTCCTCCTGCTCCAAGTCGGTAAAGAGTTCCTTTGTTTCCCTATACTGACGCTCCATTGCGGGCTGAATCTGCTCGGAGAGTTGTTTCTGCACCGCCTCCTCTGCATAGCGTTGCATCGTGCTATTGAGGGTGGTGTAGATTTTCAGACCATCACGATAGATGTTGTAGTTGCTACCGTCGGCCTTCTGGTTTTTCAGGCACCAGCCATACAGCGGGTTACTCTCCCACCTTTCGACCTCCCTTTCGTAGTCATACTTGGTGTAGTACATATTGCGGGTGGGCTTGGGTGAGGTCATCGTCAGGCGAATCATCTCACGGAAGTAGGTAGCAAGGCCCTCGTTGTGGCTCGATTGGGAGAACTTCAACTCTATGGGCAGAGCTTTGAGCGAGTCGAGTTGCTCGGAGGTAATATACCCTGCGGCCTCCATACGGCTCATAACCGTATTGCGCCTTGCAAGCGAGTTCTTTGGGTTTCGCACAGGGCTGTAACGAGTGGGCGCATTGACCACACCAACCAACATCGCAGCCTCCTGCACATTGAGTTCGTGGGGCTCTTTGTCGAAGAAGGTCTTGGCAGCCGACTTGATACCATAGGCATTGGAGCCGAAGAAGACGGTGTTGAAATACATTGCCACAATCTCGTCCTTGGTGTAGTTGTGTTCGAGTTTCACAGCCGTAATCCACTCCTTGAACTTGGCTACCACAAGTTTACCCGTGCGGGCGAGTTTGGAGGAGTAGTGGGTTGTATCCCTCGGGAAGAGGTTTTTGGCCAACTGCTGTGTGATGGTCGAGCCACCGCCCTGCCCCCTATCACCCAAGGCGATTGTGCGCACCGCCACACGGGCAAGCGAAATGAAGTCGATACCGGAGTGGCTATTGAAGCGAGCATCCTCGGTGGCCACAAGTGCCGCCACCAACGAGGGCGAAAGCTCTTCGTAGTCCACATAGGAGCGATTTTGCACATAGTAGGAGCCCAGCAGCACCCCATCCTCCGAGTAGATTTCGGTGGCGAGGTTGCTCTTTGGATTCTCCAACTCCTCAAACGAGGGGAGTTTGCCAAAGGTGCCCGAATTGGTCAACAGCAGAAGTGTAATGAAGGCAACGGAAGGCACCAACACAATGGTCCAAAACCACAGTGTTACCCTCTTTGCCTTGCTCAAATCCTTATATCTTTTCATAGCCTTATGCGGTTTTCTTCATCTACCAAGCGACAAAGGTAGTGTTTTTTGTCTAAAAGTTGACACTCACACCCCCACTAATCACCGGAACGCCCCAATGTAGTGCATCTTCATAGAGTGCAAGTCGCAGGGCAAGGTCGCCCTCGGAGGGGAGTCGGAACCACGAAGTGTCCAGCCACAACTCGCCACCACAAGTGGCCATCACACCCATAGCCGACCTACCCAAGCCGTTGAGCCCTCGCCACGCAAACCCATCGGCAAAGAGCCCCAAGCGCACTCTTTTGAGCAGCACAACCCCACTGATACCCACATCGGGATAGCAGAGTGGTGTGTTGTATTGCACCGAGAGGCCCACATTATCGTCGGGCCAATAGGGGTAGTTTGCAACAAAGTGGTCGAAGCCTCTGGGGTGGCCCCAGCCAAAGTCGAGGGCATAACCAACGGGGCCGTTACCCTCAATACCCTGCCACGAAGCCTTCACGGTAAAGCCATCGTTGGCACCAAAAGCGGGGGCATACACTCGGCCAAACACGCCCACAGTCGAGGGGCTCTCAAAACCACCCAGCATACGACCCACGCCACCAATCACAGCCACACCCCAGCGAGATTGCAAGTTACGCATAGCCATTCGGGTATAGGAGTTCCATTGGAGCGTAGCGGCCAGGGCTGTTGTTCCTGTGTGGTAGCGATGCAGAGTGGGGTCGTAGAGTCGCAGGTTGGAGTGTGAAAACTCCACCGAAGGAGTCAGCACCGAAGTCCAATAACTATTTCGCAACACCAGCGGAGCATACACTCGTCCCGTGAGCGACCACGAGCTGCGTGTTGACGAAGGAGTGGCAATGTGTTCCGTATCGTTGTAGCCCGACTCATAGTCGCCGTCTTTCATTACAACACCCTGCGCCACGGTGGCACCTGCCGAGCGATTGCTAACCATTGCCCCCAATTCCATCTTCACGGGCAGGCCCACATATTTGAAGTTGACCACTCCCTTGTGCAAGCCATCCAGCCCCAAGCGATAGCCAACGGTGGTGAAAGCCGAAGAGAGAAGGTTTTGGGATGTTGCGCTCACTCCAAAGCCCACATCGCCCAGCGAGCCGGCCATAACGTCCTCCGGGCGGTAGTAGATGGGAGCCCACGAGTGGAAGTCCAAAAGGTGGGCAGCCTTGCGGTAGGGTTTCGAGGGGGCTTTGAGTTGGGACTCTTCGAGTTCAGCGGAAGTAAACTCCACACCTCCCACGTCTATCATATCACTCCACTCATATCTCGGAGGATTGACCACATTCGCCGGCACCTCGCCCCACTCAACATCATCCCTAAACGCCACCTCTTCCACTGCCAAGTGGTAGCCATCGGCATCATAGACCGCAAGTGCGATATGTTTACCATCGGGCGAAGGAGAGCCACCAAAGGAGCCATAGCGAGAGGTGGTCAGCCTCCACTCTCGCCCCGTGGAGGGGTTGAGTGCGTGCACTTCGTCGTAGCCCGAAGCAATGGAGCCGAAGTAGAGTATTCCGCCCTGCGCCCTCAGGTCGGAGAGGGTTGTTTGGGATGCCCTGCGCACCACCTCCCTCCGCCAATCGTTGGGGCAGATGCGCTCGATGGCCATACCATCAGTGGAGGTCGTCAGGTAGTAGAGCCACTCGCCATCGCCCACCAAGCCGTGGACCTCAACCCCACGAGGGAGTGTAACCTCGCCCTCTATGCAGACAATCGAATAGGTGCCCTCGAAGTTGTAGCGCACAAAGGCCAACTCCCCACCCCACTCTGTTGGGTAGAGCGAATAGATACTCTTATGCAGAACCCTGTGCGCCTTGCCACCACCAATGGGGGCCTTATACATCACCGAGCCCATCTGTTGGGCAAACGAAGAGAGTTGGCTCAGTTCGGTCCAATAGATTTCGTCGCCCACAATGGCAGGGCGTGAACTGACGTAGCCCGTGTTGATAATCCCACGCTCCACACCCGTAGCCACATCCACAGCCACAAACCTCTGTGGCCTATCAAAATCGCCTTTGAGGGCAAC
This sequence comes from Tidjanibacter sp., assembly GCA_045614965.1. Lineage (GTDB taxonomy): Bacteria > Bacteroidota > Bacteroidia > Bacteroidales > Rikenellaceae > Tidjanibacter. The sequence goes on from JAZLDY010000059.1 coordinate 40,029, forward strand.
AATGGTGCCTTCGTCCACCCACAAGGGCCAACGAAGCGTGGTGTAGGGCGAACTATCGGTGGAGTGTTGTTGCACCATGTGTGCGCTATCTTCCCTCTCCGGCAGGCCGTCCCACCAATCGTTCAGGCTCTCAAAAGTGGTGCGGAAAAGTTCCTCGGTGGAGTAGCCGAGCCTGCGGCGCATAGCCCACTCGGTGGGGAAAATCGTGTAGGGCTTCTGGACCACATAGTCAACCACATCGCCCCACACATAACGCCCGCCAATGGTGTTGGCCATCGCCACCATCTGGTAGCCGAGGTTGTAGTGTGAGGGGACATATTTATTGTAGGAGCCCCCAAACCAAGTGTCGGGGTTTGGGGAACGAAGAATCTCACGCCCCACCGCACGGTAGTGCATCGTGAAGGATGGTTGCAGCGCACGCCCAAATGTGGAGGCCTGTGTCTCGGCATCTGTGGCATCGCCCTCAATCCACCAGAAAGGCATAAGACCACTCGTGAGGAGCATCCACTGCTGGCCCAACACAGGGCGCAGGGCCTTGATGAGGCCACGATTGAGTGCCGAATATTGTGCCGTGTGGCGAAATTCGTGAACGGAGAGTTGGCGCAACCAAGTGAGCGCATAACTGCTCTCGGCCGGCAAACCCGACATCTCCACCCTCAGCGGTGCCCAGATGGAGAGTCCGTTGGAGGCACCATTCTCGGTGTGCACCACAACGGGCGAGGAGAGTAGTTTGCCAACGGGAAGACCATAGCCAATGGTGTGGCTCACGGTGTCCATATAGTGGAGAATGGAGCGTGCCGAATGGTCGAAATAGTCAGGCGCAACCACCCTGCGAGCCCCATCGTCATAGAGCCGCCAATGGATGTGGTCGGGCGAGGCACCCGTGTTGTAGAACTGTGCCATTGCCCCCTGCGACCACAACATCGCAACAAAGAAAATTAGTATTACCCTAACTCCCCTCAATTTTGAATTTTGAATTTTGAATTTGAACTGCCTACGCTCCTGCCTTTTTTGCTCGGTAGCCCGCATCGAGGAGCAGTTGTAGCACCCTCTCACGATGGTCGCCCTGAATGATAATCTCACCATCCTTGGCCGCCCCACCCACACCACAGCGGTTTTTGAGCATACGGGCCAACTCTTTGAGGTCATCCTCCGAGCCCACAAACCCCTTCACAAGCGTTACGGTCTTGCCTCCTCGGTGGTTCCTGTCGAGCCACACACGGAGATTTTGTTTTGCAGGTGCGAGGGTTTCCGCCTCCTCCTGCTCGTCTGTTGTGTAGTTAAAGTCGGGGTTGGTGGAGAAGACCACACCCAAACGTGCCTTCCAATCGTTGTCTGCCATAGTTGAAACATCTTGCCAATATGCACAAAAGTACGAAAAAGAATTGAAAATGGAAAATTGAAAATGGAAAATTAGCGGGCAGCGGGCAGCGGTTTGATAGGAATGGTAGGGGCGATAGGGGGCAACCTTACCATATTACCTCAACCTCTCCCAGAAGACCCAGTCGCCCCACACACAAACGTCAGCAAGCCCCACAACAAAAAACGCAAAGAACGAGATGAATGCAAGGCACACAAGAAAACGCCCTCCGCAGTTTACTAATCGTAAATGAGGAGGGCGTTTATCGCAGTGTAACGCAGCAGTCGCTCGTTATCTGCGTTTTTTTATAAGCGTTTTTTCAAAGCAGCAGAAGCCTCCTCATACCCAGGCTTGTCGAGGAGCGCAAACATATTCTTCTTGTAGGCCTCAACACCGGGCTGGTTGAAGGGGTTGACACCCAAAATATAGCCACTAATACCGCAGGCCTTCTCAAAGAAGTACAAGAGGCCACCAATGTAGTACTCATTGATGGCGGGAATCTCGATGCGGATGTTGGGCACGCCACCGTCAACGTGGGCCAAAACAACACCCAACTCAGCCATCTTGTTCACATAGTCGAGGCGTTTGCCTGCGAGGAAATTGAGGCCATCGAGGTTGTCGCCATCGGCCTCAATGGTAACCTTACCATCGGGCTGTGCCACGCTGATAATGGTCTCGAAGAGGGTGCGCTCGCCCTCCTGAATGTACTGTCCCATAGAGTGGAGGTCGGCAGTGAGGGTTACACTTGCAGGGAAGATACCCTTGTTCTCCTTACCCTCGCTCTCGCCATAGAGTTGTTTCCACCACTCGGCAATATATTGGAGGCGAGGCTCATAGGAACCCAAAATCTCAATCTTGTAGCCCTTGCTGTAGAGGGCGTTGCGTGCTGCGGCATACTGTGCAGCGATGTTCTGCTCGAAGGGTACGCCCTCGGCTGTGGCAACCTCCATATCCCTTGCGCCACGCACGAGCTCGGCGATGTTGATACCTGCGGCAGCCAAGGGGAGCAGGCCTACGGGAGTGAGCACCGAGAAGCGGCCACCCACATTGTCGGGAATAACATAGGTTGCATAACCCTCGGCAGTGGAGAGGGTTTTGAGTGCGCCACGGGCTGCATCGGTAACGGCTGCGATGCGCTCGCAAGCCTCCTCTTTGCCATAGCGAGCCTCAATCTCGGCCTTAATCAGACGGAAAGCCACAGCGGGCTCGGTGGTGGTACCACTCTTGCTGATGACGATGGCGGCGATGCTGTAATCCTTAACTGCTTCGAGGAGTTCGGCAGTGTAGGTTTCCGAAAGGTTGTTGCCTGCAAAAACGATGTAGGGGTTTTTGCGGTTTTTCTCCAAGAAGTGGAACGAGCTGCTCATTGCATCCAAAACTGCCTTTGCTCCGAGGTAGGAGCCACCGATACCGATGACGATGATGACCTCTGCTTTAGCTGCCAAGGAGCGAGCCGTGAGGTTGATGGCCTCAATCTCTTCGGGGGTGATGCTCGAAGGGAGATTTACCCAACCGAGGAAGTCGTTACCTGCGCCTTCGCCACTGTGAAGCAACGAGTTAGCCTGCTGTGCTGCACCTGCAAGTGCTGCCACCTCGGAGGCCTCTACGCCACACGAGATGTGTTTGGTTTCAAGTTTTATCATTTTTCTGTAAAATTATGAGTTTATTGTCCGTTTTGGGGTGTGCAAATTTAATATATTTTTTTTACTTTTGCTCTTTGTAAGGGTATTTAGCAAAATCGCATAAAAAATATTAGATAAAATGGGCCTGTTTTCATTGACACAAGAGTTGGCAGTTGACCTGGGAACCGCCAATACTCTCATCATCCACAACGGTAAAGTCGTCGTTGATGAGCCCTCTATTATCGCCGTGGATATCCACACCGGCAAGGTTGTGGCCATAGGTAAGGAGGCGCAAAAGATGCACGGCAAAACCCACCAGGACATCAAAACCATACGCCCCTTGAAGGATGGTGTGATTGCCGACTTCAACGCTGCCGAGCAGATGCTCAGGGGTATGATTAAGAAGGTTAAGACCAATGGCCACCTTTTCAGCCCTTCGCTCAAAATGGTGGTTTGTATCCCTTCGGGCTCTACCAACGTGGAGATTCGTACCGTGAGGGAGAGTGCCGAGCACGCCGGCGCAAGGGATGTATATATGATTTTTGAGCCTATGGCGGCTGCTCTGGGCGCAGGCTTGGATGTGGAGGCTCCCGAGGGTTCGATGATTATCGACATCGGTGGCGGTACCACCGAGATTGCCTGTATCTCGTTGGGCGGTATTGTGTGCAGCGAGAGTATCGATGTTGCAGGCGATGTTTTCACAGAGGACATCCAGAAATATATCCGCCAGCAGTACAACGTGCGCATCGGTGAGCGCACAGCCGAGAACATCAAAATATCGGTGGGTGCTGCGCTGAGGGAGTTGGATAACCCACCGGAAGATTTTGTGGTTACGGGTCCCAATATGCTCACCAGCCTTCCCACCACGCTCAACATTTCATATAGCGAGATTGCCTATGCGTTGGAGAAATCGCTGTTGAAGGTTGATGCTGCTGTGATGAAGGTGTTGGAGATGGTGCCCCCCGAACTCTACTCCGACATTATGAAAAACGGCATCTATTTGGCAGGTGGCGGTGCCCTCATCAAGGGCCTCGACAAACGCCTCCAAGAGAAGACCAACATCCCCTTCATCATTGCCGAAGACCCCCTGAGGGCCATCGTGAGGGGTACGAGTGTGGCGTTGAAGAACATCAACAACTTCTCGTTCCTGATGAAATAGGATTTGCCCGTAGGGGCGCAGATGTGGAGGCTGCTGACGACAAACAATGCCACCTCCGCTTGCGCTACCAAGGTGTATGTCAAACTGTTGCGGTTGCCCAGAGGGTGGGTAACCGCAACGTGATTTTGAAAACAACAACTCTCTCCACAACAAACCGATGAACAAAGTCCTCATATTGTTGAAACGTGTGGCTGTGCCGGTGCTCTTCATACTCGTAGAGGTGCTGGCCATTGGGCGTTACTCCCATGCCACGAGTTTCACCAGAGCCCGACTGCTGACCGTATCCAATAGTGTTACGGCCGGCATTGAGGGGTCGTTGCGTGGTGTCAGCGACTACTTCTCTTTGCGTGAGGAGAACGATGTTCTTATGCAGCGAGTGGCCTCGTTGGAGAGTCAGCTCGCAGCCTTTGAGGAGAGAGAGGATGTTGTGAGGAGCGAGGGCAACACCACCCCCTACTACTTCACCTCGGCCCGTGTGGTCAAGAACTCGGTCTTTGGACAAAACAACTTTTTCACCATCAACAAGGGCCTCTTGGATGACGTGGAGGGCAATATGGCCATCCTCTCGCCGGAGGGTTATGTTGTGGGCTACACGATAGATTGTACCGAACACTTCTCGGTGTGTATCTCGGTGGCTAACAAGGAGTTCACTATGGGTGGCAAGAGTACCCGAAGCGAGTATATGGGCTCCATTGGCTGGACGGGTGGCGACTGGCGCAGGGTGCAACTCACCGACATCCCCTACTATGCCAACTTCGCCCCGGGAGATACTATTGTATCCACCATTTCCTATCGTTTCCCTCCGGGACGCATCATCGGTACGGTGGAGAAGTTTGAGCCCTCGGAGGATAGGATGAACAGCAATGTGGTTGTGAGGTTGGCAGCCGACTTGTCGAAATTGGACAGGGTGTTGGTTGTGAAATATATGGGTGGCGAGGAGTTTGAGAGCCTGCACAGCAAGTACTAATTGAGAATTGAGAATTGAGAGTTGAGAATTGAGAATTATTACTTTGCTCTACCCCACAAACTTGCAAAAAACAGTTAATGGCTAACGGCTAACGGCTTAAACAATATATGCAACGCATTTTTGAATACATATTGTTCTTCGTGGCGGTGGTGTTGTTGCAGGCACTGCTGTTTGACAACCTTGTGCTCACTCGCTATGTGGTGCCACTCTACTATGTGGTTTTCCTGCTGCTCCTGCCTGTGGGTATGGGACGAATGGGGTTGCTGCTGACGAGCACGCTGTTGGGAATGGTTATGGACGTTACGATGGGGACTCCCGGACTCAACGTCATAGCCAGCGCAGCTGTTGGTTTTGCTCGTCCCGCTGTGATGAATATCTCTATGGGCAAGGATGTGCAGCACGAGAAAATTCCCTTCGGCGGAGCCATCGACAACAAATCCTTTGTGCTCTATGCCACACTGCTTGTGGCACTCCACCAGACACTCTTTTTTGGCTTCGAGTCGCTCGGCAGCCACTTCTTCTTCACGGTGGCAAAAATCATATTGAGCACGCTGGTAACGGTTGTGCTGGTGTGGATTACTGCCGGACTATTCCGCAAAATCACCAACTAACAGACAAGGTTTCAGAAGGCAAAAGAGATGGGGGGAGCAAACAGATATAGGACTTTGGGGTGGTTTGTAATCGGACTCTTTGTGGTGCTATGCCTTCGCCTGTTCCACATCCAGATTGTTGACCACACCTATCGTGATGCTGCCGAAAACAATGTGCTTCGCTATGAAGTGCAACACCCTCCAAGGGGTGAAATCTACGACCGCAATGGCGAATTCCTGGCCCAGAGTGTAGCCTCCTACGACCTTATGGTGGTACCCAAAAACCTTCCCAAGGATGGTTTCGACACGGTCGCACTCGCACGCATTGCGGGTGTAAGCCCCGATGTTATCACCAAAGCCATAGCCTCGGCAAAGAGTTTTTCCCGTAGTCGTCCTTCGGTGGTGGTCAAACAGATGACCACCGAAGCCAAACTACTCTTTGACGAAGCGGGCTTTAAGGGTTTCTACACCCTCTTCCGCACCCAGAGGTCCTATCCCCGCAAGATTGCCGGTAACCTGCTGGGCTACATCGGACAAGTCAACGACAACATCATTCAGAAAAACCCATACTATGAGCGTGGCGACTACATCGGCTACTCCGGCATTGAGAGTGCCTATGAGGACTTGTTGCGTGGCGAGAAGGGCGAGAAGGTGAGCGTGGTGGATGTGAGGGGCGTGGTTAAAGGCCCCTACCAAGAGGGCCACTACGACCGTGCACCCATCGCCGGCACAGCCATAACCACCACCATCGATGCACCCCTGCAACAGTTTGCCGAGGAGTTGATGAAGGGCAAGGTGGGTAGTATCATCGCCATTGAGCCCTCCACGGGCGAAATCCTCGTGATGGTCAGCAGCCCCACCTACGACCCCGACGAACTGATGGGACGTGATAGGGGTAACAACTATGTGAAGATGCTCAACAACCCCCGACAACCCCTCTTCAACCGTGCGGTGATGTCGAGCTATCCTCCCGGCTCCACCTTCAAACTCGTCAACGCCCTCATCGGCCTACAAGAGGGAGTGCTCAAACCGGGCTATCGCTATGAGTGCCACCAGGGCTACAAGGTAGGACGTGGTGTGAAGTGCCACGACCACCCCTCGCCACTCAACCTGCGACAAGCAGTGAGCAACTCCTGCAACGGATATTTCTGCTACGTCTTCCGCAACACTCTCGACAACCCCAAGTATGGAGGCATAACCAAGGGCGGATATGATAATTGGGAACGCTATGTGCGCAGTTTTGGCTTTGGCGACAAGTTGGGCTCCGACTTTGCCTCCGAGCGTAGCGGCTTTGTGCCCTCGGCCGAGTTCTACGACAAGGGCTACCCAAGGTGGAACTCACTCACTGTAATTTCAATGGCTATCGGCCAGGGCGAGTTGGGTTGCTCGCCACTCCAAATGGCCAACCTCGCCGCCACCATCGCCAACCGTGGTTACTACTATATCCCCCACGTTGTCAAACACATCGACGGCCGTGATTCGCTCGATAGTCGTTTCTACGAAAAGCACTACGCAATGGTTGACCGTGAGCACTACGAGCCCATCATCGACGGTATGTGGGGCACGGTGCACAGGGAAATTGGTACGGCAGGTGTGGCCTACGTCAAGGGGCTCGACATCTGTGGCAAGACCGGCACGGCCCAAAACCCCCACGGCAAAGACCACTCCACATTCCTCGCCTTCGCCCCCAAGGACAACCCACAGATTGCCATCTCGGTATATGTGGAGAATGGTGGCTTCGGCGCAAGTGTGGCAGCCCCCATCGCAAGTTTGCTGATGGAGCAATACATCAATGGCGAGGTGAAAAGGCCCGAACTCGTGGAGTATATCAAGAATATGAAAATAGCCTATCCGAACTATGAGAAGCGCAAATGATAAACTTGGGTGGAGCAAGATAGACTGGAAAACCATTCTGGTCTTTGTGGTGCTGATGTTGCTCGGATGGATGAACATCTACGCTGCATCGGCGGGCGAAGGCGAGAGTTTCTCGTTCGGCTCACGCTATGGTATGCAGATGATTTGGGTTGTTATTTCGATGGTTGTTGCAGGGGTTATCCTGCTGGTTGACGACATCTACTACCACCAATTCGCCTACCCGTTCTATCTGCTGATGTTGCTCGTGTTGGTGGCGACACTTTTTGTGGGCAAGGAGGTTAATGGTGCCAAGTCGTGGCTATCGTTAGGCCCCGTGGCGGTGCAGCCTGCGGAGTTTATGAAACTCGCCACTGCGCTCGCACTCGCACGTTTTATGAGCGAATACCACTTCTCGCTCGGTAGGCCCAAAGACCTTGTGGGCGTGGGAGCCATACTGCTTATCCCCATTGGTGTCATCCTGGCACAGAACGATATGGGCTCGGCATTGGTCTATTGTTCGTTCCTCATCGTACTCTATCGTGAGGGGCTCAACTCGTGGATTTACTACGCCATCTTCCTCGTTGTCGGACTCTTTGTGTGCTCGTTCCTGCTCTCGGATGTGGCCCTGCTCGTGGGGCTTATTGCGGTGTTTGTGGTGGTGCAGGCACTCGGAAACCACAACCCCAAGGAGAGCGCAATCTATACCGCAGGGGTGGGTGCGCTGAGCCTTGCAATCTATGGAGCCGCACTTGTGGCGGGGTGGAGCCTCACCTACTACGGGGCACTGCTTGGGGCCTCGGTGGTGATGCTCATTGTGGCCCTCGCCTACGCCTACCGCAACAAGTTGGCAAATATCTACCTCTTCGCAGCGATGTTTGTGGGCTCACTACTCTTCATCGGAGCCATCGATTTTGTGTTCAACGACGTGCTGCAACTCCACCAACAGAAACGAATTCTCGACCTCTTCGGACTCGAAAGCGACCTGAAAGGCTGGGGCTATAATGTGAACCAATCGAAGATTGCCATCGGCTCGGGCGGGTTCTTTGGCAAGGGCTTCTTGCAGGGCACGCAGACCAAATATGACTTTATTCCCGAACAGAGTACCGACTTTATCTTCTGCACTGTGGGCGAGGAGTGGGGCTTTGTGGGTGCCGTTGTGGTGTTGGGGCTCTTTGCCACGCTCATTATCCGCCTGATGAAGATGGGCGAACGACAAAATGAGCCCTTCCGCAGGGTCTATTGCTATGGTGTTGCGGGCATTTTCTTGTTCCACGTTATTATCAACGTAGGTATGACCATCGGCCTGATGCCCGTGATTGGCATCCCCCTGCCGATGTTCTCCTATGGTGGCTCGTCGCTGCTGGCCTTCACGATATTGTTCTTCATCGCCGTCCGCCTCGACTCCCAAAACAGCACCATCGGCAACACCTATAAACCGTACTAACACCAACCAAGTTGCAATAATCACATAAAAATAATATGCAGCATTCTTGCATTGATAATTATTGTTAATGGAATAGAGTCGTACGATAATGCTTATCTTACCGGTGTTGGAATTGGAATTATTGTACTAAGCATTATATCTTTCTCATGTGTAAAAGTTGTCTTGAATATCTCAAACAATCTACACAAAATCAACAACAAATTAAAATAGTCGCAACTCTTATTAACTCATCATAAAAAGCGAGTAAGTTATGGCTTACTCGCTTTTATATGCTATTTCGCTCCTATCACACCTATCACTCCTAGTTGCCCCAGATGACCCAGTTGCCCCAGAACTGCCGGAACTCTAATGGTACAATGGGACTGCTGGGACTGCTGGGACCTCTGGGAGGATAGGAGCGATAAGGGCAATAGGGGTGATAGGGGCTCAAAGGACTCTAAGGGCCTTAATGACCCTAAGGCCTCTAAGGCACCTAACGGCAAAAAATCCCCAGTAAGCCTCCCCTACGACAGGGGAGGTTTGGTGGGGTGGTCGAACAAATGATGGCGGCAGGGCCGCCTCTTCAAGGTCAGTTGCTTTTGCGTTAAGGTATGAAACAACATAACCTGACATTACCACATAAAAAAAAGGTCAACCCGTTAAGGCTGACCTTGAAGAGGCGGCTACCTACTCTCCCACAACTAAATGCAGTACCATCGGCGTAAGCGAGCTTAACTTCTCTGTTCGGAATGGGAAGAGGTGGAACCTCGCTGCTATAACCACCTAAATCTTTACCTACTCTATCGAGCAG
>JAZLDY010000060.1:0-41555 GCA_045614965.1 Tidjanibacter sp.
AAAGAGTTATTTGAAAAGCATGAGGAATATAGTGTAACAAAACAAGTTAGCAATTTCTTATCCATTGCCCATTCTCATGCAAGTTCTTCTTAATGGTTTGATACTCAAAGAATCTTAATCAAACTACATCAAATATACAAAAAAGTTGGGAGTTGAAAGCCCCCACCCCAATATAATGTTAATAAACACAAAAAAAGGGCAGAAAGAGTCCTCCTTCTGCCCCAATAATTCCACTCTGTGGGGTTTACTATTTTGCCATCAGCACAAAGCCCCAGCCGGCAAGTTCCACCTCTTCGCCTGCCTCGATGGTTTTGGCCTTGCCGCAAGCGCACTTATAGTCGCCGGCCTCAGCCTCGGTGAGGGTAACGGTGGTGGGCTCGGCCGAGAAGTTGAACAAACACAACACGGTGTTGTCCTCCTTGGTGCGGGTGAAGGCCAACACATTCTCGCCTACGCCCTCAACAAACCTCACGGGTGCCACATCCTCGCCCGCAGCCAAAGCCTTGTTTGCGTGGCGGAACGAGCAGAGGGTGCGGTAGAAGTTGCGATACTCCTTGCCATACTCCAAATCGACAAGTTCCACCACAGAGTCCTTCTCGAAGAACTGCAAACGGCGAGAGAGGCCAATCTCCTGGCCGGTGTAGATGAGAGGCTGCGACTTGGGCAATACGAAGGTGAGGGCTGCAAAGGTCTTGTGTGCCTCGCCCATACGCTCCATCTCCGTACCTGCCCACGAGTTTTCGTCGTGGTTGGAGGTAAACATCAGTCGCATAGCGGGAGCAGGATACTTCACATCATCACGCTCCAAATACTCTTTGAGGTCCTTCACTCCCTTTGCATCGGTCTTGATGGTGCCATCGCCTGCCACATTTTTGGTCTCGCTACCGCCCTTGGCCATAGCGTTGAAGATGTGGTGGAGTTCCCAAGCATAGGTGGCCTCGAAGCCTGCTTCGTGCAACCACTCCTCTTCGCCCTCGGCCAACAGATAGACCTCGGGGTTAATCTTGCGGACCTCTTCCCAAGCACCCTTCCAGAAGTCGGCAGGCACGTTCATAGCAACGTCGCAACGGTAGCCATCCACGCCCTTCTCAATCCAGAATTTCAGAGCATCCAACATTGCCGCACGCATATCCTCGTTTTTGTAGTTGAGTTTGGCGATGTCGGTCCAGTCGTACTCCACAATGGGAAGGCCTGTCTTGGGGTCCAACACATACCAATCCTTGTGGCCCTCTACCCACCAATCGGCATCACGAGAGGTGTGGTTTGCCACCCAGTCGATGATGACTTTCAGACCGAGGTCGTGAGCCGTGGCAAGGAAGTGGTCGAAGTCGTCCATCGTGCCAAACTCGGGGTTAATGGCCTTGTAGTCGATGATGGAGTAGTAGGAGCCGAGGGTACCCTTGCGGCCATCAATGCCAATGGGGCTGATGGGCATCAACCACACGATATCCACACCCATTGCTTTGAGCTCGGGAAGATATGCCTCTGCGGCTGCAAATGTACCCTCCTCGGTTGCCTGGCGAATGTTCAGCTCATAGACCACCGAATTGTACTTGTCGAAATTGTTGTTGCCACCTGCGCAACCCACCAGAGTTGCCACCAAGGCGACCAATGCGAATAGTTTTTTCATAGTGTATTTTGCGTTTAGATTATTTGTTTACAATCACATAGCCATAGGCGGGAACAGTAAGGCCAATCTTGCCCTCCACAAGTGTAGCCTCGCCACCCTCTGCCGCCAGAGCCACCTCGGCACTCACAGCCTCAAAGCCCTCGGGCATAGCCACCTCAACCTTGCGGGCCTCGGGACGTATGTTGAGAGCCACCACAGCCCACTGGCCCATATAGTGGCGCAGGAAGACCAGCACATCGTCGTCAACGTGGAGTGTGCGGTAGTCGCCATACATCAAAGGCATAGAGGCCCTGCGGTACTTAAACATCGCCTTGGTGGCAGCGAGTTCCTTCTGTTGGAAGTCGTTGTAGCCCTCAAAGGTCATCATATAGCGGTTGTCGGGGTCGTTGGCACCGGGGATACCATACTCGTCGCCCTGATAGACACAAGGCACACCGGGAACGGTGGAGATGAGGGCCTTCAACAGCGACAGACGGGCATAGCCCTTCACATTGTCGCCCACACCCACCTTGCGGTGCCAGCCCTCGGCCTTATCGTCGGGACACCACAGCGACATATCGCCACCGGCCAACGACAAGAAGCGGGGTTTGTCGTGGTTGCCTGTGATGTTACCCATCGTGTGGTGGGAGCCATAGGCGGCCTCCGACTCCTCGATAACACCTGCAATTTCACGCATCGAACGGCTCTCGTCCACAATCACATCACGAGAGGTGTGGTAGAGGTTGAAGTCGAACTGTGCGTCAATCATACCACTCTTCACATAGGAGCCAATGAGTTCAATGTCGCCATAGGTTTCGCCAATCTGCCAGAGGTTGCGGTCGGGCATTGAGGACTTCATCTTGTGGGTGAGCATACGCCAATAGTTCAGCGGAATGTGTTTGCAAGCATCGTGGCGGAAGCCATCGAAGTCAAACTTGCGCACCCAATGGAGAGCCGAGTCGGTCATAGGCTCACACACCTCATTGCGGCGAGTGTCGAGGGTGGGGATATGTTCGTCAAACCACGTTGTAAGGCGTGTTTCGCCATCCCAAAGGCCAATGTTTTTGCGGCCATCGGGCAACATCAGTTCGGTAGTCCAATCGGGGTGCTCTTGGAGCACGGGGGAGTTGATGTGGAGGTGGTTGGCCACATAGTCGAGAATCACATTCATCTCGCCCTTGTGGGCCTCGGCCAGCATTGTGTGGAGTTCCTCCTCGGTACCAAAACGCTTGTCGATGACGGTACTGAAAATGGGCCAATAGCCGTGGTAGCCCGAGAACTTGGTGTCGGGGTTACGGTTCTGTCCCCACGCATCGTAGGGGTTTTGTGTGATGGGCGAAATCCAGATGGTCGTAATGCCGAGGTCGGTGAAAAAACCGTCCTCAATCTTCTGGGTGATACCCACAATGTCGCCACCCTGATAGTCAACCTTGTCCAGCACCTCGGGGGAGTTGATTTTCCAATCGTTAGCAGTGGTGCCGTTGTTGAAGCGGTCAATCATCAGCGAGTAGAGAATCTGCGACTGGAAGTCCTCACGGGTGATATCCTCTGCATCCACCACCACTTTGCCATACTCCAAGGGCAAAAGCACATCGTTGAAACGGCCCTCCGCAGAGGCAGCAAAGAGGCGCACCTGCGAACGCTGGTGCTGTGTGGCCACTTTGGGGATGGTAACCTCCACAATATTGCCCTTAATCTCCACGTTGTCAATCACTTCGTTCTGCCACATCGCCACAGCCTCCACTACGGGTTTGGATGCAACGATGGTAACCACACGGCCCTCAGCCTTGGTGGAGGACATAAAACTACCCTCGCTATCACGCTCGCCACCGAGCACCACGATTGAGAGCACCTCCTCGTCGTGCCACACGTCAATAGTCGAAACGAGTGGGCCTCCCTGGGCGGTGATGTCAAACTGCTCCCAATTCTCAACGGTGGGAGTCAGTTTGAGTCGCTCGTCGCCACAAGTGAGCCTTGTGGCCCCCACCCATTGGGGATAGTAGTCTGTGAGGAAGTGTGAGGTTGTACCCTCCTTGACGATAAGGGGCGTTACCGACGCACCATTGCCCAACTGAAAGGGTTGATTGGCAGTGCATTGCACAAACACGAGTGCAACCAGCGACAGTGTTGCCGCCGACAAAATTCGGGATAGTGTTTTTAATCTCATATTGTTAATCATTGTGATATTTTTGTTCAACCGAAGTAGTCCTAATTATATATGCTCGCAAAGGTATGAAAAATTACTAAAACGTGGACTATTTGTAGCACTATTTGACCAATTAAGACTTGATATTTCGCCCCCAAAACAATACCTTTGCCGATATAGTCGTTGTACATTAACCCAAATACAAACACACACCAGCACAATGAAAAGGTTACTTATTCTCCTACACCTACTACTCCTTGCCCTTACGGTGGGGGCACAATCTGTTTTTGAACCGGTGGTTCTCACCATCGACTCCCCCTCCGGCTTCTACTCGGCAGGCGAGCAGGTAACCGTCTATGGCCACCTCTCCACCGAGTGCACCACCCCACTCGACCTCTCGGTTATGGTCAACGGCACCACCACCGAGTATGCCGACAACATCGCTCTCTCCACCCAATCGCCCACCCCCATTTGGTCGGGGTCGTTCGACAAGGCCTCGTCAGTAATTTTGTCGGTGGGGCCACAAGGCGAGAAGAAGGAGCGCACCACCATAGGTTTTGTTGTGGCCGAGGGAGAGTTCACCCCCTCGTTTGCCACCCCACACGACCTACGCCAATTCTGGGACAAGCAGGTGCGCCGTATGCGTCGCAGCAAAGCCGCTGTGAGCCTCACCGAGGTTGAGATTGAGGAGAAGTGGAGGGCCGACTACATCTGCTACGACATCGAAATCTCAATGCCCGAGGGTGCCCCCGTGAGGGGATATATGGCCCTCCCACGCAGTGCCACAAGCAAGAGCCTCCCCATAACCATCTTCGCCCACGCAGCAGGTGTGCGCAAGGCCCACTGCCAATCCACCCCCGAGCGTGCGCTCCAATGGGCCAGTACGGGTGGCGGCACAATAGCATTCGACATCAACGCCCACGGCTACCTCAACGGACAGCCCCAGAGTTACTACGACGATTTGGAGAATGGTGCCCTTAAAGACTACTCCAAGTGGCCCATCACCGACCACCAATCCTTCTACTTCCGCACAATGTTTTTGCGCCTTGTGCGCACCCTCGACTACGCCACCAAATCGCCCCTCTGGGATGGTCGTAGGGTTGTGGTCTATGGCGAGAGCCAGGGAGGAGCACAGGCGGCCGCACTTGCCGGCATCGACAAGAGGGTAACAATGGCTGTGATGAATGTGCCTGCGATGACCGACCTGGGAGGTGTTACAGCGGGCCACAGTGCCGTTTGGCCCTCCACCTACTCTCGTGGTGCCGCCAACCCAGACACCGCCTCGCTCTATGGCGAACTGCTCCCCTACTACGATGCGGCCCAACTGATTGGACTCTCCACCGCCAAATTGGTTGTGGAAGTGGGCCTTATTGACCGCACCTGCCCTCCGGAGGGTGTGTGTGCCGCATTCAATAACTCGCCAAGCAAAGACAAAACGCTCCTCTCCTACCCCTACCGCCCCCACACCTCGGTCAACAAACGCTACCGTAGTGAGTGGTTTGAGAGGGTGGAGAGCGTTCGCCGCAACATCATCGAGGAGTATCTTAAATAATGGGAGTTGTGTAGAGTCTGTCAACCCTACAACCATACAACTCTACACCCCACCCTCAACAACACAACAGAGGCAGAAGACCATTCTTCTGCCTCTGTTGTTTGTCTGCTCACCCGAGCACCCCTACTTTGTCGAGAAGCGGTAGATGCAGGCGTGGGTGTATTGTTCGGTGGGGTTGAGCACAATGGATGGGAAGTTGGGGTGGTTGACACCATCGGGCCACTTTTGGGTTTCGAGGGCCACCGACTCACGGAAGTCGAGCGTGCGGCCATACTTACCCTCGGTGCTGCCATCGAAGAAGTTGCCCGAATAGAATTGCAAGCCCACCTGGTCGGTCAGCACCTCCAAGTGGCGACCATTAGCGGGGCAGTAGAGTGTAGCCACACTCACAACCTCGCCATTGTCCTCACGATTGAGGCACCAGTTGGCATCATAGCCCTTGCCGAAAGAGAGTTGCTCGTTGGGGGTGTCGATGCGCTCGCCAATGGTGTGAGGCTCACGGAAGTCATAGGGAGTGCCCTCCACTGCGGCCACCTCGCCCGTGGGAATGAGCCATTGGTTGGTGGGGGTAACGTGGTCGGCATCGATGGTCAACACGTGGTCCAAAATGGTGCCGTTACCCTCGCCTTTGAGGTTGAAGAAGGAGTGGTGCGAGATGTTCACAAGGGCGGGAGCATCGGTGGTGATGAGGTAGTCCACACGGAACTCATCCTGCTCGGTGAGGGTGTAGGTCATAGTGATATCCCTGTTGGCAGGAAAACCCTCCTCGCCATCGGCTGCAAGGTAGTGCAGAGTGATGCTGTTGTCGCTCACCTCCACCACGTCCCACACAACCATATCCACGCCCTTCAAACCACCGTGAAGAGTCTGTCCGTTGTTGTTCTGCGGAGTGGTGTAGGTTTTGCCGTTGAGAGTAAAGCGGCCCTCGCCGATGCGGTTGGCAACCACGCCCACGCAGGCACCCAAGAAACGCTCACCGGGGTTGTTGATGTAGGTGTCGATGTTGTTGTAGCCCAACACGATGTCCTCCATCACACCCTCCCTGTCGGGAGTCCAGAGGGTTACCACACGGCCACCAAAGTTGGTAACCTGCATCACGAGATTGCCCCCTTTGAGGGTGTAGAGGGAGGTCTGTTTGCCATCCACGGTGGCCACAAAGTTGTCGGCATCGAGGAGTTGGGGTTGTGGCTGCTGCGAGCAAGCGCACAGAGTGGCGACAGAGGCCACAAGGAGTAGTAGTTTTTTCATTTTGTTTTTACAGTTGTTTTTCTCACATACAAAGATAGTTCTTATTTACATTATCCAACGCCCCCTTCGCCCTACTCTTTCATATAGTCCTTGGGCAACACACCAAACTGCTTTTGGAAGCAGCGTGCAAAGTAGGAGTGGTTTTGGAATCCCACAAGGTAGCACACCTCATTTACTCGGTGCTTGCCCTCTTTGAGGAGGGTAGCGGCCGATTTGAGCCTTACGAGTCGGATGTAGTCAATGGGTGATAAGCCCGTAACGCCTTTGAGTTTACGTCGCAGGTTGCTACGAGATAGGGCCATCTCGGCAGCCAGCATATCCACACTAAACTTCTCGTTGGTAAGGTTGCGCACCACAATAGCATTGAGCTGTTCGAGCCACTCCCTGTCGTGGCGTTTCATATCGCCCTTGCCATACTCCAAGGTGGGCATACTCGCAAACCTCTCGAAGAGTATCTTGCGGTTTTTCAGAAGGTTGTCTATCGTGGCCCTGATGTGGTTGAGGGAGAAGGGTTTGTCGAGATAGGCATCGGCTCCATAGTCGAGACCCGTGATTTTGGAGTTGACATTGCCCTGTGCCGAAAGCAACACCACAGGGATATGACACAGCATCTTGTCGCTCCTCACAGCGTGAAGCAACTCAAAGCCGTCCATCTGGGGCATCACCACATCGCTGACAATCACGTCAATAGCCTGCTGTTTGAGCACTTCGAGTGCGTGCAGGCCGTTCTTTGCGCCAAAGACATTGAAGTAGTAGCCGAGGTTTTTCATCAAAAACTCCAACATCTCCTCCGTGTCCTCCACAATCAGCAAGTTACACTCGTGGCCGGTGTGGTCCACCACCGGCTCGTCGCCAGCAACCTCTGTGTCGTGCTCCGCCTCAACGTCTTTATAGACCTCCGGTCCCTGCGGGAGGTGTATGGTTACCTCAAAGCCCCCAAGGGTGGCACTACGCCCAACCCTGATGGTACCCCCGTGCTTATCCACAAGGAGTTTCACAAGGCTCAAACCGATACCAAACCCATTCTCGGTCTTTGAACTATTGGGCGAGCGATAGAAGGGCTCAAAGATTTTGAGTTGTTCGGCCTCGGTAATTCCCGGGCCGTCGTCTGCCACCACCACTTCGAGCATCTTACGTTTGGCAACACCCCTCTCCGCCACACTCACCTCCACCTTCGAGGCGGCATATTTCAGACCATTGGCAAGCAGGTTGCTGACAATCTTTGTGAGTGCCTCGGCATCCAGGCGATAGAAAAGCGAGCCACTTGGCACCGAGGCCGTAATGGTGGGCGACTTGGTGGAGGGCTCGAAGCGTTTGACAATGCGACGTGTGAAATCGCACACATCCACCTGGCTGTATGTGAGTTGGTAGCCGTCTTTGTCGATTTTGCGGAAGTTGAGAAGTTGTTTGATGAGTTCCAACAAGCGGTCCGTATTCTGCTGCATCACCAACAGATTATCCTGTGTGTCTTCGCCCCATTTGCCCTCCTCGATTATCACCTCCAAGGGGGCTTTGATGAGTGTCAGAGGGGTTTTGATTTCGTGGGCAACGTGGGTGAAAAACTCAATCTTGGAGCGATAGATTTCCTGCTGCATAGCCACCTCCAACTCCTTGGTCTCCCTGTCCTGTCGCTCTCGTGTCCACTTCAAGTATCGCCACAACAGCAACCCACACAGCAGAACAAACACCACGACATAGAAAATCTTGGCCACCGTGGTACGCCACAATGGGGCCTGTATGGTCAAATCCACATAGCACTCATTATCGCTCCACACGCCATCGTTGTTTGCCACCTTGACCATAAAGCGGTAGTGGCCCGCAGGAAGGTCCATAAATGTTACCGAGGGCTTGTCGGTATAGACCCAATCGTCGTGCAGTTTGTCCACCTTGTAGGCATATTTGTTCTTCGAGGGCGACACAAAACTCAGGCACTCATAGCTGATTTCAAAGGAGGAAATCTGGGGGCCAATCTTCACCTTACGTTGGGAGTTGATGTGGGTGGACTCGTATGCCGACGAGCGTTTGTGCAGGACAATGTTGGCTATGGCCGCCGTTGGACGCACGTCGTTGTAGTGGAACCTATCGGGGTGGAAACAGTTGAAGCCATTAACTCCACCGAAGTAGAATCGTCCATCGGAGGCCTTAAACGAGGAACGATAGTTGAACAGATTGCTCTGCAAGCCGTCCTCGTGGGTATAGACCACCTGGGTTTGTGAGTCGGGGTTGTAGCGCACAATACCATAGTTGGAGGAGAGCCACAGGTTGCCCTCTTCGTCGTCCAAAATGCCGTAGATGATGTGGTGATGGAGTCCTCGGCTGTGGTTGTAGTTCACAAAGGCATCGGTGTCGTAGTCGTAGCGACACACACCACCGCCTTCGGTGGCAAACCACAGTCGTCCCTTGCTGTCGATGTGGACACGGATGACGTGGTTGTTGCCCAACGAAAGGGAGTCATCGGGGTCGTGGAGGTAGTTTGTCAACTCACCACCCTTCAAACGCCACACGCCATTGTCCTTCGAGGCTATCCACAAACACCCCTCGGCATCCTCCACCATATCATAGACAAAGATGTTCCTCATTTGGTCGTAGGTGTGGAAACTATCGCTCTGGGGTATGTAGCGACAAAAGCCCAACATTGTGCCCACAAAGATATCGCCATTGCGGGTTTTGTAAATCGAGTAGATGTAGTTGTGGGGGAGCGAGCCTGCTGTGCCCTTGCGACGTTGGTAGTTCTTCACCACCCTGCGAGTGCGCACGTCCATAATGTCAATACCCTTGGAGAAGGTGCCTATCCACAAGTGGTTACCATCGAGCATCAGTGCGTGGAGGTTGTTGTGGCTTATGTGGTGTTGCTTGCCGGTAAACTTGTAGGAGGTGAACTGCTGGGTGTGGGTGTCGAAGTAGTTCAGACCGCCATTCTCGGTGGCTATCCAAAGGTTACCCTTGTCGTCCTCACAGAATTGGCTCACCACACTACCCCTCATCGACCCCGCAAGGTTGTTCTCGCTATACCAACGCACATTGTCGCTCTGGGGCGAGATGTAATATGCGCCCGCAAAGTAGGTACCAATCCACACACCACCCTCTCGGTCGGTGATGAAGTCATAGATGGACTCGGTAGCAAGGGAAGGCTGGTGGACAACCTTCTCTGCATTGCGGTCAAATATGAAAAGTCCGTCCTCGGTGCCCACCAAGAAGCAGTTTTCGTCAAACTCGTGAATGGCCCTAACCCAAGTGTTACCCTTGGAGGAGCCCACAATAGGATAGGTTGTGAAGGCACCCGTAGCACCGTCGAGGTGCATCAAGCCGTCGTAACGAGTACCTATCCAGATGTCGCCCTCGGAGGTCTCCATCAGGGTACCCACCTCATAGGGCAGAGAACTCGACACCGAGCGACTCCACAGATAGTTGGCAAACCTATCCACCCCACGACGATAGTGGGCCAAGCCCGACCTTGTGCCAAACCACATATTGCCCGACGAATCTCGCAGGATGCAGATTACCTGATTGCTGGGCAACGAGCCCTTTTGTTTGTCGTCGTGAAGATAGTGTCGCAACGCTTTGGTGTCCTCTTCGTAGCAAAAAAGACCATCGCTTGTGGCAATCCACAAATCGCCCTCCAAGTCGTAGCACACATCGTTCACCAAGGATGAAATGCCCACTCCGTCGGCCGTCTTGGTGTCGAAAAATCGAAACACACACTCAGCAGTGTCGAAGAGATAGAGGCCGTCAACAGTGGCCACCCAGAGGTGTTGATTGTCGGTGTGGGGACACAACTTCATTATGTTGAAGAGGGCTTGGTCGGTGGTGCGGGGATAGCTTCCGAAGCGGCTTATTGTGGAGCCATTGAAACGGTTGATACCATCCTTGGTACCAAACCAGAGGTGTCCGGTGTGGTCTTGAACAATGGTGCGCACGGTGTTGTCGGAGAGTCCCGACTTGACATCATAGCGACGCATTGCCGAAAAGTTCTGACCAAACACACACTCCCTTCCTGCCAAAACAAGAATACACAATACAAGGATGTAACGCACAGATTTCATAGCAACCACATTTCTTTATCCGTGTAAAGATAGAATATCTTTCTCGGTATAACAAGCCGCACACACCCGTTCTGCAACATTTGTTATTTTTTGAACAATTTGGACTATTTCCCCCACCCTGCCGCCTCTCGCATTTAAGCCAAGATTGTCGGAAATTGGCGAGTTCGGACTAATTTACTTGCGCATATGTGCGTAATTTAGCATCGTGAAAAAGCCCTCTCCGAGAGGGGTGCAACTACTAAGCCAAACAACTATCAAACAACATTCAATAAACAACAAACATTAACCTAATTATTCATCCTCAAAAGTTTTTTTGTATGAAACAAAAACTACTACTTTTAGTCGTGTTTGCGATGTGCTGCTTTGGATTGTCGGCACAGCAACTCACAATTTCCGGTAAGGTAACAGATGAGGCCAACTCCCCGCTGGTGGGTGCAACCGTTGTGGTGTTGCAGGACGGTAGCGGCACTGTTACCAACACAGAGGGCGACTACCTTTTGAAGGTGTCGGCTTCCGCCGAGGTACTCTTTGAGTATATGGGCTATGAGCCTCAAACCATCAAGGTTTCCAAGGCCGGCACTTTGAACGTAAAACTCGTCCCCAGCGCAGAGGCAATGGAGGAGGTGGTTGTGGTTGGCTACGGTATTCAGCGTAAGGCCGACCTGACCGGCTCGGTTTCTACCGTCAACTTCGACGAGTCGATGAGCAGCCGTCCCGTTGCCAATGCCTCCACTGCACTTGCAGGTCTGTCGGCAGGTGTTCAGGTACACCAAAGCTCTGGTCAGCCCGGTACGGGTGGTACCATCCGTATCCGTGGTAACAACTCGCTCAACTCCAACAACCCTCTGGTGTTGGTGGACGGTATCGAGTGGGATATGAACAACGTCAACACCGAGGACATTGCAAGCATCACCGTACTGAAAGATGCAGCTTCGGCAGCAATCTACGGTTCGAGGGCTGCAAATGGCGTTGTGCTTGTAACCACCAAG
Organism: Tidjanibacter sp.; assembly: GCA_045614965.1. GTDB lineage: Bacteria > Bacteroidota > Bacteroidia > Bacteroidales > Rikenellaceae > Tidjanibacter. The sequence goes on from JAZLDY010000060.1 coordinate 11,588, forward strand.
AAGGGTAAAGGCAAGGCCAAGGTAACCTATAACTACTATGGCTCGTTCCAGGAGGCACAAAACAAACTCAAATTTGTGAGCAACTATGCCGAGCATATGAAGCTCTTCAACGAGGGTGCCTACAATATGGGCAAACCCGATGCTTACAACGAATCGACCATCGCAGCCTGGGAGGCAGCAGCATTGGACCCCAACGGTATTTCGGAGGGTGGCCTGCCCAACTATATGGCCTACCCCAACACCGATTGGTTCAACGAGATTGTTGGTACAGGTTTTTCGCAGAAACACAACCTCTCCGTTTCGGGTAGCAATGGCAACGCAACCTATTTTATGTCGTTGGGCTATCAAGACGAGGTGGGTGTTATGAACCAGAAGGGTATGGATACCGGTATGGACCAATTCTCCTTCCGTACAAACCTCGAAATCAAGGTTTACGACTGGTTGAAAGTTGGTACCCGCCTCAATGGTGTTAAGCAGAACAAGGGCCTCTCGAAGGTGAGCGAAGGTTTCAAATACCTCGGTGGTGCCGTTCCCGGTGTATATCCCGGTGAGGATGACGCTTGGGGTATTCCCGTTGCCGTTGAGGAGTCAACCACTGCCAACAACCTCTTCAGGACTATGGCTCGCAAGGGCTACGACAAATATTTCCGTGGCAACTTCACCCTCTATGGTATCCTCAACCCCATTAAGGACCTGACCATCGAGGCAAGCTACAACTACGCTCCCGATTGGAACGACTACGCCACTTGGGGCTTCCCCAAAGGTACCTACAACCATATGACCAATCAGGTTGTAAGCAAGAGTACCCTTGACAACCAGACCATCACCAACAAATCGGCCAAAGTTCACCGTGAGAACTCCGAGATTTTGGTGCGCTACAACCCCACCATCAGCGACGACCACAAACTGAGCTTCTTGGGTGGTTTCTCTACCTCTTATTATAAGTCCGAGTCCTTCACCGTTGCCAAGATGGGTATGGCCGATTGGAGCCTCACACAGTTGAGCACCGCTACCGAGCTGACCTCGTCGAGCAGCAGCGCAAGCGATTGGGCTTTGATGTCCTATTTCGGCAGGGCAAACTACTCCTTCAAGGACAAATACCTCTTGGAGGCCAACGTGCGTGTTGATGGTTCGTCGAGGTTTGCACCCGAGAGCCGTTGGGGTGTATTCCCCTCGTTCTCGGCAGGTTGGCGCATCCACGAGGAGGAGTTTATGGGCTTCGCCGAGGATTGGTTGAGCAACCTCAAACTGCGTGCATCGTGGGGTCGTATGGGTAACTGCGCCAGCGGCAACTACGACTGGCAGGCAAGCTATGTTACCAACAAGGTTGTTGTCGGTGGCCAGCTCGCAACCGGTCTTGCTATCAACAAACTCAGCAACACCGCCCTCGAATGGGAGAGCACCACAACCACCAATATCGGTTTGGATTGGGGCCTTCTGAATAACCGCCTGACTGGTGAGATTGACCTCTATGAGAAATACACCGACGGTATTCTCTACACTCCTTCGATTCCTATGACAATGGGTAACGTAACCGGTGCAACCCAGAACATCGCCGAGGTTCGCAACCGTGGTATTGAGTTGACCCTTGCTTGGGAAGACCGCATTGGCGACTTCGGCTACCGCATCGAGGGTAACTTTGCCTACAACAAGAACCGTGTAATGAAATACAAGGGCAAACTCGAAAAATATTGGGAGTATGACGAAGAGGGCAACCCCACCTCGTTCCACAACAACTATGGTGATGTTGTACAGAGTGGCTTTGGTGGTTTGATTCTCGAAGACCACGCACTGGGCGAGATGTATATGTATGAACTCTACAAGGGCGACGGCAGCTACGAAGGTGGCGAGCCCGGACTCGGACAAGGTCCTGTGGATGGTATGATTCGTACCGAGCAGGATTTGGCTTGGGTGCAGGCAATGATGGCCAGTGGCTACAAATTCTTCGGTTTGACCAAGACTGCTCAGGACACCCTCTGGTATGGCGACTTCATCGTGGCCGACTCCAATGGCGATGGCAACTATGGTGAGACCAACGACCAGAACTTCACCGGCACCAGCCGTCAGCCCATCTACAACTTTGGTGTAAACTTCTCGATGAACTACAAGGGCTTCGACTTCTATATGTTGTGGGCCGGTAGCGCAGGCTTCGAACTCTACTGGGAGGACGACACCTACAACACCACCCGTACCAAACTCGGTTATGGTTTGATGCAGCACGTTGCCGACGACCACTATTTCTACGACCCAATGAATCCCAGCGATCCTCGCACCAACATCAACGCCAAGAACCCCCGTTTGACCCTCGAGACCCGTCTGAACAATGGTGTCAACACCGAGTTCTATCGCTACAAGGGCGACTATGTTAAGCTGAAAAACATCCAGATTGGCTACACCCTGCCCAGCAAGTGGACAAGGAAGGTTAAGATGGACAAACTTCGTCTTTATGTTTCGGGCGAGAACCTGCTCACCCTGACCAACTATCCCGGTCTGGATCCTGAGATGGGTACTTCGGTAACCTATCCTCTGATGAAACAGTACGCCATCGGTGCTCAGATTTCGTTCTAACACACCGCAGGAGCATACATTATAATATATATATGTAACACAGTAAAGATTGAGAAGAAAAGATATGAAAAAGATTTTATTCAGTCTGATTTTGAGTGGTGTGCTGATGGTTGGTTGTACCGATTTTCTCGACACCGCCCCCTACAACGAGATTGCCACAGGTAATATGTGGGAGAATGAGAGCCTTGCACAGCAGGGTATCAATGGTATCTACCGCATACTTTATAGTGATGATTTGACCGTCTATGACGTTAAGACAGGCAATGCTTGCTATGGCTACAACTACTTTGGTATGGAAGCACACGGCTACTCGACCTCCTATTTCAATGGTATTGCTCCCAGCGACGCTGCACCCAAAGCCAACAACGGCTATTTCAGTTATGAGTGGAAATGGGCCTACACCGGCATCCACCGCTGTAATGATGCCATCGCCAACCTCCACCGTGCCGGCCTCGACGAGGCTACCTTTGGTAACTGGATGAGCGAGGTTAAGTTCCTTCGTGCTTGGCTCTACCACCGCCTTGCAACCCTCTTCCACGACGTGCCCCTCTACACCGAGCCCGTTAATGCCGAGGATTGCTACAAGGGTGTAACCACCCAAGACAAGATTTGGGAGCAGTGCTTGCAGGACCTTACCGACTGTATCAACAACAAGCACTTTGCCCTCAACAACCTCTCCGGCGACAGGTATGGTCGTCCCTCGAAGGGTGCAGCCTATGCTCTGCGTGGCCAGATTTATATGTGGTTGGAGGAGTATGCACTTGCTGCCGAGGACTTCAAAAAGGTGAAGGAGTGTGGCTTTGGTCTGCACAATTTCAGCGTTGCCGCAGGCACCTATCAGAACCAATGGACCGCTGCTGCCGAGCGCAACAGCGAGATGATTTTCCCCTTGCAGCTCGATGCAGAGGCTGGTTATAGCGGTAACATCCAACAGATTATCGGTGCGAGGGACCAATACAACGGTATCTCGTGTATGATGCCCAACAGCAACTGGGTTGACGACTTCCAGATGGCCGATGGCTCCGAGTTTGAGTGGACCTCAGTGTTCCCCACTTGGAACGAGATGGCCGTGAAGGAGAGGGAGGTATTCTTCGCTCGCAACAACCTCGACACCAAATACGCAACAAACTACAACAACTTGGTTAAGAGTGCCGGAGCAACAGTTGTCAACACTCACTATCTGCCCGACGGCAATGAGCAGAGGATTATGTCGGCCTACAAGAACAGGGACCCCAGGCTTCAACTCCTTGTACTGACTCCCTATACCGAGATGGATTGCTATGATTCTGGACAGAGCAATGGCGAGCAGGTTACCAAGGTGTACCGCTACCCCTTCATCACTCGTAGCCTAAATGGTACCGGAGAGGGTTGGGACTTGTGGCACGATAAGCGTAAGTCCGTAACTTGGTTCTACCTCTATCGCAAGTACAACGAGACCCAGAAGGATGCTCTCCTCTCTCGTGAGCGTTGCCACACCGACATTCCCATCATCCGCTACACCGACATTCAGTTGCAGTGGGCCGAGGCTTTGGCTCGTCAGGGTGAGACTAAATTTGCCGATGCTGTAACTCTCATCAACGAGATTCGTACTCGTGGCGGTATGCCCGCACTTCACGTTGGCACAGGTCTGAATGGTGTCAACAGCGAGGAGGCTATTTTGGCAGCCATTCGCTATGAGAGCCGTATTGAGCTCTGCTGCGAGGGTGTCAACTACTTCCACGAGAAACGCTGGGGTACCTACAAGGATAGCAAGTTCCAGGGCGAGAGCCAACTTGGTATTCAGGGTATGTGGGGCAATGTGTTCAGCAAACACTACTACCACGGCGACTTTGCTATGCGTTGGCCCGTTCCCGTTGTTGAGCAGCAGCGCAACCCCAACCTCCCCAAAACAGAAGGCTGGCAATACTAAACAAAACAATGAAACGATTAGTTACAATACTTATAGCCATTTTGTGTGTGGGCTCGCTCTCTGCACAAGAGTATGACTATGAGAATCTTCCTTCCCACCCCCGCCTGCATTGGCAGGCGGGGCAGGAGGAGGCTGTCCAAACACTCATCGCCACACACCCCGAAATGGAGGGTATCCACAAGCGCATCCTAAACTATTGCGACTTTGCGCTTTCGGAGCCCACCTCGGTAAGAATCAAGACGGGTAAGAGGCTGTTGGATGTATCACGCAGGGTGCTCAAACGCACCCTCTATCTGTCGTATGCCTACCGTATGACAGGTAACGAGGCCTATGCTCGCCGTGCAGAGCAGGAGATGCTTGCAGCCTGCACCTTCTCGGATTGGAATCCATCTCACTTTCTTGATGTAGGTGAGATGGCTTTCGGTCTGGCCATTGGCTATGATTGGCTCTATGATGTGCTCTCGGAGGAGAGCAGGGCCACTATCCGTCAGGGACTTATCGACAAGGCCCTCAATGTTGCACTCACCCCACAAGCCAAGTTCTACCGTTCAAAGACCAACTGGAATCAGGTGTGCAACGGTGGACTTGTGTGTGCAGCGTTGGCTATCGCAGAGGACGAGCCGGAGTTGGCCAAAACCATTGTGGATAAGGCACTTGCCACCATCGGCTTGGCTTTGACCAACTACGCTCCCGATGGAGCCTATCCGGAGGGGTTCCAATATTGGACCTACGGAACATCCTATCAGGTGCTTCTCAACGATGCGCTCGAAACGGTCTTTGGGCACTCCAACGGACTCTCCGATGCGGATGGTCTGTTGCGCTCGGCCCGCTTCGTGCAGTTTATGACAGCCCCCAGCGGTGATTGCTTCAACTTCTCGGATGCCAATCCACAGGCATACAGCAATATTATGATGCCTTGGTTTGCCTACAAGACCAACGACCCCTCGCTGATGTGGCTCGAAATGTCCTATCTGAAAGATGCCGACACCGACTTTGGCGAGTACAACGAGGAGCGACACCTGCCCTGTTTGTTGATTTTTGCATCGAGGATTGATTTGAGCAACATCACCCCACCGAAGGAGTATGTGTGGAGCAGTGGTGGTATCAATCCGCTGTTCATCTACCGCAGTGGTTGGCAGAGTGCCAACGACATCTACCTCGGCATCAAAGGCGGCTTGGCGAGTTTCTCGCACGCACATATGGATGCCGGCTCGTTTGTGTATGAAAACGAGGGCGTAAGATGGGCAATGGACTTGGGTATGCAGGCCTATTACAGCCTCGAAAAAGAGGGCGTGGACCTGTGGAATATGACCCAAAACTCCCAGCGTTGGGAGGTCTATCGCATCGGCACCGCTGCACACAATACCCTCACCATCGACGGTGGTAACCACAAGGTTGACGGCAAGGCCGAAATCACTCGCACTTGGAACAGCCGCAACAAGAAGGGTGCCGAGGTCGATTTGGGCGCAGTGCTTGGCGATGCTGTGGGAGGCGCACAGAGGAGTGTGGTTTTGCACGGCAAGCGCACATTGGTCGTTACAGACCGCCTTGTGGGTGGCAAGGAGAATCAGACCATCCGCTGGACTATGTGTACCCCTGCGGAGGCTGTCATCAGCGGACCCAACTCGTTCCTCCTCAGTTCGCAAGGCAAGAGTATGGAGGTCGAGGTGGAGGCTCCCGTGGAGGTCAATCTCCACGTTTGGGACAACACCTCGCCCAATAGTTTCGACTACGCCAACCCCAACACCCTGCGCATCGCTTTCGACTATGTGGTACCCGCAGGAGAGGCGGTTGACGTTAAGGTTACTCTCAAACTCAAATAGCAAATCATTTTTTATCCTAAACATAAACAATCAGTAATGAAAAAAGTAATCACACTACTCTTGTTTGTTTTCCTTTCCGCTGCGCTTGTTGGTTGTACGGATGATGTGCCCCCTGTGCCCACACCCCAAAAACCCAACCCCAACACCGGAACAACCGGAGGAGGAAATGAGCAAGGAGGCGGCAGTACGACCGTGGAGACTCCCGACGACACGTCGGCAACTCCCACAGGCTCGGTGGACTACACCAAACTCGAAGCTGCACCCCACCCCCGTATTCTCTACACAGAGAAAGATTGGGAGGAGTTGAAGGTAAAAATTCCTGCCAACAGCTTCACTAAGTATGTACACGAGACCATCCTGGCCAACTGCGACAAGTATATTGGCTTTACCGACCTGAAATATACCCTCTCGTCAGGCAGTCTGCTGGCTGTGTCGAGGAATGCTCTGATGCGTATCACCCAACTCGCCTATGCCTATCGAATGACGGGCCAATACCCCTATTTGGCAAAGGCCGAGAGGCTTATCAACAACGTGTGTGAGTTCTCCGACTGGAACGACGAACACTTCCTCGACGTGGCGGAGATGACTACCGCTGTGGCTATCGGTTTGGACTGGCTCTACAACGACCTCAAACCCACCACTCGTGAACTCGCTCGTCGCAAAATCAAAGAGTATGCCTTCAATAGGACTGCCGGTCAGAGCTTCTTGAAGAACAAAGCCAACTGGAATCAGGTCTGCAACGGCGGTATGATTATCGGTGCTTTGGCAATGTATGAGAAAGACAAGGCTCTGGCTGCCAAGATGATAGAGCAGAGCTTGAAGAGCAACAAAGAGAATGGCTACGCAGCCTATGGCACCACAGGTGCTTACAGCGAGGGCTACCTCTATTGGGGCTATGGTACCACCTATCAGGTAACTATGATGTGCGCAATGGAGAAAATCTTTGGCGACGATGCCGCCGGTCTTTACTCCCACAGCAAAGGTTTCCAGCAGACGGGCGAATGGATGCTCCATATGCTCGGCCCCTCCTACAAGGCGTTCAACTATGCCGATGCCGACGAGGAGTGGATTGGCAAACTCCCGATGTGGTACTTTGCACGCAAACAGAACGACCCCTCGTTGCTGTATGTGGAGAAGATGCTCATCGAAAAGGGAGCCTACTGTGATACCCTCGACGAGTATCGCCTGATGGTTGCACTGTTTGCAATGATGGACTTTGCCCACACCGACGCAACCCCCGCCAAACCCACCAAAAAACTCGTATGGGCACCCGATGGCGACAACAACACAGGTGTACCCCAAGTGCTTATACACACCGATTGGTCCTTCTCGGAGACCGACAAATTCCTCGGCATTGTGGGTGGCCGTAGCAACCGTAGCCACGCTCACCTCGACGGAGGTAGTTTTGTCTATGATGCCTATGGAGTGCGTTGGGCTATGGACCTCGGCAGGGCAACCTACGGCGACACCAACACAGCCGTTGGAGGTCAACTGTGGGATATGGGCAAAAATTCCAGAAGGTGGGATGTGTTCCGTCTGAACAACTTCTCCCACAATGTAATCACCATCAACGGCAACAAACACAACTCCACCAGCAAGGCCTTCATTGACCCCAAATGGTTCGACCAAAATCCCGACAAACTCGGTGGTAAGTTCACGATGTATGGTTACAGCTTCAATGGCAACGACCACGATGTGGCCACTTCCAGCCAATATCCTCAGTATGATTCGCCCTCTCGTGTGTGCGAGTTCATCAACAACAACGAGGATATGATGGTAACCGACTGGATGACCGCCTGCGCAGGCAAAAATCCCGTCATTCGCTGGGCTATGGTAACTCCCTCGGTGGTTACTATTGTGGACGACACCCACGTTAAGCTCGAACAGGCAGGCAAGACGCTCTATCTGACCTTCAAGATAAACAGAGATAAGAGCACCTTTGATGCCTCGAAGAATTTGACCTTGATAACCTATCCGGCCAAAGGCCCCAACACTTGGGATGAGCCCAACACCGGTATCAACATTGTCGCCTATGAGTTGCAACTCGCACCCGAGGAGACAATGAATGTTTCGGTTATCTTCTCCAAGAATATGCACTAATCCCCCACCCTATGCCACATCCCTCCCATTGGGGATGTGGCATAAGGGCCCCAAAAATCGGAAAGTGCAAAGACTACCGATAAGCACAAAATAACAAGACCAAATATGAACAAGAAAATGGAATCAAAAACCTATCAAACTCCCCACATCGAGGCTCTTGAAGTCGATTTGGAGGTAGGTATCTCCACCAGCTTGACAAGCGTGAATGACTATGTTATTTACGATGGCGATGGCTGGGAGGCTATGTAAAAAGAAAACTAATCTAAAACAAAAACACAGAGTTATGAAAAAACTGATACTTTATGCAACAAGTCTTCTGGCAGCATTTGCAATGATTGCTTGTGAGGACCCCGAACCAACCCCCAACGAAAACCCCAATCAGGGCACCGAGCAACCCAACCCCGGCGATGACCCCGACACTCCGAATCCCGGCACGGGCAACGTCCCTACCGGCTCGTTTGACTATGCAAAACTCGATGCCACCACCCACCCCCGCTTGCTCATCAATGCGGCCGATATGACCGAGTTGCAAAACACCATCAATAGCAACGTCCCCGTGAAATACTTCCACGATGCCATCTTGGCACGTTGTGAGGCCATCTTGGGCGAGGGCGACCTGACCAACGGTCTTGTGAACAAACGCCTCACGAGTGTAGCAGAGAACGCCTTGGAGCGCATCCTCTTCCTCTCCTATGGCTATCGTGCGACTGCCAAGGCCGAGTATCTGGCCAAAGCAGAGAAGGACCTTTTGGCCGTGTGTGGTTGGAGCGATTGGAACAAGGATAACTACCTTGTGGATGTGGCTGAGTTGACCACAGCCGTTGCGCTTGGTTACGACTGGCTCTACAACGATTTGAGCGCAGAGGCTCGCACCGCTGCTGTGGCAGCCTTGAATGCCCACGCTCCCGCACTCGTTACCGAGAGCGCAAACTCCACCAACGCCATCTGCAACTCCGCAGCAGGTTTGGCCGCCATTGCAGCCTATGAGAACAACAAGGAGAATGCTGCCAAGTTGCTCGACGCTGCTGTTGCTGCCAACAAGAAGGGTGGCTTTGCCCCCTATGGCCACGCAGGAGCCTACTTGGAGGGCTACGATGTGTGGTCGCACGCAACCACCTATGAAGCTATGTTGATTACCGCCCTGGACAAAATCTTCCAGGCCGATGGTGGTCTTTATGCTGCCAGCGAAGCCTTCGCAAAGAGTGCAGAGTGGGCATTGTGGATGGTTGGTCCCTCCAACAAAGTGTTCAACTACGGCAATGCACAGGAGGATGTTGAGCCAAAATTGCCCAACTGGTTCTTTGCCCGCAAGGAGAGCAACAGTGCTCTGCTCCACATCGAGAATCGCTTGTATAGGGCTCAGGCCTACGGCGAGCGTTTCAGCGAGTATCGTCTGCTGCCCACCATCTTTGCTCTGATGGAGCCCAAACAGGCCACCAAGATTCCCGCAGCCCCCAGCAGCCACTATTGGTATTGCGACAACAACGGAGAGGCTGCCGATGGTATGGCCTTCGTTGCAGTGAGTGCTCCCGCAGAGGGCGTGAATGGCTACTATGCTGTGAAGGGTGGAAGCTCGCTCGGCTACAACAACCATATGGATAATGGTGCGTTTGTGTATGACTACAATGGCGAACGCTTTGTTACCGATTTGGGTGCAGGCACCGAGGCAGTATATGCCGAGAATGCAGGAAGTGGCTACCACGACTACGCCTCCTCGTCGCAGAGGTGGAGCAGCTGCTGGGCATACAGCAACTTGGCCCACAGCATTCCCGTCATTGCCGTTGGTGGCGAGAAGCTCATCGGCAACAGCGAGTGCGTAACCTACCTCGACACCACTTGGCAGGATAGCCCTTGGGGCAAGAATGGCAAGAACTACACCCGTTGGCACTTGGCAGGTATGAACCCCAATCCCGCCGACAAATACACCACCCGCATCTCCGACGACACCAAAGACCTCGAACGTGATTTCCAATACGCTGCCGAAACCGGTGTACTGACCATTTGGGATAAGTTTACCGTTAAGAAGGATTGCACCTATCGCTTCCAGGCCATCATCCCCAAGGGTGTTAAGATTGATAATATGAATACCAACATCAGACTCACCGCCCCCGGTGGTACCCAGAGGCGCATTAAACTTGTTACCAATAACTGCCTTTTGAATGGTGAGACGATGACTGTCAACAAAGCCAATGTAACTCTCACCCTGAATGTGTTTATCGAGCCTCTGACCGGCGAGTTCGAGGGCTACCACTTGTGCGGTTTCGAGGGTGCTTTCTCGCAAGGCGACGAGGTGAAAGTGTCTGTTTCGTTCCCTGCCAAATAGTCAAACAGAACAGTTTGAATAACCAATGAAATATATGAAGAAATTTATGAAATATGTTGCAGTGATGGGAGCCGCAATGGTGGCTCTCTCCTGCGCACAAGAGCCCGAGGAGATTATCGGTGGCAACACCACCTCTCCCAATGCCGTTGCATTTGAGGTTGTAGCCTCCGATTGCAACCGCACCGTGCTCACTCCCGATGGAGAGAACGATGGTGTATTGTCAACATCGTGGAAGAGCAGCGATAAGATTGGCGTTTTTGAGAGCCTTACCGAGAGCGGGAATGTGCTCTACCAGCCCACCGAGGAGGGCGCACAGACCCACCTCTCGTCCACCTCGCCCATCGAGTGGCAGGACGAGAGTAGCGACCACACTTTCTATGCCTACTACCCCTATGCAGAGAGCGTTTCGAGTGTAGAGGAGGTGCCATTTACAGTGCCTTCGGCAGTGAGCGTGGAGGCCAACAGCACCGCACACTTGGCCACCAGCGACCTTCTGTGGGCAACTGCCACAAGCAAGAAGGTTGCATCGTTGGGCCTCAACTTCGACCACGCACTGGGCGTGTTGGAGGTTAAGCTCAGCACCGCTTCGGGTAGCTTGGTAGCCAATGGACTGACCATTACAGCCGAGGGTATTTGTGGCAACGGTAGCGTGAACATCACCAATGGTGCCATCACCACCGCCGCTGTTCAGAACGCCATTGAGGTTACCTTTGAGGGTGGTCTGACCATCACCACCGAGCCCACGAGTGTCTATGTACAGATTCTCCCCGGCCTTGGCGGTAAGACCCTCACCGTTACTATGGGCGGACAGGATGTGTTCAAGAAGAACATCCCCGCAGGTGGCATTGCTGCCGGCAGTCAGGCTGTAATCAACATCGACGGCCTTGCCAGCGAGAGTAGCAACGACACCTCGGCAACCCCCACCGGCACCTTCGACTATACCAAATTGGAGGCTGCTACCCACCCACGTCTGCTCCTCAACACAGCCGACCTCAAAGCACTCAAATCGACCGTGCAGACCAACGCTGTGGCCAAACAATTCCACGAGACCATCTTGACTCGTTGCGATGAGATTTTGGGCGAGGGCGACCTGAGCAAGGCACTTATCTACAACCGCCTGACCGCCGAGAGCGAGAAGGCTTTGGAGCGCATCCTCTTCCTCTCCTATGGCTACCGTATGACGGGCAAGGCTGCCTACTTGGCACAGGCCGAGAAGGACATCGTGGCCGTGTGTGGCTGGGACGATTGGAATGGCGAGAATTGGATTATCGACGTGGCCGAACTCACCACTGCTGTTGCTTTTGGCTACGACTGGTTGCACTACGATTTGAGCTCGGTGGCTCGTGAGGCCGCTTTGGAGGCCCTCACCGCCAATGCCGCCACCCTCAAATCGACCACCAACAACTCCACCAACGCCATCTGCAACTCGGCAGCCGTGTTGGCAGGTTTGGCCACCTATGAGAAGGGCAAGGCCGCTGCTGCTACTCTGATTGACGGTGCTGTGGCTGCCAACCTCGCAAGCGGTTTTGTTCCCTACGACGTTTATGGTGCCTACAACGAGGGCTATGACCACTGGGCACACGCCACCACCTATGAGGCTATCCTCATCACCGCATTGGAGAAAATCTTTGCTGCCGATGGTGGACTCTATACCAAGAGCACCGGTTTGGCAGGAAGTGCAACTTGGGCCCTCTTTATGGTTGGCTCGTCGGGTAAGGTATTCAACTATGGCGATGCACAGGAGGAGTGGGAGCCCAAGCTGCCCAACTGGTTCTTTGCTCGCAAGGAGGGTAAAGTCGATTTGCTCTACAACGAGAAACAACTCTACGACAATGGTGCCTACAAGGCTCGTTTCAGCGAATTCCGCCTGCTGCCCACCATCTTTGCTCTGATGGATGCAAGCCAAGCAACTCAAACTCCCGCTGCGCCTAATGCAGGTGAAAAGAGTGCCTACTTTATGGCCGAGGACGGTGAGGATGCAACCGGTATGCCTGCTGTGATGATTCTCACTCCCAAGAGTGGCGATAGCTACAATGCACAAGCCTACATTGGTATCAAGGGTGGTCGTGCCAACACAAACCGTGCGCAGAAGGATGGCGGTTCGTTTGTATATGACTACAAGGGTATGCGTTGGATTTGCGACCTCGGTGGTGGCGATGAGGCTGCCTATGCGAATGAGATTGGTGCAAATTTCTGGAGCTATGGAACAACCTCTGCAAGGTGGAATGTAGCACGCTACAACAACTACCACCACAACGTGCCCAACATCAGTGGCGATGGCGGCACCACCTGGGTTCCCTCGCACTTCAAGGGTAAGACTTTCCTTGACTCCACTTGGAGAGATAGTCCTTGGGGAACAACAGGAAAATACTACACTCGTTGGCAACTTTTTGGAATCGAACAAGAGGGTACTACTGCAAACAAATATATTCTTGGCCATAGTGATGAATATGTGGTACGAGAGTATATGTTTAATAACGCTTCTGGCGGAGCCGAAGGTGTTTTGACCATCTACGACAAGTTCAAAGTTCAGAAGGATTGTACCTATCGTTGGCAGGTTATAACTCCCCCTGAGGTGGAGATAACCAATATGAATTCCAACCTGAAACTTGTTCAGGGCGGAGTTGAAAGGCGTATCTATTTCGTTACCAACAACTGCAAGGTTATCAATGATGGCGTAACTACCAACATAACCCATACAACTATGCCTACTTTTATAGAGGAACTCGAAGGTGAGTTTGCGGGATATCACCGCATTGGTTTCAAACGTAGTTTTGTTGCCGGCGACGTGGTGTATCTCCAATTTCAAATTAGAGCACCAAAATAATAAGTTATCTCAAACATAATTCAAAGCGATGAAAAAACTATTTATCAGCGCTCTGGCTATCTTCTCGCTTGCATCCATCTCTTGTCAGAGGATGCAAAGCGGGGAGAAGAGTATGGAGCAAATCACCAAAGAGGTGATGGAGGTGGCTGCTGCACACGCCAAAAATATGGATGCCACACTCCCCGAGGGCCGTTGCCCCCGCACTTTCGAGCGTAACCGTTTCGTACACACCGACATCTATTGGTGGTGCAGCGGTTTCTACCCCGGCTCGATGTGGTACATCTATGAGTACACCAAAGATGAACAAATCAAGGCTCTGGCCGAGAAGCACACCCTCAAACTCGACCCCTTGCAGTGGGTAACCACCGACCACGACGTGGGCTTCCAGCTCTTTTGCAGCTATGGTAACGGCTACCGTCTGACCGGCAACGAGGCCTATGTGCCCGTACTCCGCAATGGTGCCAAGTCGTTGGCAAGCCGTTTCAACCCCACCATTGGCTCGTTGCGCAGTTGGGACTTCAAGAAGGATGTGTGGGACTTCCCCGTAATCATCGACAATATGATGAATCTCGAACTGATTATGTGGGTGGCAAACCTCGACAACGACGAGCAGCTCAAACACGTTGCCAAGACACACGCCAATACCACAATGAAAAACCACTTCCGCAGCGATTACAGCACCTACCACCTCGTGGACTACAACCCCAAAGATGGTAGTATCAACAAGAAGCAGACCGTGCAGGGTTTTGCCGACGAGTCGAGGTGGGCTCGTGGTCAGGCTTGGGCTCTCTATGGCTTCACTATGATGCACCGTATGACCGGCGAGGTGGCCTACCTCAATCAGGCACAGAAGGTGGCAGAGATGATTCTCCCCTATCTGCCCGAGGATGGTATCCCCTATTGGGACTTCAACTCGCACGACATCCCCAACGACCTCCAAGATGCTTCGGCAGGTGCCATTATGGCCTCGGCACTCATCGAGCTTGCCGGCTTTACCCCCGAGCGTAGCGAGGCCTATCTCGCCGTGGCCGAAAAGCAGTTGCGCACCCTCGCTTCGGAGGAGTATCTGGCACAGCCCGGTACCAACAACAACTTCCTCCTCCGTCACGGTGTGGGCCACAAACCCGCAGGTGGCGAGGTTGATGCACCGCTGACCTATGCCGACTACTACTTCTTGGAAGCATTGATGCGTTGGCAGGCACTCGGCAGGTAGTACACCGCAACAAAGAGTAAACACAATGAAGCATTTGGGCGATGGTGGTTGTGTGCCACCATCGCCACATTGCAAACCTAACAAACACCTATTGCTATGAAGAAAACCCTATTGGTCCTTCTCGGAGTGGTTGCCCTCTGCCAAAGCGCAAGCGCACAACTCTACTATCAGGATTCCAAAAATCCTGATATTTTGCGACACACCGCCTGCACTCCCGTAGAGCGCCGTAATATTGTGATTCCCGATGTGAATGGCTACAAGGTCTTCAAGGCC
Organism: Tidjanibacter sp.; assembly: GCA_045614965.1. GTDB lineage: Bacteria > Bacteroidota > Bacteroidia > Bacteroidales > Rikenellaceae > Tidjanibacter. The sequence goes on from JAZLDY010000060.1 coordinate 26,624, forward strand.
GACCTCCACACTCACACCATCTACTCCGACGGCCAAGTTCTGCCCGAGATACGAGTGAGGGAGGCGTGGGCCAACGGCTTGGATATTTTGGCCATCACCGACCACTACGAAAATCGCAAGTATGCCAACGATATGCTGGCTTTTCTTAAAGGACACGTTCCGGAAGGTGAAACCCATCCCAAGGGGGTTGTGAGTGATAAAATAGACTACAATATATCCCATACATCAGCTATTGGCGTAGCCGAAAAAATGGGTATATTCCTCATTCACGGCATTGAGATTTCACGCAACCCGACCGAGTATGGCCACTTCAACGCACTCTTTACCACCGACAATAACACCATCAACGACAAAGACCCCGAGGTTGCCATTCGTAACGCACGAGCACAGGGTGCAATCATTATGCACAACCACCCCGGGTGGCGACGTACAAGCCTCGAAACCCACGCCTTTGAGGATCACGTCTACGCCGAGGGCCTCATTGACGGTATCGAGGTTATGAACACCAATGACTTCTATCCCAAGGCCATTGATAGGGCCAAAGAGTTTGGATTTTTTATGGCCGGCAGCACCGACATCCATCACACCACAGCCGAGGTTTATGGCGACCAGATTCGTAACCTCACGATGATTTTGACCAACGAGCTCTCCGAGGAGTCCATCCGTGAGGCTCTCCTCGACCACCGCACCATTGCTTACTCCTATGGCACTTTGGCCGGAGAAGAGAAATGGCTTCGCCCCCTCTTTGAGGCGTGTGTGGAGGTGGAGATTGTGCGTACCAACGACAACGGCTCGCAGTTGGTTAGGCTTGTGAATAACAGTTCTCTGCCGTTTGTGCTGAAAACAAAGGGTAGACGTGAAACCATCCTCTTGCCTTCCACTTCGCAGAACTACACCGTCCAACCCAAGGGCCTTACCTTGTCGGTTGAGAACGCTTGGTGCGGCGCCGAAAATAATCTGACCATTACTCTCTTTCCCGTACAAAAATAATCGTTGCGGGTGCGCTTATAACAAATAAGATACCCTCGGCAAATAGTGGACGAGTTAGCATTACATTCTACAAAAGTAAGTAAAAGAAAAATTTGAGAGTAACAATGGCGGTGGGGGCTACTCCGACCACCATAGTTATTCCAACACAAAAGAGTATATATCGTTATGAAAAGAAATCTGTTGCTCATACTCGGGTTGGTTGCCCTCTGCCAAAGCGCAAGCGCACAACTCTACTATCAGGATTCCCAAAATCCTGATATTTTGCGACACACCGCCTGCACTCCCGTAGAGCGCCGTAATATTGTGATTCCCGATGTGGCTGGGTACAAGGTCTTCAAGGCCGACCTTCACACCCACACCTTCTTCTCCGACGGACACCTCTCGCCCGATATGCGAATCAGGGAGGCGTGGATTGATGGACTCGACATTCTGGCCATCACCGACCACCTCGAATGGCGCAAGTTTGAGCCCGATATGCTCAAATTCCTGCGTGGCTATGTGCCCAAAGGCACCAAACCCGTGAACTATGCCATCAGCAAGACCATCGCAGATGAGAATGGTATCAAGGTGGACCTCAATGCACCCTTCTATGGACTCCAAAAGAGTCTTAACTACTATGGCATTATGGTTATCCGAGGCATTGAAGTTACACGCAGGCCCGAACTCTATGGCCACTTCAACGCCCTCTTCACCAAGGACAACAACACCATCTACGATGACGACCCCGAACAGTCCATCCTCAAAGCTCGCTCGCAGGGCGCAATCATTATGCACAACCACCCAGGGTGGAAGCGTGAGAGTCTGGAAATGCACGAGTTTGAACAGAGGGTCTATGAGAAGGGACTCATTGACGGCATCGAGATTATGAACACCAACGAGTTCTACCCCAAGGCTATCGACAGGGCAAAACAGTATGGTTTCTTTATGGCTGCCAGCACCGATATCCACAACACCACAGCCGACTTCTACCACAGCGGACAGATGCGCAATATGACACTGATTTTGGCCAACGAGTGTACGGAGGAGGGTGTTCGTGAGGCCCTCGGTGCACGCCGTACGATTGCCTATTCGTTTGGTACGATGGCGGGCGAGGAGTCGCTGCTGAGGGCCTTGTTTGAGGCTTGTGTGAGTGCCGAGGAGGTCCGCATAAGGCCCGATGGCAAGAGGGTCATCAGACTTGTGAACAAATCGTCGCTCCCCTTTGTGCTCAAAGCCGAGGGACAACGTGAGATAACCCTATCGCCCTTTGCGGAACAAAACCAGATGATAACGGGCGATACGCTGACCTTTACGGTGGAGAATATGTGGCACGGCTCGGATAGCCGCCTTGCGGTCTGCATCACTCCCAAAAAATAGCAGGGGGATTTAATGCTCAGCTCACAAAAAAGGACAGTCATAACGACTGTCCTTTTTTCGTGATCCCGTTGGGGAAGGTGTTTATTTCGGTTATATGCGAAGCATCAAAGCATTGCAGAATAATTCACATCGGCACTCTCACCACACTTACTGCCGCTCGACCAACTCGCGGGGAAGAGATATGAGTTTGGGGGCACCACGCTCGCCCCGAACAATGTAATTAACCGCAAGTCGCTCGTCGAAGCGGCCCACAAAGGCCTCCCTAATGCGAGCACACTTCTCGTTTATGGAGTTCTTTGTGGGGTCGGTCACATCCTGCACACTGCGGATCATTTTCTCGTCCAAAGACTTCCCCTTAATCTTCTGATATATATCCATCAACTCCGCCTGATAATCAGGTAAGTGTTTGAAGATTATTCCCTCGGGGTGGCGCAAAAACAGCAAATAGACCGCCTTGACAAGAGGTGTCATCTCAATCTCCATATTCTGGTAGTCGGGCAGAAGGATGCGATAGTCGGAAGTGATGACCATACGGCTCGGCTTTACTGGCTCTTGCAACATCTGCTCCAACACATAGAGCGATACGCCCCTCTGTTTAAGTTTGCTAATCTTTTCCGCCACCTCGCTTATCAATAACGAAGTCGCCACATCAAACCTCTCTTCGATGCGTTCAATAGGGTCGTTGGGGTCAATGTTGAATTGAACTCGTGGAAATGGATCTTCATTTGGACTTCTATAACGCTCTATCGTGGTTGATGAGTCAATAGTTTTGGCAGTGCGGTAAAGAATAGGATTTTTACGATCACGAAATAAATCGGTTTGTATTGCCGATAACTGGCTCTCTAACCTGCAATCACGCCAATTCAAATCACCAAGAGTTACACCTCTTAGTGCCAAATCCTCGCCCTCCTGGACCTCTAAACCATCCACAAAGTATATTAACGAAGGCTTAATCTTGTCTCGGTTTTCGGGGTGAGCCATAAACTGCAACAAAAAGTCGCTCCCAATGGGGATGACTTTGTGGTATTTGGCTGCGGGATTGTAGTAAGCTTGCACCGCCTTATTAAACTTTTTATGCATCAGCGGGATATAGCAAAACTCGTAGCCACGCCGTGCAAAATGGCGACAAATGCGCTTATGGTGACGCTTGATGAATCGGTTTACCTTTTTGTTGTAGGCGTTCTCGACATAAATTATCTGTCTGTTTTCAGGGACAAAAGGCAGCCCTTTCAGACCTATGGTATAGTAGTATCTCATAGAAGGCGAAGGGAATAGTCCGTACAAAGTTACTCACATTTAATCAAACGACCAAATCATCATTCTCTGCAAGCCTTGCAGAGCGATTTTCTTTGGAGGAATGAATTTGCGCCTATAATTTTGTATCAGAAGAACAAAATATGGGACAGAGGAAGGAACAAAATAACGATTGACAGAAGTTGTCAAAACTGCATTATACCTTTGTGGATGTTAATAAGTTAAATTATGAAAGTATTTAACGGGGATAGAATCCCGATTAAGATGTGGGCAGATCGAATAGACGAAAATGCCCTGGAGCAGGCACACAATCTTGCCTCGTTGCCCTATGCATTTCACCACATTGCCCTTATGCCCGATGTGCATTGCGGCTTAGGGATGCCCATTGGTGGTGTGCTGGCCACAAAAGGGGTTGTTGTCCCCAATGCCGTAGGTGTGGATATTGGTTGCGGAATGTGCGCCATAAAGACCTCTTTGCGGGTGGAGGATATTGACGACAAACGAATTCGCCGAGTGTTGTCGGCAATTCGCAATAGGGTGCCTCTCGGTTTCGATCACCATAAAGAATTACAAGACGAATCGCTGTTACCACAAGGACACGATGTGGAGAGTATGCCCTATGTGAAAACCCAGCAGATTGCCGCACGTCATCAACTCGGCACATTGGGAGGTGGCAACCATTTTATTGAGATTCAGAAGTCGAGTGAAGGAGATGTGTGGGTGATGATTCACTCTGGTTCTCGCAATGTTGGCAAGCAGGTGGCTGACCACCACGGCAAAATTGCAAAACGACTCAACGAAAGGTGGTATTCGGACACTATCGAGGGGTTGGAGTTCCTGCCCATCGAAAGTCCCGAAGGTAAGAATTATTGGAGAGAGATGTTATGGTGTGTTGATTTTGCGTTCTGCAATAGGCGAGTTGTTATGAATCGCATCTGCGAGTCCCTGGGCGATGTGTTCCACAATGTGGATTTCGAGCCGATGATAAACATTGCACACAACTACGCTGCTTGGGAACACCACTACAGGAAGAATGTGATCGTACATCGCAAGGGTGCCACACGAGCCTACAAAGACGAAATTGGCATCATTCCTGGCTCGCAGGGCACTAAGTCATACATCGTGAGGGGACTTGGTAATCCTGAGAGTTTTATGAGTTGTTCGCACGGAGCGGGGCGTGTACTTGGGCGCAAGGAGGCGTGCCGCAAACTCGACTTGCAAAGCGAGATAGACCGCCTCAACTCTCTTGGAATTATTCACGGTATTCGCCACCAACGCCAACTCGATGAAGCCCCCTCGGCATATAAAGATATCGGAGTGGTTATGTCCAACCAGCGTGACCTTGTAGAACCGATAGTTGAACTCTCGCCCATTGCTGTAATCAAGGGGGAGTAGTTAAATTTATAGCTATTTTCCACTCATACCGATGGTTGGCGTTTTGGACGTTCTGTTCGGGGCTTTGCGGCATCGAACACATCGGAGAGTGGAGATTCCCACATTTTGAAGGATTACCCCATTCGTTTAGGACGTAGAGTTAGGGGGCTAAGGCCATTTTTAACGATGGGGTGCGTCTTTCTAGGCAGTCGGGACGACAGTTGGTTGATGCTCTTCGGAGCGTACGCGGTCCCGATTGCTGTTTTTATAACTAATGGCATACCTCCGTGAGGCTGAAACGCTGCGGTTTGAAGGGTGTGCTTGTGTCGGGCGTAGGGCTGGAAAGGGCACCAGACGCCTCTTTGGAGGGCCGTATGAGTAGTTGCCCGCCCTCACGCCCGACACTTTTTTATAACAATTCTTCACACTTGACAGAAATTGTCAAAACGGGCATATTACTTTGCAGAAATTTATATGCGCTTATGATGTATCTTGATTCATTCAAACTCCCAACAGCCAGCCAAGAGGAGGGATTTTTTGGTCGCTTCCTTTCTGTTCCTGCTGAAATATATCCTTGGCGATTCCTATCGACCAAAGGATTTACCGACATTGATTGCGAGCCAATAACCATACTCTACGGAGGCAATGGTTGTGGCAAGTCCACAGCTCTCAATGCTATCGCACAAACCATCGGCATCGAGCGCACTACGCTCTTCAATAGAGGAGTCTTCCACTACGACGATTTTATTGCACAATGCAGTTACAAGACCAATCCGCTACTAAAAGTTCCGTTAGTAGAGGTCTCTTCGATGATTACGAGCGACGAGGTGTTCGACTCGATACTCAACACACGCAATAGCAACGCCCAGCACGACTTGAAGAGTGCGGCTCTTTCCGATTTCTATGATGACCCAACGCCAGTACGAGGTTTCGACTGCGATAACCCTGCAAGTGTGGATCGATACATACAGTATGTGAACTCTATAAGGAAGAGCAAGCGAAGTTTTATTCGTGGCGAGATTGGCGACAAGCGCAGAACATTCTCGAACGGAGAGACCGCCTATCTGCGTATCATAAAAAACATAAGCGAAGGTTTGTATCTGCTTGATGAGCCAGAAAATAGCCTCTCGGCACGCTGGCAGAGCAAGTTGGCGGAGTTTATCAAGATGTCGGCATATAGCTGCGATTGCCAATTTATCATTGCCACGCACTCGCCCTTTCTGCTCGGCATCGAGGGTGCAAAGATCTACAACCTCGACGAAGATTATGTAACCATCTCCGAGTGGCACGAATTGGAGTCGACAAAGTTGTATTACGAGTTATTTCGTAAGTTGGATGACAAATATCCAGGGTAACATATAAAACTTCAGTCTGTCTTAATATGAATTACAAATACATTACACAAGAATCATATTACGCAAGTAGGAGAGATAATGGCGAGTCGGTATTTTACTCATTAACGCACTATTACAATATTGATATTGAAAAAGAAGTGTCCACCAGTGACACATACATCATTGATAATTAAGGTGGCTACTTTGAATGCGCAGGGACAGGTCTACCTATTGAATGGGGTCAGAGTATTCCCATCACAAAACAGCTGTTTGAAGAGTGGGTTGATGCCATAAGCAAAGCAAAAACGGATATCGCGAATTTTTGTTTGCGCAACTCTCGTCCGCACAATGGAGTATTAAAGGTTGGTGACTATATTTTTGAATATTCTCCGGCCTGGGAGGATCAATATCGTCGCTACGATGCAAGTAGTTATATATCGAAAGTCTTATCAGCAAAGGAGGGCCAATATGAAGTAATCCCCGAGGTGTTTAATGCTATCAATGATGTTCTATCTTTTACGGAGGGCGTTAACGACGAGCATAATCGCATCGACATATCATCTATCTCGCAACTCAGCAACGAACGACTCATTGACATAGATGCGGTAAACAAAGTTAAAGAGACGATATCGACATTCACTCAGCAATTGATGAGCGAGATAGATGATAAGATATAGTATAAAATTGTAGCAATGGAACGGAAGCAAGAATTAAGAAGTATATTGATACAGGTATTAGCTGGCTTAGGACTATCTAAAGTTAGAATAATGACCACGATGGCGATAATGGCAGCATATCAAATAGAAGAAGATATGGCTGGTTTTCTAACAACATACTACGGGAGGTCAGAAGAATTGACTTCCGAAGCCTTTATGTTAAAACTTGAAGAACTTTCTGAGAAGAAGAATGGTAATTTGGTGCGTACGGGGAAATACTATCACCACCCGGAGCATTATGTCAAAACTTCAAAGGTCGACAAGTAGTCTGTATGACTGAAAGACAAGTGTCAAGAGTATTGCCCGCTGCACTTGCGAGTATTAGGATTTGGCTGCCCTACTTCTCGGCTTGTTGTATTTAGTGGATTGTCATTCACACTCTTATTGTATTGGCCCTTGGGGCTATTGGTGTTGAGTTGTCTCCCATTTTATGGCATTCAGCAAGCCCAGCGCATTTATGCGTATCCTCCAATAGTTCCTTTTTCGTGGTGGAGATGTTGCTGTTATGTGGATTCTATTCCCTCTCAGTTCGGGTTCGCCTTGCTCTTCTCCACTACATCTTTGGGCAAATAACATTGTGAGTAATGGAACAACAATAAAAAAGCCCTCACCGAAGCGAGGGCGTAGGTACAAAGACCTTCGGCATATAGCCTTATTGTGGTAAGATGTAGAAATTCTTACACCACAAATTTACTGTTTATTTTCTATTTCCCAAAGTTTATTGTTATTTTTACGGAAAATACCTACAACTATGACCAAGATACTCGGACTTGACCTTGGCACCAACTCCATTGGTTGGGCTATTACAGAACAAAATGAAGATACATTTACTCTGTTGGATAAGGGTGTTGATATTTTCCAAGAGGGTGTTGCTCGAACAAAATCGGGCGAAGAACCTATGGTTAAAACTCGCACCGATGCTCGTGCGTTGCGTAGGCACTATTATCGTCGCAGACTCCGCAAAATTGAATTATTAAAAGTGCTTGTTGAGCACAATCTGTGCCCCCATTTGAGCAAAGAGCAACTCAATGAGTGGAGATACAACAAGAATTATCCCTTGGTTGAGGAGTTTTTATTGTGGTTGCGTAGTGGCAACGACCAAAATCCTTATGCCGACCGATATGCAGCATTAACCCAAGCACTCGATTTGAACACTCAAACCGACCGCTATACACTTGGTCGTGCGCTCTACCACTTGGCTCAAAGGCGAGGTTTTTTGAGTAATCGAAAGGATGCTAGCAATAGTGATGACGGCGTAGTTCAACAAAGTATCAACAAGTTGGACAAAGATATGGAGGAAGCCGGTTGCTCATATCTCGGCGAGTTCTACTACAAGTTGTTCCTTGCCGGCGAGAAAATTCGCACGGGCGATGGTTATGGTTACACAGATCGTGTTGCTCACTACGAAAAGGAGTTTGATGCAATATGCGAAAAGCAGAATTTATCCTCCGAGTTGCGCAAGGCATTGTATCGTGCCATATTCTTCCAACGCCCCCTGAAATCGCAAAAGGGATTGGTGGGTGGTTGCACCTTCGAGAAAGGCAAGGCTCGTTGTCCCGTTTCACATCCTCTCTTCGAGGAGTTTAGGATGTGGTCATTTATCAACAACATCAAGATAAAAACTCCGTATGACGCCGAACTGCGAATGTTGTCGGCCGAGGAGGTTGAACAGATTAAGCCTCTTTTCCTGCGAAAAAATAAAGAACATTTCGATTTTGAAGACATTGCTAAAAAGTTGTCAGGCGGCAAGAAGAACTCTTACGCTCACATTACCGACAAGGTTGATGCGCCATATAAATTCAACTTCAAGATGTCGCAGGATGTGTCGGGTTCGCCTGTGAGTGCGCATCTGAAAGATATTTTTGGAGATGAGTGGCTCACTACGATGTGTAACCTTTACACCAAAGGCGAAGGCAAAACTTCCACTCAGATTTTGAATGATGTTTGGCACATTTTGTTCTCCTTTGACAATGATGACAAACTGCGCAATTGGGCTATGGAGAATTTGCAACTTTCCGAAGAGCAGGCCAAGGCATTTTTGAAAATCCCCATCAAACAGGGCTATGCTTCATTGAGCCTTAATGCCATAAACAAAATCTTACCCTACCTGCGTGCAGGTTATCGTTACGACGAGGCTGTGTTTGTTGCCAACTTGGAAAAGGTTGTGCCTAAAAACGTTTGGGAAAACGAAACAAAGCGGGAACAAATCATTGAGAATGTAGTTGATACGGTTGCCAATTTCCAACCCTCTCGTTCTGGCGAAACAAAAGAGGATGCAATTTACTCCGCCTTGCTCGATTGCGGACTCTATGGAGATGATTTGAGGATGGATAAACTCTATCACCCATCAAAAGTTGACTCATACAAGGATGCACGGCCCAATGCCGAGGGGATGATTTTACTCGGTTCTCCTCGCACCTCCTCGGTTCGTAACCCTATGGCTATGCGTGCTTTGTTCCGCTTGCGTGCATTAGTCAATCAACTATTGAAAGAGGGTAAAATCGACAAGCAAACCAAAATCAACATTGAGTTTGCACGAGGTCTGAACGACTCAAATAAGCGAAATGCCATTGAGCGATACCAACGAGAGAATGAGAAAAGGCGTCAAGAGTATGCTGATGAAATAACAGAGTTGTTCAAAGCAGAGTGCGGTTGCGACATCACTCCCACCGAGGATGATATCTTAAAATATCAGCTATGGATTGAGCAAAACAAACACTGTCTTTACACGGGAGAACAGATCAACATTTGCGACTTTATTGGTCCCAATCCAAAGTATGATATCGAACATACTGTGCCTCGCTCTCGTGGTGGCGACAACTCGCAGATGAATAAAACACTCTGTCAGGCAAAATTCAACCGAGATATTAAACGAGGAATGTTGCCCTCGGAACTCGCCAATCATAAAGAGATTTTGGCTCGCATTGAGACCCTTGGTTGGCAGGCGGAAATAGAAAAACTCGAAAAACAAATTTTCGGGTGCAACCGTTCCGCTAAAAGTGCTACAACTAAAAAAGCCAAAGATGATGCGATTAAGAATCGCCACTATTATCGTATGAGGCTCGACTACCTGCATGGTAAGTTGATGCGCTTTTCAATGACGGAGGTGCCCGAGGGTTTCAGCAATCGTCAGGGCGTAGATATTGGTATTATTGGCAGGTATGCCAAAATGTATCTCGAAACTGTCTTCGATAGAGTGTACACAGTCAAGGGTGCAACCACTGCCGACTTCCGCAAGATGTGGGGGTTGCAGGAAGAGTATTCGAGGAAGGAGCGTGTGAATCACATTCACCACTGCATCGATGCCATTACAATTGCTTGCATTGGCGCAGGCACCTATGCCAAGTGGGCGCAATTCCAAAATGATACAGAGCGTTACTATTGGCACCGTGACCAAAAGCCCATCTTTGCCAAACCTTGGGCTACATTCACCGAGGATGTGAAAGCTATTGCCGATGAATTGTTGGTGTCGCACCACACTGCCGACAATCTTCCCAAACACACCAAGAAAAAGTTGCGTGTAAGGGGCGAGATTCAGTATAACGAGAATGGTGAAATAAAGTATATTCAGGGCGACACCGCTCGTGGCTCGTTGCATCAGCAGACCTTCTATGGCGCAATCAAGCGAGACGACGAGATAAAATATGTTGTACGAAAGGCGTTGAGTTCTCTGCAACCTGCCGATGTGGACAAAATTGTCGATGATGCTGTGCGTGAGTGTGTAAAGAGTGCCATTGCGGAGAAAGGCTTCAAGGAAGCGATGAGCAAACCCATCTGCTTCAACGAGGAGAAGGGTGTATATATTAAAAAGGTACGCATCTATACCCCAACTGTAACTTCGCCCATCCATTTGAAGAAGCACAGCTACCTCTCTCGCCACGAACACAAGCAAGACTACCACGTTGCAAACGATGGCAACTACTGTATGGCTATCTACGAGGGCGAGGTAAAGGGTAAAATCAAGCGAGGTTTTGAGTTAGTCAACAACCTCGATGCAGCACTATTCTATAATGGCAAGAGCGATAATGACAACCTTGTACCACAGGTTAAAGATGGTCTGCCACTGAAATACATCCTCCGCACTGGTACAATGGTTTTGTTCTACGAGAAGTCGCCCGAGGAATTCTACGAGTGTACCAAAGCCGACCTTGCGAAGAGGTTGTATAAGGTAACGGGGATGAGTGAGCAAGTTGTTTCTGGTATATACTATTATGGCACAATGACTTTAAGACACCACCAAGAGGCTCGTCCTGCGGGGGAACTGAAAGCCAAAGGCGGTGAGTATAAGATTGACGAGGAATATCGACCAGTCATAGGCATAAAACACACTCAACTAAATGCTCTTGTCGAGGGCTACGACTTCGATTTGACTGTTACGGGAGAGATAAAGTTCAAACATAAATTCTGACCATTATGCTCAAACGCACACTCTTTTTCACCACACCGCTTGATTTGAGTTTGCGGAACAATCAACTCATCATCAACACCCGACAAATGCCCGAGGTGAAAAACAGTGTACCCATTGAGGATATAGGTGTTGTGGTGCTCGAAAATCAGCAGATAAACATCACGCTCCCTCTCCTCAATGCCCTCTCGGACAACAATGCGGCTGTGATTATTTGCGGAGAGAACTTTATGCCCAACGCAATGCTACTCAACCTCGACAGCAACACCACACAAGGCGAGAGCTACCGAGCACAAATCGAAGCAAGTGAGCCTCTCAAAAAGGGGTTGTGGAAGCAGGTTGTGGAGATGAAAATACGCAATCAGGCAGCTCTGCTCAACAAGTTGGGTAAGGATGGCGACAAACTCAAACCATACTATTCCAATGTAAAGAGTGGCGACATCGACAACCGTGAGGGTGTTGCGGCAAAAATCTATTGGAATGAGTTGTTTGGCGAAGATTTCATTCGCTCACGAGAGGGTTCTTCGCCCAACAATCTGCTCAACTATGGCTACACATTATTAAGGGCTGCGGTGGCTCGTGCGCTAATGGGATCGGGCCTGTTTCCCGCCTTCGGAATCTTCCATCGCAATCGTTCAAACGCCTTCCCGTTGGCAGACGATATTATGGAACCATATCGCCCCTTTGTGGACGAAATAGTCTTTAACCTCTACGCCAATGGCGAGCGAGAACTAAATAAACAGGTGAAGGCAGACCTTATACATCTGCTATACACCGACACTCGTTTTGCAAAAGTGGTGCGACCTCTGGAAGTGGGACTGACCATTACCACAGCCTCGCTTGCCAAGTGTTTCTCGGGAGAGGGCAAAAAGTTGTCCTATCCGCAACTTGAATAGCCTATGAGTGAAGTTCGCCTAAATGCCTATCATATTATGTGGCTGTTTGTCTTTTTCGATTTGCCAACCACCACCAAAAAGGAACGGAAAGATGCTGCACTGTTCCGCAAAGCGTTGGAAAAGGATGGCTTTACGATGATGCAGTACTCGGTTTATATCCGACATTGCCCCTCAAAGGAGAATATGAATGTTCACATTGCGAGGGTTAGGGCATCTATGCCCCCATCTGGACTAACAAGCATTTTGAGCGTCACGGACAAACAATTTGGCGAAATACAAAATTTTTGGGGCAAAGTAGAGAGAGCTAAATTGACCACACCCCAACAGTTGGAATTTTTTTAATCGTGATTTTGGGGTAATTTTTGTTTAGAAGACACTTTATTTTTGCTATATTTGCATTGGTAAGATAAAAAAAATCGCATCAAACTCACTTCTTCGTGGTCTTGAGACCCTTTTTGTTAGCCCTAAATTTGGCATAACTTATTGGGAATAACCAAGAAAACAACCCGAGGTTGTGGTTTGATGTAGAAATCGAATAAGAAACAACTATCAACTTATTATATGTAGCCTCATCTTTGTTGTGGTTTGATGTAGAAATCGAATAAGAAACAACCAATCAGTATACTTGCGACCTTTCAAGATGTTGTGGTTTGATGTAGAAATCGAATAAGAAACAACGCCATCGCCATTTACATCGTTCAACTCCAAGTTGTGGTTTGATGTAGAAATCGAATAAGAAACAACGAGCAGCAGCAGCACCACCAGAGCCAACGGGTTGTGGTTTGATGTAGAAATCGAATAAGAAACAACCCCACATCTGCCAACTATACACCTCCCCCGGTTGTGGTTTGATGTAGAAATCGAATAAGAAACAACGTAGCGAAAGGCCACAGCACCACCAAGTTGTTGTGGTTTGATGTAGAAATCGAATAAGAAACAACAAATCAAGTTCACTCATACGTTGGCTGATGTTGTGGTTTGATGTAGAAATCGAATAAGACACAACTGTAAGTGGTTGCCCACTCATTGCATCCGTGTTGTGGTTTGATGTAGAAATCGAATAAGAAACAACTTTCTGTTGCAAAGGTAATGCCTTTTTTTTGTTGTGGTTTGATGTAGAAATCGAATAAGAAACAACGGCAAACGTAAAACGAACACCGAGAACAGGTTGTGGTTTGATGTAGAAATCGAATAAGAAACAACTCCTGCGGAACGTATAAGGCTCAAATGCCTGTTGTGGTTTGATGTAGAAATCGAATAAGAAACAACCTTCCGCTCCCGGAGCCATTCTTGTGCAGGGTTGTGGTTTGATGTAGAAATCGAATAAGAAACAACATTATGTAACACTTAATTTTATACTACTATGTTGTGGTTTGATGTAGAAATCGAATAAGAAACAACTGGAAATGACGTTTGGTTGTCCACTCTTGTGTTGTGGTTTGATGTAGAAATCGAATAAGAAACAACGAACACCGCCCAGCTGAGCAGTAGAGTGTGGTTGTGGTTTGATGTAGAAATCGAATAAGAAACAACTTTAATATTTTATGTTATGAAAAGCACAAAGTTGTGGTTTGATGTAGAAATCGAATAAGAAACAACGTGCTGCACGCGAGAAGAAGAGGTCGCCACGTTGTGGTTTGATGTAGAAACAAAATAAGAAACAACTGTAAACGCTCTGCTTGACTACCTTCAAAGTTGTGGTTTGATGTAGATAAGGTTAAAAAGGGGTATATCAGGGGAGAATCATTTGATAAGATTGTACACTAATTCACGCCTCAATTCTTTCCAGTCTTTGAAATATTGGAAAGAATTGAGGTGCTTGTTTTGCCAAAGTGTTTATCATAATCACAAATATCGCCCAATATACCGATATAGTGATAGATATACTTTCTGTCCGAGGAAAGTATGGAATGTTGTTTTGTTTCCGAAACGCAGCATTTATAGCGCACTTCGGAAATAAAATGAACAAACAAGACTTAATCAATATTACGTAAAAACCAGCCTCTAAAGGGGCATCGCCCTTGATGATTTCAACATAGTGTCTCCAATTCAATTTGCATGACAGTGTCTGACCTTTTGGGAAAGCGATATACAACATATGGGGATAATGTGAAAATTTCACTTGCAGACCATACGAATTGTGTGACATCTACCATATTTAGGACCTCAATAATAGTCCTGGTTTTGAAGGAAAACTATGATTTTCGTTGCAATTTTTACTCATAATTTGCCAAATCTCGATTTTTTTAATGCGATTTGGCAAATTATAATAGATTTTTGTATTATATTTGCAGTAGCAAAAAGTAAAAGTTATGATAATCGGCAGAAAAGAGGAGCAGCAGATATTGCATTCGGCAGCTCAATCGGAGAACTCGGAGTTTGTTGCAGTGTATGGCCGTAGGCGTGTGGGTAAGACATATCTTATTCGCGAAACTTTCGGCTACAAGTTTACATTCCAACACACTGGTTTAGCAAAGGGCAACACCAAGGAACAGCTATTTAGTTTTGCTATATCACTTCGTGATGCTGGATATGACGACTGCCCTATACCGAAATCGTGGTTGGAGGCATTTAGTCTGCTTTCTACATATTTGAAGGACTCAACGG
>JAZLDY010000061.1:0-1359 GCA_045614965.1 Tidjanibacter sp.
TTGGCGGTGATGGGGCCCATGGGGATTGACATTCCCCCTTCTTTGAAGGCGATGAGGGGGATAACCACCTCTCCTGACTCCCGATCTGTCAGTATTCTGTCTGGGGGGCAATACCTCACACCCACGTTAGGGGGTATGCGGTATGTGGTCCTAAACGCCTCTACTTGCTCGGGGCTATCCATCATGCACTCGAGTTTTCCCATGGTGGTTAAACGGAGTGACTGGCCGAAGAGAAAATTAAAGGATTCGGTGAGCGATGACTTACAAGGGCTAGACCGGGGAAGCGAGTGCAGACTCGTAGGAGGACTCGTGAGGGTTCCGAGTGAGATGGGCACCGGCGACGGGGAGATTCGGACGGAGAGATGTGGACGGAGGAGCGCGTCTGTTCTTGTTGGAGCGTCTGGAGATTTGTAGAGGAAGAAATAACTTCCTCAGAAGCTTTATATGGGGTCAAGCGAAAGGTCAGGGGCACTCCCGCCCAAACCTTGAAGAAAAACCACAGCCCTTGGATCAATCAGCCACCGTTGGATGCAAAGGACAAAACGTCAACTGGTGCAATTAATGCAGCGCTTTGGGAATAAGGAAACCGCAACGGCATTAATGAGGCGTCAGCTCCCACGTTCACACACGTGCCAGCTCGGTTGTGCGTGTTCCCAAGTTGTTGCTCCGTGGCAAGTCAAAATCCTACTTTTTCTCCTCGGATGCGAAGGAAAAACTACAATTTTGAGGGGCTATTGTGGGGGAGAAAAGCCCAGCCCAACTTATTGGGCCAAAGGCCCTATCCGAGGACCACTGTTCGCCCGAGGAGGCCAAAACGCAGCCAGCGGCCCATGTAAAAGGGGAATGTCCGCAGACGAGCACGTGTACCGTCCGAGGAGATGCTCATACGTGTACCGTCCGAGGAGACCGGAATGTGTCAAGCGGTCTGTCTAACAAGTGTCAGGGAAAAAGGAGACCTCGGACACGTGAGAAGGTGACAGGGATAAAGAAATATCAAGGAGACAGACCTCAACCACCGCATTTAATGCTCTGCACCTACCCACCTGGCCGCATTTATGTGGAGAAGACCCCTGAACAGTGCATCCTCAACTACCGCCACTCAGACAGGGCTAAAGGGGGAGTCTGATGGGACATGCACTCAAGTGGGCGCACAGATGGTGAACAAGTGGACGGTGGAGATGGAGAAGGGCAACACTATATAAGAGAGAGAGGCACCTAATAGAGGGGATCGAGAATCAAGAGAGAGAAAAGAGCACATAATTTTACTGTAGCTCCACCATTTGTAACTTAAGTTCATCAATGAAAATCGCCTCCTCGGACGAGACATTGATCACTGTCCGAGCACTCTTTTAGTCAAAT
>JAZLDY010000062.1:0-18080 GCA_045614965.1 Tidjanibacter sp.
CTCCACCCAAAGGTTCATGGCGGTCTCCTCGGACGTCGTGATCTTGACAGCCACATCGCTCAGCTCAAGGAGAACGGCATCGAGTTCATCGACATGGTCTGCGTAAACCTCTATCCTTTCAAGCAGACAATCGCCAAGCCAGACGTGACCATGGAGGATGCGATCGAGAACATCGACATCGGAGGTCCTTCAATGCTTCGTTCAGCTGCCAAGAACTGGAGTGCGGTTACAGTAGTCTGCAACCCTGAGAACTACGCAAAGATCATCGCTGAAATCAAGGAGCACGGCAATACTACAAAGGAGACTCGTCTTCAGCTTTCTGCCGAGGCTTACACTCACACAGCGCAGTACGACATGATGATCGCTACTTACATGCGCAAGGCAGCAGGTCTGAACGAGAAATTGTTCCTCTCGTTTGACAAGGCCCAAGACCTCCGCTATGGCGAAAACCCCCACCAATCGGCCTCCTTCTACCGTGCCGGCAAGGAGGTATCCTATTCGGTGGCTCACGCCAAACAGTTGGGAGGTAAGGAACTCTCCTATAATAACATTCAGGATGCAAATGCCGCCCTCTGCATTGCAAGGGAGTATAGCGAGCCTTTCTGCGTGGGTCTCAAACATATGAACCCCTGCGGTGCTGCTGTGGGTGCCAACTTGAAAGAGGCTTGGACGAAGGCTTATGAGGCTGACAAGGTTAGTATATATGGCGGTATCGTGGCTGTAAACCGCCCCTTGACAGGTGAGGTTGCCGAGATGATGAAGCCCATCTTCTTGGAGATTGTTATGGCTCCCTCGTTTGAGCCCGAAGCACTCGAAGTGTTTGCATCGAAAAAGAATCTCAGGCTGTTGGAGGTTAAAATGGATAACGTGAAAGAGCCGCAACCTCAATATGTTGGCGTGAATGGTGGTCTGCTTGTTCAGGCTGCCGATGTGGATTGCAAAGAGGTTGTGGAGGATATGTGCGTAACCGAGAGGAAACCCTCGCAGGAGGAGTTGGTTGACCTGAACTTCGGTTGGAGGGTTGTTAAGCACGTTAAGTCCAACGCCATTGTGGTTGTGAAGAATGGTGCAACCGCAGGTGTGGGCGCAGGCCAAATGAACAGGGTGGGCTCGGCAGAGATTGCACTCGAACAGGCCAAGGCCGCAGGACACACCGAGGGTCTTGTGTTGGCAAGCGACGGCTTCCTGCCATTTGACGACACCGTGGAGTTGGCATCCAAATATGGAGTGGTGGCCATCGTACAGCCCGGCGGTAGTATTCGTGATGAGGATGCTATCAAGAAGGCCAACGAGAAGGGTATCGCAATGCTCTTTACGGGTATGCGCCACTTCAAACACTAAACTACGCTATAATAATATAGGTATATGAACGGAGAAAAACGAGTTTTGGTTGTGGGTAGCGGCGGCAGGTGCCACGCCATCGTGGATGCTTTGAGTCGCTCACCACAAGTGGGTAAAATATATTGCGCACCGGGTAATGCGGGTATCGCCCAACAGGCCGAGTGTGTGGCTATCGGAGTGGAAGACGTCAATGGCTTGGTGGAGTTTGCCAAGAGGGAAAATGTTGACCTTGCCGTTATTGGCCCCGAGGCTGCGCTGGCTGTTGGTGTGGTTAATGCCTTCAAAGAGAATGGTTTGAGGGCGTTTGGCCCAACAAAAGAGGCTGCGCAGATTGAGAGTAGCAAGGAGTTTGCAAAGAGGCTGATGGCCAAATATGAGATTCCAACTGCCGGATACGAAGCCTTCTCCGACTACGAGAGTGCGTGGGCCTATGTGAAGGCTCGCCCACTGCCCGCTGTGATTAAATACGACGGCTTGGCAGCAGGTAAGGGCGTAGTGGTAGCCGAGAGCTATGAGGATGCCGAAGGCGCACTGCGTGATATGCTGCTGGATGAGAGTTTTGGCGGTGGCAGAGTGGTTGTGGAGGACTTTTTGGATGGCCCCGAGTTCTCGTTTATGTGTGTTGTGTCGGGCGAAAAGGTCTATCCGTTGGCTATGGCACAAGACCACAAGAGGGCTTACGATGGCGACAAGGGCCCCAATACGGTCGGTATGGGTGCCTATTCTCCCGTGCCATTCGTTACGGAGGAGGTTGAGAAGTTCGCTTTGGAGAAGATGATGCTCCCCACTGCAAAGGCTATGGTGGCCGAGGGCGTGCCATTTGTGGGTGTGCTCTATGGTGGTCTTATTCTGACTAATGAGGGCCCCAAAGTTATTGAGTTTAATGCGAGGTTTGGCGATCCCGAAACAGAGGTTGTTTTGCCACGCTTAACGAGCGATATTTACGACCTCTTTGATGCTGCTATTGATGGCAGGGAGTGCGCTACGGAGTGGAGCGAGGAGGCTCTGCTGGGAGTGGTTATGGCATCGAAAGGCTACCCGGGCAGTTATGCCAAAGGTGCTGTGATTGAGGGCGTTGAAGGCTTGGAGTCGAAAGTGTACCATATGGGCACTGCACAGAAAGAGGGTAAGCTTGTAACCGCCGGTGGTAGGGTGTTGATGGTTGTCGGTAGGGGTGCTACCCTTGCCGAGGCAAAAGCAATGGCCGAGAGAGATTGTGCACATATTGAGTGTGAGAACCTCTTCTACCGCAAGGATATCGGACATAAAGTGTTGGATTAAATAGAAAGAGTTAATAGATATGATTATCAGCGGAAAAGATTTGGCAGTCGAGGTAAAACAAGAGGTTGCCGAAAAGGTAAAAGTCTATGCCGAGCAGTATGGCCGTCCACCACACTTGGTGGTGATTTTGGTGGGCGAAAACCCTGCAAGCGTGTCGTATGTGGCAGGCAAAGGCAGGGATGCCGAAGAGGTAGGGTTTAAGAACACCACAATTCGTAAGCCGGAGAGCATCTCGGAGGAGGAACTCTTGACTCTCATTGCCGAACTCAATGCCGACGACAGCGTTGACGGTTTGTTGGTGCAACTTCCGTTGCCCAAGCACATTAGCGAGTCGAAAGTGATTGAGGCTATCAGCAAGGAGAAGGATGTGGATGGTTTCCACCCCCTGAATGTGGCTTCGCTGTGGCAGAAGTTACCCTGCTTGTTGCCTTGCACCCCAAAAGGTATCATCAAATTGCTTGACAAGGCAGGAGTGGAGATTGAGGGTAAAAAGGCTGTCGTGATTGGCAGGAGCAACATCGTGGGCTTGCCCGTGTCGAAGTTGCTGCTCGACAGGAACGCTACGGTTACCATTGCACACAGTCGCACCAAAAACCTCGCACAAGTAACCTCCGAGGCCGATATCTTGGTGGTGGCTATTGGCAAACCACTCTTCGTTACGGCCGATATGGTGGGCGAGGGAGCCGCCGTGATTGATGTGGGCGTGAACCGCCACCCCGTAACGGGCAAGTTGTGTGGCGATGTTGACTTTGAGGCCTGCAAAGATAAAGCCTCGGTCATCACCCCCGTACCTGGTGGCGTAGGTCCAATGACAAGGGCCTGCCTGATGGAGAATACACTGGAATGTTACCTTAATAAAATGACCAAATAGGAGATATGATTGAGAGATATGGGCGCAATGTGATGCGCCAAGTTTGGACCGAAGAGAATAAGTTTAACGCATATTTGAAAGTGGAACTCCTTGCCGCCGAGGCTTGGAGAGAGTTGGGAGTTGTGCCCGCCGAGGATGTGGTAAAACTCTGGGAGAAAGCCACTTTTGACATTGAGCGCATCAAGGAGATTGAACTCCAAACAAGGCACGATATTGTTGCTTTCACCCGTGCGGTGAGCGAGTCGCTTGGCGAGGAGCGCAAGTGGGTACACTATGGCCTCACAAGTACGGACGTGGTGGATACCGCCAATGGCTACCTCTTCTCGCAGGCTAACAAGATTATTGCCGAGGACCTCGAAAAGTTTGTTGCCGTGCTGAAAAAGCAGGCCCTCAGGTTCAAATACACCCCCTGCATCGGCCGTACCCACGGTATTCACGCCGACATCACTTCGTTTGGTCTGAAATGGGTGCTGTGGTATGAGGAGATGCAGCGCAACATCAAACGCTTCAAGGAGGCTGCGCACGGTGTAGAGGTTGGTAAGATTAGTGGTGCTGTGGGCAACTTTGCAAACATTCCTCCCTTTGTTCAGGACTATGTGTGTGAGAAGTTGGGCATCGATAGTGCCAATGTCTCCACACAGGTAATTCAGAGGGATAGGCACGCATATTATATGGCCACTCTTGCTGTGATTGGTGCATCGTTGGAGCAGATGGCAATGGAGATTCGCAGCTTGCAGCGCACCGAGGTACACGAGGTGGAGGAGTCCTTCGGCAAGGGCCAGAAGGGTTCGAGCGCAATGCCCCACAAACGTAACCCCATCAGTAGCGAGAATATTTGTGGCTGCGCAAGGGTGCTGCGTGGATATATGGCAACGGCATACGAAAATGTGGCTCTGTGGCACGAGAGGGATATATCGCACTCCGCAACCGAGCGTATCATTATGCCCGATGCAACCATCCTGCTGGACTATATGCTCAATCGTATGATGGGCATTTTGGAAAACCTTGTGGTGTTTGAGGAGCAGATGAAGGCAAACATCTACCGCACCAATGGTGTGATTTTTGCCCAGAGGGTTATGAATGCTCTGATTGACAAGGGCTTTGCAAGGGAGAAGGCATACGACACCGTTCAGCCCGTTGCTATGAGGGCTATGAGCGAGGGTGCTGCCTACCTCGACCTTTTGAGGGAGGAGCCCACCGTTAAGGCCACACTCACCGCCGAGGAGTTGGAGGGTTGCTTTACGTTGGAGTACTATATGAAAAACGTGGACTTTATTTATAAACGCAATAAAATCGAAGAGTAGAGTATATGTCAGAGAGGTTAGTAGTCATCGGCTCACAGTGGGGCGATGAGGGTAAAGGTAAGATTACCGACTATTTTGCTTGTAAGGCCGATATGGTTGTGCGCTATCAGGGCGGCAACAACGCTGGCCACACGGTGGTTTTTGATGGACACAAATACTCGTTGCAGAGTATCCCTTCGGGTATTTTCAACCCCAACACCGTGAATGTTATGGCCAATGGTATGGTCGTAAACCCCGTGTCGGTGCTTGCCGAGTTGGATAGGCTCCACTCGCAGGGTATCACCGACTATCAACTCTACATCTCCGACCGTGCCGCAATGGTTATGCCTTGGCATTCGGCCCTGGATGGTGCCTACGAGGCTCTGAAAGGTGGCGCACAAATCGGCACCACAAAGAAGGGTATCGGCCCCGCTTACTCGGATAAGTATAGCAGGGTTGGTCTCCGAGTGGGCGACCTGCTGGAAAAGGAGTACTTTGCAGAGAGGTTGCAGGCCGCTTTGGAGGAGAAGAATATGGAACTGAAAATGCTCGGTCTGGAAACATTCGATTTCGACCAAGTGTTTGCACAGTATATGGATATTGCTGCCAAAATCGGCCATATGATTTGCGACACTTCGGCACTGATTAACAAGGCTTTGGAGAGCGACAAGAAAGTTCTTTTCGAGGGTGCACAGGGTATGATGTTGTGTATCGACCACGGCACCTATCCCTATGTTACCTCTTCGACTCCCTCGTCGGCAAGTGTACCTGTGGGCGCAGGCGTGTCGCCAAAGTGGATTGACAATGTGCTGGGCGTTGCAAAGGCATATTGCACAAGGGTAGGTGAGGGCCCATTCCCCACCGAACTCTTCGACCAGAGGGCAATAGATATCCGTGAGAGGGGCCACGAATACGGCACCGTTACGGGGCGTCCCCGTAGGGTGGGCTGGTTTGATGCAGTGGTGGCTCGCTATGTGAGCAGGTTGGCCGGCATTGATAATTGGGCCCTGATGTTGTTTGACGTACTTTCGGGCCTCGATAAGGTGTGCATCTGTACGGGCTATGAGTTGGACGGAGAGATTATCGACAACCCGCCTGCAACCATCGCTCGCCTTGCTCGTTGCAAACCCGTGCTCATTGAGTTGGATGGCTGGAAGGAGGATATTTCGGATGTGAAGGAGTTTGACGCTCTGCCCGAGGCTGCCAAGGCTTATGTTCGCAAGATTGAAGAAGTTACGGGTGTTAAGGTGGGTATCATCTCTGTTGGTGCCGACCGTAGCAAGACCATCATCATTGACGAGAAGTTGAAGAATTTTTAATTAAAACACAGATAGATATGTCGTTTATTGAAGAGAAAATCGTTCAGGAAGGTGTAACCTTTGATGACGTACTGCTAATCCCTGCCTATTCGGAGGTAACTCCCAATATGGTATCACTCGGTAGCCGTTTTTCACGCAATATTCGCCTGAATATTCCCATCGTGTCGGCGGCTATGGACACTGTAACTGAGGCCGAGATGGCTATTGCTATTGCTCGTGAGGGTGGTATTGGCGTGATTCACAAGAATATGTCCATCGCTGCACAAGCCGCACAGGTGAGGAAAGTGAAGAGGGCGGAGAGTGGAATGATTTACGACCCCGTAACCATCTCCAAGGAGTCAACCGTTGGCGATGCACTGCAACTGATGAAAGAGAATCGCATCGGTGGTATCCCCGTGGTGGATGCAGACAACAGACTCATCGGCATTGTTACCAACCGTGATTTGAGATTTCAGACCGATATGTCGCTCCCCATTGCCGAGGTGATGACCTGCGACAGACTCGTTACGACCAACAATCCCAACCTCTCGGAGGCATCGCAGATTTTGCTCAAAAACAAAATCGAGAAGTTGCCCGTGGTGGATGAGGATATGCACCTGATTGGTCTGATTACCTATCGTGATATTACCAAGATTCAGGACTACCCAAATGCTTGCAAGGACGACAAGGGCCGCCTGAGAGTTGCCGCAGGTGTGGGAGTTACGGCCGACACTCTGCAAAGGGTAGAGGCTTTGGTGGAGGCCGGTGTGGATGCAGTGGTTATAGACACCGCACACGGCCACTCGGCAAACGTAACCCGCACACTGAAAGCCGTTAAGGAGGCATTCCCTCAGATTGATGTGGTGGTTGGTAATATTGCCACTGCCGAGGCTGCCGAGTTCCTTATCAAGGCAGGTGCCGATGGTATCAAAGTGGGTATTGGCCCCGGCTCCATTTGCACCACCCGTATCGTTGCAGGTGTGGGTGTGCCACAGTTGAGCGCAATTTTCAATGCCGCACAGGTGGCACACAAATACGACGTACCCGTGATTGCCGACGGTGGTCTGCGCTATTCCGGCGACGTTGTGAAAGCTATTGCCGCAGGTGGCGATAGTGTGATGATGGGCTCAATGCTGGCAGGCGTGGAGGAGTCGCCCGGTGAAACGATTATCTACAATGGCCGTAAGTTCAAATCCTACCGTGGTATGGGCTCCATTGAGGCTATGCAGGCAGGCTCGAAGGATAGGTATTTCCAGAGCGACAAGTGCGACTCCAACAAGTTTGTACCAGAGGGCATCGTGGCACGAGTGCCTTACAAGGGCACTCTGAGCGAAACAATCTACCAGCTCATTGGTGGCTTGCGCTCGGGTATGGGCTATTGCGGTGCAAAGGATATTGACGCACTGCACGAGGCTAAGTTTGTGAAAATCACTTCGGCTGCTGTGGTTGAGAATCACCCCCACGATGTTACCATCACCAAGGAGGCCCCCAACTACACTCGTGGCGAATAGGAGTAAGTTCAAAAATCAGAATTCAAAATTAGGAGTATGAAACAGGATATGATTGTAATTTTGGACCTTGGCAGCCACCACAATACGGTGCTTGCAAGGGCCATCCGTGCGCTGGGTGTGTATAGCGAGATTTACCCCCACGACATCACCGCCAAGGAGTTGAAGGCACTGCCTGGCGTTAAGGGCGTGATTATCAATGGCGGAGAGAATAATGTGGTGGATGGCGTGGAGATTGATGTGTTGCCCGAAATTTATGAGGCAGGTTTCCCCGTTATTGCCGCAGGCCACGACAAGGCTCTCTGTGAGGTTAAGTTACCAGAGTTTGGCGACGATGAGGAGGCAATGAAGGAGGCTGTAAAGGGCTTTGTGTTCGACACTTGCGGTGCCGAGGCCAACTGGAATATGACCAACTTCATTAGCGACCAAGTGGAACTTATCCGCCAGCAGGTGGGCGACAAAAAAGTGTTGTTGGCCCTCTCGGGTGGTGTGGACTCTTCGGTGGTTGCAGCGTTGTTGTTGAAGGCTATTGGCGACAATCTGGTGTGCGTTCACGTCAACCACGGCCTGATGCGTAAGGGCGAGAGTGAGGCTGTTGTAGAGGTGTTTGGCAGGCAACTCTGCGCCAACCTTGTGTATGTGGATGCTACCGACCGCTTCCTCTCCAAGTTGGAGGGCGTGGAAGACCCCGAGCAGAAACGCAAGATTATCGGTGGCGAGTTCATCCGAGTATTCGAGGAGGAGGCACGCAAATTGGATGGCATTGACTTCCTCGGCCAGGGCACCATCTATCCCGACATTGTGGAGAGTGGAACGAAGACCGCCAAGATGGTTAAGTCGCACCACAACGTGGGTGGCCTTCCCGATGATATGCAGTTTGGCCTTGTGGAGCCTCTCAAACAACTCTTCAAGGACGAGGTGAGGGCTTGCGGTGTGGAACTCGGCCTGCCCTATGAGATGGTCTATCGTCAGCCATTCCCCGGCCCCGGTTTGGGTGTTAGGTGCTTGGGTGCAATCACTCGTGATAGGTTGGAGGCCGTGAGGGAGAGCGATGCTATCCTGCGTGAGGAGTTTGCGCTGGCCGGTCTGGACAAGAAGGTTTGGCAGTACTTTACCGTAGTGCCCGACTTCAAGTCGGTGGGCGTGAGGAACAATGCACGCTCGTATGATTGGCCCGTGATTATCCGTGCCGTGAATACCATTGATGCGATGACCGCAACCATTGAGCACATCGATTGGGCTATTTTGGACAAGATTACAAGGCGCATTTTGGCCGAGGTACCCAACGTGAACAGGGTGTGCTACGATATGTCGCCCAAGCCGTCGGCTACCATCGAGTGGGAGTAAAAAAGCCCCTCGCTCTTATGCGCTTTTGGGCGTAAGACTAATGGCTAACGGCTAACAAAAAAACTCTCGGGTAACGCTTTCGTTACCCGAGAGTTTTTTTTGTATCCGGTTGGCCAAAGATTAGATGAGGTTGAGCTCCTTTTTCATCTGCTCAATCTTGGCATCCAACGAAGCCGAAACGGTGTCGTAGTCGGCAAGCGATGCGAGAGGCTCCTTCACGCCAAAGTAGAACTTAATCTTAGGCTCCGTTCCGCTGGGACGAATCGAAAGAATGGTGCCATCGGCAGTGAGATATTGGAGCACGTTGCTCTTGTCGCTCTCCAAAGGCAATACCTCGCCCAAAGCAGGGTTGAGAATGGTGAGAGCCTGATAGTCCTTGATTGCCACGATGGGCGAGCCACAGATGCTCTTGGGAGGGTTGGCACGGAAGTCAACCATCATCTGTTTAATCTCTGCGGCACCCTCCTGACCCTTGCGTACTACCGACACAAGACCCTCTTTGTAGAAGCCATATTCAACGTAGAGTTCTTTGATGAGTTTATAGAGGGTTGTACCGATACTCTTGGCCCAAGCAGCAGCCTCGGCAGCCAACGAGCAAGCCGACACGCCGTCCTTATCCCTGAGGAACGAGCCGGCCAAGAAGCCGAAACTCTCCTCACCACCACCAATATATACTTTACCCTTGGCCTCCTCGGCACGGATAACTTTGGCGATGTTCTTGAAACCGGTCAGGCAGTCGAAGTACTCAACACCAAAACTCTTTGCTACGTCGGCCATCATCTCGCTCGTTACGATGGTCTTGACGATGTACTGCTTGCCGTCCAACATACCGTTCTCTTTCCAACGACGGCACATATAATAGGTGAGCAGCACGCAGGTCTGGTTGCCATTGAGAAGTACATAGTTGCCCTCCTCGTCGGGAACGGCAATGCCGATGCGATCGCTATCGGGGTCGGTGGCCATAACAATCTCGGCACCCACCTTGCGGCCCAACTCAATGGCCATACGCATTGTGGTCCTCTCCTCGGGGTTGGGCGACTCCACAGTGGGGAAATTGCCGTCAACGCTCATCTGCTCCTCCACGCAGTGGATGTTTTTGAAGCCGTAGTTGCGCAACGATGCGGGCACAAGTACACGTCCACAGCCGTGGATGGGGGTGTAAACAATGCTCATATCGCTATACTGCTCGGCAGCAGCAGGCGAGAGGGAGAGCGACTTAACCCTTTCGAGGTAGATTTTGTCAAACTCCTCGCCAATAATCTCAATATTCTCGGGGTGCAAGCCACAGATGATTTGGTCAACCGAAGTGATTTTGTTTACCTCGTCGATGATGTTCTTGTCGTGGGGTGCGATAACCTGCGAGCCATCTTCCCAATAGGCCTTGTAGCCGTTGTACTCACGAGGGTTGTGCGAAGCGGTAACCATCACACCACTCTTGCAGCCAAGCTCACGGATTGCAAAACTCAACTCCGGGGTGGGGCGCAACGACTCAAAAAGATATACTTTGAAGCCATTGGAAGCGAAGATGTCGGCTGTGCGCTCGGCAAACTCACGGCTGAAATTGCGGCAATCGTGGCTTACGGCAACTTTTATTTCCTCTCCCTCAAAGCACATTTTCAGATAGTTAGCCAAACCTTGGGTGGCCATACCAACGGTGTAAACATTCATTCGATTGGTGCCCACGCCGAGGATGCCCCTCAGACCACCGGTACCAAATTCGAGGTCCTGATAGAAGCTCTCCGAAAGCTCTTTCGGGTCGTTGACCATCATCTCACGAATGGTCTGTTTTGTCTGCTCGTCATAATTTCCATCGAGCCACTTTTGGGCTCGGTCAAGAATGTACTGTTCCATAATAAATAATGTGTATGTTTATGGTGTTTGTTTTAGGTCAAACAAAAAAATATCTCATTAGGCAAAGGTATATATTTTTTCGTAATTTCTCTATATCAGCACATTAAATTATCGGCAAAAAAGGGTAGCCGTTTACACATAAAAATTTATATTTATTTTGCAAGAGCGAAAGATGTTTTTTTTAACAAAATTATGAACAACTTTGTGGTCGGAAATCATAGTTACCCAATCAACATAAATGATCACAACACCTGAGACATATAACGACGCTTGGAAAAACTGCCTGTCGCAAATCAAGGCGCAAATCCCTAACGATGAGTTTGTTAGGTGGTTTCAACCCATCGTGCCACTGAGCTACGATGGCAACATCTTGCGCCTGCGTTTGCCCGACGAGGAGAGTGTTTATCACATCGAGCACAACTACATTCCCGCACTCCGCCCAATCATACATAGTTTCTTCGGAAGCAACATCCGTGTACGCTATGCTGTGCCACAGAATGTAAGTGCCGACACTCCGACCGAGGCAAATACCTCGCCCATTTCGTCGTTTGTGTCGCAGAACGACACCACAAAGATAAAAAATCCTTTCGTTATTCCGGGCATTAAAAAGTTGGTGATTGACTCGCAACTCAATAGCCGCTACACTTTGGATACCTTTGTGGAGGGTGCGTGCAATAAACTTGTGAGGAGTGTTGGCGAGGCTGTTGCGCAGGACCCGGGTAGGACTGCCTACAATCCCTTCTATATCTTTGGCGATTCGGGCCTTGGCAAGACCCACTTGGCGCAGGCTATTGGTCTTGAAATCAAGAAGAAACACCCCGAATTGCAGGTGCTCTATGTGTCGATGAACAAATTCCAGGCACAATACACCACCGCAGTTCTCAACAAGGAGCCAAACGATTTCATCAACTTCTATCAGATGATTGATGTGTTGATTATTGACGACATCCAGGAGTTGTCCGGCAATAAGAGCAGCACTCAGAATGCCTTCTTTAACATCTTCAACCACCTTCATCTGACCGGCAAACAACTTATCCTTACCTCGGATAAGCGTCCTTCGGAGTTGAGCGATATCAACGACCGCCTGCTGACTCGTTTCAAATGGGGTTTGGCTGCGGAGCTCACACCTCCCGACTACGAAACAAAGGTTAAGATTATCTACAACAAGGCTCGCCAAGTGGGCAAGGAGATTCCTATGGAGGTGATTGAGTACTTGGCTGAGAATGTCAACGACAATGTTCGTGAGATTGAGGGCGTGCTCTCTTCGTTGATGGCCAACGCCGACTTCTTGAAACGCAAGTTGACCATCTCGCTGGCCAAGGAGGTTTTGAAAACCTATGTGAAAATAGACCCCAAGGAGGTCTCCATTGGCCACATTCGCAAGGTGGTTTGTGAGTGTATGGAGGTGAGCGAGAGCGACCTCGATTCCCCCAAGCGTACACGAGATATCGCACAGGCTCGCCAGGTGGCTATGTATCTGAGCAAGAAGCACACAACACTCCCGTTGTCGGTCATCGGCTCGTCGATTGGTGGCAAGAATCACGCCACGGTGTTGCACGCTTGCAAGGCAGTCAACAACCTTATGGAAACCGACAAATCGTTTGCTCGCACAATGGAGGAGATTGACCGCCGATTGATGCAAACCGCAAGATAGGTGGAAGAGCAGACAGTGAGAACGAAATTTTAGAGTAAAAAAAATCGCAACTATCGGTTGGATAGTTGCGATTTTTGTTGTAATTTTACACTATCATTGGAAATGTTCGCACAAATCGGAAAGAAAATGTTGAAGATTGGAGATAAAGCACCTCTCTTTGAGGCCCTTACACAAAGTGGCGAAAGCGTACGATTGGCAGATTTTGCGGGTCGCAAGGTGATTTTGTATTTCTACCCAAAGGATAACACCTCGGGATGTACGTTGGAGGCCAAGAGTTTGAGGGATGGTAAGGAAGACCTCAAAGCCAAAGGTTTTGAGATTGTAGGTGTCAGCCCCGATAGCGTGCGCTCTCACCAAAATTTCTGCAACAAACACGAACTCAATTTTACGCTGGTGGCCGATACGGACAAGAGCGTGGCCGAAGCCTATGGGGTGTGGAAGGAGAAATCGATGTATGGACGGAAATATATGGGCATTGTGCGCACCACCTTCATCATCGACGAGCAGGGCACCATCATCCACATCTTCGACAAAGTGCGCACCTCGGACCATTGGGCACAGATTGCCGAA
Source organism: Tidjanibacter sp. (assembly GCA_045614965.1). GTDB lineage: Bacteria > Bacteroidota > Bacteroidia > Bacteroidales > Rikenellaceae > Tidjanibacter. The sequence goes on from JAZLDY010000062.1 coordinate 13,005, forward strand.
TGGTGGAGTGGGGTAAACCAATAGAAGAGACGAAGATATAGTATAAATAACAAAATAACAGAAAACTACTATGGCAGAGAAAGTGGCAGTTAATGCCGACAAACTGAAAGTGTTGGGCGCAGTGCTCGACAAGATTGAGAAAGATTTTGGTAAAGGCTCCATTATGAGGATGAACAGCCAGACCACCGAGCAGATTCCCGTAATCCCCACCGGCTCGATTACGCTGGACAACGCTCTCGGAGTGGGCGGTTATCCCAAGGGGCGTATTGTAGAAATTTATGGTCCCGAGTCGTCGGGTAAGACTACTCTTGCAATCCACGCCATTGCAGAGGCCCAGAAGGAGGGTGGTATTGCAGCGTTCATTGATGCAGAGCACGCTTTCGACAGCTTCTATGCTGCAAAACTTGGTGTGGATGTGGATAACCTGTTGGTGTCGCAGCCCGATAGTGGCGAGCAGGCATTGGAGATTGCCGAGACACTCATCAGGTCGAGTGCCATTGATATCATTGTAATTGACTCTGTTGCGGCCCTTACTCCCAAAGCGGAGATTGAGGGTGAGATGGGCGACTCGAAGATGGGCCTCCAAGCAAGGCTTATGTCGCAGGCCCTGAGGAAACTCACCGCAGCAATCAGCAAAACCAAGACCGTTTGTATCTTTATCAACCAGCTGAGGGACAAGATTGGCGTGGTGTATGGCAACCCCGAGACCACTACCGGTGGTAACGCTTTAAAGTTCTATGCGAGTGTGCGTATCGACATCCGCAAGACTTCGGTCATTAAGGATGGCGACACCCAACTTGGCACCCGCACCAAAGTCAAGGTCGTTAAGAACAAAGTTGCGCCCCCATTCCGCAAAGCCGAGTTTGACATTATGTACGGCGAGGGCATCTCCATCGTTGGTGAGATTCTCGACTTGGGCGTAGATTTGGGCGTGATTAAGAAGAGTGGCTCGTGGTTCTCCTACGGCGACAGGAAACTGATGCAGGGTAGGGATGCTACGAAGGACTTGTTGATGCAGGACCACGAACTCCGAAGTGAGATTGAGGAGAAGGTAAGAGCAGCTCTCAAATCAAGCAACCAGCAAAACTAATTGCACACAGACACAGCCTCGACCACCAACAAATAGGGTGGTCGGGGCGTTGTCGTTTTTTGTTTCGGAGGAACGAATAGGAGTTTTTGATTAAGCAAACACGGAAGAGATACCTATGGCTAACTACACACCGGAGGATGAACTAATCATTGAACAGCAGTACAACGAACTGCTCGCCTCGTGTGATAAGATTTGCAAGAGCGAGGCGGATTGGGATATGATTGTCAAGGCCTTCTTTTTGGCAAAGGAGGCACACAAGGGCGTTAGGCGACGTTCGGGAGAGCCCTATATTCTCCACCCGATAGCGGTTGCCAAGATTGTTGTGGACGAGGTGGGGCTTGGTGTGAAGTCCACCGTGGCTGCTCTGCTGCACGACGTGGTGGAGGACACGAGCTACACGGTGGAGGATATCGAAAACCTCTTCGATGCCAAGATTGCCTCAATGGTGGATGGACTAACCAAAGTGTCGGCTGCGCTGGATGAAGATGCATCGGCACAGGCCGAAACCTTCCGAAAGATACTCCTCACACTGTCGGACGACATCAGGGTTATCCTCATCAAGATTTCCGACCGACTGCACAATATGCGCACCTTGGGCTCGATGCCAAGGAACAAACAGTTGAAGATTACGAGCGAAACAATGTATTTGTTCGCTCCACTGGCCTACCGACTCGGCCTCTACGCAATCAAAACCGAACTCGAAGACCTGTCGCTAAAATATATGTATCCGGAGCAATATGCCGAGATTGAGGCAAAGATGAATGCTACGGCTGCCGAACGTAACGAGTTCATAGAGAGGTTTATAGCACCCATTAGGGAGCGACTCACAGAGGCAGGCATCGACTTTGTGGTATCGGGTAGGGTGAAGACCGTATTTTCGATATGGTCCAAAATGCAGCGCAAGCAGATTCCGTTTGAGGAAATTTACGACCTCTTCGCCATCCGCATCGTATTCAAGTCCACCGACTTGGTGCCCGAAAAGTCGCAGTGTTGGCACATCTATTCACTGCTGACCGACATCTATTCCCCCAAGCCCGACCGTATTCGTGACTGGGTGAGCTTCCCCAAGGCCAACGGCTACGAGGCACTCCACGCAACCCTGATGCGCCCCGATGGTGTTTGGACCGAGGTGCAGATACGCTCGGAGAGAATGGAGGAGATTGCCGAGAGGGGCTTTGCTTCGCATTGGAAATATAAACAGCAGGCGCAGGAGTCGGATGATGAGTTCGACAAGTGGTTGAAGGATGTGAGGTCGGCACTGAACCAGCCAGCAGGCAATGCGGCCGAATTTCTCGAAAATGTGAAAATGACCCTCTATATGACGGAGATGGTTGTTTTCACCCCCAAGGGCGAAACTCGCAAGCTGCCCGTTGGTGCCACGGCTCTCGACTTTGCCTACGACATTCATACAAACGTGGGCAATACGGCAATCGGCGCAAAGATTAACCACAAGATTGAATCGATATACACAACACTGACAAGTGGCGACCAGGTGCAAATCCTCACGGCCGAAACCGCACACCCAACAATTGAGTGGCTCGACCACGTGAGCACCGTTAAGGCTCGCCAGGCGATTATCAATTACCTTAAACGTGTAAGGCAGAACAACATAGAGCACGGCATCTCAATCTTTGATAGAAGGATGAGGGAGTTTGGAATTACCCCAAGCGCAAGGCTGTTCCGTAAACTCTTGCCTGCCTATGACTGTTCAAACAAGGATGAATTTTATAGCAAGCTCGGCTCGGAAATCATAAATCTGAACGACATCGACTCCGTGCTGCGCCAAAACTCCAAGAATAAGATTTTGAAGTTTTGGACCTTCGAGGTCGGTGCCAACAAAAAGAACAAGGAGATTGTCGTGTCGCAAATGACCGACATTGAGGGTGAGGATGTACAGAAGTTCGCCATTGCCGAGTGTTGCAACCCGATTCCTGGCGACAATATCACAGGCTATCGTGATCCGCAGTCGGGAGCCATTGTCGTTCACAAGACCGATTGCAAGGAACTCATCAGGCTCGGCTCGCAAAAGGGACAAAACCTCGTTAGCAATATCAAGTGGTCATCCTACAAGGCACAATCTTATCTTACAGAGATTGAGATGCGTGGTCTGGATAGGGTGGGTATCTTGCGAGATTTAGCCCAGATTATCACCACCGAGCTCGACGTAAATATCCGTGGTCTGCAAATCCAGAGCCACGACGGCATCTTCGAGGGCAAGATGAGTCTGTATGTTACCGATGCCGAAAGCCTCAATGAACTCATTGGCAAAGTGAACGCAATCAAAGGTATTGAAAAAGTAAAACGATTGTAATACGCAGTTGTTAAACCTTTACTTTAACAAAGCAACATTAACAAAAAACAAATCAAACCACTATGGCTTCTATTTTCACAAGAATAATCAACGGAGAAATTCCTTGCTACAAGGTGGCAGAGAACGACAATTACTTCGCATTTCTGGACATCAATCCTCTGAGCGAAGGACACACACTTGTTGTACCCAAGAGGGAAGAGGACTACATTTTTGACTTGCAGGACGAAGAGCTCGCAGGCCTTGTAACCTTCGCTAAAAAGGTTGCCATCTCTCAAAAGGCCAATCTCAACTGCAAGAGGGTAGCGATGGTGGTACTTGGTATGGAGGTTCCCCACACACACATCCACCTTATCCCTATGAATAGCGAAGCAGATGTTGATTTCCGCAAACCCAAATTGCAACTCTCTCCCGAGCAATTCGCTCAAATTGCCGAAAAGATTAAACTATAACCATTCATAGCAAATAACGCCACACCCACCCCAACACTCACTTAAAATTACGAGCGCAAATCAACAGGGTAGGGTGGTGCACTTTTTACATTCTTAAATACACTATCACGATAGGGCCTCACAGCAAGGCCCTATTTTTTTATTGCCCGATAAACAAAATTCAAATATTAAACCTTAACAATTTAAATTACACAAAACCAATAACTTACAACCATTAACTTTTAGCGTTAATTTATACAGAAATCATTCAAGCAGCACACCTGACAATAAATGCCACAAGTTACACAAAACACAATGCTCAACCACCATATTTCCAACAACTTACACCATTTGACTTTAAGTATTCATTTATACAAGTAAAAGACGCCTTACAAGCAAATACTCAATAAGTGACAAATCTTAATTAAGTATAGATTTGGATGTTTGAAAATTTAGTTTTACATTTGTAAAAACTTAAATAATTTACATTTGTGAAAGCGATTTTAGAATACATTTTACAAAACGAAGGCATCACAAACACTCGTTTGGCTGCCATTTTAGAGGTTGCCCCAGCTTCTATTTCTCACATTATGTCGGGTCGTAACAAACCAAGTTTCGACTTCCTTGTCAAACTTGTCGAGGCATTCCCGCAGTACGATGCTCGATGGATACTGACAGGCAAAGGCGAGCCCCTACCTACTTCCTCTGCACAAAAGGTTGTGGACGGGGAGCTGCAACTATTCAGTTTTATACCCGAAAACCAGAACGAGAATAGAGTTGCAGAGCCTCTTCCTGAAAACAATCTGACCGAGGTGAAGAATTCTGCAACCACTCCGACGTTGCCCAGCACAACTCGCCTTATCGTATGCTTCCCGGATCATACATTCGTGGAATATGAGAAGCGATAAAGCCAAGCACCCTAATTTTGCAATAACAATTCATCAACAAAAATATTTCACAAGGTATAAAACCCAACACTCACACACACACACCTATTAAAATGATAATCCCCCCTTAACAAACAACTTGTAATGATAATTCATCCTCCCTCAACAAGTCACTTTACATAATGTACATATTTTGCGCTTATAAGTTATGGTGTTATGTGCTTGATTGTTAGCATATTAGGTGTGGTGATCAAATCAAATCAAATCAAATCAAATCAAATCAAATCAAATCAAATCAAATCAAATCAAATCAAATCAAATCAAATCAAATCAAATCAAATCAAATCAAATCAAATCAAA
>JAZLDY010000063.1:0-1272 GCA_045614965.1 Tidjanibacter sp.
GTATAACCTGAAGCGCAACAACAAGTTTGACTACAGCAAGGCCGAGCGCGAGCTGGGCTACACCACCCGCCCCCTCGAAGAGACCCTGCGCGACGAGGCTCAGTGGCTGCTCGGGAATGGCAAGATTAAGGTAAGTGTGAAGAAACAGTAATAATATTAACCTAATTAAAAGTAAAAGAAAATGAACAAGATTATCAAAGGATTGGGCATCGCATTGCTCGGATGTTGCACACTCACAGCCAGTGCACAGGAGGAGACGCAGAATGAGGGTTTCTTGAAGCGCGCATTCCGCGACATGAAGGAGAGCGCCAAGTTGCAACGTCAGATCGACAAGGCCAACTTCCAGGCTACCAAACTCGAGACCAAGGCATTCTACTTGGAGCAGAAGCGTCTGTCAAAGCCCTCAGTGCGCACCGCTGCTGAGCGTGAGCGTATGCAGAAGGAGTTGCAGGTGGCTAACCACAGAGTAGAGTCGGCCAAGGCATTGGTGGATTCGGTGAAGAACAAGTGAGAAACCATTATTTTTTGACATATTGATAATTAGCCTAAACCAGAAGTTTTGAATAATGGAGAGAGGGAGGAACCTGATTCCCCTACTCTCTCTTGTTTTAGTATGATAACAAAAGTTAAAAAAGCCTCTGCTGGGGTTATTCCTGTGCCGTAGTTCCTCATTTATTGCAAAAAAAACTGTACTTTTGCCGCGTCATTATAGGATGGCCTTACCTCGCGACGAGAGTTGAGGCCTATGTTTTTTGCATAGAAAAGTGAAAAGTGAAAAATGAAATGAAGGTATTGGTTGTTTGTAACAACGCCTATATGCGTGGTAACGGAGTGTGCACTGCCGTGGTGTCATTGGTGAAGCGATTGAGAGAGAAGGGCATCGAGGTGCGAGTGATGGCATGTGAGAACCCCGACCCCAAGGGCGATCAACCCGAGTATCGGCTCAGGCACTTCAAGTTCCCCTTCTTCGAGCCCATCATCCAGTCCAACGGGTTCAGATATGCCACATACAGCAAGCGGGTGGCTACCGAGGCCATCCTTTGGGCCGATGTGGTGCACCTCTGCGAGGGATTCCCCTTAGAGGGCAAGGTGGCTCGCCTGGCTCAGAAACTGGGCAAGCCTTGTGTGGGCACCTATCACTTGTTCACCGAGAACATCATGGCCAACCTGGGTATGCGCAAGGCCCGCCTGCTCAACTATCTGGTGACGCTGTGGTGGCGCAAGGCGGTGTATGACCGCTGCACCCACGTGCACTGTCCCACGGAGACCGTG
>JAZLDY010000064.1:0-68452 GCA_045614965.1 Tidjanibacter sp.
GGGCTTCTGGGAGAGATAGGGGTGATAGGGGTGATAGGGGCGATAGGGGTGGTAAGGGCAGAGTGGGGGGGTAATAGGGTGGTAAGGGTGGTGTGGAGGTGGTAAGGGTGATGGGGATTACCAATGCAGGTTGGAGATGTCGGGGATGAAGTTGAGGCTTATAACCTCGTCGTCTTGCATCACAACACCTATGAAATCTATCCACACCTCCGTTTGAATCTCGTGGAGCGCAACATAGTGATTTACCGAGCGCACCAAGTGGTTGATTTTGCGTGGTGTGATGGCCTCCTCGGGCGTTGTTAGTGAGCCCACACCACGGGTCTTGACCTCCACAAAGTGGTAGTGCCCATCGGGAGAGATGGCTACGATGTCAACCTCGTGGTGGCCACTGCGCCAATTAAGTTCGGCAATGGTGTAGCCAAGCGTATGGCGGATATATTCGGTGGCGGCCTTTTCGCCTGCGGCACCTATGCGTAGAGTGTTTGCCACGGTGGGGTTGGTTTAGGGTTGTAACAAAGGGGGTAGTTAAATGGGGCCACACAACAGCGAGGCCCCATTGTGAGTCGAATAAAACGGGACCTACTTGCCCAACAGAAAGTCGAGGCTGTCGCCGGCCTGCACCTCGTAGGGCTCAATGCCGTAGTGGAAGATGCGCATCGGGCGAGGGCCAATGAGTTCCAATTTGCCATCCACATAGCGGAGCATACAGCCCTCCCTCAGGCCTACCACCCACATCTGTTTGTTGGCCTCGATGTATTCGAGGATGCGCTGTTCACGGGTCTCTCCGGCGTGTCCTTCGGGATTGGCATCGAGGTAGTGGGGGTTGATTTGGAAGGGAATGGCACCAATGGCACTGAACGATGCGGGTTGTACGATGGGCATATCGTTGGTGGTGCATAGGGTGGGGCAAGCCACATTGCTACCTGCGCTCCAACCCACATAGGGGGTACCGCCTTGAATTTTTGCAAGAATGGCCTCCATAAGTCCCTGCTCGTGCATATTCTTCACAAGGTGGAAGGTGTTGCCACCACCCACAACAACAGCTTCGGCAGCGGCAATGGTGTCGGCGGGCGAGGGGTCGTGGTGTACGGAGTGAACACGGATGCCTATTTCGTTGAAGCGAGCCTGCACTTTGGCCTCATATTCGTCATAGGAGAAGGTAACGCCTGCATAGGGCACAAAGGCAACCTCTTTGACACCTTTGAGGTGTTGGGCGATTTGGGCGAGAGGGTAGCGGAGATACTCCTCGCCTGCGTTGGTAGAGTTGCTGATAAGCAGTAGGTTCATAGTGTGTGATGTGTTTAATGTGTTTTTGTTGAGAGTAAAGGTACAAATTTTTGGTTGTTTAACCACCAAGAAGGGGCAATTATTTTTCCAAAAAGGTTGAAAAATGGACCAAAATGGGCCGAAATAAGGGAGATTGTGTAGGTTTGGGCGTGGTGGGAATGTTGGTGTAATGTGCGGGTAATCAGAGGTTTGGCATTTGATTTAAGCGGTGGGGATGTAAAAAAGTGGGCAAAAGTTGCCCGAGTTAGGAAATAATAACTATCTTTGTGATGATTTTCGCATAGGGCGGAAAGGTGAAATAGCCACACAATGTTAAACTAAAACTTTATAAATTATGTCAGAGATTGCATCGAAAGTAGTTGAGATTATCAAAGACAAACTGAACGTAGACGTTAAAGACATCACCCCCGAGGCAAGCTTCGCCAGCGATTTGGGTGCTGATTCGCTCGACACCGTTGAGCTTATTATGGACTTCGAGAGGGAGTTTGATATCCAGATTCCCGACGAGGACGCAGAGAAGATTTCTACTGTTGGTGACGCTATCAAATACGTTGAGGAGCACAAAGCCTAAACAACAGTAAACAACTTTTATTTTATGGGGGTAAAATAGGGCTGAATAGGCCTGTTTTACCTCTTTTTGTTTAGACTCTTGCTACTCTTCGGAGTGTGGACCGCAGGGGCGAAGGAAGAGTAAATCACAAGACGAAGATAAAATATGGAACAAAAACGAGTTGTTATTACGGGAGTGGGTACTATTAACCCACTTGGCCACAATGTGGAGGAGTATTTCGCTGCCCTTGAAGGGGGCGTGAACGGAGTGCAGACAATCACCTCCTTTGACACCGAAAAGAACAAAACCAAGTTTGGCGCACAGATAAAGAACTATAACCCCGAGGACTATTTCGACCGCAAGGAGGCTCGTAAACTCGACCTCTTTACTCAATATGCACTCATCTCTGCCGACCAAGCCGTTGCTGATGCTGGATTGGAGCAGGCGGAGATAGACAAGGATAGAGTGGGCGTGATTTGGGGCTCGGGCATTGGTGGCATTAACGCCATCTACAACGAGATTACAACCTATTGTGAGGGCGATGGCTCGCCTCGTTTCAGCCCCTTCTTCATATTGAAGATGTTGCCCAATATGGCTGCCGGCCACATCTCGCTCAAATATGGCTACCGTGGCCCCGGTTTTAGTACCGTGTCGGCTTGTGCATCATCCACCCACGCAATCATTTCGGCAGTGGACCAGATTAGGCTGGGCCGTGCGGATGTGGTGGTTACGGGTGGCTCGGAGGGCGCAGTGTCGCTTATTGGCCTGGGAGCGTTCAATGCAATGATGGCCCTTTCGACTCGCAACGATAGCCCCGAAACAGCATCGAGGCCCTATGATAAAAACCGTGATGGCTTTGTGATGGGCGAGGGTGGTGCTGCTCTGATTGTTGAGGAGTATGAACACGCAGTGAGAAGGGGTGCCAAGATTTATGCCGAGATTGTGGGCTGCGGTACCAGCTCGGATGCACACCACGTTACAGCCCCCGACCCGGAGGGTGCGGGTGCAAGCCTTGCAATGGAGGCGGCTATTAAGGACGCAGGCATCGGCCCCAAGGATATAGACTATATCAACACCCACGGAACTTCCACTCCGCTGGGCGACTTGGCAGAGTTGAAGGGTATCCTGAGTGTCTTTGGTGAGCACGCCTACGAGTTGAATATCAGTTCCACAAAGTCGATGACGGGCCACTTGTTGGGTGGTGCAGGTGCTGTGGAGCTGTTGGCTGCGCTGTTGGCAGTGAATAAGGGAGTGATTCCTCCCACCATCAATGTTGAGGAGTTGGACCCCGAGATTGACCCCCGATTGAATCTCACATTGGGAGTGGCACAAAAGCGAGAGGTGCGCTATGCGCTGAGCAACACCTTTGGCTTTGGCGGTCAGAACTCCACCATAATTATCAAAAAGTTGTAGAAGAAGATGAGTTGCATTAGCCGTTTTATACACCTGCGTTGGGGTGCGGATAGGGAGTACTACCGTGCCTTTAAGCGTATGTTTGGCCACACGCCCGACAACATAGAACTCTACAAACTCGCCCTTGTACATCGCTCGGCTTCGGTGAAGGTGGAGGGTGGCGAGAGTATCAACAACGAGAGGCTCGAATTTTTGGGTGATGCGGTGTTGGAGGGTATCGTGTCGGACTACTTGTTCATTGAGTACCCCCACGAGTCGGAGGGTTTTCTCACAAAGACTCGCTCGAAGATTGTGAGCCGCCAATCCCTGAATGCGCTGGCCGAGAAGTTGGGTATCGACAAGATGGTTGTCTATAACTCGTCGGGTAACGCTGCCCACAAACACCTCTTTGGCGACTGCTTTGAGGCCCTCATTGGAGCCCTCTATTTGGACAAGGGCTACGATGTGGTCAATCGTATTGTGATTAACCACCTGCTGCCCAAATATATCGACCTCGAAAGCGTTCCCGCTGCCGAGACCGACTTCAAGAGCCGCCTGATTGAGTGGTGCCAGAAGAGCAAACGTACCATCGAGTTCCACACCGAGAGCGATGGCGAGGCCCACCAGCCGGCCTTTGTGTCGAGGGTGCTGGTGGACGATTTGAAGGTCGGTAGTGGCCGTGGTTCCACCAAGAAGGAGGCCGAGCAGAGTGCGGCCAAAACCGCTTGCCTGCTGTTGAGCGACGATATGGGCGACTTTATTCTTGAAAAATACGATTCGTTGAGTAGGAAGAAATGACAAAACTTTCCGATAAACAGGTGCGCCAACGATTGGTGGCCAGAGGTGCCGAGGGACTCTCCGATGCCGAACTTGTGAGCCTTGTGATTGGTGCTCCCAGAGGTGGTGAGGCTATTGATGTGGCCGAGGAGATTCTCTTGGAGGCGGGTGTGGCAGAACTCTCGCACCGCACACCGGCCGAGTTGCGCCGTGTGGCTGAGCTTGGAGTGGAGGGTGCAGTGCGCCTTTCGGCGGCCTTTGAGTTGGGCCGTAGGGCTGCGGTGGCCGAGAGCGAGATGCAGGGTGTCATTAGCAGTTGCAGCGACATCGTGTCGCTCTTCACACCCCTCATTGGTGGTCTTGCACACGAGGAGATGTGGGTGCTGTTTTTGAGCTCCTCCAATCGTATTGTGGAGCGCAGGAAGGTGTCGGTGGGTGGTAGCACCTCGCTGGTGGCCGACTGCAAACTCATCATCAAACGTGCACTCGAACAGGTGGCACAGTCCATTATCATCGTGCACAACCACCCTTCGGGCAACCCACAACCCAGCGAGCAGGACAAGACCTTCACGGCCCGCTTGCGCAGTTGTGCGGAGTTGTTTGATATCGCCCTGCTGGACCACGTCATTGTGAGCAAGGGTGGCTATGTGAGTTTTCGCTCGGAGGGACTGCTATGAGTTAGTAGAGAGTAATTAGTAAAGAGTAAATAAGCAAACGGCTTCCTTTGGGAAGCCGTTTGTGTTTACTGCTCTTGCTCAACAAGGATGATGTCCGAGAGGTCGTAGCCTCGCTCACGCAGGCGGGCGAAGATGCCGTCCATTGTCGCTTGTGGTAGTGAGGGGGTGCGGGAGAGTACCCACAGATACTTGGGGCTGCCGCCACCCACCACCGAGTAGGAGTAGTCGGGGCCCACTTCGAGGATGTTGTACTCACCGGGGAAGATGAAAAATGTTACCATCAACTGCCCGGGGATATCGGTGGTGCGTGCTTTGCCGGTGGCTCTCTTGGGCTTCCCTTTTTTGATACCCTCGTTGACCACGTCAATCTTACCGTCGGGGCGCAGGGTGTAGGTGGCCACAACGTGGCTCATCCCCTTCTCGAAGGTGTGGGGCTTGCGCACGAGTTCATACCAACGCCCTTGGTAGCGTTCCAAGTCCACATCGGAGGTGGGGGTGTTGTCGGCTTTGACTTTTTTGGTTGGCTCGGCGGCAAAGAGATTGTAGCACCCGAAGGCGATGCACACCAGAGCAAGTCGTAGGGTGTTGCGAAATGTAAAAGAGTTCATAACGATAGGGATTGTTTGTTGTTGATTGTAACCATAGTGCGACAAATGGAGTGCCAATGTGTGTAAATGGGGAACAAAATTTGCTCACCTTGGCAAAAAACACTACCTTCGTGGCAAATAGTAACAGATACCAATGACCATCCTCTATGATAATATGATATTTGGCCCCGTGCGCTCTCGCAGGCTGGGCCTTTCGTTGGGTATCAACCTCTTGCCTACCGATTGCAAACTCTGCTCGTTCAACTGCATCTACTGCGAGTGTGGGTGGACTCTCGGGGGGCAACATCCTCGCTTCAACGACAAAGATGCAGTGTTGATGATGTTGGAGGAGAGGCTTGTGGAGATGGTTCTTGGGGGTACTCCTCCCGATGTGTTGACCTTTGCCGGCAACGGAGAGCCCACAATGCACCCCCACTTTGAGGAGATTGTGGAGAGTGTGGTGGCTCTGCGTGATAAGTTTTGCCCCAATGCAAAGGTGTCGGTGCTCACCAATGCCACTATGCTCCACCGTGAGAGTGTGCGTAGGGCTTTACGGAGGGTTGACAACCCCATTCTGAAACTCGACTCGGCATTCGACTCCACCGTGCAACTCATCGACAAACCCTTGGGACACTACTCGGTGGCCGATGTGGTGGAGAAGATGAAACTCTTCGAGGGAGAGTGCATCGTGCAGACGATGTTCCTGCGTGGCGAGTTTGAGGGAGAGGTGGTGGATAATACCACCGAGGAGGAGGTTGCGGCGTGGTTGAGGCTCGTTGAGGAGATAGGCCCACGCAGTGTGATGGTCTATACCATCGACCGTGATACCCCTGCGCCCAACTTGGAGAAGGTGCCCGTTGAGGAGTTGAAAGCCATTGCCGAGAGGGTGCGTGCGCTGGGCATTGAGTGTAGCGTGGCGGGATAGAGAAGTGGTCGTAGAAGAGAAGAGTTAGGTTGGATGATTACAGCAGAACAAATAAAGGAACTTGTGGTGCGTAGGGATGCTCTCAATCGCTATTTGGCGATTGACGACAAGCGTATTGCCTTTGATGAGGAGCAGCTCAAAACCACCGCACCCGACTTTTGGGACCGCCCCGAGGAGGCCGAAAAGCAACTCAAAAAGGTGGCCTCCATCAAGGCGTGGATAGATGCCTATGTGGCCCTGTCGGGGTTGGTTGACGACCTCGAAGTTACGGCAGAATTTGTGCGTGAGGGTGGTGCAACCGAAGAGGAGTTGGACGAACTCTATGCTCGCACGTTGGAGGCTACCGAGGCACTCGAAATGAAGAATATGTTGCGAGGCGAGGAGGATAAACTCGGTGCCGTGGTGGACATCAATAGTGGTGCCGGTGGTACGGAGAGCCTCGATTGGGCCTCGATGTTGCTGAGGATGTACACCCGCTGGGGCGAGCGCAACGGCTTTAAGGTGAGGGTTGCCGACCTGCAAGCAGGCGAAGAGGTGGGGGTGAAATCGGCCACCCTGCTCTTTGAGGGCGACTATGCCTATGGCTACCTCAAAAGCGAGAGTGGTGTGCATCGTATGGTGCGCCTCTCGCCCTTTAATGCCAACAACAAACGACAAACAACCTTTGCATCCGTATTTGTGTCGCCACAGGTGGACGACACCATCGAGATAAACATCAACCCTGCCGACTATGAGTGGGACACCTACCGCAGTAGTGGTGCGGGTGGTCAGAATGTCAACAAGGTCGAGACGGGTGTGCGCTTGCGCTACCACGGCAAGGACCCCGATACGGGCGAGGTGGTGGAATTTCTCATTGAGAACACCGAGACACGCTCCCAACTCGACAACCGCAACAATGCACTTCGTATCCTGCGCTCGAAACTCTACCAACGAGAGTTGGATAAGCGTATGGCTGTGCAGAACGAGTTGGAAAAGACCAAGAAACGCATCGAGTGGGGCTCGCAGATTCGCTCCTATGTCTTTGACGACAGGCGAGTGAAGGACCACCGCACGGGCCACCAAACATCGGCTGTGGATGCTGTGATGGATGGCGACATTGATGCCTTCATCAAAGCCTACCTTATGGAGTTCAGCGAAACGGCAAAGTAGGCCGAAGGATGTAGAAAGAGAGAGAGGAGGATAACCAAAGTGTTATCCTCCTCTCTCTTTGTGTATCAAAGTTGCACTTGGGGACTACTGCATAAAAGTTGCGTAGTTGCCATAGAAACCTTTGGTGTTGCCAATGAGGGTGCGCTTCTCAAAGATGGGCGCATTGGGCAGCACAATCTTTTTGAACTGTTTGGTGCCCATAACCTTTGCCACGCTCTGGCCGGAGCCAACCGAGCCACTCACATCGCTGCCCGTTTGGTCAACAATGTCGAGTTTGCCCTCGAAGGAGCCCTTGATGTAGTTGGCATTGTTGCCTTTCAGGTCGAGGACAAATTTGTAGGTGCCGTCGCCATAGTTGGTTACCTCCAACACACCGGAGGTGATAAGGTCGCAAGGCACAACTTGGCCATCGGCAGTGGTTTGGATGATGTAGGAGCCATAGACATTGCCATTCTGGTCCTCAACACCCATATCCACGGTGAGGCCGTTGCCCGACTCATTTACGATGTATTTGCCGGAGGGTATTCCGGTGGAGAAGTTGTTGCCAACCTCCACATTTACACCCAATGCAACAATCTCCTTGCGGGTGTTGTCGTAGAGTCCGAGATTCCAATAAGGTACGCTCAAAATGCCATTACCATAGTCAACACGGCCCATATAGTACATAATACCCTCGGTGAACTTGAAGTCCACATTCTGGCGGTCGGCACCGGTGTAGCCGGGGATAATCTGTACCTGGCAGTTGGTGGCTTTGCTCTTGTAGGCACCCCTAACGCCATAGGTCTCGGTGGTGATGTCATAGAGGCCTTGACCCTTGGAGGTGATTTTCACAAAGCCGTCGCTCATCATATCCAAGTAGGAACTCTCCTCTTGGTTGATATAGACAATGTCCTCGCCCTTCTCGTTTTTGATAATCTGCTCGGTGATGTCAACCTTCATAAATGCAGCCGCCATCATAGTCTTGGAGGTGAGGGTTGCATAGGTGTCGAGGTCAAACTGTCCCTGCGGCAAAATCATACCATTCTCGTCGCAGATGATTTGGTACTCTGTGAAGTAGGCACTATAAGTGTCCTTCCTGCCCGTGGCCTTCTGATTGAGGAATACTGTGTAGTAGTTTTCGTCCATTATGTACAAATCCCAGTAGGTCTGGTTGCCCATCAGGGGATAGTAAACAGCATAGGCAAAATAGGGCTGGTAGGAGGTGTAGATGAAGTTCTCGGGCAGACCACAGATGTCAATCTCGCCTTCGTAGCGGCAGACGATGGGTTTTGTCTTGCCAACAGCAACACCAGCCTCCTTGTTGAGCTTCTTGGCCTCGAAGTCAACATCCATAATGTAGGTGTTGTCCTTGCCGTGTTTGACGGAGAGTTTACCCTTGTTGATAAGCCACATTGCATAGGTGTTGTAGTCGCCACTCTCCATATTGACAAAGGTCGATCCGGAGAGAATGTTGCTGAACGCACCCTCGGAGAGTTCGAGATTGCCAAAGCTATATTCGCCCTCGGGAATTTTGCCATTCACCAGGTTGAATTTCAGGTCGAGCGAGAGGATGCGGGTGGTTGCAGCCTCGCCCATATCATTGACGTCGATGGTGGCAAGACGCAGCACATAGCTACTCTCCTCGTCGCCTCTCTCTGCAAGTCCCTTGTGGGTGAGCATTGCCGAGTTCATTGTCAGTCCGAAGTACATATTGTCCTTGTCGATTTCGGGCACATCGAGCTTTGGTGTGCACGCACCGAACATAAACAATGCAAGGATAGTGGCCAACAGAGATTTTTTCATAGTTATTTCTCAGAGTTAAAAGTGTCTATTTGGGCACAAATATAGCGATTATCTTTGATAATCGAACAGCACCCACCCAAAAAATGCAAACTTGTGGTTTGAGGTTCAGTGATTTGTGGCAGCGGGTGGCGTGGGCCTATCGGAGGTAGTCCTCAAAGTAGGCTGTAACTTTATTCATCAGGTGCACTCGGTCTTTGCCCCTGACGTTGTGTTCGTGGCGGGGGTAGGGGAAGTAGTCCACCTGCACGCCCTCAACCACACACTCCCTCACAAACGAGAGGCTGTGTTGCCACAACACCACGGGGTCTATGGCTCCCTGACAAATCAGCAACTTGCCTTTGAGGTTTTTGGCCTGCCCGATGAGTGAGGTGGCGGCAAAGCCCTCGGGGTTGCGCTCCTCGGTGGTCATATATCTCTCGCCATACATCACCTCATACCATTTCCAATCAATCACGGGACCTCCTGCAACGCCCACTTTGAATACCTCGGGGTAGTGTGTCATCAGCGAGATGGTCATAAATCCACCATAGCTCCAACCGTGTACACCGATGCGTTCCGAATCGACCCACGGGTGGCTGCACAACCACTCAATACCCTTCATTTGGTCGGCCATCTCGGCCTCTCCGCAGCGTTTGTGGATGGCTTTCTCGTAGTCGGCTCCGTGGTTGAGGGTGCCTCGGTTGTCCATCACAAAGACAACATACCCCCTCTGGGCCATCAACATCTCCCAACGGCGCAG
Source organism: Tidjanibacter sp. (assembly GCA_045614965.1). Taxonomy (GTDB): domain Bacteria; phylum Bacteroidota; class Bacteroidia; order Bacteroidales; family Rikenellaceae; genus Tidjanibacter. The sequence goes on from JAZLDY010000064.1 coordinate 9,866, forward strand.
GTTGGCTTGGAAGGAGTTGGTTACCATCTGGCTGTGGGGGCCGCCATAGACATAGAGAATGGCAGGGTATTTCTCTTCGGGGTTGAAGTCGATGGGGTAGATGAGTCGGTAGAAGTTGTCCCAACGCCCATCGGCACTCTTTATGGTGCCCAACTCAATGGGGGTGTAGTTGTATCCCTCGGCAGGGTTGGGGGCTGTGAGCAGAGTGCGGGAGTGTTTGCCATCGGTGGAGCGCACCTCCACGATGCGTGGCACGTTGAGCGAGGAGTAGTTGTCGAAAAACCACTCCCCATTGGGGCTTACCGAGCAGTTGTGCCAGCCCTCGGCAGGGGTTAGGCGCATGGTCTTGCCACTCTTGATGTTCACCTTGAAGAGGTGCTGCTCAGCGGGGCTCACCTCGGCCGAGTAGTAGTAGATGTGTTTGTCGTTGTGGGCAACATATTTCACATCGGCCTCCACGGGAGTCAGGCGACGGTGGGCCCACACGCCTGTCTTGGCGTTGCGCTCATAGAGGTAGAGGCTCCAATAGCCATCCCTCACATTGGTCGAATAGACGAAACGATTGCCCTCGGTGTCCAACCAGCAAAGCGGATAGAGGGGCTCCACATAACGGCTGTCGCTCTCGGTGAAAAGCCTCTCGACGAGGGCACCGGTGGTGGCGGAGTAGCTGTTGAGGTGCACCTCGTTCTGCTCTCGGTTGAGGACCTGAATGTAGATGAGCTCACCATTGGGGCTCCAAGTGATGTTCGTAAGGTAATGCTCCTCGGAAAAGTCCTCCACCTGCATCCACACGGTTTGCTCCGTGAGAGTGTTGTAAACGCCCAGCGACACCACCTCCGAGGGGAGTCCGTTCTGGGGGTATTTGATGTTCACAAGCGACCCCGTGCGGGTGGTGATGTCGAGCAGGGGGAAGTTGGCCACTCGGCTCTCGTCCTTGCGGTAGAAAGCAACTGATAGCCCATCGGGCGAGGGGAAAATGCCACCCTCGATGCCAAACTCGTTGCGACTGACGTGGGAGCCGTTGACGATGTTGGGGTCGGTGTCGGAGGTTATGGCCTTGCGCACTCCGCAGGACTCCACAAAGAGGTTGTTACCTTCGGTAAAGTAGCGAGGTTTGGGGCTCACTGCTCCATTTTCGGAAGGGGTTGCGGGCTTGCCGGTGAGCGCATCAAACCACTCGGTTTGTGCATTGGCAACAAAGGGTGTTACCCCATAGATGCAACGCCCCTTGCTATCCACGCCCCACGAGGTGTAGATACTTTCGGGGATGAGTTCACGAGAGAGTATCGCTTCTTCCATGGTCAATAACCTTCGTTCCTCCTGTGCCACAGCAACATTGAGGGCCGAGAGCAACAGGAGAAGCGCAAAAAATGTGCGTTTCATAGTGAGTGAGTGTAAAAATGTTGGTGTAAAGGTAGTAAAATTTGTGGGTTTAATCAAAAAACACTACCTTTGGGTGTTTGACTGAACACATACAAGTTAGGTAATGAAAAATAATGTTATTACGCTGGATGAGGCGAAAAAACTGATTAAGTTCTACCCCGATTGGCCCAAGGAGGGTGTGAACTTTGTGGACCTGCTGCCGCTGTTGAGCGATGCGCAGATTTTTAGTGTTATTGTGGAGGAGCTGGGTAAACACGTTACCACTCCCAATATTGCGGCACCCGAGGCTCGTGGTTTCCTCTTTGCGGCACCACTGTTGGTTACCGACTCCAAAACTCACACTCTGATTACTTTCCGCAAGAATGGTAAACTGCCTGCCAAAGAGGGCGACCTCCAAAAGGTGTCCATCGTGAAGGAGTATGGCGAGGACAGCCTCTATTTCCGCAAGAGCGACTTGGAGAACTCGTTGGTAACGAATGGTGTGGTTGAGGTTACAATCCTCGATGACATCCTCGCAACGGGTGGCACCTCTATCGAGATGGCCAAACACCTCGAAGCACTCACCGTAACGAAAGATGGTGTGGAGTACCCCGTGAAGGTTAAGGAGTTTGTATTCTTGGCCGACCTGAGCTTCTTGCACGGCAAGGAACTCTTGGAGGAGATTGCCCCTGTCTATTCGCTGATTAGTTTTTAGGTACAACCCTGCATTAAACAGCGTCCTTTGTGGCGCACAAAAGAAATAAGACTATGAGAGTTATTATTGAGCAAAATCAAGAGCGAGGCTCGGTGTGGGCTGCGGCATACATTGCCGAGGCTATCAACCGCAAGGCTGCCGTTACCGACACCCCCTTTGTGTTGGGACTCCCCACCGGCTCCACCCCGCTGAACACCTACAAGGAGCTTATCCGCCTTAATAAGGAGGGTGTGGTTAGCTTCAAAAACGTCATCACGTTCAATATGGACGAGTATGTTGGCTTGCCCGAAGAGCACCCACAAAGTTACCATACTTTTATGTGGGAGAACTTTTTCTCGCACATCGACATCAACCCTGCCAACGTGAACATCCTCAATGGCAATGCCGAGGATTTGGCAAAGGAGTGTGCCGACTATGAGAAGAAAATCGAGAGTGCAGGTGGTATCGACCTCTTCTTGGGTGGCGTTGGCGAGGATGGACACATCGCTTTCAACGAGCCCTTCTCGTCGATGAATTCCCGCACCCGTGTAAAGACCCTCACAGAGGATACCATTTTGGTCAACTCCCGCTTCTTTGGTGGCGATGTTAATCAGGTGCCCAAGTTGGCTCTCACGGTTGGTGTGGCCACCATTCTTTCGGCTACTGAGGTTATCATTTTGGCTTTTGGCCCCAAGAAAGCTCGTGCCGTACAGCAGGGTGTTGAGGGTGCCTATTCGCACAGCTGGACCATCACGGGCCTCCAAACTCACCCCCACGGTATTCTCGTTACCGACGAGGCTGCTGCCGGCGAGTTGAAGGTTAACACCTACAAATACTTCAAAGACATCGAGAAGGAGAATCTCTTGTAGGTTCCTTTGTCGGTCTGAAAACAACGAGGGCGGTTGAGTGTTCAACCGCCCTCGTTGTTTTGGGTAATGAGTCTAATTGCGATTTTGCCCTGTTAGGCCTAAAAATAGTTCCTTGTGGCAAACTCATACTGCTCGATGAATATCTGTTTGAAAGCAGCAATGTTGTTTTGCTCATAGAACATCAGCATAGCCTTTTTGTAGTCCACAGAATCGACCGTGCGGAACGATAAGGGGCAATAGCCCCAAGCCATCAGAATTGCATTGCTTGTGATGCGGGCCGTGCGTTTGTTGCCATCCGAGAAAGCCTGAATGTATGAAAGCAGCACGAGGGCTAACAACGCCTTTTCAAAGATGTTTTCCTTGCTATTTATCAGTGTGCAACTATCTTCGAGTGCCTCCCTAATCTGGAATTCGTTATCCAGAGGGCGGTAGTTGGTGCCCGTAATGCCCACTCTTCGATTGCGAATACCACTACCCACACCCAACTCCTTTGTGAGAATGGAGTGAATGTCCTCAATGCGCCTAACGGTTATCTCTTTGAGGTAGTCGGGGTTGTCGAGCACAAAATCGAGTGCGTCTTTGTGGTTGAGCAACATCACGGCCTCCTCTTTTGTCTTGCCCGCAGCCGTCAGTTTTTCTTTGAGCAAGCGTTCTGTTTCGAGCAGTGAGTATGTGTTGCCCTCAATCTGCGAAGACTTCCACGACAAATCTACTCCCAGACGCTCCATCTCTTTGCGGTACTCTATCTCGGATAGGGTGGTCATATTGTTCAAAAAGGAGCGATGAGCACCCTCTAATCGTTCCAACTCTTCGGGGGTGAAAATATCCACCTGTGGGAGTGTGGAACAAATGAGGTTGAAGTTAAACGACTCTTGTACTTTGCGCTCGTCAATGTCTTTGAGGAAGTAGGTGTCAATGTCGAGAGGCATTGTAAGTTGCGCTTGGGCAGAGAGGGAATAGCGAGTGGCCCTGCCTTTGCCCTCTACGACAATATCTCCTCGCTGAACGCCATCGGCAATCAATCTTTTGAGTGTGCGCTCATTGGGGGCCTCTGTAAGTCCAGCCGCAATTTCAACCCTACTCGAAGAGGGGTTGAAGTGCAAAAATTGTAGTATTTCAATCTGTATTGTCATACGCCTATGTTTCTAAATCGGGACAAATATAGTGATTTTATTTCAAAATACGGGACAAATGGTGTGCTAAATGTCCCGAAAAAATAAAACTTTTGTCCCGAAAGGGCGTGGTGGTGTTGCAAACAAGAGTGTTGTTGGGGCGGTGGGGTGGTAATCAACGAGGGCGGTTGAACACTCAACCGCCCTCGTTTTGTCTATTTGCAAAATAGGATGACTATCCAATCTGCGACTTAATCAGATAGACGTTGTAGGCCACAAAGCAGGCAAAAAGTATCGCTCCACCAACACGGGAGAGTTTGCCCTTTGCACCCAACAGCATCGTGAGCACCACAGCACCCGTCATCACTCCATAGTCCACAAGGTTGATGTTGGGCGAGTGGAGTGTGAGCACCTGTGAGCTTGTGCCGAGAATGAGCGCAATGTTGAAGATGTTGGAGCCAATGATATTGCCCAATGCGAGTTGGGTGTTCTTCTTTGCCGCAGCCGCAAGCGAGGCGGCAAGTTCGGGTAACGAGGTGCCACAAGCAATGAGGGTGATGCTGATGAAGGCATCGCTCACGCCAAGCATCTTGGCAATCTCAATGGCGCAATCTACAAAGTGGGTACAACCCGTAATCAGCACCGTCAGGCCCACACCAATCAGCACCAACGACTTCCACAGAGGGATGTCCTTTGCATCGGCCAATTCTTCGGGCTGGGGCGCATTTTTGCCATCTTTGAGCGAGGAGTAGAGAAACCACGCAAAGATGGCCAACAACACAACGCCATCGATGCGTCCCAAGCCACGTCCTTCGCCAACCCAGAAGTTGAATGCCAAGAGTGTGAGTAGAATGCTCAACACGAGGCACAAGGGGAGGTCTTTTTTGCGGTTTTCAGGTGTGATAACTATGGGGCTGACAACGGCCGTGAGGCCCAAAATGGCCAACACGTTGAAAGTGTTGGAGCCCACCACGTTGCCAATAGCCACGCTCGAATTACCATCAAAGGCACCTTTGAGGCTCACAATCATCTCCGGAAGCGATGTGCCGATGCCGACAACTACGGCACCAATCACAAAGTCGGAGATTTTCAGTTTGCGGGCTACACCAACGGCACCATCCACAAACCAGTTGGCACCGTAGATGATAGCAAACAGCGAAATGATTAAAATAACGTATGTCATCTATCTTATTTTATGAATGTTTCAACATCTTTGGTCGCCCAAGAGAATACCTCCGAACAGGGAGTGTACTCATAGGGGACATATTCGTAGAGTTGGCCATAGGCTTTGCCACTCTCCTCGCCACAGAAAACATCCAGGCGAAGGGCACCCGCCTCGTAGCGTTCCACCTCGGCCAGAGCCGTGGGGTTTGTGCGCAGAGCCTTCTCGATGGTGGGGAGGTTCTCTTTGGCAAAGTAGAGGCTGTGGAAGCGATAGAGCGTTCCGTCCTCTTTGGACTGCCAACGAGTGCGAGGTAAAAGTCCCTTGAAGACCAACTTTTTGGTAAATTGGTTTTGCATCTCTCTTTTTCGTATTTGTTAGTTTTTTCAAACCATCCCCGACGACACACACAGCGGTATGCGCCCTCGGTCGGCACTCCATTTGTGGAGGCCTGAGTGTGAAAAAGAGTGGGCTACAATCGCAATCGGCGCAGATTTATCAGCATCGATTGGGGGGAGAACAAATCAGACGGCCAGAGCCACAACAACACAACTACTCTGTCGGTCTGATTTATATCAACAAATTTACCTGATTTGCAAAATTGAGTGGCTATCCTGCGAGGGGAGCTTGTCGGACGACCCTGCGAGGAGGTCTGAAACGAGGTGCGGCCACACACAATGGTACGCTCGGCCGATGCAATGCGTGCCGAGGGAACACCGAGGGCCATATCCTTGCCCGAGAGGCCCAAATCTCGCCCTGCGCTGTTGCTCTCGTTGTAGGCCAACTCCTTGTGGCTATTCACCACAACACATCCCTCGGCCGACTCCTCAGCGGGGTGGGCGTTCACAAAGTAGAACACTGCACAGAGGAGCAGTGTCAGCACTTTGGGTAGGTATGTCGCAATGGTGCGTTTCATAGTCTTTTGCCAAAAAGCGTGGCAAAGGTATGTTTTTATCTTGTAAAACGAAGAGTTGTTGAGGTTATTATTTGGTTAAATTATTTTTCTTTTGCACCGCTTTTTGTGAGCCACTTCTCTGTGAGCCACCTGCGCAGGGGCAGGTCGTAGAGTCGGTAGGCCATCCACGCAAGGGCCACACTCGCCGCCACAACCACAACGGCTATGGGCCACACCTCGCCAAAGGTGAGCGAGTTGTTCCAAACGTGGCGGTAGAAGATATACATCAGCGGGTAGTGGATGATGTAGAGGGGGTAGGAGAGGTTGCCCACGAAGGTACACATTTTGCGTGCGCCACCCTCAACCTTGCCCGATGCGCCCAGCTGCAACACAAGTGGGAAGAGGGTTGTGATGCAGAGCAGTTCGTAGAGTCCGTTCACCCACACTCTCTCGGCTCCGCCCAAGCGGGGCATAGAGAGTAGAACAACCAACACCACCGAGCAGAGTAGGAATGTGCGCCCTGTGCGCCACGCCTTGAAGTTGCGACACATCAGCACTCCCAACGAGAAGCTGAACAGCATACGCACAAGGCCACCCCAGAAGCCACCATCGGCCATAGTCCACCCCACGCCAATACTGCCCGTGCCGATGGCACCAAAGGCAACACCTATGCCACAAAGCACCACCACGACCTTCAACCACGCTGTCGAAAGGCGGCGCAGGAGGAATACATACATAATATTGCCAATGTATTCAAAAAAGAGCGACCAAGCGGGGCCGTTGAGCGAGAACATCTCGCCATTGCCCCTCACGTCCGACATTCCGCCCACACCCGAGGGTAACATCGTGGCCGTCATCAGCCAAGCGACACCCACAGCTACCAACGGTGTGGTGGTGCCGTCCCAACGCTCCCTTCCCACGGCAAGGAAGGCCACCACGCCCACTATGGATGCCAAGATGACCATCGGGTGTAGGCGCACAAAGCGGCGCAGGAGGAACTCTCTGGTGGTCATTGCTCCGCTACGAAGGCGGTTGTCGTAGGCATACCCAACCACAAAACCCGACAACAGAAAGAAGAAGTCCACCGCCAAGTAGCCGTGGTTGAAGTGTTGGTCGAGGGGTGAGGTGGCAAAGGCCTCAAAGATGTGATAGCAGATGACCATCAGGGCAGCCACGCCTCGCAGGCCGTCAAGAATGAGGTAGTGGTTTTGGGTGTGCTGTTGCATTGGGTTGAGATGCTTTTGTGTGTTATATCTGCCTACAAAGGTAGTATTTTTTGCGAAACAGCTTTGATAAGAGAAAATAGATTGCTACTTTTGTGGGTGCAGAACTATTGTGCAGACCAAAACTACAACGCTATATGGACTACAAAAACACACATAAAGCCCACCCGTGGCACGGTATCGACCCGGGAACACCCGACGAGGTGAGGGCTTTTATTGAGATTGTGCCAACCGACACCGTAAAGTATGAAGTTGATAAGGCTACGGGCTACCTGATGGTGGACCGCCCACAGAAGTTCTCCAACATTGTCCCCTCGCTCTATGGCTTCCTGCCCCGCACCTACTGTGCCGACAAGATGGCCGAGTTGACCAACAAGGCCCTTGCGAGGTTTGATGTTGAGGGCGACGGCGACCCGCTGGATATCTGTGTGCTTACGGAGAAGGATGTAACCCACGGCGATATTATTGTGCGTGCGAGGCCCATTGGCGGTCTGCGACTGCTGGACCACAACCAGGCGGACGATAAGATTATCGCTGTGCTGATGAACGATGCGATTTATGGCGAGATGACCGACATCGAGCAACTCCCCACCCGCATTGTGCGTAGGCTGATACACTACTTCACCACCTACAAGGATATCCCCGGTGAGCACACCTCCCGTATGAGGTTTGTGAGCATCTACGGTGCTGATGTTGCCCGTGATGTCATTGCCCGCTCAATGGAGGACTACAACGACCTTGTAGGCAAAAAGTAAACGAAACACGCCATTGAAGGCGATATGTTTGGAAAACGTAGGGACTAAAAACTAAAAAATCACGGGTAGCACCTTGTTACCCGTGATTTTTTTTGCTGCTTACTTTCTATGTGCGAAGAAGTGGTCCACAGGGCCGTGGCCACCGCCAATGGTGTAGGCTGCGCCCGACACTATCGCCCCATTGATATACTCCTTGGCTGCCTGTGCCGCATCATCCAGCCCCATACCGCACGCCAGCGCAGCAGCAAAGGCCGACGAGAGGGTGCAGCCCGTACCGTGGGTATTGGGGGTGTGGATGCGCACCGAGGGTAGTTCAAGGATGGTGTCCTGCTCGGCATTGTAGAAGATGTCCACAAGTCTTTCCTCCGTCAGGTGGCCTGCCTTCAATAGCACCGACACTTTTCCACCCTGCGACAGCCTGCGTGCCACATCGGCCAACTCCTCGTTGCGCTCAATCTTCACGCCTGCAAGTATCTCCGCTTCGGGGATGTTGGGTGTGATAACCCTCGCAAGTGGAAGAAGCTGGCTTTTGAGGGTTTCGATTGCGCTCTCCTCAATGAGCCTATGGCCCGAGGTGCTAACCATCACAGGGTCGAGCACTACGTTGCGAATATCATAGTGGCGCAATTTGTCGGCCACAAGGCGCACCACCTCCGAGGAGTGGAGCATACCAATCTTCACCGCATCGGCCCCAATGTCGGAGAGCACGGAGTCAATCTGTCCGCCCAAAATATCCAAGGGAATGGGGTGTACGACCTCCACACCGAGGGTGTTCTGCACCGTTACGGCTGTGATGGCCGAGGCGGCATAGGCCCCCATTGCACTAATGGCCTTGATGTCGGCCTGTATTCCTGCACCACCACCCGAATCGCTGCCGGCAATGGTGAGCACTCTGTTATATCTCTTTGCTGTTGTCATATAGTCTTAAAAATGTGTAAATCCAAGGGTTGTAAACTCGCACCTTTGGCCACCTTTGCACCACTCAATCTCCGCCCCACCGTTGGTAATCCTACCTATGGGGTAGAGGGGGAAGTTGACCATTTGGGTAATCTCTTCGGGAGCTGTGAGGAGTAGTTCGTAGTCTTCGCCCGCAGAGGCTGCAAGTTCAGCGGCATTCCACCCCTTGTGCTCACACACACGTTGCAACTGCTCGGAGGTGGGAAGTGTGTCGAGTTCCACCCTTGCGCCCACGCCCGAAGCCTTCAATATGTGCCCAAGGTCGGAGGCTATGCCATCCGAGATGTCCATCATTGCCCCCACCAAGCCTGTGGCTGCCAGTGCAAGGCCCTCGTTCAGGCGAGGAGTGGGGGTGTAGTGTCGCTCCACCAGAAAGTCCTCGTCGGGGGTGCGCTCTGCCGCTTCCAAAAGAACTTTGAGTCCTGCGCCCGAGTCGCCCAATGGGCCCGTAACAAAGATGGTGTCGCCCACCCGTGCACCACTGCGCAGAATGGCCTCTCCGTGGGGACAGGTGCCCACCACAGCTACATTCACAGCCACATCACGGAGCGAGGAGGTGGTGTCGCCACCCAGCAGCGGTACCCCATAGTGGCGACTAATCTCCGCAAAGCCCTCCATAAATCTCTCGGCCCACTCGCCCTGCACGCCCTTTGGTAGGGCGATGGAGAGGAATGTACCCACAGGCCTACCACCCATTGCGGCAATGTCGCTCAGGTTGACCGCCACAGACTTGTAGCCCACTTGCTCGGGGGTTGCATCGGAGCGCAGAAAATGTATGCCCTCAATGAGCATATCCGTAGTAACGAGAAGGTCGCTCTCGCCCATCGGTATCACAGCGCAGTCGTCGCCAATACCCACAAGGCCCTCGGTGGTGCCAAAGAGTCTTTTTATCTTCTCAATAAAGCCAAATTCTCCGTTTGCCATTGCGACTATTTCTCATCTCCATAGTATCCCCAATTCCAGAATGCCCACTCATACTCGGCTGCGATGAGGTAGGCTTGTGTCATCTCCTCTCTCATCTCAGGAGTTGCCTCTTCGGCATAGCGATCACACATCTCCAACACAGCCCGTGTTCCCTCCGTGAAGTCCTCCGAAGCGTAGGTTGCGACCCATTCGGCATAAGGATTAGGGGCAAGATTACGATGGTTGTAGATAAAGAGTCCCACCTCATTATAAATCCACATACAGGGCAGCATTGCAGCCAATGCAAGAGCCGGTACACCGGTATTGATATATTTGCGAGTGTGTGCCATATAGCCGGCCGTAACTTCCGAAGGCTCAACAGCGGTGTCTATGCCAAAGCTGTCAATGAGCATTTGGTGCATCGCAGTTTCTGCCTCCATACCTCCTTTTGCATAGGCACGAAACATCTCCTGCATAGCCACATCGGGAAGCATATCGGCCAAAAGAAACATCTCCTCGCCATAGTTCTTAATGTATATCTCGTCTTGTGCCAAATAACGTGCGAACTTCTCTTGTGCAAGAGTACCTGCGGCAAGTTCGGCAATAAATGGATGACGTGTGATGCGCTCGTAGATTGGCAGCGACTTCTGCCACACTTCTTTTGTCCAACTCATAGATTCCTATTTTTTATGTCTAACGTCAAAAGTCTAACGTCCTAAATTGCTATTTACTATTTTCAGAAGTTCTTGGGATGCCTCTCGTGGCGAAGGTGCCGAGCAGATGGCCGACACAACGGCCACACCATCCGTACCAACGCCCATCACCGCCCCAATGGTGGAGGTATTCATACCTCCGATTGCCACTGTGGGGTGGGCCGACAACTCCACCGCCTTGCGCAGACCTTCGAGTCCGAAAGGCTCGGCGGTGTCGGTCTTGGTGGGGGTGCCATAGACGGGCGAAATGCCCACATAATCGACATCAAGCCCATTTGCCACCTCCAAGTCCCCGAAGTTCTCCACCGAAAGGCCGATGATTTTGTTGGGGCCCAACAGCCTGCGGGCCACCTCGTAGGGCATATCGCTCTGGCCTATGTGGACACCATCGGCATCCACCGCAAGAGCCACATCGATACGGTCGTTGATAATCAATGGTACCCCTGCCGCTTTGCACACAGGTTTTAGGCGCAGGGCCAACTCCACAAAGTCCCTTGTGGAGGCCTCCTTCTCTCGCAGTTGCACCATAGTAACACCGCCCGCCACGGCCTCCCCGACAATCTCCTCCAAGGGACGACCAAGCGAAAGGCCACTGTCGGTAACAAGATAGAGCCTTAGTTGTTCTCGTTTCATTGGCGCACTTCGTTTTTGAGTACCTCGCCCGTGAGGTTGTAGAGTTCATCAAGGAAAGCCACCTGCATCGAGCCCGAGCCACGGGCCACCTTCTGGGCCCTCTCGCCTGCAACACCCATCACAGCCATTGCGTGGGTGGCCGACAGAAGCGCATCCTCTCCCGTGGCCACAAAAGCACCCACCACAGCCGAAGCCGTGCAGCCCATACCCGTAACGGCGGTCATTATGGGGTGGCCGTTGGTGATGGTTTCGGTGTGAGTACCATCGGTGATGTAGTCCGTTGGGCCGCTGATTACCACCACCGCACCCGTGCGCACGGCAAGTGCCTTTGCCGCCTCCAATGCATCGTCCGACGAGGCTGTGGAGTCCACGCCCTTGCTCTTCACGTCGGCATTTATGAGGGCCATAATCTCGCTACCATTGCCACGAATAACCGTGGGATGGCACTGCTCGATAATCTCCCACGCCGTGCGTGTGCGATGTGAGGTTGCGCCCGCACCCACGGGGTCCAGCACAACGGGCACTCCCCTTTGGTGGGCGGCCCTACCTGCGGCCAACATTCCCTCTATCCACTCCGCATCGAGGGTGCCGATGTTGATGACCAACGCACCGGCAATGGCCACCATCTCCTCCATCTCGGCCGTCCAATGGGCCATAACGGGCGAGGCACCAATGGCCAGCAGAGCGTTGGCACTATTGTTCATTGCCACATAGTTGGTGATGTTGTGCACCAGAGGACTCCCCTTGCGCACCGCCTCCAAGTGGGAAGCCAATCCGTTTCTGTCAATCATACCTTGTTAAAATTAAAGTCTAAAACATCCTGCCACAAAAAAGCCGTACTCCTTGGGCAAGGAGTACGGCATCGGTTAGTCAGTCTTTGGTCAGTAGAAAGTGCAAATATAATTCACCTCATTTCTCTTTCCATCCAAAAAGTTACCGTTTCCCTGCGCTGTCATTATACATATCAGGTTCAGAGGGTATCTTCTCAGCCACCACAAACAAGGGTGGCACCCCTAACAGCACCACAAAAGTAGTTCATATTTTCGTATCCACCAAGCGATGAACAATAAATTTCGGGCGACGAATGGAAATTTTCCAACTCCGAATTGTCCAAAACGGCACAAAAGTTGCACTTCCACACGACTGCAAGCCCCAAATGTGGGCGCACAAACAAACCAACAAATACAACATTCATTCACTAAAACAACCTTTCCAACTATGTCAGCAATCGTAAGACGCAACCAAAGTTGGGTGCCCTCCATCTTGGGCGACCTGCTTAGTGGCGAGTGGCTCGACAGCCGCACCCCTTCGGGCATCATCCCCGCAATCAACGTCAAAGAGACAAAGAAAAACTACCTCGTGGAGGTGGCCGCACCCGGACTCACCAAAGAGGATTTCGATGTGCACCTCAACGAGAACAACGACCTTGTGATCTGTATGGAGCGCAAGGCCGAAAACAAAGAGGAGGACAAAGACACCCACTATCTGCGCAAGGAGTTTTCCTACTCCAAGTTTCAGCAGACGATGCTCCTGCCCGACGACGTAAAACGTGATGGCATTGATGCTCGTGTGGACAAGGGTGTGCTCCACATAACCCTGCCCAAAAAGCCCGAGGCTGTCGAAAAACACGAAGCCCGCAAGATTGACATCAAATAAACCAACAGCCCCTGCCACAATAGGCAGGGGCTGTTGGTTTATTGTCGGCCGTCAACCGTCAACCGTCAACTGACAACTGTCAACTGATAACTGTCAACTGTTATTTGGTTGTGTACTCGGCGTAGTAGTCTTTTTGGAACGCCCCGAGTTGCTGGTAGTATTTCTCGATGTTGGACGAGGCGAGCCAAGTGATGTAGCCACCCGTGAGGCCCGCAGCATAGAGGCCCCTAATCTCCTTCTCCACATTCTCGGCATCGTAGGCAATACCATTTCTATCCACGTGGCGCATCACATTGTAGGCCTGCACCCAGGTACGCACCACCGCAGGAGTGGGGGTAACGGCCTGACGGCCCTGCACCCTCTGGCCCCATTGGTAGAGAATATCATAGGGGTTGTTCCACGGCTTTTGGATGCCGTAGTAGCCATTGGAGAAGTGGTCGGGATAGGGCATACCGCTGATGACATCGGCCACGTTGCTGATGGCGGGCCAATACTGACCATAGGCGGTGGTGTAGCCGGGGTTGGCACTCTCGCCAAACACGTCCACCGACACATAGGCACCCACCTTGTGTATCTCGTCGCAAGCATACTGCACAAACCTCTGAATGGCCTGCACCTTGCTCTCGCCATAGCGGTTGTGGTAGTCAACAATGCTCTCCACCTTGGTCATACGGTCGGGGAAGCGCACATAGTCGAAGTTTATCTCATTGAAACCAAACTTCTCCACAGCCTCCTTTGCGAGTGCCACGTTGAACTCCCACACCCTCCTGTCGAAGCCGCTGGGCCAGAAGGCTTTGTTGTGTTTGAAGGGCTCGCCCGTGGCCTTCTCGGTGATGGCACACTGTGGGTTGTCCTTAACAAAGTATGAGTCTTTGAAGCAGGTGATACGGCCCACAACATAGAAGCCCTCCTCGTGCAAGCGGCTTACAACCCTACGGTAGAGGGCCTCCTTGTCGCCCGCCCTGCGGTAGTTGGTGGGCGAGTAGGTCTTCATCGCATCGGCTTTGTAGCCGGGGCTTTCGTTGTCCTTGATGTCGATAACAAAGGTGTTGATTTTGCTCTGCTTGGCAAGGGTGATGTAGGCCTCGATGTTTTTGAGCACGTTGGTACCCGAGTTGAGATAGAGCGAGTAGCAAGCGTGGGGCATAGGGTTCTTCTCAAAGGTGGGTTTTTCCACGGGGTAGAAGTCGCAACCGATGGCCTCACCGCCACCAAAGGAGTTCTTCACGGCCTTGTGCACCTTGTCGTACTCCTCGGCCTTGTACCTAAGGGCTGCCTCCTCGGGGGTAAAGACGGTGTATTTGCCGTAGATGTAGCCCTCAACCTCGCCTTGGCGCACCTTGTAGGTCGCCACCGTACCGTCGCTGCGCAGCGAGTCGTAGCCCACAACCTCCAACTCGGCACTCTTGTCGGCAAAGCCCGCAATGGTTGACTCATTGAGGTTGGAGAGGATGGTGGCGGGGGTACGCACCCACACCCTCTGCTCGGCCACAACGCTGTGTTTGTCCAATGCGAGAGTGCTCTCGGGGGCATAGAACTCGCCTCCATCAACAAGCAGTTTTACATACGACACCTTCTCTACCCTCTCGGTGCAGTTGGGGTAGGTAACCACCTCCGTACCACGCAGGAAGTGGCCCGCAACGGAGAGTGTGCCCTCCTCGCTGAGCGAGTAGAGTTCGGCGGTGGTGGTGGCCGATGCGAGGTAGCGCACCTCGGTAAGTTCCTTGTCGGCACAGCCCGACAGTAGGCCCGCAACGAGGGCAAGGGCGATGAAAAGTTTGTTGGTGGAGTTTATCTTCATAGTCAAAAAATGTTTCTCTGTTCGTTTGGTTGTTAATGTTGGCGCAAAGATACTCTTTTTGTGGTATATTTGCCACACAGAAGCATTGCAAAAAAGATGAAAAAACAGACCATTTTTCTCACATTGTGCCTGCTGGTGGCCTCGGTGTCGCTCTCGGCACAGACCAAAGTTATTGCCCACCGTGGTTATTGGGACACCGATGGTAGTGCTCAGAACTCGCTCACAGCCCTACGTCGGGCAGCCGAGATAGGATGTTGGGGTAGTGAGTTTGATGTGTGGCTGACCTCGGACGGCGAACTTGTGGTCTTCCACGACCGCAAGCTCGGAGGGGAGTATGACCGCCCCATTACGGAGATGACCGCCGAGGAGGTCAGGGCCCACCGATTGCCCAATGGCGAGAGAATACCTACCCTTGCGGAGTACCTCGCCGAGGCCCTCAAATACCCCAATCTGCACCTCGTTTTTGAACTCAAACCCCACCCTACACCCTCGCAGGAGCGTGAGGCGGTGGCCAAGGGAGTGCAGATGGTGGTGGAAATGGGCCTTGCCGACCGCACCGACTACATCAGTTTCTCCCTCGAAGCGTGTAGGGAGTTCCACCGAGTGGCACCTGTGGCCAAGGTTTTCTATCTCAAAGGCAACCTCTCGCCCAAGGAGTTGAAGGCGGAGGGCTTTGCGGGTCCCGACTACAACTTTGCAATCTTCGAGTTGCACCCCTCGTGGATAGAGGAGAGCCACACTTTGGGGCTGGAAACAAATGTGTGGACTGTGAATAGCGACTCCTCCCTGCGTCGCTATGCCCGAAAGGGTGTTGATTACATCACCACCAATCGCCCCGAGGAGGCGTTGAGGATAATCAACCGATGAACATTAAAAAACTCTCGGGTTACATTTTTGTAACCCGAGAGTTTTTTGTCAACCGTTGGCCGTTGGCCGTCAATCATTGGCTGTCAACCGTCAACCTACGACCATCTTACAAGTCGCTATTCCATTCGCCGTTGGCTTCGGGGTAAATCATCGGGCGGGCCTCGCCTTTGAGGGCCTTCATCTCCAAATAACTCTCATACAAGCAGATACCATTCTGTGCATTGCGGGCCAGAGAGAACATCACAACCGATGGGTGGTTCTTTGCGCTATGGTACATCTCCATAATACGCTCGCTAAACAGCCCCTGCCATTCGGGATTGTTGGAGGGTGTGTTGGTGCGGTCGGCACCCGTGCAGTCGATGTCGGCTTGGTCCCTCACATAGAGTCCTATTTGGTCGCAAAGAGTGTAGAACTCGTCGGGCTGCATTGCCGGCACATATATCGTGTTGTAGCCCTTGCTACGCAACTCCCTCAGGTGGCTCTCGGTGGTGGCGGCATCGCCACACCACTCCGCCTCCACGGGGTGGAGCAGGGGTGTGGTGCCGTTAATAACCACCTTGCCCTCGTCGGAAAACTCCACAGTGCGGAAGCCCACAGGTACGGCCGTAAACTCACGGGGCCTCCGTTCGTGGCGAGTGAAGAGCAAGAGGGTGTAGAGGTTGGGCTCCTTGTGGCTCCACTTGCTCACCTTCGGCAGGCGTGCAAAGAAGCTCACCGTATCTCGTGAGAGCATTTTGGTGCGCAACTCTTTTGTGCCCGCACTGACAACCTTACCCTCGCCGTCAATCAACTCGTAGCCCACCTCAAAGACCTTGCTGTTGAGCAGGTAGCTCTGCATCACCACACCCAGGTTGAGGAGTCCTTCGCCCTGAGAGTTGAAGGTTGTGGCGGCCACATAGTCGCTGATGGCCACCCTTGGAGGGGTAATCAGCGTGGCCCTACGGAAGGTTGGCTCGGCTCTACGGCCTGCCTCCAATGCTCTCGAACGGTAGTCGGTGTGTACCACGATACTTATGGTGTTGTAGTTCTCGTGCAACTTTTTTGTGAGGTCAAACTCGCTACGTCCACGGCCCGAAGAGGTATATCCCACCTCGCTGTCGTTGACCTCCACGCTCACAGCACCACCTGCCCCCTCCACACAGAGAATTATTTGGGTGTCGTCGTGTCGGTAGGTGCGTTTGAAGCGTGTGGTATATTTCACAGCACCCCTATCCAACGAGTCCACCTGCCACTTGTCGAGTTCCACCACAAGGGTTGATGTTGCACTCTCGGCCAAGGCCTCTTCACGGGTGGCGTAGGGGGTGAGTGCGGTGCGGTGGATGAGCATATTGTGCGAAGAGGGTGCGCCCGCCACAAAGGCCTCCACAGCCTTCGGTGTGCGGTCAATCTCCCAATCGTAGATGGGTATATCGTCGGTTTGCGCCACGCCTGCAAGGGGTGTGCAAAGAAGAGTCAAAAAGGCGACAAAAAGTGTTCGTTTGCTCATAATGCTATTTTTATTCGTATATTTGGGCCTAAAATTAGTACTTTTTTGGTAGATAACGAAAAATATCCGTTCCTAATATTTCCACCCGCACCGCTGCGCCTACGACACAAGGGCGATGTGGTGGAGGTCTTTGTGCCCACTCGTGGCGGATGGCTCCCTCTCACTCCCGAGGAGTGGGTGCGCCGACACGTTGTTCACTTCCTCCAAGAGGCCCACTCGGTGCCCCCGACACATATTGCCGAGGAGTATCCCGTGCCCCTCAATGGTCAAAACCAAAGGGCTGATATTGTGGCTGTTGGCCCCGATATGAAGCCTTGGATTGTGGTCGAATGTAAGGCCCCCTCGGTGGCGTTGGATGATGGGGTGGTGGCGCAGGCTGTGAGGTACAACAGTGTGCTCGGTGCCCCCTATATCGTTGTTACCAACGGACTCTGTGAACGCTCCTTTGTGCGCATCGGCAAGGGGTATGCGCCCTGCGAGTTCCTCTTTTAGGAGTGTTCGGTCAGACGTGTAGGGGCAGAAGGGTTACTCTGTCGTCAATATCATCCAACTTCTTAACAATCTCCTCTTTGGCCTCCTTGATTGCCTCCGAGATGCGGTCTGCCTCGGTGAGTGGAGCCATTATTCCGTAGCCCACATAGGGACGTACAAATAGGTAGTTCTCGCCACCATTGGCCAACATAATGTTATCGACATAAAAGATGTCGTTGTAGTCCTCCGAGCCGTCGTCGTCGGCCTTAATCAAAGAGCCGAGTGGTGGTAGGGTGCTCAGGTCTATGGTGGCTCCCAACTCCCAACCTTCGGTGTAGTGTATCAGCGTGAATTTCACCTCTCAAAAAGTTTTGTGTGGTACGAAAAAAAAGACACCTCTCCCAAAGGGTGGGAGAGGTGTTGTGCTTTGGTGCTTATTAGTGGCAGTGGCCGCAACCGCAGTCGTCGCCACACTCGCCCTCGTGGTCGCAACCACCCTCGCAGCCGCAGCCGCACGAGTGGGGATAGTCGTCGTCGGTGGCCTCGTGAACATCCACAACCTCACCCTCGAAGTTGAGGGTCTTGTCGGCCATAGGGTGGTTGAAGTCCATCTTCACAGCCTCGGCACTCACCTCCTTAACAACGCCAATTACGGGCTGGCCCATCTGGGTCATCATAGGAATACGGTTGCCAATCTCCAACAAGCCCTCCTCAATCTGGCCGTTAATCTCAAAGGCGGCTTTGGGCACGTCAATCACCATATTGGGGTTGCTCACGCCATAGCCCTCCTCGGGCGAAAGAGTGAAGGCATATTTGTCGCCAACCTCCAAACCGAGCAGATACTCCTCAAATTTGGGCAGCAACATACCAATACCATATACGAACTTCAAGGGAGCCTCTTTGGTTGCTTGGTCGGCTACCTGACCATCTACTGTGAGCGTGTAGCTGATAGCCACAGCGGTTTCATTTGCAATTTTCATAGTGTATTATGTTTTTTGTTTGTATTTCGCTTAACTAATTTTGAACATCTCCCTACTTTGTGGGGTTGATGAGTTGCAACATATACTCGTCGAGCCAATCGGTGGTCGAGCGCACCCACTCTCGTTTGAGGCCCACAACGCTGAAATCCTTGCTCTTAAAGAGGTTCAAACTGCGGACGTTGTTGGAGAGGATGTTGCAGTAGAGTTGGTTCAGGCCGAGAATCTGGAACGAGTAGCGAATCAGGGCCTGCAAGGCACTCGAAGCATAGCCTTGTCCCTCGTCGTCCTTGTCGTAGATGAGCACACCAACACCTGCCCTGCGGTTGTAGGGGTCGATGTCGAAGAGGTCGATGGTGCCCACAGGCCTGCCGCTACTCTTCGACTCAATGACCAAACGCATCTGGCGGGTCTCGAAGATGTCATACCTCTGCTCCTCAATGAAACGGCGCAGAATGTACTTCGAGAAGGGGGCCATAGTGCCGCTGACCTTCCACACGTTGGGGTCGTTCTCCCAACGATACAGAACGTCAACGTCCTCGACCTCCAATGCTCGGAGTTTGATTATGTCCGTTTCCAATGCGTTCATACTACTTTGTCTAACGTTTTTTGTATTCCTAAAAAAAACTTATAGTCCGATAATCTTGTTGCGGATGAGCATCGCCACACCCAGTGCTCCTGCATCGGCCCCCATCTGGGAGAGGCGGAATGAGGTGTCCTTATAGACAAGGCTCATCGAATACTTGTTTGTGGCCGATTTGAGGGGCAACATCAGGTAGTCGCCCGCTTGGGCCATATTGCCACCAATGATAACCTCCTCGGGGTTGAAGATGTTGATGAGGAATGCAATACTCTTACCAATCTTCTCACCGGCCTCCTCAATGAGTTCAATGGAGAGGTTGTCGTCGTTCTTGGCTGCGGTGATAATGTCGTCGATGTGGATGGTCTCCCCTGCGGCCCACTTATCACGAAGAATGGTGTTTACACCCGAGGCAATCTGTCCCACAATCTTGTTCTCTATGGCAATACCGCTAACCTCCGTCTCCAAACAACCCTTCTTGCCACACACGCAGATAATCTCGTTGTTGAAAAAAGGAGTGTGGCCAAACTCGCCCGCAAAACCACTCTTTCCATAGTAGAGCTTACCATCGGCAATGATACCAATGGCAACGCCTCGTCCGAGGTGGAGGTAGAGAAGATTCTTAACCTTGTTCTCCTCGTCGGCATAATATTCCGCATAGCACCTCGCCCTTGTGTCGTTCTCCACAAGTACGTTGATGCCGGTGGCCTCCTCAATAACCTCTTTGAGCGACTTGCCACCCTCGGTGAAGAACATATAACTGTGTCCCGTCTCGGGATTTACACGGCCCGCAATGCAGACACCAATGCCGAGAATCTTGCCCCTCTCAACACCGCAATTGTCGAGGAAATTGTTGATGCGTTGGCAGATGTCGGCCAAGCAACGAGCCTCGTCGGAGAGTGTGAATGGGGTGGCGGTTTGCGAAACGATGATATTGTTTTTCAGGTCGGTAATGATCATACAGAGGTAATCTCGCCCGATGTCGATACCGGCGAAATAGATAGCCGTGTTGGCCAGGCCGAAGATGTTGGGCCTGCGACCACCGGAGGTCTCCACCTTGCCATTGTCAACCACGATGTTCTCCTCCACAAGCTCGCCCACAAGTTTGGTCATCGTGGGTACGCTGATGTGGAGAGCCTTTGTGAGTTCGGCGAGGGTGGACTGTCCGGCGACAGCCATATGGGCTATGATACTCTGCTTTATCAGCATATTCTTATGCGAAACGCCTTTGAGCCTTTCGGAGTCCTGCTGATAAAAAAAATCTTTCAAAAGTGCCATAGATGATTTTGTCAAAATTTTGTTTGACACCGCAAATATGATAAAAAATTTTCAAAACGCAAGGGATTTATTAAAAATTTTCAAAATTTTCTTCAAATTTTTTAGAAATGCGGCAGGGGGATGGGAAAATTTTGGCGAAATGGAGGGCGGGGAGATGGGCGGCTGGGGCGGGTGGGGCAACTGGGGCGGCTGGGAGAGGTAGGGGTGATAAGGGTAATAGGGGTAATAGAGGTAATAGAGGTAATAGAGGTGATAGGGGTGATAGGGGCAATTCAAAATTACTTGCTTGCTTCACGGGTAACAAAAAAGATACCCGTGAGAAAAAAGCCCCTATTTGCTCCCAAGGCGCACCATTATTTTCAATTTTCTTTTTTCCAATTATCAATTTTATTAGTACCTTTGCGACCGACCTATGTGCGTATGTGTGCGTGGGAGCGAAAGTGGCCGCCGCAAGTGCTTGGCTATCACAAATTAAAGATTGTTCACAACAACACAAAACATAAACTAACAAATTTTACAAACGCTATGAAGATTTCACACATCGAGCACCTTGGCATCGCTGTCAAGAGTTTGGAAGAGTCCATTCCTTACTATGAGGAGGTATTGGGTTTGAAGTGTTACAGCATTGAGGAGGTGGCAGACCAGAAGGTTCGTACCGCTTTCTTCAAGGTCGGTCAGACCAAAATCGAGCTCTTGGAGCCCACCTGTCCTGAGAGTACCATCGCAGGTTTTATTGAGAAACGTGGCGAGGGTGTTCACCACTTGGCATTCGCTGTTGAGGATGTTGCAGAGGCTTTGGCAGAGGCAGAGAGCAAAGAGATTCGCCTGATTGACAAGGCTCCCCGTAAGGGCGCAGAGGGCCTCAACATTGCTTTCCTCCACCCCAAATCGACCAAGGGTGTGCTGACCGAGCTTTGCTGCCCCGGTTGCAAATGCGAGGAGTAGTCCCAAAATAGGAAACCACAATTTTTTTTATAACACAAACAAAAATGACGTTCGACGTTTGACGTTCGACGTTCGACAAAAAACTATGAGCGAAATTCAAGACAAAATTGCGAAGCTGATTGAGCTTCGTGAGGAGGCAAAAATGGGTGGCGGTCAGAAACGTATCGATGCCCAGCACGCAAAAGGAAAATATACTGCTCGTGAGAGGCTCGCTATGTTGCTCGACGAGGGTAGTTTTGAGGAGTTCGATATGTTCGTAACTCACCGCTGTACCGACTTCGGTATGGAGAAGAGCCACACCCTCGGCGATGGTGTTGTTACCGGCTACGGTACCATCGACGGCCGTTTGGTGTATGTGTTCGCACAGGACTTCAGCGTATCGGCAGGTTCGTTGTCGCTCACTATGAGTGAGAAGATTTGCAAAATTATGGATATGGCTATGCGCAACGGTGCTCCCGTTATCGGCCTGAACGACTCGGGTGGCGCTCGTATCCAGGAGGGTGTAAACGCTTTGGCAGGCTACGCTGATATTTTCCAGCGCAACGTGATATCGAGTGGTGTTATTCCCCAGATTTCGTTGATTCTCGGTCCCTGCGCAGGTGGTGCTGTTTACTCGCCCGCACTGACCGACTTCGTGATTATGAAGAAAGACACCTCCTATATGTTCCTCACCGGTCCCAAGGTTGTTAAGACCGTTGTGGGCGAGGATGTAACCCAGGAGCAGCTCGGTGGCGCAAGCGTACACGCAAGCAAGAGTGGTGTTACCCACTTCGCTGTTGACACCGAGGAGGAGGCCATCAACATCACCCGTCAGCTTATCAGCTACATTCCCCAGAACAATATGGAGGATACCCCCATTGCTGCTTGCTCGGACCCCATCGACCGCTTGGAGGATTCGTTGAACGAGATTATTCCCGACAACCCCAACAAGGCCTACGATATGTATGAGGTTATCAACGCAGTGGTTGACAATGGTGAGTTCTTGGAGTCGCAGGCTGCCTATGCCCGCAACATCATCACCGGTTTTGCAAGGTTCAATGGCCAGAGCGTTGGTATCATTGCCAACCAGCCCAAGTTTATGGCAGGTGTGTTGGACATCAAGGCTTCGTGCAAGGCTGCAAGGTTTGTACGTTTCTGCGACGCATTCAATATTCCTATCGTAACCTTCGTAGATGTTCCCGGCTTCTTGCCCGGTACCGGTCAGGAGTATGGTGGCGTTATCGACCACGGTGCAAAACTCCTCTATGCCTACTGCGAGGCAACCGTTGCCAAGGTTACCGTTACTCTGCGTAAGGCCTACGGTGGTGCCTATATCGTGATGAGCTCGAAGCACATCCGTGGCGACATCAACTACGCTTGGCCCTGTGCAGAGATTGCCGTTATGGGTGCAAGTGGTGCTGTTGAGGTGCTCAACGCCAAGGAGATTGCCGCTTGTGAGACTCCCGAGGCAAGGGCAGAGCTTATCGCACAGAAGGAGCAGGAGTACAAAGACAAGTTCTCCAACCCCTATCGTGCTGCAAGCTATGGCTACATCGACGACGTTATCGAGCCTCGCAACACCCGTTTCCGTATCATCAGGGCATTGCAGAGCTTGGCTACCAAACGCCTCGTGAACCCTGCCAAGAAACACGGCAACATTCCTTTGTAGTGTTTAACCAATATTAAACAGAGAACAATATGAATTGGTCACAAATTTTGTGGATTACTCTCATCGGCTTCCTTGTGGTGGTGCTGACCTTGGTGCTGTTGATTTTCATCATCAAGCTCTTCGGTGTGGTCTTTGCCGCAAACCACAAACAGAAAGTAGCCAAGAAGAGTGCCGCCAAAGGAGAAGACGCTCCGGTAGAAATCGTACTCCCTGGTATGGTTTCGACTGAGGAGGTTGCCGCTATCGCTATGGCAATTCGCCTGGCCGCAGGTGAGGACCACGACCGTGAGTCGGAAATCCTTACCATCCAGACCATCAAGCGTGCCTACTCGCCTTGGAACTCGAAGATTCACGGACTCACCCGTCTTCCCCAACACAAATAATCAACATTGTTAGAAACAAGTTAGAAAAGAGATGAAAAACTATAATTTGAAAATCAACGACAACGAGTACAAAGTGCAGCTCGATAAGCTCGACCACAACTCCAAAACTGCTCGTGTTATTGTCAATGGTACCGAATACATTGTTGAGGTAGATGGCGTTAAGCCTATGCCCACAAGCAAACCCCAGGTGTCTAAGGCCACCTACAACGCTTCGGCTCCCGCAGCAGCACCCGCACCCGCTGCTGCATCTGCTCCCAAAGCAGCCACAGCCGGTGGTGCCAAAATCGTCAGCCCCCTGCCCGGTACTGTTTTGAGTGTCAATGTGGCAGTTGGCGATAGTGTGGCTGTTGGCCAGACCGTTGCAGTGTTGGAGGCTATGAAGATGGAGAATAACATCTCGGCTGACAAGGCTGGTGTTGTTAAGGAGATTTGCGCAAACAAGGGCGCAATCGTTCAGGAGGGCGAGCCTCTGATTATTCTTGGCTAATAGAGAAAGGAGAGATAAGCTATGATTACATTACTCCAATCAACCGTAGGTCAGGACATCATCAACTTCCTCCAATCCTCGGGCATCTATCAGATGTTTGTGGAGGCTGGCGGCTGGAAGTGCTTGGTGATGCTTGCACTTGCTTGCTTCCTGCTCTACTTGGCTATCAAAAAACAGTATGAGCCTCTGTTGCTCTTGCCCATTGCATTCGGTATGCTTCTCACGAACCTCCCCGGTGCAGGTATGTTCCACTCGGAGATTTTCGCCGATGGACACATCGATTGGGCAGCACTCTCCACCGGCCACGCAGGCCTCTTGGACTACCTCTACCTCGGTGTTAAACTCGGTATCTACCCCTGTTTGATCTTCGTGGGCGTGGGTGCAATGACCGACTTCGGTCCACTGATTGCCAACCCCAAGAGTTTCCTGATGGGTGCCGCTGCACAGATTGGTATCTTCCTCACCTTCCTCGGTGCTTACGCTATGGGCTTTACCCCCGCAGAGGCAGGCTCGATTGGTATCATCGGTGGTGCTGACGGCCCCACCTCCATCTATCTGACAAGTAAGTTGGCTCCCAACCTCTTGGGCCCCATCGCTATTGCGGCTTACTCCTATATGGCTCTCGTGCCCGTGATTCAGCCCCCCATTATGAGGGCTCTCACCACCGAGAAAGAGCGTCAGATTAAGATGACCACCCTGCGTCAGGTGTCCAAGACCGAGAAGATTATCTTCCCCATCGTTATCACCATCATCATCGCTCTCATCCTGCCCAGCGCAGCACCTCTGATTGGTTGCTTGATGCTCGGTAACCTGATGAAAGAGTGTGGCGTGGTTGACCGTTTGGCAAAGACCGTACAGAACGAGTTGATGAACATTGTGGTTATCTTCCTGGGTATCACCGTGGGTGCAACCGCAACTGCTGAGGCATTCCTCAACTTCAAGACTCTGGGTATCTTGGCACTCGGTATCGTTGCCTTCTCGTGCGGTACCGCAGGTGGTGTACTCTTGGCTAAGTTGATGAACGTATTCTTGCCCGAGGGTAAGAAGATTAACCCCCTGATTGGTTCGGCCGGTGTTTCGGCAGTGCCTATGGCTGCTCGTGTATCGCAGGCTGAGGGTCTTAAAGCCAACCCCAGCAACTACTTGCTGATGCACGCAATGGGTCCCAACGTGTCGGGCGTTATTGGTTCGGCGGTGGCGGCGGGTATATTGCTCTCCTTCCTCGGCTAAAAGCCGTATAACGGGTGCTTTTTGCACAAAAATTTCGAGTGGCGACCTTCCTCATTTGCGTTAAGCAAACTGCGGAGGTCGCCCTCTCGTTTTGCACAAAAATCCCTCCGTTCTACGACTTTTCAAAAAATGCCAATTGCGGGTGAATTTTACACCGCACTGCGATAAGCGGGCTCCTCATTTGCGACAAGCAAACTGCGGGCCCGCTTTCTTGTTTGGTACAAAATTCTCCTCGTACTATGTGTTTTTTTCGTCAACCGTCAACCGACGACCGTCTTTTTCCCAGTGGGCCCGGTAGTCCTAGTTGTCCCAGTTGTCCCAGTGGGTTGGCTGTGGCTTCTGGGTCATCTGGGTCATCTGGGTCATCTGGGTCGGCTGGGATAGGTAGGGGTAATAGGGGTAATAGGGCAGGGGCCTTAACCTCTCTATTGCCCCTATCACCCTTATCACCCTTATCACCCTTATCACCCTTATCACCCTTATCGCCCCTTTCTAACATACCCCTCAGTCGCTTTGCGACAGCTCCCCTAACTTAGGGGAGCAGCTTTTCTTCACGGGTTACGTTTTTGTTACCCGTGAGGTGGCGTGGCGTAGTGGCCTTTGGGAGTTTAGGGAGTTTAGTGAGTTTAGGGAGCCCCACAACCACTCCTCCCCTAAGTTAGGGGAGGTGGTGCATCGCACCAGAGAGGTATGTTCTCCTCCCCTACGAAAGGGGAGGTCGGGAGGGGTGGTCGAAATTGCGCTCGGCGGCCTCGCCGAGCAGGAGGTCGGGAGGGCGGAGAGGTGTGTTCGTCTTGCCACGACTGCCGTAGGCAGGCGGTTGGCATCTACCGCTTTTCCAATGTCAACCGACGGTTGGGTCTTTTGGGTCTTCTGGGGCAACTGGGGTGGCTGGGAGAGATGGGGGAGAGTAATAAGGATAACAAGGGCAATAAAACAACAAAGGCCTTAAACTCCCTATTGTCCTTATTGCCCCTATTACTCCTATTATTATATATTATATGGCAAACTACTCCGTCAGCAGTTTGCCAAAGAGGGTGGCCGATGAGCAGTCCGTGATGGTAACCTTAACGTAGTCGCCTGCGCCAAGTCCTTCGGCCGCATCAAACACCACCATCTTATTCTGCGACGTGCGTCCGCAGAGTTGAGCCTCACTGCGTTTGGAGTGGCCCTCAATGAGCACTTCAAAGGTCTTGCCCACATCCTGGCGGTTACTCTCGGCCGAGAGTTCGTTTTGAAGGTTGATAATCTCGGTGAGTCGTCGTGTTTTCTCCTCCTCGCTCACATCGTCGGTCATATGTCGTGCGGCGTAGGTGTTGGGCCTCATAGAGAATTTGAACATAAAGGCACTCGCATAGCCCACCTCCTTCATCAGCGAGAGTGTCTCGGCGTGGTCTTCGAGTGTCTCGGTGCAGAAGCCCGCAATGAGGTCCGTGGTGATGGCGCAGTCGGGCATTGCGGCACGGATGGCGGCGATGCGACCGAGGTACCACTCACGGGTATATTTGCGGTTCATAATCTGCAACATACGGCTACTACCACTCTGTGCGGGCAGGTGTATGGCACGGCAGATGTTGGGGTGGGAGGCCATAACCTCAATGAGCCTATCGGAGAGGTCTTTGGGGTGGGAGGTGGCAAACCTCACACGCAGGTCGGGGGCGATGGCGGCCACCATCTCCATAAGTTTGGGGAAGTCAACCGGCTCTTCGGAGCACTTCCAACGGTAGGAGTTCACGTTTTGGCCCAGCAGGGTAACCTCCCTATAACCGGCCTCGTAGCACTCCCTTGCCTCTCGGAGGATGGTTTCGGGGTCCCTGCTGCGTTCGATACCACGGGTGTAGGGCACCACGCAGTAGGAGCACATATTGATACATCCCCTCATAATGCTGATGAAGGCACTCACACCGTTGCTATCGAGCCTTACGGGGCGAATCTCGCCGTAGGTTTCCTCCTGCGACAGGGCTACGTTCACACCCTTACCGCCTGCCTTGGCAGCGGCCACGAGTTTGGGCATATCACGATAGGAGTCGGGGCCTGCAACGATGTCCACGATGGGCTCCTTTTCGAGCAGTTGCTCTTTGAGCCTCTCGGCCATACAGCCCACAATGCCCACTATGAGCGAGCGTTTGGCTCTCTTGTAGCGGTGGAATTCTTTGAGTCGGCCCCAGATGCGCTGTTCGGCATTGTCCCTCACCGAGCAGGTGTTCACAAGGATAATGTCGGCCTCCTCGATGTTGCGAGTGTATTCGTATCCCTCGCCTTGCATAATGGATACGATGATTTCGGTGTCGCCAACATTCATTTGGCAACCGTATGTTTCGATGTATAGTTTGTGTCCGCCACCGGTTGTGGCTCTGCTAATCTTCATTTGCGTTTGTGCTTTCGTATATGTTGGGTTGAATGAGTGTTCGCTTATGCGTTGTTGGTGGTTTGCTCCGTTTCGGGGTCAAACTGTTTGAAGCCGTCGCCATAGGTTTCGTGGGCATCCACAATGACCACAAAGGCCTCTTTGTCGATGGCGTGGATGCGGTGTTTCACTTGGGCAATCTCCTTGCGGCTCACCACGAGAAATATCATCTCACGCTCCTTGTCGGTGTACATACCGCTGGCGTGTATCCAGGTGCCACCACGTCCCATCTCGTTGAGGATGAAGTGCTTGATTTCGTCCTTGTGTTCGGAGATGACAAACAGAAGTTTCTCGTAGCTTGCACCATCCAGCACAAGGTCGAGGGCTTTGGCGCAAACGAAGATGGAGATAAGCGAGTAGAGTGGCAGGGTGTAGTCGGCAAAGACAACCATACCCACCAACACAATGATACTCTCCACGCAGAACATTGCACTCGAAAACTTGGTTTTGAGGTATTTGCTCAAAATCATCGACACAATATCGGTACCGCCCGAGGTGGCTCCGCTACGGATGATGGTACCCGTGCCTGCACCAATCAGCAGGCCACCAAAGATGGCACCCATCAGCAGGTTGTCCGAGAAGTTGAACATAGTACTCAATAGCGACACTCCGTCGGCGGGGTTCTCGCCAATCCAATTGGTCATTGTGTTCATCACGATAGGGGTGAGAATGGCGGCAAAAATGGTCTTTGCGCCAAACGAACTACCGAAAATCAAGAAGCCCGCAATCATCAGCGGAACGTCGAACATAAAACCGAAGGTACCGGTCTGTATGGCGGGGAAGATGTGGTGCAACACACGACCAAGACCATAGACACCACCGGGGATAATCTTATAGGGGTTGGTGAAGAGCACAAAGCCTGCCGACATAATCACCACACCGAGCATCACACCAATCCACGAAGCAATGTTTCGTGGGGTGATGGCTGCTTTTATTCTTTGTCTGAGATTCATAAATGTTGAATTAAGGGTTGAGAGTTGAGAAGTGTTGTGCGCCAATGGCGCAACGTGCTAATTCTGTGTTTGTTATTTCTGTTCCTTTTGTTCGTCGGAGGGGAATTTCACGGAGTAGATGAGGTGTTCGAGGCCACGCAGCAGGTCCCTCTGTCCGTGTTTGGGCGAGAAGACGTAGCAGTCGATGCAGATGACCTTGTTGTTCTCCTTGTCGAGTGTGCTCCAACTCAGCATCGGGCCACCCATAAAGTCGTTTTGCAAATCCCAAAAGCCACGCATCTCGGCCCAATTACGACCATTGATGCGCTTGTAGGTAACCTCGGGGCCATAGATGTCAACCGTCTTCATATAGGAGCCGTCCGAAGGGCCGGGGATGTTCTTCACAAAGTTGTTGCGTTGGCGCACAAGGTTCTCCAACTCAAAGTCGCTCTTGCCGGTGTAGGGGTAGGAGTAGATGGCAATGCCTTGTGTGGCCACGGGGTACTCGAAAGATGTTACCAGCAGGCTGTCGCCACTCGTTCCTCGGGAGGTGTAGCCTCGTGGAAGGTCGATAGTGAAGCCGAACATCTTCTGTATCTTGTCAATCATCACGCCCTCCTTATGCTTGCTGTTGAGTTTGATGGCCCTCTCTCGCTCGGCATCCTCAAAGGCCTTCAAGAGTCCCTCCTTATTCTCCGACAGGTATTTGACCATAGCCTCGTCGTTGGGGGCATTAACATAGACGATGAGTTGCCCGTCGGCATATTTGTTCTTCACGGCCGACGAACTCACCTGCTGCGAAGGGTCAACGGTTACGAAGAGTACGTTGCGGTGTACTTTGATGAAGCCCTCGAAGGCACTGCGCATAACCCTCATAAGGTCCATACGGGGCTCATATTGGTTCACATAGTCCACCGGCAGGGCGAAAATCTCACGCAGTGTGTCGCCCACAATGCCCTCCCACTGTGGCTTCTCCACCACGGCAATCACCTCATAGGGGGCACCACCTGCCGCCTGTTGGCCTGTGCCGATGGTCGAGGAGTTGCACCCACCAAGTGAGGCCGTAACACCCAAGAGGGCCAATAGCCCCACAGCTATTCTGAAAACACTCTTTTTCATACACATCCGTTTTTTTATTCTCTCTTTCGGCAAAGATAGCAATTTTTTGTCATACCTTTGCACACAACAAACCATAAATATAATATGTATTTTCGTTGGCCTAAAATAATGTGCAAACATACCCCCACGATGTTGTGGAAGGTGAAGAGTAAAGACACTGTCTATCTGACATTCGACGATGGACCAACACCTAAAATCACGGAATACATCCTCGACACGCTGGACAAGTATGGTGCCAAAGCAACCTTCTTTTGCCTTGGCAACAACGCCGAGATGTATCCCGAATTGATTGAGGAGATTGAGCGTAGGGGCCACGCCATCGGCAACCACTCCTACAACCACACCCGAGGGTGGCTCGTCAGTAGCGACGAGTATATGGCAAGTGCATACAAAGCAGGCCAATTCCTGCCCCACACACGACTCTTCCGCCCTCCCTATGGACGCATAGCCCTGCGTGAGGTGAGCCGTATGCGCTCGCAAGGCTGGCGTGTGGTGATGTGGAACAACATCTCGGAGGACTACGACCACAAAGTATCCCCTGCACGATGCGCCCAGAAGGTTACTCGACACCTACACCCTGGCAACATCATCGTCTTCCACGACTCGGTGAAAGCCTCCAAAAATATGATGTATGCACTCCCTCGTGTGCTCGAAGCAATACAAAAGAAAGGACTTAAAACCGATATTCTTACGGTCAACTTGTAGGAGTTTAGACATTTTTCACTACTTTTGTGGGTTGAACTGACACAAAAGACACAAAGAGAGATATTTCAGATTCTAACAAAATACAAAAAACACAAAAACTATGGCAACAGCATCAGACATCAAAATCGGTATGTGTATCGATATGGACAACAAGACCTTCCTTGTTGTCGATTTCCAGCACGTTAAACCCGGTAAAGGCCCCGCTTTCATCCGCACCAAACTCAAAAACCTCGAAAATGGTCGTGTACTCGACAAGACATATTCGTCGGTAGGTGAGAAAATCGAGCCCGTGCGTGTAGAGCGTCGCCCCTATCAGTACACCTACGAGGACGACCTCGGTGTGCACCTTATGCATATGGAGACCTTCGAGGAGATTACCATCCCCAGGGACCTCATTGAGAACTCCGACCTTATGGTTGATGGCCAGATTTTGGAGGTTATGTTCCACACCGAGAAGGAGATGGCACTTACCGCCGAGCTGCCTCCCATTATCGATATGGAGGTTACCTACACCGAGCCCGGTGTTCGTGGCGATACCGCTTCGACCAACTCGCTCAAACCTGCAACCGTAAACACCGGTGCAACCGTTAAGGTTCCTTTGTTTATCAACACCGGCGACAAGATTCGTGTTGATACTCGTACTCGTGAGTATTACGAGCGCATCAAGTAAAAAACGCAGATTGCGAAAAAACGCAGATTGCGGGTGAATTTTGCACTGCACTTCGATAGGCGAGTTCCTCATTTGCGCAAGCAAACTGCGGACTCGCCTTCTTGTTTGGCACAAAATTCCCTCCGCACTTTGCGTTTTTTTTGGTGCTTTCAAACGCCGGATAGCACCACAACCACTCCTCCCCTAAGTAGGGGAGGTGCCGAAGGCGGAGAGGTGTGTTCGTCTTGCCACGACTGCCGCAGGCAGGCGGTTGGCATCTACCGCTCTTTCAATGTCAACCGACGGTTGGGGGCTTCTGGGGCTTCTGGGAGTTTAGGGAGTTTAGTGAGGTTAGGGAGCACTCCGATCACTCCTCCCCTAAGTTAGGGGAGGTGCCGTAGGCGGAGGGGTGTGTTTTACAAAACAGCCTGTGGCTGCTGCGGACTCGCCTTCTTGTTTGGCACAAAATTCCCCTCGCACTTTGCGTTTTTTTGGTGCTTTCAAACGCCGGATAGCACCCCAACCACTCCTCCCCTAAGTTAGGGGAGGTGCCGTAGGCGGAGGGGTATGTTTTTTTTGTCGGCCGTCAGCCGACAACTTCCCAGTAGTCA
This sequence comes from Tidjanibacter sp., assembly GCA_045614965.1. Lineage (GTDB taxonomy): Bacteria > Bacteroidota > Bacteroidia > Bacteroidales > Rikenellaceae > Tidjanibacter. Next base: position 41,376 of record JAZLDY010000064.1, read on the forward strand.
TAGTTGCCCCAGTGGTCCCAGTTGATTGGCTGGGTCCTCTGGGTCTTCTGGGGCGGCTGGGAGAGATAGGGGTAATAGGGCCCTTAAAGCCCTTAAAGACCCTATCGCCCTTATCGCCCCTATCACCATTATCGCCCTCGCTATCCACAAAAAAGCCGCACCAATCGGTGCGGCCCAATAGAGTCATTATGCGTAAGTTACATCGCTATTTGGCGAACTTATCTTTGTGTTTTTCGAGTTGTTTTTTGATAGCATCGATTGCGCCGTCCACAGCCTCCTCAAACGACTTGCTCTGGTGCTCGGCGACAATCACTTCTGTTGGAACGTCAAGTTTGATGGTAGCCACCTTGTTGCCTTGTTCGGGATCTTTGTCGAGTTTCAGAATTACCTCGGCACCGGACACTCGGTCAACAAAACGCTCCAATTTATTCACCTTGTTCTCAATAAATTCGATCAACTTCTTGTCGGCATCGAATTTCACGGATTGAATCTTTACGTTCATACCTTGTCCTCCTTATTGTTAGTTATCTATTTCGTGCTGCGGGCCTTCCCGACAACACGTTGTTAATTGTCAACCCTATTTTCCTCCTCTTGGGTGGGCTTGGTTGTAGGCCTCCCGCAGGGAGGCGATGCTGGTGTGGGTGTATATCTGGGTGGTCCTCAGTGAGGCGTGCCCCAACAACTCCTGTATCTCCCTCAGGTCGGCTCCGCCATTCATCAACATCGTGGCGAAGGTGTGTCGCAAGACGTGTGGGCTGTGCTTGCCTTGCACTCCTGCGGCTGCCAACTCCCTTTGTACCACTCGCTCAATCTGGAAGCGGCTCATTGGCAGCACCTCTTGTTCACCCTCACGGTTACGTTTTGTTGTTAAAAATAGTGCTTTTTGGTGAGAAATGCAAATATTTTCATTACAAAAATTTTGCCTACTTTTGAGGTAGTCGGCCAGCGGAGTGTGCAACTTGTTCACAATGGGGATGATGCGTTCCTTGCCTCCCTTGCCGAGAACTTTCACCTCCGAGAGGTTGTGGTTGAGGCTGTCGGTGGTGAGGGTGGTGATTTCGGCAAGCCTCATCCCCGTAGAGTAGAGCAACACCACAAGGAGCGCATTGCGAAACGAGGGGTACTCTTCGGCGTTGGACAGGCGTGCCCAGAGGTTGGCCAAGATGGTGAGCATCTCGGATGTGTGTATGTGGTTTGGCAACTTTTTTGCCGCTTTGAGTCGATATGTTTCGGCCAAGGGGTTTTTGTCTATCAGCCCCTGCGAGGTCATCCATCGAAACCACGCCTTGATGGAGGAACTCTTGGTGTTGACCGATGCGGGCGAGAGGCCACCTTTGCCCTCGGTGAGGCTCTTTATCCACTCTCCGAGGTCATCACGGCAGACCAACTTGGGACGGAATTTTTCGGGCGTAGAGCCACACCACTCCACAAAGTCCCTGCAATCTCGCAGATAGTTGTGCACGGTACCGGGGGAGAGCCTTTTTTCGTAGGCAATGTAGTGCTCGAATTGTTCCAAGTAGTTCTTCATATCCCAAAGATAGGAAATTAAAATGGAAAATGGAAAATTGACAAAATAAAATTTTGTCTAAAATGCTCTCGCTCGGCATAGCCCACAAGTGGCCTCTGCTCTCGCTTACTCGCATTTGCGAAAATGGAAAATGGGAAATTCAACTCCCTAAACTCCCTAAGTTCTCTAACCTCCCTTTCTGCCCTTTCTGCCCTTCCTTACAATTTGCAACCAAGTCGTTGTGAAATCCTGCGCAAAATTTGCATAATTCGCTTTGTTTTACTATCTTGCAAGCGCACAAAAGTCTAACCAATAAAACAATCGTGCTATGAAACGAAAACTATGCTTTTTGTTTGTATTACCGTTATTGTTTACGGCATGCGAGAACGTGCTTCCAGAAAATGGTTTGTCAACCAAATTGTTGGAAGTCAAGAGTCAAACCTTGTATTTTCAGGGAAAGAAGTTGAACACAAGTTATTTTGTGGATATAGATGTCTTGTATAAATACACTGCCTCTCAGCAAGAAACGAGAGGCGTGGTAACAGACGTTAAGCCTTATGGCCCAAATGAGGATGTTGTTCTTTTGTATGTGGTCAACTATGCTGATGGTTGGGAAATTATTTCGGCGGACCAACGAAGTACCGCAGTGTTGGCATATTGCGAAGAAGGACAATTCTCGTTGGAAGATGCTATCCCCGGTGAGCAAGTGTGGCTTGAAACCGTTGCTTGCGATATTCTTAATTTGCGTTTGGCGGATGAGGACACTACTCGTTCTAATGCAGCGCAAAGTCGCAATGTTTCTTTTTGGGAGCCTTATGTGAATCCGATTTCGGGCGTTGACGAACAGACTAGGGTGGAAATACCATCCCGCCCAGAGTTACCCACAACCCCTGGCCGATATGTGCTTCAAAGTTCGGTGGCAGGCAGTCGGGTCTATGAAACTGTCAATCATATGGTAGAAACCAAATGGGGGCAAAGTTGGCCGTGGAATGTTTATTGTCCTCTGAAAACAGATGGATCGGGAGAACGTGCTCCCGCTGGGTGTGTTGCAGTTGCTGGTGCGCAGATGCTATACTACTTGCACAATCATTTCGGAGTGCCGCAGAGTGTTGGTAGGACTAATGATAACTATGATATATGGGAAGGTGTTCCAGATTCTTTAATCTGGAATAAAATGGTAAGAAAGTTGACAACATGGGTAGAAGATGGTGTGACGTATGCAATGGAGAGTGATTCAACTAAAATGGTGGCTGCCTTTCTTGCGCATATTGGGAATTTAGTGGGGATGAATTATGGCAATAATGGTTCGGGCGCTCCTAGTGTGAATTTACAGGATGTTTTCGCAACACATTATGGCATAACCTCCGAATGGGGCTTTTTTGATGAAGATGTCATGTGGAGCACATTGTTGCAGGGGTTGCCTGTCTATGCTTCTGCATATGCGGAGGAGGATGAGATTTTAGGAATTCCAATAGAGCTGTCTGGGCATGCATTTCTGATAGATGGATATCAGCGATTGGAGTACTTTGTAACTCATACATACGTTTGGGTGCCATTGCAAGTGAATCCCAATGATCCACCTGCCCGTATGCCGATGTATACAGAAAGAGTTGTTACTGGTTACGATTATGTGTACATTTGTATGAATTGGGGATGGACTGGTAGTTGTGATGATAATGGCAATTCTCCTGCGTGGTATGCTGCCGATAGAGATTGGCAAATTGTTGATGGTAATGGCAATACGCAAAACTATCAATATCTTCGAAGAATTATGACTGATTGGAGCCCTATGGAAAATAATTAAAAATGGATGTTTATGAAAAGAGGTTTGTTATTTCCGATTATGTTATTGACATTGTGTGTGGGGTGTTTTCGTTGGGACTCCCCACCAGATAATGTGGATGTGCGACTATCCGTTATTAACGTAGATGATGATGTGAGGTCTTTGCAATTAAATGTTGTTCAAGGAACGGTTACTACCTACTCTATGAATGGTGTTGTAGGTGGAGAAAATGAAGGCATTAGTACATACGACTTTATTTTGGGGGTAAATGTGTGTGATGTTGATACACCTTCGGCAGTTCCGAGTGTGTATTACCTTAATGCTGGACTGAAAAGTATGCGAATCAGTGCAGATAAGACGTTGTTTGGTCAGCCCACGGGGCAACAGTTGGAAGGTTACTTTAAGATTGCAGAAGCTTACAATGTTCAAATGAGGTGGCCCTCCTATGAGCCTATTGATGAGGGAGATGCTCAATCGTTGACATCAGTGTCTAATTGGTGCAATGGCGTTGTACGTTTTGTGCAATGTCGTGATTTTTGGATTCAGTTTGCCGAGGTGCCTGCCGAAAAGTACGACGAGATTACCTTTACGGTGGCGATGGATATTCTACTGCCCGATGGTGGCGAGCGCACCCTCACCGGCTCGGTAAAGGTGGTCTTTGAGTAGGTTTGCAATATGGTGTCGGGGGGCTCCCCGATGCGAAACAGATTGATTCTTTGGGGTGGGCGAGAGTCCGCCCCAAAGTTTTTGTGGAAGAAGTGGGGGACGTTTGTGGTGCGATGATTGTAGTGGCGGAGGGTTGGTTGTGGGGAATAATGCTTGGTGGAGTGTGGGTTTGGGCGAAAAAAGTGTGGAAAATGTAATATATTTTTTTGGGAGTCGTTAAAAATGTGTAACTTTGCACGCTAAATGCCCTTCGGGCAACGGGTGCCGAAAGAAGGGATATGGGTTTTATGAAGAGAATTTCTGTGATAAAAATACTGTTGCTGGCGATGGTTGTCGGTGCGGTGGGGTGCAGTTCCTACAACAAGCTCCTCAAAGTCAACGACTCCGACCAGATGTTCCACGCTGCCATCGACTACTACAACAAGGGGCAGTTTGACCGTGCTTTGCAGCTCTTCGAGGAGATTTCTCCACGATACAGCGCAACGCTGAGGGCCGATACGATTATGTACTACACCGGTTGTTGTTTCTACAAGCAGGGCGACTTCGCAACAAGTTCACAGATTTTCGATGAGTACAGGCGCACCTATGGTCGCAGCCCGCTGTTGGAGGATGTGGAGTATATGCACGCAATGGGATATTATTTCGCTTCGCCTGCCCCTTCGAGGGACCAGACGACAACCTTGCAGGCCATATCGTCCATCAACGAGTATTTGGAGCGTTATCCCGAAACGCCCAAGAGGGGTGTGTGTGAGATGAGGCTCGATGAGTTGCACAACAAACTCTACGACAAGTCGTTCATCAACGCCCGCACCTACTACAAAACACGTCGCTACAAATCGGCAATCATCGCCCTGCGCAATGCTTTGTCCGACTATCCCACAACACCCCACCGTGAGGAGATTCTCTACCTGACTCTCGATGCGTGCTACGAGTTGGCCACCAACTCCGTGTCGTCGTTGCAGGTTGACCGCTACCTCGATGCGATGGATGCATACTACAACCTCATCTCGGAGTTCCCCGACACCAAGCACAAGAGGGCGGCCGAGCGTATGCACCGAGCTTGCAAGAACTTCCTTGCCAAGCACAATGCCGGAGAGATTGAGAGCGACGGCAGCGATGTGGTGGGAGAGAGTAAGTTGAATACAAATACAAATATGCAATAGTAAAAAACTATGGAGATTAAAAGGAACGTACCAAACAACACGGTAACTCGCAAACTCACCGACATTGACGGCCCCACCGGCAACCTCTATGAGTCGGTTACCATCATCGCTAAACGTGCTAACCAGATTTCGACCGAGCTCAAACAGGAGCTGAATCGTAAGTTGGCAGACTTCTCGTCCACTACCGACTCGTTGGAGGAGACCTTCGAGAACAGGGAGCAGATTGAGATTTCGAAGTACTATGAGCGTATTCCCAAGCCCGTGCTCATTGCAACCGAGGAGTTCCTCGATGGCGAGGTTGAGTTCAAGGAGAAAGAGTAGGTCGATAGTTGACAGAGAGTGATTCATTGAGGGCGTTAAGGGCGTTAATGCCTTTAAGGCCCTCAAAGAGTTTATGAGGTAGAGGGGGTTTCCTTTGCTCTCGCTTATTCGCAACTTTTTCCATTTTCCATTTTCCATTTTCAATTTTCAATTTTCAACTCCCCTTATTATGCTTCGCCACCTGACCGTTGAAAACTATGCACTCATTGAGAGGCTCGATATGACATTGAGCCCCTGCCTGAATATTATCACAGGCGAAACGGGTGCCGGTAAGAGTATCCTGCTGGGTGCTCTGGGTCTTGTGTTGGGCAATAGGGCAGATCTTGCAACCCTCAAAGAGAGTGGGCGCAACTGTGTGGTGGAGGCAGAGTTTGATGTGGAGGCCTACGGCTTGGAGGAGTTCTTTGAGGAGAACGACTTGGAGTGGGCGGCCACCACGACCATCCGACGAGTGATTACCCCTGCGGGTAAGTCGAGGGCCTATGTGAACGACCTGCCGGTGCAACTCGTTGTGCTCAAAGAGTTGGGCACGAGGCTCATTGATATCCACTCCCAACACCACTCGCTGATGATTGCCGGCGAGGGATTCAGGATGCAGATTGTGGATGCGGTGGCCGAGAATGGGGCCCAGAGGAGCGACTATGCGGCCAAATATGCGGCACTCCGTAGGGCCGAAGGCGAACTTGCCGAGGTAAGGCGCACTGTGGAGGCCAACCTGAGGGATAAGGAGTATATCGAGTTTCAGTATAACCAACTCGCTGCGCTCAAATTGCGTGAGGGTGAGTTGGAGGAGTTGGAGGCCGAGAGCCGTATGTTGGATAATGTGGAACGCATTGCCGACACGCTGGGTGGCTCGGTGGCTCTGCTGGACGAGGAGGAGAGTGGCGTGGTGGCACGACTGCGCCAAATAGAGGGTGGCTTTGCCAAAATCAGCGATGTGTATGGCCCTGCCGGCGAGGTGGCCGAGAGGGTTAAGGCTGTGTTGGTGGAGTTGAAGGACATCTCCGCACAACTTGGCGAGGAGGTGCAGTCGGTGGAGAATAATCCACAGAGGGCCGAGGAGGTGAACGACCGCTTGGATGCCATCTATACGCTGATGCGCAAGCACGGAGTGCAGACGGTGGAGGAACTCATCGCCATAGAGAAGGACTACGGCTCGAAGTTGGGTATCATTGTGGATGCCGATGCCGAGTTGGCACGCTTGGAGGCCGAGGTTGGCAGGTGTAGGGAGGCCGCCGAGAAGAGTGCTGCCAAACTGACGGCTTCGAGGAGCAAGGCTGCCAAGGGGTTAGCCGAGCAGACAGAGGCTATGTTGGCACGCCTGGGTATGGAACACAGTACCTTTGTGGGCCACATAGGTAGGGCCGAGGGGCTGATGGCGAGTGGTGCCGACACGGTGGATTTCTTGTTCTCCTCGTCGCCCAAGTTCTCGCCCCAACCGTTGGAGAAGGTGGCTTCGGGTGGTGAGATTTCGAGGGTTATGCTGTGCTTGAAGGCACTTGTGGCCGATAAGGCCGATATGCCCACGGTTGTTTTCGACGAGATTGATACGGGCATTTCGGGACGTATTGCCGACACTACGGGCCAGATTATTGCCGAATTGTCGGTGGGCCGCCAGGTGGTAAATATCACCCACCTCCCACAGGTGGCCTCGAAGGGCGACACCCATTTCAGAGTGTTTAAGGATGCGGCCGACGGCAGGACACATATCGAACTCCTCTCGCCCGAAGAACGAGTGGTGGAGATTGCCAAGATGTTGAGTGGTAATGATATTACCGACACCGCCATCGAACTTGCCAAACGCCTGCTGTCATAGAAGACATACGGAGTAAAACAAACTCACGGGTAACGAAAACGTTACCCGTGAGTTTTGTTTTACGTCCACCGACTTGGTAAATTGAAAATTGAAAATTGAAAATGGAAGCAAATGCGAGTAAACGAGTGCAGAGATTGCTTGCAAGCTATGCCGAGCGGGAGCATTTTAGAGCAAGCGAAGCTTGGTCAATTACTCCCCCTCTGAGTTAGAGGGGGTGGCCGAAGGTCGGGGGCGTCTGTTCTTTTAGTCAACCGACCACCGTCCACCATCTTTCCCTAGTGGTCGCAGTGGTCGCAGTTGGTTTGGCTGGGTCTTCTGGGTCTTCTGGGTCGGCTGGGAGTTATAGAGTCCTTAGGGACCATAGGGAGTGTGGGGAGTGTGGGGAGCACCACAACCATACCTCCCCTAAGTTAGGGGAGGTGGCACAAAGTGCCGGAGAGGTATGTTAGGTTGGAGAGGTGTCCGTCTTGCCACGACTGCCGCAGGCAGGCGGTTGGCATCTACCGCTTTTTCAATGTCAACCGACGACCGTCAATTCAAAATTCAAAATGCTCCATCTAAATCACGGGTAACGTTTTTGTTACCCGTGTTTCTTTGGAGCCCCACCTTTTCACGGGTATCTTTTTTAATACCCGTGAAGAATGGGGGAGTGGAGGTGGCTATTTTTCGGGGTGTGATGCAATGCCCCTTCGTAAGTGTTGTTCGTTTTGCGAAAAATTTTGTTATATTTGTGGTGCCTACGGGTTTAACGCCCGCAGGCGAACATATTTTTTGAAAGTGTTTTTCGCTTTTGTCCTTGTTAGAAAATGTGGAAGTTTTCAAGAGAGAGGGCAACGAACAGCACTCATATCTTGTGTAGTCGTGTGGCTATGCACAATTCTTGTGTGCAGATACCCCATACTATTCAAGTGTGGGGCATTGTATCGTTTATTCTCTCAAAGGTCTTTCCACAACCTTCTAACAAATAAACGAAAATCAACTCCACACTTTCTTTTTTATAATAACCGCACATACGGGGTTGGTGGGCAGTATAAAAACTATGTTTATATGAAACAGTTGTATTCGATATTATTTATTGCAACAGCATTGTCTAGCTGTATTTATAGCACAGACATTAACACAAAGCAAAGTTTAAATGAACAGCAGCAGGAGTTTAATAATATGCTTTCTCAAGGTTCTATACAAAGGATGAAATTGGGGAATGAAATATTAGTAAAAGAGTTTGATGAAAACATGCAACTTTCTATTGGGGAATATATGGATTCGGTTGCGATATTTGTCAATTGGAAAGCAGAAATCGACTACATTAGAAGTAATAGTAAAACAATTAGGGGTAAAGAGTATGAAGTGTTAACTTTTTACCTGAGCTATGATCACCATGGAACTCAAAGAGTTAACTTTGATGTGGATTATGTGTTGCCCAAAGATGAGTCTAATTCGGATGCATTGTATAATAAAATAAAAAGCATCAGCGATAATTCTATGGTCTATTTTGATGGATTTATAAGAATTGAAGATGGCAAACCTCTATATAGCTATTCATCAAGTAGTTTCTCAGAAGGTGCATATAAATTAAATAGACCAGACTTTAAATTTCATATAGTTGATATTAATACTTCGCCGAAAATAGACACATTATCAAGCTGTTTACGAAATGCCATAAGTGCAACTTCCAACTTACAAAAAGAGTTGACAGAGTTAGGTGTTTTGTATCATCAAAGAAAAATATCGAAACGAGAATATGAGAAGCGAATAAAGGTTGTTGGTCATCAACAAATGGAAGTAATAAGGGACCTAACAGAAGAAGAACAGGGCTATCTGAAAAGGTTTACGAGAGGAAATGATGTTGTATATCAGTGGCTGCGAGTTCAAGAGGGACAGAGTTACCTTCTGCTCCTCGACTTATTATCTGCAAAAAAACGTTAATATATATTCGTTAAATCGAACTACACATTATGTCAGACAAGAGTATATTTCTATTTTCCACAATAGCCCAAGTGAACTACTTTTCACAAGTGGGCAGACTAATAGCAGAAAAGAATAATAACGAAGCGACTCTTAATGTGGAAGCCAATTCGGACAAAGAGAACACCTTGTGTATACACATTCCAGATTCATATGGACAAACTGCAGACATATTGTCAGCTGTTCGAAGGGCTTGGCGCATAGATGAAATTCGCTGTACCAAACCGTCTATAAAATGTATCTTCGCAATAGTAGATAAAACTATTGTTGGTGTTTATGAATTTTCGAAAAATGGTAATTTGGGCAAGGTGGTTGATTCTTACAAGAAAGGGAGAAAAGAATTAAATCTTGAAGTTGCGAATTTGGAACTACAAATTAAATATCTTGGCAGAAGAATAGATCTTGAAGCAACACAACAACCTCTCAGATATGTTTATGTTAATGATGTGGTAAAGTGAATATCCACACTCGTTCCACCAACCAAGCGGTTGGTGGGGCGAGGGTTTGATTTAATGTGGGCTTGTTTTGTTAACGGGTAGCGTTTTCGTTACCCGTGTTTCTTTGGAGCCCCACCTTTTCACGGGTATCTTTTTTAATACCCGTGAGGTGGGGGATAGGAGTAATAGGGGTGATAGGGGCAATAGGGAGTTTAGGGAGTTTAAGGAGTTTAAGGAGTGTAGGGAGATTAGAGAGTGTGGGGAGTGTGGGGAGCACCACAACCACTCCTCCCCTAAGTTAGGGGAGGTGGCACAAAGTGCCGGAGAGGTATGTTAGGTTGGAGAGGTGTCCGTCTTGCCACGACTGCCGTAGGCAGGCGGGTGGCATCTACCGCTTTTTCAATGTTAGCCGTCGACCGTCAATTCAAAATTCAAAATGCTCCATCTAAATCACGGGTAACGTTTTCGTTACCCGTGTTTCTTTGGAGCCCCACCTTTTCACGGGTATCTTTTTTAATACCCGTGAGGTGGGGGGATAGGAGTAATAGGGGCGATAGGGGTGATAGGGGTGATAGGGGTGATAGGGACAATAGGGGTGATAGGGGTGATAGGGACAATAGGGGCCTTAAAGTCTTTAAAGTTTTTAAGGTCTTTAAGGTCTTTAAGGTCTTTAAGAAACCACTCTACCGACTCTCCGCAAGGAGTTCTCGGATGCGTTCCACGCCGTGTTCGTCGAAGGTTACGGTGTGCAGGCCCAGCGCATTCGCAGCGGCAGTGTTTATACTCTTATCGTCGGCAAACAGGCACTCCTCGGGGCGGAGGTCATAGCGTTCCAAAAGGCAGGTGTAGATACCCTCGTCGGGTTTGTTGATATGTTCGTAGCACGACACCACCTCGCCATCGAAGTAGTCAAACACGGGGAAGCGGCTGATGTGTTCATAGAACTCCCTCGACATATTGCTCAGCACATACATCCTCACCCCACGCTCCTTCAACTCCCTAATCAACTCCACGGTCTCTTCCACGGGTTGCAGCAATTCGAGCAGGTCTTGGATGCTCCTCTGGGCCTCCTCCACACTACACCCCTTATCGGCAGCCAGCATCTCGGCCACCTCCTCACGGGTGTACATACCCCTGTCGAACTCGCTCCAATAGGCCGGAAAGTCGTTGCCTGCAATGAACGAAAAGGTGTCGCCCAGCAGCTCCGCAAGGCGTGAGAAATCACGCCCGAGAACCACTCCTCCGAGGTCGAAAATCACGTTCTTAATCATAGTGGGTGGTTTTCTTCTTTTATTATTGGGATAGTGCGTGGGTTAATCGATAGTAATCACCCTGCGGGTGTTGCTCGTGGGGGTGATGGTTACCTTCATCACATCGTCTGGCAGCAGCTCTTCCACCTTCTCTGGCCACTCCACAAGGCACAGGCCGTCCGAGTAGAAATACTCCTCATAGCCCATATCGAAGGCCTCTTCGGGTCGCTCGATGCGGTAGAAGTCGAAGTGGAAGATGGCATTGCCTTCGGCTGTGTCGTAGCGGTTGATGAGGGCAAAGGTGGGGCTGGTTACGGTGTCCTCGCTGCCGAGTTGGGCACAAATCTCCCTCACAAGGGTTGTCTTGCCTGCCCCCATAGGGCCATAGAGTGCAACCACATTGCGCCCATCGAGCGCACCCAAAATCTCTTCGGCCGCATCGGGCAGGTCGCCAAGGCCATTTACGTTAATCTCTTTCATCTATTTATAATATTTGCTAATTATTCTTTCTTGTCCATACATACCCCTCCGCCTAACGGCACCTCCCCTGACTCAGGGGAGGAGTGGTTGGATGGCACGGGTAACAAAAACATTACCCAATATGAAAATGCGCCGCAGGCACCACAATTCTCAATCCTGCTTTACGCTTTCGGGCGGAGCACAATGTAGGGAACGCACATCTCCTCCAACGAAATGCCACCGTGTTGGAACGTATCACGATAGTAGCGGATGAATTGGTTGGCGTTGTTGGGGTAGGAGAAGAAGTCCCTGCCGAGGGCAAAGATGTAGCTGCTTGTGAGGTTACCCTGGGGCAGTTGAGCCTCCGCCGGTCGGGTAATCTCATAGACCTCTCGTGGGTTGTAGGAGAGGTTGCGCCCCGTCTTGTAGCGCAGGTTGGGCGAGGTTTCCCTGTCGCCCACAACCTTTATGGGGTTATCCACACGGGTTGTGCCGTGGTCGGAGGTGATGATGACCGTGTGGCCTGCCTCGGCGAGCATCTTCAACATCGTGTACAACTCCGAGTGCTCAAACCACGAACGGGTGAGCGAACGGAATGCGGCCTCGTCCTCGGTGAGTTCACGGATAATCTCCGTCTCGGTGCGTGCGTGGGAGAGGATGTCGAGGAAGTTATAGACGATGACCGAGAAATCGGCCTCCCTCACTCGCCCGAAGTTCTCCACCAACTTCCTGCCGGCCTCGGGCTTGACGAGCTTGTCGAACGATAGTTTCCAATCCTTGCCTGCACGGGACAGTTGACGGCGAAGGAACTCCTCCTCGTATTTGTTTTTGCCACCCTCCTCGTTGTCGTTGAGCCACTTGTCGGGCATTAGTTTGTCAATCGCCAGGGGCATAAGGCCCGCAAAGATGGCGTTGCGTGCATATTGGGTTGCGGTGGGCAGTATGCTGCAATAGAACTCCTCGCTGTGGAGGTCGAAGTGGGTGATGAGCATTGGCCAAATGGTGCGCCATTGGTCGTAGCGGAAGTTGTCTATCATCAGCAGGGTTGTTTTGCCCTCGCTCTGCTCCACGGTGGGGATAATCTTGTTTTTGAACAGCGTGTGCGACATTGTGGGACGCTCCTCGGTGCGCACGTTCACCCAATCGAGGTAGTTGCGCTTGACGAACTTACCAAACTCGCCACTCGCCTCGCCCTTCTGCATCAGCAATATCTCCTTGATGCTGCGGTCGCTCGACTCGGTGAGCTCCATCTCCCAGCCCACCAACTTGCGGTAGATGGCGCACCAATCGTCGAAGGTGCGGGCTGCCCCCAGCAGGGAGCTGATGCGCCCAAACTCGGCCCTGTAATCGGCCGTGGTCTGTTCCGTTACGAGCCTCTCACGGTGTATGTTTTTCTTGATTGAGAGGAGTACTTGGTTGGGGTTTATGGGCTTGATGAGGTAGTCGGCAATCTTGGAGCCTATGGCCTTGTCCATAATGTTCTCCTCCTCGCTCTTGGTTACCATAATCACGGGCGTAGAGGGCCTCGCCTCCTTAATCTGGGGGAGCGTTTCGAGGCCCGTCATACCGGGCATCATCTCGTCGAGGATTATGAGGTCGAATGGCTCCGAGCGCACCAACTCCACAGCATCGTAGCCATTGTTGCAAGTGGCAACCTCGTAGCCCTTCGACTGCAAAAAAAGGATGTGGGGTTTGAGCAACTCCACCTCGTCATCAACCCACAATATGTTCACATCGTTATTATTCATAGTAATCCCTTGCAGTACAAAGTTAGCGATTGTCTTTGAATAATAAATGCAAACTTACTCATTTTTATTGTGTCGTTGCCGGCTATTGTGCGAACCTACCGACAACTGATAACTGTCAACTGATGACTGGCAACTGATAACTTATTTGGTGCGTTCCTTGCGGGCCTCCCTTTCGGGTTTGCGGTGGCGCAGAGCAACCTTCACCGCAGGGACTGCGTGGCCCATAACAACGTCGTCGATGGCCATTATGGTCTTGTCGATGAACTTCTGGAACGGAGCAGCACCCTTGGTGATACCCTTGGTGTGTCGCTCGGTCTTGTGGGGATACATATCGGGGATGGTTACCATAATGGCGGTCTCCTCCACATCGCCAAAGTCGGGGTTGGTTACCGTGTCGAACACCTGCATCGAGGGCGATACGTTCATATAGGAGCTAATCATCGGAGGGATAAACTCACCCCTCTCTTTGAGCTCGTGGGCCAAAATCTTGTGGTCGTCGTTGTAGTTGCCCGCAGTGAAGAGTTTGTCCATAGCCTCGGTGTCGATGCCCAGGTCGATGGGATAGACGGGCTCCAACAGGCCCTCCTTCGAGGGGAAATATTTGTGCAGGAAGTACATCAGGATATTCCTTGCTTCGGTGTCGTAGTGGGTGTACATCGTAACCTTGCCGATGAAATATTTCTTCGTGGGGTGGTTGACGATGATTGCTCCCAGGCCATCCCAAATGTTGTCCATCACATAGAGGCTCTTGGCATTGGCTCGGGTGTTCTGGTAGTTGGGGTGAACGTAGCTACGGCCTAACTCGATGGCGTGTGGCAGGTAGTCCCTGCGGAACTCCTCGCTGAAACGGAAGTAGTGCTCGGTGGAGCAGTGGCTCTCGTCGCTACTCTCACACACAATGAAACGGTAGCCGCCCACAATCTCCTCGGCCGAGGGGTCCCACACAACCAACTGTTTGTAGCCACCCTCCACGAGGTCCAACTCGTCGATGTCAACTGATTCGCCCGTGCCACCTCCTGCGCTACGGAACGCCCACTCACGCAGGCGACCAATCTCACGCATCACATTGGGTGCTTGGGCTGCCGTTACCACATAAATTTCGTTGCCTGCACGGTTTGTTTCACGCAGAAAATACTCCTGTTTGAGTTCGCTTTTCAGCAACTTTCTCGATATGGGCTTTATAATCTGTTTCATAACGATTTCTTCTTTTGGGTTGAACGTCAGCTACTTGCCACTCTTGGGGGCAAGCGCATAGGACTTGGCCCTCACATACTCGGTTTGCTCTCGTGGGGTGCCCACAGCGGCAAGCTCTTCGGGCGAAATGGGGTCGCCAATGACCACCTCGAAGTTCTTGCCCCTCTGGCGGAACATCTCGTCCACCAGGTAGAGCATCTCGATATTGGCCTTGATGCCGAAGAATTTACGGAAGGAATAGATGTTGTAGAAACGGTTGCTCAGTCGGCCCTCAAAGTGCACGGGAACGATGTGGCGGTTGTGCTGGATGGCCTTCTTGGTGAAGTTGGTTTTCCACTCCAAGTCGGTAATCTCGCCCTTGATGCGCCTCGAACAGAGTCCTGCGGGGAATGTTTGGATGGGCATATCGCTCGCAAAGGTGTTCTCATAAATCTCGGCTGCTACCCTCGACTGTGCTCCGTGTTTGTTGATGGGCAGCAAGATGGGGGCCAGGGGCTCCAACACCAAAAGAATATCGTTGCTGATGGAGCGAACATCGCCCAAGTGTGCTATGACCTCGGAGGCAAGGATGATGCCGTCCATACCGCCAAAGGGGTGGTTGGAGGCGAAGAGATAACGCCCATCTTTTGGCAGCTTCTCCATACCCTTGATGTGCCACGATACGCCCATAAAGTCAAGGGCGTTGTGGATGAACTCATAGGGCTTCATCTCGCCATAGGAGGCCATAATGTGGTTAATCTCGTCTTGGTGCACGATTTTTTTCAGGTAGTTGATTAAAAATCGTGGCAACTTTTTTGCAAGTTTTGGAGCCTTGTCGGCCAAAACTTTCTCTACGTCAACCTGCATTGTCAGAAGGTTTAGTGTCTATATACTATGCTTTTACGTTGACACTCCAAGGTGTGTGCGCCCTTGTTGTGCCATATTTCTCCGATACAAAAATAATAAATTTTTGTCAAAAGCAAAATCTTCTGTGTTTTGCAGAGCGACATAGCTGTTAGCCATTAGCTGTTAGCTTTTTAGGGAGGTTAGGGAAGTTAGAGAATTTAGGGAGTTTAGGGATAAGGCACTTGCAATTCCTTAACCTCCCTACACTCCCTACACTCCCTACACTCCCTACACTCCCTTTCCTGCCCTTTCCCTCGCCTTATTCCTCTAAATTAACCTAAAAATCAATAATTTTCCATTTTCAATTTTCCATTTTCAATTTTATGTGTATATTTGCAGGCTGTTTAACCAATTAAAATTTTATCGAAAATGCCAAAAATGAAAACTAACGCCGGCGCAAAGAAGCGTTTTGATTTCACCGGCACAGGAAAAATCAAGAGGAAACACGCTTACCACAGCCACATCCTCACCAAAAAATCTACCAAACGCAAACGTAACTTGGACTACTCGGCAATCGTTACTCCCGCCGATGCAGCCAAATTGCGCAAACTCCTCGTTAAATAATCACCCGATTGTTTAACCCGTAGAGTAATTGTTTAACCAAAGAGAGAATTAGCCCCGAAGAGTGGGGGAGAACCTCACCGCTAATCTTTCGATTAAAACTTTTCAAAATTTTATGCCAAGATCAGTAAATGCTGTAGCATCGAGAGCTCGCAGGAAAAAAGTTTTAAAACTTGCCAAGGGTAACTTTGGTTCAAGGGGAAACGTATGGACAGTTGCAAAGAACACTGTCGAGAAAGGTTTGCAGTTTGCATACCGCAACCGCAAAGAGAAGAAGAGGAACTACCGTAGCTTGTGGATTCAGCGTATCAACGCTGCTGCCCGTATGCACGGTTTGACCTATTCGGAGTTTATGGGTAAGTGCCACGCTAAGGGTATCGAGATGAACCGTAAGGTTCTCGCCGACCTTGCGATGAATCACCCCCAGGCATTCGAGAAAATTGTTAACACGGTTAAATAGTTTGCCCCACCAAGGAGCAAACTTGCAGGGTGCTCGACTGAAAAGTCGGGCACTTTTTTTGTGCTTTTTTGAAAATTATCTTGTTCTCAATTCTCAACTTTCAATTTTTATGAGTACTTTTGTGGCGTGGAAGTGATTTGGCTGCTTGCAAACCACGCCGACCACGCAGAGAGGGGGAGTGTTATGGCCCTGCTTACTCTCGGCCCCAAAGGGGTGATGTCGGCAAAAAGTGCTAAAAGGCAATGAGTTGGGGCGTTGTGTTGCCCTGCTTATCCTCTCCCAAATACCTCCCCGAAAAGAAATAGAAGTTTAATGTGGAATTGATTGTTGGAGTAATTTCCAATTTTCCAATTTTCCATTTTCAATTTATTAAGGTATGGCATTTTTGTTTACATCGGAGTCGGTATCCGAAGGACACCCCGACAAAGTGGCGGATCAGATTTCCGACGCTATTCTTGACGAATTTTTGCGCTACGATGCTTCCAGCAAGGTGGCGTGCGAAACCCTCTGCACCACAGGTCTTGTGGTGGTGTCGGGCGAGGTGCGCTCGGATGCATACGTTGACATTCAGGGCATTGCACGCAGGGTTATCAACCAGATTGGCTACAACAAGAGCGAGTATCAGTTCGACGGTGCTTCGTGCGGTATTCTTTCGGCCATCCACGAGCAGTCGGGCGACATCAACCAGGGTGTTGTGCGTGAGGTTGAGGAGGAGCAGGGTGCCGGCGACCAGGGTATTATGTTTGGCTATGCTTGCAACGAGACCCGTGAGTTGATGCCTGCAACGCTCATTCTTTCGCACGTCTTGCTCAAAGAGTTGGCCGCCATCCGCAGGGAGGGCGAGGTTATGCGCTACCTGCGCCCCGACTCCAAGAGTCAGGTAACCATCGAGTATGGCGATAATTGGGAGCCCCTGAGGGTGCACACCATCGTTGTCAGCACCCAGCACGACGACTTTGAGGATTGCCAGCGCATCATCGCCGACGATGTTCGCAACATACTCATCCCTCGTGTGAAGGCACGTTTGGAGAGGGCCGGCGACAAGTTGGCGGAGTTGATTGACAACGATTATATCCTCTACGTCAACCCCACAGGTAAGTTCGTTATCGGTGGTCCCCACGGCGATACCGGCCTGACGGGTAGGAAGATTATTGTTGACACCTATGGTGGTCGTGGTGCCCACGGTGGCGGTGCTTTCTCGGGTAAGGACTCCTCGAAGGTGGACCGTTCGGCAGCCTATGCCGCACGCCACATTGCCAAGAATATGGTGGCCGCAGGTGTGGCCGACCGTATGTTGGTGCAGCTCTCCTATGCCATTGGTCTTTCGAGGCCCATCAGTATCTTTGTGGACACCTATGGTACCTCGCACGTTGCGGCTTCCGATGCGGAGATTGCCGAGGCCATTTCGGCAGCCTTCGACCTGCGCCCTGCGGCTATCGTCAGGAGGTTTGGTCTTACCAACCCCATCTTCGAGCCCACAGCCTCCTATGGCCACTTCGGACGTAGGCCCTACACCGAGGAGGTGGAACTCAAACGTAATGGTCGCACCACCACCAAAACACTTAAATTCTTCGGTTGGGAGGAGTTGGACGAGGTGGACAACCTGCGCAAGATGTTCTTTGCCGAGTAGGGCGGAGAGAGTTGAGGCTCAATTAGAGAAAAAACTATGGAAAAATTCATTATATCAAACGGTTGCGCACTGCGCATCACCGACACACTCAAAGGTGAAAAGTGTGTCTTGTTGCTCCACGGCTATCTCGAAAGTCTGGATGTGTGGGAGGATTTCCAGAAGCTCCTCACGCCCGACTACCGAGTGGTGGCGATGGATATCCCCGGCCACGGCATTTCGCAGGTTATGGGAGAGGTGCACACTATGGAGTTTTTGGCCACCACTGTTGCGGGTGTGTTGGATGAGTTGGAGATTGCGAAGGCGACCATTGTGGGTCACTCAATGGGTGGTTATGTTGCGCTCCAAACGCTGCGTATGTTCCCCGAGAGGCTTAATGGTGTTGTGCTGTTGAGCTCCACGCCCAACCCCGATAGCGAGGATAAGAAGGCCGATAGGGACCGAGAGATTGCACTCGTGGAGAAGGGCCACAAAGACCTCTTGGCGCAGACGGCACCCAATGGCTTTGCTGCCGACAACCTGCGCCGTATGAGGGACGAGATTGCCTTCTTGGAGGAGCAAATCTATGTTACCGAGCCGGAGGGCGTTACGGCTCTCTTGAAGGGTATGAAGGCGAGGTTGGATAGCAACGAACTGCTCCAAAAAAGCACTTTGCCCCAACTCTTTATACTCGGTAAGAAGGACAATTACATCCCCCTCGAAAGGGCCGAAGAGATGGTTGCCAACCACCCGCAGGCGGAGGTTGTGTGGCTCGAAAATTCGGGACATATGGGCTTCTTTGAGGAGCCGGAGGCTACGGCCGGGGCCATTAGGGAATTCCTGCAAAAACACATATAGCACGGCGACTGCTGCGTTGCACTGCGATAAAAAACTCTCGGGTATCGTTTTTCATACCCGAGAGTTTTTTTTAGCTGTTCGCTATTAGCCGTTAGCTTTTTTTAGGGAGTTTAGGGAGATTAGTGAGTTTAGGGAATAATTTTCAATTTTCAATTTTCAATTTTCCATTCCCCTATCCTCTCAGGGCCTTCACGATGTCAACCATCTGGTCGTACTGCTCTTCCATACTTTGGAGGAGTTTATACTGTGCACGGGTGCGCACGAGGTTGTGGTCGGCATATTTGGTCTTGTAGTAGGTGTCGCCGTCGATGTAGTCCATCAGGAAGCGCAACACCTGCTCGAAGGTGATGAACCTACCACTGAACGCCAGCCACTCCCACTCGCTCTCCGAGAGGGTTGCGGCACGCTCCGAGAGGTAGCCCTCGATGTAGGCACGGAACATATCGAGGCTCATCGACACCTTCTCCAAGTCGGGGTCATCCTCGGCACCGGTGTTGGTGTAGGAGCGCAGAGCGTCGCCCACGTCGTTGAGCGAGGTGCTACTCATAACCGTATCGAGGTCGATGGCGCAGAGCACGTCTTTGGTGTCGGCATCAAAGAGTATGTTGCTGATTTTGGTGTCGTTGTGGGTAACTCGTGTGGGAATGGTGCCATCCTCCACGAGTGCCCAGAAGCCCAACATCTCCTCCCTGTGGCTCTCAATCCAGCCAATCTCCTCGGTGAGCGAAGCCACACGGCCGGCCTTGTCGGCCCTCACAGCCTCGTCCCACTGCTCAAAGCGGTAGCGCATATTGTGGAAACCCTTGATAACTTCGGCCAAAGGCTCCGTGAAGTCGGCCAACTGCGCCTGGAAGCGGCCAATGCCCTTGCCGCCCTGATATGCGAGTGCGGTGGAGTCGGCACGGTCATAGGTGGTGGTGTTGGGAATGAAGGTGCACACGGCCCAGAAGTTGCCCTCCTCGTCCTTGTGGTAGAGGGCACCATCGGTGGTGGGGATAACCGTGAGCGTTTCACGCAGTGGGTCATCCACCTTGGCCTTGATGTGCTCGGTAACCTTGCGGATGTTCTCCATCATAGCGGGCACATCGGGGAATACGATGTGGTTTTTGCGTTGGAGGATGTAGTCGGGGGCAGAGCCCTCGGTCCTCACGATGAAGGTGTCGTTGATGAAGCCGTCGCCAAGAGCACGGATGTCGGCGATGGTGCCTTCGAGCACAAAACGCTGTGCAATGTTGAGTAATTTGTTGTCCATATTAGGTGGGTTTTTATTTGTCAAAAATGAGTTCGCCAAACCACTCGGGGCGGTGGAAGTCGGGCTGCTCAACACCAATGGGGCTCCAACTTACAAAGTGTATGGGGGTGGTGCCGTCGCCACACTTGTAGAGGTTGGCCAAGAGCCTCTCGGGGGTGCCGTTGAGTTCGAGCACCGAGAAGGGGAGTGTGAGTTCCAAACTCCACTTGCCGTCCTTGATGTCAATGGGCTCGGCAGGGAGTGAGGAGTGGCGCACGATGGGTGCTGCCTGCTCGGGTGTGAAGTGGGCGCAGTCGGAGCGAGAACGCCTCTTGGCCGAGAGTCCCACGCCGATACAGTTGGTCTCGAAGTTGAAGTAGAAGGGGCTGTCGGGCTCCTTGATGAACAACTCCACGCAACTATCTTCCCACACGGGCCCGTTGGCGGTGGTGCAGATGGCCTTGGTGTGGGCCTCCTCCACCTCGTAGCGCACCAGCAGGGCCTCCTCTGTGTGTCCAATGTAGAAACGCACCGAGGGCGTGTAGGGATACTCATCCCAATTTATACACTCGATGGTGTCGGTGGCAAACTGCTCCAACTTCTCAAACCCCTCCACTCGGGGCACACGGATACTCTTTTTCATAGTTTTGTCAATCGTCGACCGTCAACCGTCGACCGTCTTTTTCTTAATTAGTAAATATTTTTTCCTTTCTTTTTCTCGGGTATCTTTTTTAATACCCGTGAAGTTAGGGAATTTTGTGAGGTTAGGGAAAATTAATTTTATAATGCGCCGCAGGCACAATAATTTTCCATTTTCAATTTTCCCCTCTACTTCGTAGGAGTATTGCGGTATTTGGCAAACACCTTTCGTGCCATCTCCAACTCACCACCTGCGGGCTGGCGGTCGAAGGTGTCGATGCGGTCGCTCCACCAACGGGTCTCAAACTTGTCGGCAATGCTGCGGAAGGTGTTGTGGTCCTCGCCGGTGTATTTGCCCTTGGTCAGCACGGCACTCTTAACCTCGTGGAAGTACATCTCCCAACGCTCTCCATAGTAGGAGGTGATGAGGCCCGCTTGACAACGCCTTGCGTAGTCGTTCAGGCGGCTGCCCTCCACACCCCAAGCAGTGATAATGCTGCGTGCGTTGCTCTCGTAGTAGTCCTTCTCGGCCTCGTCGCTACCAAAGGTGCGGGCATCCTGCAACCACTTGTCGAGCATAAAGGTCTGGTTGGTGGCCATCAGGCGGTCCAAATCCTTGAAAATCTCACACATAAAGTTCTCCTCCTTGGTCATAGCCTCGATGTCGCACCTCTTCTTGGCGTCGCTGAAACGGCACAACGAGAGTACGAAGGTGTTGGAGAGCAACTCACGGGTGATGTTCACCACGTCGAAGCGGTGGCTGGGACGATCCGACTCAACCTGCAAGAGGTAGTCGAGCGCACTCACGAGGGTCTGCTGGTCGTCGGTGATGGTCTGATTCCACTTGTAGTCCACCTGTGGGGGAGTTACCAACCAGGGGTGGCGGTGTTTGGGGTTGCCGGTGTGTGAGTGTTTGCCATACTCCTCGTTGTTATACACGCCATCGACCAATATCTGCCAAGCCTTGCGGGCGTTCTCGTCCACAAAACCCACCCTCTGGTCTGCCATAGTGTTCACCCACTCGGTGGGGGAGGTGTGCTGTGGCAGAGTCCAAGCCTTCTCGAACACATATTCATACACGAAGGGGTTGTAGTCGAAGCCTTCGAGGGTGGAGCCGATACCTGTGAGGTTCTCCACGTTGGCAAGAGTGTTCTCAAAGCGACGGTCAATCTCCTTGATGTTACCGGTCAGGGGCGAGTTGCCGCCAAAGTTACCCAAGTAGCACCAAATGAAGGGCGTGCCATAGAACTTCTCAACCGTTGGCCACACCTCATAGAACTCGCAGAAGTAGTCGAGCATCAACTGTCCCTTTGCGGGAGGGGCGGTGAGGTAGGCCTCCACACGCTCGGGAATCCAGTGCTGGCGTTGGTAGTAGAACATCCAACCCATCTGCAACCACACAGCCTTGCGGTCGGCCTTGCGCAGGCTCTCATACACCTGTTTGCTCACACGGGCCAAATAGTCGGGCTCCCACGATGGGGGAGTGAGCTCGTTGAAGATGTCGATGCCGTAGATGTGGTCGGTGCCGTAGGTTTGGGCCTGAATGTCAAGGAACAATTTTTGAATTTTGAGGTAGGTGGGGTCCATTGGGTCGAGGAAGCTGCACGCATAGTCGTCGGGGAAGTCGCTCCAATGTTTTAGCTTGGTGATTTTGGCCTCGGGCATCACCCTCTTCAACTCGGCAGGAACGTGGCCTGCAAAGGCAGGCAACACGGGTTTCATACCCAGTTCCCTCTCACGGGCAACAATCTTCTTCTGCAACTCCTCCTGACCATCGAGCCATCCTTTGGGTAGAGGGCCCTGCCAATAGTCGATGTTCTGCATACGGTGCCAGGGCAGGTGTGCGGGTCCTGTGAAGAAGCCCCTAATCTCCTCGTCGGTAAGTCCGAGACTGCTCCACACTTTATACCAAATGCTCTCCTGGCCGGTGATTGCCAAGGGGAGGTTTACACCATTGAGGGCCATCCAGTCGATGAGCCTTTCCCAATCGCTCCAACCCCACCACGGCATTGTGTAGCCATAGGTGCAGTAGTTGAGGAAGAAGCGGTCTTTAACCCTTGCCTTGGCCGCTACGGGAGTGTCAACGGCGGGGAGTGTGGCAGGCAGAATCACAGGGTCTGCTGCATACCACGACACTTCGGTAAGACAGTAGTATTTGAGGTAGTGGTTCAGACCAACGGCCATTGAACCTGCATTGTTACCGGCGATGACAATCTTCCCATCTTGGCTCGAAAGTTCCCAACGGTCGCCACCCTTTGCGGGCAACACTCGCCACTCAAATTGGTCCGCAACGGAGGGCACAACCCTCTCGGCCAGAGCCTTTATTGCGGTGATGTTGTTGTCTGTTTTGGCTGCAAAAATGTTGGTCGCCCAAAGGCACAATGCCACAAATACTACAATCTTTTTCATTCTATTTGCTCTATTAAGTTATTGGTTTTCAGTATTAGTCTTCGAGATGTTCTATTTTTCCTTTTTGAGGTTACTTTCCACCCCCCCCCGTGGAATTTTGCACAACATACTCCTTGTAGAAGTCGATGTTCTCACGGGTGATGATGTCCAGCGGCATATAGTTTTCCACCTCGGGGTGGCCGCCACAAATGATGTTTTTCAGCAGCGTTTCCACCGCAAGGAAGCCCTGCAAGCCCGGCCTCTGGCCCACGAGGAAGTCGAGGTGTCCATTCATCATTGCAGCAATGTTGTCGCTGGTCAGGTCCAAGCAGATGGTCTTGATGTTGTTGGCACCGATGCGTTTGAGGCTGTCGGTGATGATGCTACCCCTCGACGACAACACCGCAGCACCCTTCACGTTGGGGTGGGCAGCAAAGAAGTCCGAAAGGGCCTTGTCGTTGTAGGCCTTGTCGAGAGGCGAGAAATTCAAACGGTGCACCTTGTCGCCCAAGCGGTGCTCGTGGAAGAACTCCATAAAACCAATCTTGCGCTGGATGGTGTTGTTGGCACTCTCGTCGCCCACCCTCATCGCCTGAAACAGAGCATATTCGCTGTCGGCAGGGGTGGTTTGGCGGAGGAGTTTGGCAATCAGGTAGCCACACGACTCCTGCTTGGCCGAGTAGAAGGCCATAGGGTTGGTGCCCTCCACCATAGAGTCCACATAGGCATAGGGGATGCGCTCCTCGTCCAACGTCTGTGTCAGGCGAATTGTTTCGTCCTTGAAGGTGGGGGCAATGACCACAGCATCAGGCTTCGCCTCCAACACCTTGGAGTAGGTGGTGCGGCAGTTGTAGAGGTCATATTGGTCGTAGGTGAAGACCTCGCTTGAAAGATCTACCATATTATACTCGTTGATGGCCTTGTGGAAACCTGCGTGTATCTGCTCCCAATATTGGCTGCCCTCGATGTGGGGCGTAACGAATACGATTTTGATGTGTTTGCGGATGGAGATGGAGGAGAGATAGATGTTTGGGTTGTAGTTCACCTTGTTGAGAACTTCCTCCACCGCTTTGAGTGCATCGGGCGACACTTTGCCTCGTCCGTGCAACACCCTATCGACCGTTCCGGCCGACACACCGGCCATCTCGGCGATGTCCTTAATTCTGATTTTTTGGGGGTTCTTTGCCATTGTGTGTGTATTTTGCACAAAGGTAAAATTTATTTTCAAATCTTCCAAATCGCTCATTTGGGCAATGTTAAGTTTGTGTTATTATTTGCCGCCTGAGTGTTATTTTTTTTCAGTGTGCGTGTGGTGTGTAAATGGTGTGTTTTGCCATTATTTTTGTGTTTGTTGAATTGGGTTAGTGATTGAAAGATAATGTGTTAATTGTGTGTGCGTGGTGTGTGATTATAAAAATTGCAGAAAATATTTTGAATATTGAAATTTATGATGTACTTTTGTGTGTACGTCCACAAAATAGGGCGCAGAACAGGCAGATTTGGTAATAAAAAACTCGGTAAGTTGGCTATGAAAAACTCGACAAAAAAGAACATTTTTCTCTCCTTTGTGATGGCGTTTTGTGTGCTCGCTTTGGGGGCTTGTAGCGAGGGTGGTGATGACAATGGCGGAGGTGGAACTCCCACTCCCGAGGGGCAGATTCCCACGAGTGGTTGCGATGTCTATCTCTTCCTCGGGCAGAGCAATATGTCGGGCTTTGGTGGCGAGATGATTGAGGGCGACGACGAGCCCATTCCGAATGTCTTCTTGCTCGACAATTTGGGAGAACTCCGTCCCGCAGCGGCCCCGATGAACTTCTATTCGTCGGTGCGTAAGAGGATGGCTGTGCAGAAGATTAACCCTGCGTTCCAATTCTCGAAGGTGATGAGCGGGAAGAGCAAAAAACCTGTGGTTATTGTGTGCAATGCACGAGGTGCAACCACGGTTAGTCAATGGCAGAAGACCGCAAGCCCCATCTTGTTTAGCGAGGCTGGTGGCGACGACCCCTGGATGTGGGGACAGAAGGCCCAGCTCTATGGCGAGGCGGTGAGGCGTTGCAAGCAGGCAATGGAGTATGGCACTTTGAAGGCCATCCTTTGGCACCAAGGGTGTGGCGACTCGCAGAGCGATAATGCTGTGAATAACTACCTCCCTCTGTTGAATGAGTTTGTTACTGACCTGAGGGCCGACTTGGGTGTTGGCGAGGAGGTGCCCTTTGTTGCCGGTGAGTTGCAATATAAGAGCTCTGGTGCTCCGAGGTTTAACCCTATGATTCGGACCATCGGAACGGTTGTGGCAAATGGCCATTGGGTGTCGGCAGAGGGTGTAACCATCTGTGGCGACGGCATCCACTTCGACCGCCCGGGCAATATCCTCATCGGTGGCAGGTATGCCGATAAGGTGCTCGAACTGCTTGATGTTGAGAAGGAAGAGTAGTGTGGATTGAGTAGTTTGTGGGTTTGTGAAACTTTTTGAGAAGAGAAATAGTGTTGCTGCCTTGGCTGTGAGCCTTTGCTTGTTGGCATTTGTGGCTTGTGGCGAGAGTGGAACGGGCAATGAGGGTGGAGGCGAAACTCCAACTCCTGAGGAGCAAATCCCCACAAGTGGTTGCGATGTCTATCTCTTCCTCGGACAGAGCAATATGTCGGGCTTTGGTGGCGAGATGATTGAGGGCGACGACGAGCCCATTCCGAATGTCTTCTTGCTCGACAACAATGGCGAACTCCGCCCCGCAGCGGCCCCGATGAACTTTTTCTCGTCGGTGCGTAAGAAGATGGAGTTGCAGAAGATTAACCCCGCATTTCAATTCTCGAAGGTGATGAGCGAGAAGAGCAAAAGGCCTGTGGTTATTGTGTGCAATGCTCGTGGCGGAACCTCTATGAGTGAGTGGCAGAAAACGGCCGTTCCAATCTATTTTGGCGGGCCGAACGACGACCCTTGGCTGTGGGGCTTTGGTGCACAGCTGTATGGTGAGGCGGTGAGGCGTTGCAAGGAGGCTATGGAATATGGCACTTTGAAGGCTATCCTTTGGCACCAAGGGTGTAGCGACTCCCAGCCCGGTGCAGCGGCAGCCTATTTGGGTCGCTTGAAAACATTTGTAACCGACCTGAGGGCCGATTTGGGCGTTGGCGAGGAGGTGCCCTTTATTGCCGGAGAGTTGCAGTATAAGAGCCCCGGTGCGCCCAACTTCAACCCCGTAATTCGCAGAATTGGCGAGGAGATAGAGGGAGCCTACTGGGTGTCGGCAGAGGGTGTAACCATCTGTGGCGACGGCATCCACTTCGACCGTGCGGGCAATATCCTCATTGGCGGTAGGTATGTCGATAAGGTGCTCGAATTGCTTGACGTCGAGAAAGAAGAATAGAGAGATGTGGACTGTGGTGCGAGGGTTGTGGGTCTTTCGCACTGCGGTTTTTGATGATTTGAAAATATAACTTTTTGAACCACAAAATGATGAATATGAAGTATTGGCTGGTGGCACTATGTGCCGCCATTATGAGTTTTTGCTCGTGCGCACCTGCGGGTAACACGCACGAGGGCGAGAACGAGGGCAACAAGGAGCAAACCTATGACGTCTATCTGCTCATTGGTCAGAGCAATATGGCAGGTAGGGGTGTGATGCTCTCCGGCGACGAGGCCCCCATCGAGGGCGCTTGGTTGCTCAATGGCGAGGATAAACCCGAGCCCGCTTGCGCTCCTATGAACCGCCACTCGACCATCCGTAAGGGTGTAACGATGCAGGGTATCAACCCAGCTTGGTCGTTTGCCAAAGAGGTGGCTGCAAAGAGCGAGAACCCTGTGTTGATTGTCTGCAACGCTCGTGGTGCTACCACCCTCGGTATGTGGCTCAAAGGCGCAGCCGAGAGGTACTACTCCGAGAAGGAGGGCGACGATAGGTGGTTGTGGGGTCAACCCATTCCCAACCACTTCAACGAGGCTGTACGTCGCTGCAAGGAGGCAATGAAGTATGGCGAGTTGAAAGGTATCATCTGGCACCAAGGATGTGGCAACTCGCAACCCGGCACGGTAGGTAGCTACCTGCCCGCTTTGAAGAAGTTTGTGAGGGATTTGAGGGCCGAGCTCGGTGTTGGCGTGGAGGTACCCTTCATTGCAGGCGAGATTTATCACGGCTATGTTAATGC
>JAZLDY010000065.1:0-18668 GCA_045614965.1 Tidjanibacter sp.
TCCCGACCCACAGACCAACCAGATACAAAAAGGCGGCATTATTGCCGACGGCGTGGACCTCGAACTGGACGACCTGAGGAACATATCGCTGCGTGGCAAAGACCGCATTGCCGAGATTCAGCAACACGAGAGCGCACGCACAGGCATTCCCTCACTGCGAGTGAGTTACAACAACGTATTTGGCTACTATATTGAGGTGCGCAACACCCACAAAGACAAAGTGCCTGCCGAGTGGATTCGCAAACAAACCCTTGCCAATGCCGAGCGATACATCACCGAGGAACTCAAAGTGTATGAGGAGAAGGTGCTCGGTGCCGAGGAGCGCATCTTGGCAATAGAGATGCGCATCTGGGAGGAACTTATCAACTACCTCGCCTCCACCCTACCCGAACTCCAACGTAACGCCGCCCTTATCGCAAGGCTCGACTGCCTTACCTCCTTTGCGGAGATTGCCGTTGAGAGAGGCTATTGCCGTCCGGAGGTGAGCGAGGACAATGTGATTGACATTCGTGATGGTCGCCACCCCGTAATTGAAATGCACCTCCCCGTTGGAGAGGCCTACATTCCCAATGATGTCTATCTGGACGACGAGAGTCAGCAGATAATGATGATTACCGGCCCTAATATGTCGGGTAAGAGTGCCTTGTTGCGACAAACTGCCCTCATTGTGCTGATGGCCCAGATGGGCTCGTTTGTGCCGGCAAGCAGCGCACACATTGGCGTTGTGGACAAAATATTTACCCGTGTGGGTGCCAGCGATAATATTTCGCAGGGTGAGAGTACGTTTATGGTGGAGATGTTGGAATCGGCTGCCATTATCAACAACGTAACCTCCCGCAGCCTTGTGCTGTTGGACGAGATTGGCCGTGGCACGAGCACCTACGATGGTATTTCGATTGCGTGGGCAATGGTTGAGTGGCTACACAACAACCCCCGTGCGAAGGCCAAAACGCTCTTTGCCACCCACTACCACGAACTCAACCAAATGGAGGAGAGCCTCGAAAGGGTTAAGAACTACAACGTGTCGGTTAAGGAAGTGAACCGCACTGTGCTGTTTTTAAGGAAGTTGCAGCGTGGTGGTACGGATAATTCGTTTGGTATTCACGTTGCCAAGTTGGCCGGTATGCCGAGCAAGGTTGTGGAGCGTGCCGACGAGATTTTGGCCATATTGGTAGCCTCTCACGCCGACGACTCGTTGGCCGTTGAGGAGTCGGCCGGCAAGAAGGGTAAGAGTGGTAAGGCTTCGCCCAAAGTGAAGCCCGTGCAGACCTCGCCACAGATGGGTATGCAGCTCAGTATGTTCCAGCTGGAAGACCCCGTGTTGGTGCAGATTAGGGACCAAATCAGGGATATCGACATCAACAACCTCACCCCTCTCGAAGCCCTCACAACGCTCAACGAGATAAAAAAGATTTCGGGACTTTAAGCGACGCCACCGTTGGCCTTACGGCTAACTACATATTGCAAACAACCAAAATCACGGGTAACAAAATCGTTACCCGTGATTTGTTTTAAGGGAGAGTGTTGTTGTTTTGTGGCTGGTTTAGAAATAGAAACCAAAACCTATCTGCATTGCGCTACGCTCGCCACGCAACGAATAGCCCACCGACAGCGATGCACGGCCCATATCCAAACCCACCGAAGGAGTCAAGCCATAGTTGGGTTTGCCGGCAGTGAGGTCGATGTATTGAGTGGCCTTAACATCCACAAAGGGGCTAACCTTTGCATTGAGCATACTCCACCTTGCGTTTACAAAGAGCGAGGGAACATAGTGAACATCGCTCTCCGACACCTTGCCAAGCCACTCTGCACCGAAGCCTGCACCACCACCAAGATAGAGACCATTACCAAAGGCCCAACCGTGAGATGTGGTGATGTGAAACATATTTACGTCGGTGGACGTGAGCTGCACATCGGCTGCGTATCCCTTATTGAAATGGAGGTTTACATTCTCACCTGCAAATGTCTGTGTTGCAAAGCCGAGTACGGCCATTGCCATAATCAAAATCTTTTTCATAGTTGTTCTGTTTTTATTGGTTTATAATTGTTTATAATTGTTTGTAACCTGACTATTTATTCTTGATTGAATCGAGTTTTGCTTTGGCTGCCTGCTTGCGCTCATTTGCCGCAGCAAGTTCTTGCTCCATACGAGCCTTCTCGGATGCAGTGCGCACTTTGGGATTGGATAGACGCTTTTGTTCCTGATAGAAAGCCTTACTTTCGAGTTTGGTAGCCTCATAATTGGCTTTGTCAATCTTGTGTTGCAAACGTGCGCTCTCCTTCATATCACGAAAAGCACGTTTGAAAAAGCCCTCTTTCTTCTCGGTCTGCTGTTCGGTCTGTGTCTGCTCACTCTGGGTTGCGGTAGTGTTCTCCTGTGCATTTGCTGTGCTGGCAAGAAGCATCGCCATAGATGCCATTACAATCTCTTTTTTCATAACTCTTTTGTGTGTTTTAATGTTGGTGTATAAGTGTGTATATAAAGTATATGTATAGTCGGGGGGGGTATTGGGGTCCTACTTTTCGGGGTTGATGTCGTTGCCCTGCTCGTCCTCTCCCACCCTTTCGAGGAAACGCTCCACAAAGCTGTTTTCAATTTTCTTGTAGCCGTCAACGACTCCTTTTTCGATTGCCTTGTAGCCATCCACAACGCCATTCTCAATCTTCTTGTAACCGTTCACAACAGCCTCACCAAGTTTGCCTGTTTTCAAATTGTACTCTGCCATAGTTTTCTTTTGTTTGAATTGTTGTTATTTGATTTTCACGATGCAAAGGTGTAGCGTAATTTTGACGTAAATTCCACCAAAAGGCCAAAGTTTTAGCCCATTTTCCACCAAAACACCATCCTATGGCGACAAATGGGAAAATTGTTTATACTTTTGTTCCACCAACAACCAAACAGCATTTTGAAACAAATCGCATTTACGGCTATGAATCAACAACAAAAAATACCCTATCTGGAATGGCGAGACCGTTTGAGCGAAATCACCTCCAACGATATGCGCATCGGAAAAGACCTGCTACTCATCAGCGACAAGACAGCCTACGATATGAAGCACGGAGCCTTCCGCACCGATGTAACAACCGCTATCATCTATCTACAAGGCAGTGTGAGTTTTCGTGTCAATATGCGTGAGTTTAGTGCGCAAGCCCCTTGTATGGTACTATTACCAGCCGATACAATCATTGAGTGTTTGGAGGTGTCGGCTGATGCAATCACCCGAATCATCATAATGTCAAGGACCTTCTCCGACAACATCTTCTCGACCCAGAACAACATCCTTCCACTCTACAAACACGTTGTAGATAACCCCGTGATTGACCTTAGGGGCGAGGAGGAAGCTCTGACCACATTCTATATGATGCTCAAAAATCTCATCCGTAATTCACAGAGTCCTTGGCGTTTGGAGGCTGCACGCCACCTCACACTCGCCCTCTTCTATGCCTATTCGGGAGTCAAACACGATGCAACCTCCACCTCCACCAAGGAACGCAAGGATGAAATATATACCCACTTTATTGAATTGCTACAAAAGCACTACAAACAAGAGCGAGAGATTGGTTTCTATGCCGACAAACTCTGCATCTCGCCCAAGTATCTCTCCCGTATGGTCAAGGAGGCATCTGGCCGATTGGCCACAGAATGGATTGAGGATTATGTAATTACGGAGAGTAAAGCCCTACTTTCTTCTACCACTTTGAGTATTCAGCAGATAAGCAACACCCTAAACTTCCCTTCTCAGTCGCTCTTCGGAAAATACTTCAAGCGCATCACAGGGGTTACCCCTCGCAACTACCGCAAAGGAAATTAGGGAAATGGAAAATGGAAAATTAAAAGCATAAAGGGAAAAACCTCAAACTCCTTAATCTCCTTAAATTCCCTAAACTCCCTAAAACACCCCTTGAGCACAAAAAAAAGGGTGTCGAACATTTCGACACCCTTTTCTATTATATCGCCCTCGGGCTATCGTTTCGAGGCCCTTTGGCGTTTCTCCTGTTCACGAATCATTGCTTGTTGTTGACGCTGTGCCTCCTCCAAGCGAAGTTGCCATTTGCTCTTCTTCTTGGGTTTCTTGGCGTTGGCAACCATCTTCGCACGCAGTTTCTCGTCCGTAACAGTCAGGCGGATGGCGTAGGTCTGAACGATGGTAACCATCTGCGAGAGGAAGTAGTAGTAGCACAAACCACTCGCATAGTTGTTCATCCACATCAGCATCATAATAGGCATCATCCACACCGTCATAAACTTCATACCGGCCATCTGGGGACCTGCACTTGCGGTCTGCTCATAGTTAATCTTCGAGTAGATGAAGAGCGTAGCCGCCATAATGAGGGCAAAGAGGCTGACGTGGTCGCCATACCACGGAATGTTGAAGGGCAAGTTCAGCACGCTATCGTAGGTCGAAAGGTCTTCGGCCCACAAGAATTTCTCGCCACGCAACTCGATAGAGGTGGGGAAGAAACGGAACATTGCAATAAGAATAGGCATCTGGATAAGCATCGGGAGGCAACCACCCATAGGGCTTACACCATATTTCTTATAGAGCTCCATTGTAGCCTGCTGGCTCTTCATCATCTCGTTCTGGTCAGTCTGGGCCTTGGGATACTTGGCCTGAATGGCCGACAACTCTGGTTTGAGAGCCCTCATCTTGGCCGACGAGAGGTAGGACTTGTAGGTCAAGGGGAAGATGAGGAGCTTGATGAACAATGTGAGCAACAGGATGATAAGTCCATAGCTACCAATATATTTACTCAAAAAGTCGAACACAGGGATTACAATCCACCTGTTCACCCAACTAACAAGTTTACCACCCAACTGCACAATCTTCTCCAAGCCGAGGCCATATTCCTTCAACAGCGAGAACTTGTTGGGGCCAAAGTAGAACTTGAAGTTATAGACCTCCTTGTTCTCGTCAAATGGCACGCTCACCGAAGCCTTGTAGTCCTTGATATAGCCACTGCCGGGTTGGTAGGTATCAAAGCCGAGCAAACCATTGCTAAATCCTTCGGGGGCAATCATAATCGACGAGAAGAACTGCTGTTGGAACGCAAACCACTCAAACTCGGTGGTGATGTTTTTGCTCTTGCTACCGCCACCGCCACCGCCACGTTTGCCAATCTCGGCAATACCGAGTTTCTCCACTTTCCTATCCTCGGGGAAGCGATACGAGAGTGTGGTGTACATATTCTCGTTCTTATATCCCTTCTCGTTCTGATAGGAAGTGTTGTTCCAAGTGATGTCGAATGCGGGCACGGTCTGCATCCACTGGCTCATACCCACAAACCTCACGTCGTAATCGACCATATAGTCGTTGGGGCGCAAGGTGTAAATCATCTGCAACGCAGCACCCTCACCCATAGGCAGGCTCATAACCAATCGCTGCAACACCTCGCCATTCTCACCCACAACGCTCTGTACGCCCTCGGTGGCAAAATAATATCCCTCGGTGTTGATTTTCGACTCGTTGTAGCCTTTGCGCAGATAGAAGCCCACGTCGAACTTGGCACTCTCGGGAGCAAACATTTTCACCTGTTCGCCATTGCCATCCTTTGCATACTTCTTGTAGTCTTTGAGGCTTACATCGCTAATCTTTGCACCCAGCGAAGAAACGCTCATTGTGAGCACCTCATTCTCCAAAGTATAGGTCTGAGCCTCGCCGTGCATTGCATCCACGAGTTCCGAGCCGAAGTTTTTGGCCAACACCTCCTCAAAGCGGAGTTGGTTCTGGGCGGTAATTGCAGCAATGGCCTCTGCCCTCTTCTGCTCGTCGTTAATCTTTTCTGCGACCTCGTGCAGATACTTTTCGGGGTGCTCGGCCCTATCAATCGAGTCGGCCACAAATAGTGCCCTCTGCTCGGCCCAATAGGCCTCATTTGCTTTCTCCTGCTGCTGGCCAAGGTACCAACTGTAACCAAACAGAATGATACCCATAAGGACAAAGCCGATAATACTCTTTTTATCCATTTCTCTTCTTTTCCTTTTTGTCTTTTATTTGTGATTCTTTCTGACTATTTCTCACGGTTTGCCAAAGCGGCCGCAACAAAACCCACAAACAACGGGTGGGGCCTCTTGACCGTACTCTTATACTCGGGGTGGAATTGGGCTCCCACAAACCAAGGGTGAGCCGCAATCTCCACAGCCTCCACCAAACCCGTTTCGGGGTTTACACCCGTGGCCCTCATACCGGCCTTCTCAAAGTCGGCATAGAAACTATTGTTGAACTCGTAGCGGTGGCGGTGCCTTTCGTAGATGAGTTCCTGACCGTATGCAGCATAGAGGTTACTATCCCTCACAACCTTGCAGGGATATGCACCCAAGCGCATTGTACCTCCTTTGTCCGACACATTCTTCTGTCCCTCCATAAGGTCAATTACGGGGTGCAGAGTCGATACCTCCATCTCGCTCGAATTGGCATCGCTCCAACCAAGCACGTTGCGTGCGAACTCAATAACGGCACACTGCATACCGAGGCAGATACCCAAGAATGGCACCTTCTGCTCCCTTGCATACTTCACAGCCGCAATCTTACCCTCAATACCACGGTGGCCAAAACCGGGGGCTACAAGAATGCCATCCCAGCCACCCAAAACCTCAGCAGCATTGTCATTATTAACCTTCTCTGCGTTGATGTATTTCACCTTGACTTTCACATCATTAACTGCGCCAGCGTGAACAAATGCTTCAACTATGGACTTGTATGCATCGGGCAGTTCGGTATATTTGCCAACCAACGCAATATTAACTTGGTCTTTGGGATTCTTAACCTTCTCCACAAACTCAATCCAAGAAGTCAGGTCGCTCTCGCCCTCACAAGGCAGGTGGAGTTTTTCCAACACAACCTCGTCCAAGTGCTGATCCCTCATTTTCAGAGGTACCTCATAGATTGTGGGGACATCAATAGACTCCACAACCGCATTGGGCGACACGTTGCAGAACAGAGCCACCTTGCGGCGCAACTCCTGACCGAGCTCCTTGTCCGAGCGAAGCACCAACACGTCGGGCTGCAAACCATTCTCCAAGAGTTGTTTCACGGAGTGTTGTGTGGGTTTGGTCTTCAACTCGCCCGAAGCCTTCATATAGGGTACCAACGTGAGGTGCAACACCATTGTATTGCCATATCCCAACTCGTAGCGCAACTGCCTAACTGCCTCAATATAAGGCAACGACTCAATGTCGCCCACAGTACCGCCAATCTCGGTAATTACCACATCATAGCCACCCTTCTTGCCGAGCAACATAATGCGCCTCTTAATCTCGTCGGTGATGTGAGGAATGACCTGTACGGTCTTGCCCAAGAAATCGCCCCTGCGCTCCTTGTTAATCACGCTCTGGTAGATTCGGCCGGTGGTTACGTTGTTGGCCTGACTTGTAGTAATGGCCGTAAACCTCTCGTAGTGGCCCAAGTCGAGGTCGGTCTCTGCGCCATCCTCCGTAACGTAGCACTCACCGTGCTCGTAGGGGTTGAGCGTACCGGGGTCCACGTTGATATAGGGGTCCAACTTCTGAATGGTTACCGAATAACCACGTCCCTGCAATAGCCTTGCCAGCGATGCCGAGATGATACCCTTACCAAGCGAGGATGCTACACCACCCGTTACAAAGACATATTTTGTCTTGTGTGTTTCGTTGTTAAACATAATTCCTATTGTTTTCTATGTTAATATTCTACACTCTCTTTCCAACAGACATCAATCACAACCCTATTGCTCCTCCTGCTGTTGGCGGTCAATGAGGTTGATTTTCTCAATGGTCTCGGCCATCTCTGCCTTGGCCTTGTCGATTTTGTTCTGCACATCACGGATGAGTGCCTCGGCACCCTTCGAGTGGGCAAAGAAACCGATGTTGTTCTCCAAGGTAGCAATGTCGCTCTCCAACTGTTTAACCTTGTTGTAGAGCCTATCACGCTCGTTGCGCAACTTGCCGCTATTGCCCTTCATTGCGCTCACCTTGTTGCGAAAACGCTCGGCATTGCGCTCCCTATCGCCACTGCGCAACTCGGCAAACAGGCGGTCAATGGCAGCCTTATACCTCTTCTGCAATGCATCTTTCTCCTTGATGGGCACAAAGCCAATCTCGTTCCACCTGCGCTGGAACTCCTTGATAACCTCAAAGCCACCACCTGCGAGAGTTGCAGCCTCAATCTCCTCCAAAAGAGCCTTCTTGTTTGCCAAATTCTCGGCGTGCTCGGCATCCACGCTGCTGAAATGCTCGGCCTTGCGAGCGAAGAAGTAGTCGCAAGCAGCCCTAAACCTCTTCCACACAGCATCCGAGTGTTTCCTTGCCACGGGGCCAATCTCCTTCCAGCGCTTCTGCAAACCGATGAGTTCGTCTGCCGTCTTCTTCCACTGCTCACTCTCTTTGAGAGCCTCGGCCGCCTCACAAATCTCCAACTTCATTTGTAGGTTGTGCTCCATCTCGGTCTTTATGCCCTCGTAGAACGATTTCTTAATCTCGAAGAATTTGTCGCAAGCCGCACGGAAACGCTCATAAATCTTGGTATTCTCCTTGCGGGGAGCAAAGCCGATGGTTTTCCAAACCTTCTGAATCTCAATGAGTTTTTCCGAAGCCTTATTCCACTCCTTACGGGTGGTAATAACCTGCGTTGCCAACTCCTCGGCCTTCACGCAGAGTTCGGTTTTCAGGTCAAGGTTGCGTTTCTGCTCGGCCTTGATACCCTCAAAGTAGTCCTGGTGGGCTTTGTTGATACGGGAAGAAGCCTCCTTGAAACGCTCCCAAATACTCTCCTTGAACTCCACAGCCACGGGACCAATCTCCCTCCACTGCTCGTGCAAGTCCTGCAACTTGCGGAAAGCAGCCACAATGGAACTCTCCTCCACGAGAGCCTCGGCAGCCTCGCAGAGTTGCACCTTGGCCTCGTAGTTACGTTTGAGGTCCAAATCACGCAACTCTTTGTTAATCTTGATATAGTTGTAGAAATTCTCAACGTGGAGATTGTAGGTCTCCCAAATCTCTTTCACATTAGCCTGTGGCACCACACCCGTATCCTTCCAACGCTGCTGCAACTCACGGAAGGTCTGGAAGGTGTGATTTACTGTTTCGTTGCTCTCAACAAGCTCTTTGAGCTCCTCAATAATCTGCAACTTCACTTTGAGGTTTTCCTCTTTGAGGCTCTCCAACGAAGCCATATACTCCTCACGGCGAGTGCGATAGATGCCAAAGAGTTCTTTCAGGCGCACCTCGTCGCCATCAACCGTGGGCTGGAAATCCTCCTCTACACCACCCTCTTCCACGAAGGCCTTGCGAGCAGCATCAACCTCCGTGCGGTGGTGTTTATAGAAGGCAACCTTCACAGCCTCCACGTCGTAGCGCATATTCTGCACAGGTTTCTCTTCGAGCAGAGTGGCAAAGTAGTCAACCACCTCGCTCTTGCTCATTGCGGCCAGGTCGGCCATCGAGTCGGCAATTCGGCTACTAACCTCCTCGCCATTCTCGTCGTTAATTTCGTCATTTTCGAGCGAGAGTTCGGGCACATCGGCTGCAAGCACAGCCTCTTCCTCCTCGAAGTTCACACTCTCAACCACAGCCTCTACCTCCTCGGCAGGCTGTGCTACATCAGCCACTGCAACCTCCGCTGCGGGCTCTTGGGTAGCAACTTTCACATCTTCGGCAACGCCGACTTGTTCCTCTGGAACAGGGTTTTGATTTTCGGTAGTCATACTCGTAAAATTTTACGTTTCACACTATGCGCACCAATATACGCATATACAACCTACAAAGGTAAATTCTTTTGTGTGATTTTCCAACCCATTTACAACAAAAAACCTCTTCTAAAATAATTATAGGTGAAGGGGTAGGAATTCTCGACAAAAAACACTACCTTTCGGAGATTTTGGACTATTAGTGAATAAATGCGTTATGAACTACCGAATTCTACTTGTTGACGACGAGCCCGATATTCTCGAATTTGTGGGTTACAACCTGCGCCGTGAGGAGTTTGAGGTGCAGACCGCATCGAATGGTGTGGAGGCTTTGGCTGTGGCCGAGCAGTTTATTCCCCACCTTGTGTTGCTCGATGTTATGATGCCCGAGATGGATGGTATGGAGACCTGTCGCCGTATGCGCCAAATGCCCCAGCTGAAAAACACAATGATTGTTTTTCTGTCGGCTCGTGGCGAGGATGAGTCGCAGTTGGAGGGTTTTGAGTTGGGAGCCGACGACTACATCACCAAACCAGTGAAAGTAAAGCTCCTTGTTAGTCGCCTGAAAGCCATTCTCAAACGTGCCGAGACAAACATTGAGATTGTGCCCGAAAATGAGCCGAATGAAGCAAACGATGTAATCACCATCGACAAGGAGAGGTTTGTAGTTATCAAAAATGGCCACGAAATCATATTGCCACGCAAGGAATTTCAACTTCTCGAACTGCTCTACTCCAAACCCCAGAAGGTCTTTTCGAGGGAGGATATTTATGCCTCCGTGTGGGGCAGTCAGGTGATTGTGGGCGACCGCACCATTGATGTCCACATCCGCAAACTGCGCACCAAGATTGGCGAAAACCACATTGCCACAATCAAAGGCGTGGGCTACAAATTCCAATAGGAGAACGATTTTTTACATTACAAAACAATAACAACACAAAAAAAAACGAATCACAAAATGGTTATTCTTGTTCTTAACTGCGGCAGCAGTTCCATCAAGTATCAGGTAATCGAAATGAACGAGGGTGCCGACAGCCTTTTGGCCAAAGGTCAAATTGAGCGCATCGGCCTCGAAAATGGTGTTCTGACACACAAACCCACAGGCAAAGAGCCCGTGAAAATTGTTACCGACATTCCCGACCACACCGTTGGTATCGACATCATCATCAAAGCCATCACCCACCCCGAGAGTGGTGTTGTGAAGACTTTGGACGAGATTGATGCTGTTGGCCACAGGGTTGTTCACGGTGGCGAGCAGTTCAAAGAGAGCGCTCTCATCGACAAGAGCGTTTTGGACCTCGTGGAGGGTTGCGTTGACTTGGCTCCCCTGCACATTCCTGCCAACTTGAAGGGTATCTATGCCATTGAGACCCTCCTGCCCGGCGTGCCCCAGGTTGCCAACTTCGACACCGCATTCCACCAGACTATGCCCGCAAAGGCGTTCCTCTATGGTATTCCCCGTCGCTACTACGACGAGTATAGGGTGCGTGCCTACGGCTTCCACGGCACCAGCCACCGCTACGTTGCGGAGCAGGCCGCAAAGATGGTCGGTCTGGACTTTGAGAACTCCAAGATTGTCACCTGCCACATTGGCAATGGCGGCTCGGTTACCGCTGTGCTCAATGGTAAGAGTGTGGATACCTCAATGGGCTTAACCCCCGTTGATGGTTTGATGATGGGTACCCGTTGCGGCTCTATCGACGCGGGCGTGCTGAACTTCATCCACACAAAAGAGGGTAAGAGTATGGAGGAGATCTGGAACCTCATCAACAAGGAGTCGGGTATCTACGGTCTTTCGGGTGGCCTTTCGTCGGATATGCGCGACATCCGCGCAGCAACAGAGGCCGGCAATCAGGTAGTTGCCGATGCTGAGGAGGCATATTTCTATCGTGTGCGCAAACTCGTGGGCTCATATGCTGCTGCAATGGGCGGCCTTGACCTTGTAGTTTTCACAGGTGGTGTGGGCGAGAACGGCCCCGAGATGAGGGAGTATGTATGCAAGGATATGGAGTTTATGGGTATCGAATTTGACTCGGCAGCCAATGCGGGTGTCAAAGGTCAAGACAAGGTGCTCTCCACCCCCTCTTCGAAGGTTAAGGTGGTAGTGATTGGCACCAATGAGGAGCTCGTAATCGCAACCGACACATTCAACATCGTGAGCAAACTTGGCAAATAAAAATATATCAATAACATAAACACACAACACAACTATGATTAAACATTTGGAAGATATCGTTGCCGCTGCGGTGGCTCGCGGTAAGAAGAAGATGATTGTTGCCTACGGTCAGGACACCCACTCGATTGGTGCAACCGATATGGCTATCAAGGCCGGCTTGGCAGAGGTTACCCTTGTGGGCGACCCCGAGGAGATTAAGAAATCCTGCGAGGCCGAGGGCGTGGATATGAGCCAGTACACCATCATCCCCGAGAGTGAGGATGTGAAGGCTGTGGAGATTGCCGTGAAGGCTGTGCACAATGGCGAGTACGAC
Source organism: Tidjanibacter sp. (assembly GCA_045614965.1). Lineage (GTDB taxonomy): Bacteria > Bacteroidota > Bacteroidia > Bacteroidales > Rikenellaceae > Tidjanibacter. The sequence goes on from JAZLDY010000065.1 coordinate 12,150, forward strand.
GTGCTGATGAAAGGCGTTGTTCCTACCGACAAATATATGCGTGGTATTTTGAACAAAGAGTGGGGTTTGCTTCCCGCGGGCACCACATTGAGCCACGTTACCGTTTTGGAGGTTCCCGCATACCACAAACTCTTGGTTGTTAGCGACGTAGCAGTTCTTCCCTGCCCCACCCTCGACCAGAAGAAACAGATTGCCAAATACCTCGTACAGACTGCCAACAACCTCGGCATCGAGTGCCCCAAAGTGGCTCTCTTGGCTCCCAGCGAGCAGCTCTTGCCTAAGGTTGTAAGTTCGGTAGAGTCGGCTGCATTGTCGGAGATGGGCCAGAATGGCGAGCTCGGCGAAGGCCTCTTCCAGGGCCCCTTGGCACTCGACGTTGCTATTGACCCCGAGAGCGTGAAAATCAAGAAACTCACCGGCCCCGTTGCAGGTGACGCAGACTGCTTGCTCTTCCCCAACATCGAGAGTGGCAACGTATTCTTCAAGGCTTGCTCGAAGTTTGCGGGTGCCGAGTTGGCAGCAATGGTTGCAGGCCCCACCGCACCTTGTGTGCTCACCTCGCGTGGCGACTCGACCAAGACCAAACTCTACTCTATCGCACTTGCTTGCCTCTCGGCAAAATAGTTTACACACAACCGAAACTACACCTTTATAATTAGTTATGGAGAAAATGTATAAAATTTTGACCATCAACCCCGGTTCGACTTCGACTAAGGTTGCGGTCTTTGAGAACGACAAAGAACTCTTCTCGACCACTTTGCGCCATTCGAGCGAGGAGATTGGTCGCTATAAAACTATCCTCGACCAGCTCGACTTCCGCAGAGATGTGATTCTTGATGCAATCAAGGCTTCGGGCATCGAACTTTCGGAGCTCGATGCAGTTATCGGTCGTGGCGGTCTTTTGAAGCCCATCCCCAGCGGCACCTATGAGGTTAATGCGCAGATGATTGAGGACATCAAGGAGCGTCCCGCAGGTCAGCACGCATCGAACCTCGGTGCACTCCTCGCTGCGGAGATTGCCGGCCGTGCAGGTGTAAAGGCCTACATTGCCGACCCCGTGGTTGTCGATGAGTTGCAGGATGTTGCAAGGCTCACCGGTCTGCCCGAGTTGGAGCGTCAGTCCATCTTCCACGCCCTCAACCAGAAGGCTGTGGCTCGTGTCTATGCCGACAAGATTGGCAAACCCTACGAGGAGCTCAACTTGGTTGTTGCCCATATGGGTGGCGGTATCTCGATTGGTGCCCACCGCAAAGGCTTGGTTGTGGATGTAAACAACGCACTCGATGGCGAGGGCCCATTCTCGCCTGAGAGGGCTGGTACTATGCCCGCACTCGCATTTGCAAAGATGTGTATGAGCGGCAACTACACCCTCGCAGAGATTGCCAAGAAAATCAATGGTAAGGGTGGTGTTGTGGCCCACCTCAACTCCAACGATATGAGGGAGGTTGAGAACCGCTACAACGCTGGTGACCAGAAGGCTATTCTCGTTTCGAATGCTATGGCCTACGGTGTTGGTAAGTTCATCGGTCAGATGATTGCCGTTTTGAAGGGCGAGGTTGATGCCGTAATTCTCACAGGTGGTATTGCCTACGACAAGAATGTTGTGGGCTACATCAAGGAGATGATTGAGCCTATGGCTAAGGTTGTTGTGATGCCAGGTGAGAACGAGTTGGAGGCACTTGCAATGAATGCCCAGAGGGTACTCGAAGGCAAACTCACCCCCAAGGTGTACGAGTAGCACTCACTACCTCAAATTCCAAACTCACAACCTTCAATACAGGTTGGGAGTTTTTTATTGGCCCCAAGTTGCCAAGCATCGGAAAAAATCACTACATTTGTGGATATCTGATGTATGACTATGAAACGATACGGAATATTTTTGGGAATTGTAACAATGTTTGCCGTGGCGTGTGTGCCCACCGAGCATAGCTCCATTTTGATTGTTGGCGGAGGTGCTTCGGGCGTGTGTGCCGGCGTGCAAGCGGCAAGGATGGGGGTGCAGAGCACCATCCTCGAAGAGGGAGTGTGGCTTGGAGGTATGCTCACCTCGGCAGGTGTGAGCTGCATTGACGGTAACTACAAAATGCCAAGTGGTATATTTGGGGAGTTTGCCGACTCGCTCGCTGCCCGCTATGGGGGCTACCCTGCCCTACAAACGGGATGGGTGAGCAACATAAACTTCGATCCACATATCGGAGAGGAGATTCTCACCAACATCTGCAACTCCTGCTCCGACCACCTCTCTGTTAAGCGCAACGCAAAAGTCCTGAATATCAAAAGGCAAGAGAATGGTTGGAGGGTGATATATCGTGACAATGAGGGCCACAGAAGGGGTATAGTGTGCGAGGTGCTCATTGATGGCACCGAGTTGGGCGATGTGGCCAAAGAGTGTGGCGTGGAGTACCACATCGGTATGGACTCCAAGCACGACACGGGCGAGAGCATCGCTCCCGAGGAGACCAACAATGTCATCCAAGACCTCACCTATGTCGCCTTCCTCAAAGACTACGGCCCCGAGGCCGATATGACCATCCCCGAGCCCAAAGGTTATGATCCCTCTTATTTTGCCAACTCGTGCATCAATTCGTTGAGTAGCGAAGTGGCCGAAACGGGGCAGACCATCTGGCCCGCGCAGATGATGCTCACCTATGGTCGCACCCCCGGTGGGCGTTATATGATAAATTGGCCCATATATGGCAACGACTTCTACGCCAATGTCATAGACTCCTCACCCCAAGAGAGGGCCAGAGCTTTCGAGCAAGCCAAAGAGTTCACCCTCTGCTTCATCTACTTCATCCAGACTCAACTCGGAATGAAGAATTTGGGCATTGCAGACGACGTATTCCCCACCGAAGACGGACTACCACTGTTCCCCTACCACCGAGAGTCGAGGCGCATTGTGGGCGAGGCACTCCTGACGATGGATGCCGCGGCGGCTCCCTACGACTACAAGGTGCCCTATTATAGAACAGGTATCGCTGTGGGTGACTATGCCGTGGATCACCACCATTTCCGCCACCCCGAGTGGCGCGAGCTCCCCGACCTGCACTTCTACCCCATTCCCTCGTTCAATGTTCCTCTGGGCGTCATCATTCCCAAAGGGGTTGAAAACCTTTTGGTTACGGAAAAATCGGTGTCGGTTTCCAACCTTATCAACGGTGCCACTCGCCTCCAACCCGTGGTGATGCAGCTCGGACAAGCCGCGGGTGCAACGGCTGCACTTGCCGTCAAGAGTGGCAAAAGGGTGCGCGAAGTGTCGGTTAGGAGGGTACAGAGAGCTCTGCTGGATGCCGGATGCTACATTATGCCCTACATCGACCTACCCAAAGAGCACCGCCACTTCAAGGCGCTCCAACGCATTGGCGCAACGGGTATCCTGCGTGGCGAGGGCAGGAACATTGGTTGGGCAAATCAGACTCTCTTCCGCGCAGATGAGCCACTTTTGGCCACCGACATCCACCCCGAGGGATACTACAATGGCCAGTTGGCCCTCGGAGAGGGTGAAATCGCAATCGGAACTCTGCTTGACGTTATAGCCCGATTTGGCATTCCACTCCCCTCGCCCGCAAAGGAGTGGTGGTTCTCGTTGGGGCTCGAAGATTTTAGGCCCCAAAGGAGCATAACAAGGCTCGAAGCTGCCGTCGTGATTGACGCACTATTGGAGCCTTTCGAGATGTTCGATGTGGATTTCAATGGTAATCTCTAAAAGAAAAAAAGAGGGCTCTAAACCCTCTTTTTCTTTCTATGTATAGCCACCCACAAGGGGTGCTCGGCAATGCAACTATTTGGTGGGGAATAAATCCTTGATTCCGCCCAAGGAGCCGAGAACCGACGATGCCTCATAGGGCATATAGACAGTCTTGCTATCCTGACCGCTGGCCATCTCGCGCAGCGTTTCGATATACTTCACAGCCAAGAGGTAGGTTGCGGGGTCGGTCTTGGTGTTCGAGATAGCCTCTGCCACCTTACGGATAGCCTCTGCCTCGGCATTAGCCTGCAACACCTTCGCCTCAGCCTCACCCTGTGCTTTGAGAATCTGTGCCTCTTTCTCGGCAGCTGCATAGTTGATTTGCGACTGCTTCTCGCCCTCCGAGGAGAGGATTGCCGACTGCTTTTCACCCTCGGCGCGGAGAATCTTCGCCCTACGCTCACGCTCGGCCTGCATCTGCTGCTCCATAGCGTCACGAACAGTCGAGGGAGGAGTAATATCCTGCAACTCAACACGATTGACCTTCACACCCCACTTATTGGTAGCCTCATCGAGCACATTGCGCAACTTGGCATTGATGGTGTCGCGCGAGGTCAAAGTCTCGTCCAGCTCCAACTCACCGATGACGTTACGGAGAGTGGTCTGGGTGAGTTTCTCAATAGCGTTGGGCAGGTTGTTAATCTCATAAACTGCCTTCACGGGGTCGACAATCTGGAAGTAGAGCAAGGCGTTGATGCGTGTGGTCACGTTATCCTTCGTAATCACGTTCTGCTCGGGAAAGTCATAGACCTGCTCACGCAAGTCGATGCGGGGAGTGTAGCGGAACGATACGAGAACATTGCCGTTCCAATCCTGCTGCGAGTGGCGCGTATAGATACGGCGTGGCTTTTCGAGGATGGGCCAGATGATGTTGATACCCGAGGTGAGGGTCTTGGTATACTTACCCAAGCGTTCCACAATGCAGGTTTCGCTCTGCTGAACAATGGTAAGGCCCGAGAGCACATAGATGACAACTATTGCCACAAGTGCAATGATAACATAGAGATTTTCCATCGTTATAATATTTTTGGTAAAAGTTTGATTATTTGCGTTTTACGGTGAGGATAATACTCTCTCGGGAGAGGATTTCGACCTTCTCACCCACATTGATGTCGGTCTGCTCGTCACTCACAGCCTGCCAGAGGTCGCCATCGACAGCCACACGGCCCGTACCGCCCGCCTCAATGCACTCGGTCACCTTGGCGGTACGACCGATAAGGGCATCGGCATTGGTTGGCACGTTATCCTTTGCAGAGAGCTTACGCAACAAGGGGCGCACAGCGAGGAACGCCACGAAAGTTGCGATGGCAAAGATGCCGAGTTGCCAATTGAGCGTAGCACCCGCCGCGGCACCAATGGCACCACCCACACATCCCACCGCAAAGCAAATGAGCGCGAAACCGGAGGTAAATATCTCTCCCACAACAAACAAAATGGCCACAATGGCCCAAATCTGCCAAATATCCATAGTAGTAACGTGTTATTGATTTTCACAAATATACAAAATAGAATTGAGAATTGGAAATGGAGAATTGAGAATTATTGTATTTCATTCTCTAACATCAAAAATTAGCCGTTTCTGGGCGGCCATCTTATCCCTCCCCCAAAACCCAATGATTATAAACATCTATAATCTTCCCACAATCAATATTGTTTATTGAGTATTTTTTTCGTATATTTGTGGTAGCATTGCGGAATACGCAGTGTTTATAGATGGCATTTAGGCTGTTGTTTTGTGAAGTAAAACGACCAAATAATTACTACAAACAGACAATAGGCACACTAAATGCCCACGCATCGTATGCGTGGGTGTGCTTATGTTTGTATGGGTGCTTGGTCGTACCTTCTTCACAGTAAGCATTGCCCACGTTTCTTTTTTAGGACTCACCCTATTTGAGTTAAACGGTTGTCATCTGCTGACTACGAAACCTTATTGTTTAACTTATAAATGTTTATCTTTTATGAAGAGAGTTTTACCGCTCATATTACTAGCCTGTGCGTGTCTGATGTCCCATGTATCTGCTTTCCCGCAGTATTCTCAAGTTAAAATTAAGGCACTCACTAAAAACAGCATTAACAAGAATATTCTAGCAGATTCTGTCATTACTATTAACTCGTTCAGTTACGCGTATGATGCAGGATACTCTCAAATTAAAATGCATTTTGGTTTATCTGATGGCAACACATTTGAGTTATGGCATAAGAAAGTTAACACATTGGATTTTATCGTAGAGGATGTACAAGATCTTTGGAACAAGAGTATAATAACCGATGTAATTCCTGCAATGAGTAACGCTGCATATACGACAAGTTCAACCCCAGACATATATCAGCATAGCCTTAGGCAAGATATGGAGGCTGATGCTCTTCGCTACATTTCTATGGTGAAAGAACACGGTTTAGAATTTGAAGATCCATTTTTGGAAAACTATCTTTACAGTCTTGTGGCAAAAATAGCACCCAGGTATTTGCTTGACGGTCGCCCTGGAAATGTAAATTTGATCATCGAACAAAATCCATCTGCAAATGCTTGCTGTTTTCCAAATGGCACCATTGTCATCAATACTGGTTTGCTAGCAACTATGCATACAGAGGATGAACTGGTTGCGATTTTGAGTCATGAGATTGCTCATTTTATTTTGGATCATGCTGTACAAAACGTCAATGAGAGTGTAAAGCGTCAGAAACGTGCTGAATTCTGGGCGGGACTTGCTACTGTAGCTACGGCTATGGTGGAAGGTGTGATAGCCTCAAATAATAGTTATTATATG
>JAZLDY010000066.1:0-24697 GCA_045614965.1 Tidjanibacter sp.
AAGCAGGGCGAAAACCTCTCCATCATTGCCCGCAAGTATGGCGTAACGGTGAAGCAGATTTGCAAGTGGAACAACATCAAAGACCCCTCGAAAATCCGTGTGGGCCAGAAGTTGGAGATTTTCCTGAAATAGAGGTCAAGCGTAGAGGTCGAACGGAAAGTAATTGCAATACCATAGGGTAGTGCGTTTTTCAATTATCGCAAATGCGAATAAGCGAGGGCAGAGGCTGCTCGCAGACTTTGCCGAGCGAGAGCATTTTAGACAAAATTTTATTTTGTCAATTTTCCATTTTCAATTTTCAATTCGAATGTTATTTAACGACATCATAGTAGCACCCGCCACCCCCACAGGGGGAGCCATAGCCATCGTCCGCATCGAGGGCGAAGGAGCCATTGCGCTGTGCGACACATTCTTCCGCCCCGTGGGTAGCGGTGGCCCGTTGGCCGAAATGAAGGGATACACAATGGCCTATGGCTACATTATGGAGGCCACAAGGAGGGTGGACGACGTGATTGTGTCGCTCTATCGTGCGCCACATAGTTACACGGGTGGAGATATGGTGGAGATTGCCTGCCACGGCTCAGCCTACGTTGTGAGCGAGATTGTAAGGCTCGCAGTGGAGGCCGGAGCACGCACCGCCACCGCAGGTGAGTTCACCAAGAGGGCCTTCCTTGCAGGCAAAATGGACCTCTCGCAAGCCGAGGCGGTGGCCGACGTTATCGCTGCCGACTCCAAAGCAGCACTCACAATGGCCGACACTCAGCTGCGAGGAGCATACTCGGCAGCTCTCGCCACACTTAGGGCCGAACTGCTACACCTGGCCGCACTGCTCGAACTCGAACTCGACTTTGGCGAGGAGGACGTGGAGTTTGCCAACCGTGGAGAACTCGTGGAGTTGTTGGGCAAAATCGAGAGCGAGGTTGTGAGGCTGAAACGCTCCTTTGCGACGGGTAACGCCATAAAAAAAGGCGTGGCAGTGGCCATCGTGGGCGCACCAAACGTGGGCAAGAGCACACTACTCAACCGCATAGTGGGCGAAGAGAGAGCTATGGTGAGCGACATCGCCGGCACCACAAGGGACACCATAGAGGAGAGTGTTGTGATTGAGGGCGTTACGTTCCGCTTTATCGACACCGCAGGACTACACTCCACCGCCGACAGGCTCGAAGCTATGGGCATCGAGCGCACCCACAAGGCACTCTCCGAGGCACATATTGTGGTGGAGATGTTCGACAGCGTGGGCGAGGACTTTGTGGCCATTGGCGAGGAGCAGAAGATTGTGAGGATACTCAACAAGATAGACCTTCAAAGGGGCACCACAAACCTACCTGATGGGTGGGTTGCGATGTCGGCCAAGAGTGGCGAGGGTGTGGAAGGGCTCCTTTCGGCACTGCGCCAGAGGGTGGACACGAGCGATGTGATGAGGGGCGAGGCCGTTGTGAGCAACAGCCGCCACCACGAAGCACTCCTGAGGGCCGAGGGCGCACTCCAAAGAGTACGAGAGGGACTGAACAGTTGCCTTTCGACCGACCTTGTAGCACAAGATGTGAGGGATGTTTTGGAGGCCATCGGCACCATTACAGGCGAGGTGAGCAGTCAGGAAATTTTGGCCCACGTATTCTCCAAGTTTTGCATCGGCAAATAATTGTAATACAAGAACATAGGGCAGAAAGGGCAGAAAGGGCAGAAAGGGCAGAAAGAGCAGAAAAAGCGGTAGATGCCAACCGCCTGCCTACGGCAGTCGTGGCAAGACGAACAGACCTCTCCGGTGCTACGCACCACCTCCCCTAACTTAGGGGAGGGGTTGTCGTGGAGCTCGGGTTACAAAAATGTAACCCGCAAAGGAAAACTCCCCCTCTGAGTTAGAGGGGGTGGCCAAAGGCCGGGGGCGTGTGTTGTTCTCCCCTAACTCAGGAGAGGGGTGGTGTGGGGCTCCCTAAACTCACTAATCTCCCTAAACTCCTTAAAGGACCTCTGGGGCTTCTGGGGCTTCTGGGACTTCTGGGAGGAGGGATAAAACTAATGGCTATCGGCCACAAAAAAAACTCTCGGGTATCTTTTTTAATACCCGAGAGTTTTTTGTTAGTCAGTCGTCGGTTGACGGTTGACGGTTAAGTTCTAATAAACTCCGTAGCGGAGTTTATTAGAACTTAACCAAAAGGCCAATGCCTGCAACCTCCTGAATTTGAAGGCGGCGGCCCAAAGAACCATCCGGTTGGGGAATCAGAATATCATCATCATAGATGGCGTGGAAGTTGGCGTTGGCCGATAGCCATTTGTTAATCTTCAAGTCAAACCTAATGGTCCAATCAACGTCAATATTCTGGGGGTCATCCAAGAAATTGGAGAAGAGGTTCAGACGAGTGTAGCCCGACAAGTCGCCCACAATCTTACCCTGTGCCTCAATCTTCACGTTACCACCAAACTCGTGGCGCATCATCTGGTCGTCTGCCAAGCCATACAAGGGACGCAATGCGCCATCTTTCACAAGGGTTGCCTTCCAAGTGGTGGGCGAAGCGTTGACCGACACCCAAGCCAAAGGTTTCCACTCAATACCAAGACCTCCACTGAAATAGGCAGGTGCAAGGAAGCCCGAGGTCTGCTTGTAGGAGCCGTTGTCTGGGTCCTTCACAGCATAGTCAAAGCCGTTGGCAAACTGCGAGTTGAACTTCACAAGGGCCGAAACATAGAGTTCATTGGCCACCTTCTGACCATAGGACGAGGAGAGGTAAATCTTGTCGTTGGTCTTACGGGTGCCGTTACTCTCGGTGCGGTTAAGGCCATAGGCCAACTCCAAGCGGTTTTGCCACAGCGAGTTATCTTTATTGTAATCAATCGAATAGTTGAACTGAAAATCGGCCGCAATGCTGGGGTCGCCACCCGCTGCCCAATTAGTCAGAGTCATTTGCGAGCCGGTGATACCTGCGCTACCTGCCATTGTCCAAGGCGAGGGCTCTGCCTGGGGCTCCTCCGCCCACAGCGACACACACGCAACGAGTGTGGCCACCGAAAAGAGAATCTTTTTCATCGTGTCTTATTTGGTTTTGTTGTTTGATTTACTCCTAATAGTATCACAAAGATAGCAATTTGCATCAAATTCTCAACTCTCAATTCTCAACTCTCAATTATTTTAAGTACTTTTGTAGCCTGTTTGGCGTGGGGATTTCGTCGCTGCCTCCCTTTGGGAGGGAGAGGAAAGTCCGGGCAACGCAGAGCACCGTGCTTCTTAACGGGAAGTTGTCGGTAACGGCAAGGTTAAAGGTAACAGAGAATAACCGCCGGCCTTCGGGCAGGTAAGGGTGAAAAGGCGGGGTAAGAGCCCACCGCTCGGGTAGCAATATTTCGGGGACAGTACCACCAACGGGTTGCAAGTTCAAGTATATCGGCAGTATGTAGGGTTGCTCGCCCGATGCCGAGGGGTAGAACGCTAACATTAGCCTGTGGGCGACCACAGTGTATAGATTAATGACGAAGGCCGCTCCGCCGAGGAAGGTTGCGTGCAACACTCCCAAGGGGGACCCAGCGGTACAGAACCCGGCTTACACCCCACGCTAAACATTTTTTCGAATTGAAAATTGAAAATTGAAAATTGAAAATCAAGGAGTTAAATATAGACCATTTCGACTATGAGTTGCCCGACGAGAGGATTGCAAAGTTTCCCCTCGCCGAGAGGGACCACTCCAATCTGCTGGTGTGGAAGGACGGTAACATCTCACACCGCAAATTCTACAACCTGCCCGAGGAGTTGCCCGAGGGAGCGTTGTTGGTCTTCAACAACACCCGAGTATTCCGTGCAAGGCTCCTGATGCACAAGCCCACGGGTGCGCTCTTGGAGGTCTTCTGCTTGGAGCCACACGAGCCTGCCGACTACGAGAGGGCCTTTGCTGCACGGGGTGAGAGTAGGTGGAGGTGTCTTGTGGGCGGACTGAAAAAATGGAAAGAGGGCCCACTCGTTGTGGAGTTTGAGATGGGCGGCAGGAGGTGCACATTGGAGGCCACAAGGGGTGAGCAGATTGACAAGTCGCACGTCATCACCTTCCGTTGGGATGCCGAGGCCACCTTTGGCGAGGTCATCGAACACCTGGGGCGTATCCCCATCCCACCCTACCTCAACCGTGAGAGCGAGGAGATTGACAACACCCGCTACCAGACGGTCTATTCCCGTGTGGAGGGCTCGGTGGCCGCTCCCACTGCGGGCCTGCACTTCACCACAAGACTCATCGACGAATTACACGCCAAAGGTTTTGGCACCGAGGAGGTTACGCTCCACGTTGGAGCCGGTACATTCCTTCCCGTGAAGGAGAGCGATGCCACTCGCCACACGATGCACACCGAGCATTTTGGCGTGAGGCTCTCCTCGCTGCGCAACCTGCGCAACCACTTGGGACACATCTTCTCCGTTGGTACCACCAGCACCCGCACCATTGAGTCGCTTGTGGCTCTGGGTTGGAGGGTTATGCAGAGTGGCTCGCCCGATGCAGAGAGGGCTGTGGGCCAATGGGAGATATACGACATTCCTGCCGAGGTGGCAACTGCCGAGTTGATGGATGCGCTCATCGGTTGGCTCGAAACACAGGGCGTGGAAGAGTTGTCGGCCTCCACGCAGATTATGATAACACCCCACTACCGTTTTCGCATCATCAGCGGCCTTGTAACCAACTTCCACCAACCCAAGAGCACATTGCTGTTGCTCATCTCGGCAGTGGTGGGCGAAGATTGGCGCAGGATGTATGCCCATGCTATGGAGAACGGTTTTAGGTTCCTCTCCTACGGAGATAGTTCGCTGCTTTTTGTGCCAAACCATCAACCATCTACCGACTACCGACAGCATACCCCTCCGCCACTTCATGGCACCTCCCCTAACTTAGGGGAGGAGTAATAATTGCAAGACCATAAGGTAGGTCGTTCCTCAATTCTCAATTCTCAATTCTCAATTCTCAATTCTCAATTCTCAATTCTCTCAAATGTCCAAATTTCTACCCACATCCGCCAAAGAGGTCGAAGCACTCGGTTGGGATTACATTGATGTAATTCTGTTTAGTGGCGACGCCTACATCGACCACCCCTCGTTTGGTGTGGCCGTAATAGGTCGTCTATTGGAAGCCGAGGGGTACAGGGTGGCCATTGTTCCCCAGCCTAATTGGAGGGACGATTTGAGGGACTTCAAGAAGTTGGGTGCGCCACGCTTGTTCTTTGGCGTGTCGGCCGGCTCGATGGACTCGATGGTCAACCACTACACCGCAGCCAAGCGACTCCGCCACGATGATGCCTACACCCCAGGTGGTGTGGCTGGCTTCCGCCCCGACTATGCCGTTACGACCTACACCCGCATACTCAAAAAACTATATCCCCACACACCCGTAGTGATTGGTGGCATTGAGGCCTCGCTGCGTAGGCTCACACACTACGACTATTGGAGCGACTCGTTGAAGCCCTCCGTGCTCATCGAAAGCGGGGCCGACCTGCTGATGTATGGAATGGGCGACGAGAGCATTGTGGAGGTGGCCAAGGCTCTCAAAAACGGATTTAACGCCAAGCTGTTGCGCAAATTGCGACAAGTGGCCTTTGTGGAGGGCGAGGACTATGTGAGTAAGTTGCCGGCGGAGAGTACCATTGTACTCAACAGTTTCGAGGAGTGTGTGAAGAGCAAACGAGCCTTCGGGGAGAACTTTACAAAAGTGGAGGTGGAGAGCAACCGAATGGAGCAGGAGAAGACCATCGTGGAGAGGGTTGGCGAAAGGTATGTGGTTGTGAATCCACCCTATGCGCAAATCTCCACCGAGAGCCTCGACAGGAGTTTCGACCTTCCCTACACACGCCTACCCCACCCCCGATATAAGGACAAGACCATACCGGCCTACGAGATGATTAAGCACTCGGTAAACATCCACCGAGGGTGCTTTGGCGGCTGCTCGTTCTGCACCATATCGGCCCACCAGGGCAAGTTTATCACATCGAGGAGCGAGAGGAGTGTGTTGGCCGAGATTGAGAAGGTGAAGGCACTGCCCGACTTCAAGGGTTACCTTTCGGACGTGGGAGGCCCCTCGGCCGATATGTATCAGTTGGGCGGTAAGAATGTGGAGTTGTGCAAGAAGTGTGTTAGGCCCTCGTGCCTTACTCCGAGGGTGTGCCCCAACCTCAACAGGGACCTCACCCCACTACTCTCCCTCTACCGCAAGGTGAGAGAGGTGAAAGGTATCAAAAAGGCCTTCATCGGCAGTGGCATACGCTACGACATCCCCGACGATGGGGGACGATATATGAGGGAGGTAATTCTCCACCACACCTCCGGACGTTTGAAGGTGGCACCCGAACACACCGAGCCACACGTGTTGAAATTGATGCGCAAGCCCCCCTTTGAGGAGTTTGAGAAGTTGCACTCGTTCTTCGGCAAGGTGTGTAGGGAGAATGGACTAAAATACCAACTCATCCCCTATTTCATATCCTCGCACCCGGGTTGCAGGGAGGAGGATATGCAAAAGTTATCAACAAAGGTGCGTGCGCTCCGACTGATGACCGACCAAGTGCAGGACCTCACTCCAACGCCTATGACGCTATCCTCGGTGATGTTCTACACGGGAGAGAACCCCTACACGGGCGAAAAACTCTATGTTGCTAACACTTATGAGGCGAAGTGTCAACAAAAAAGTTACTTCTTTGGTGGTCCACAGAGAAGCAACTCTCCAAAAAAAGCCGTACATTTGACGGATAGAAAAGGCTCCTGGGAGCACAAGAGTAAGAAAAGAAACAAATAACCCACAATGGCAAACGAATATAACAACCGCCGAAACAACAATCGTGAGGCCTACAACAACCTCACCGCAGGTGAAGGCGTGGGCGGACACATTCCACCACAAGCCCTCGACCTCGAAGAGGCTGTGCTCGGTGCACTGATGCTCGAAAAGGATGGCATCATTACCGTACAGGAGTATCTCTCCGCCGAATCTTTTTATAGCGAAAAGCACCGCATCGTCTTCAAGGCTATCGAAGAACTCGCCACCGAGCTCAAACCCATCGACCTGCTCACCGTAACGGAAAAACTCAAACAGCAGCGACAGCTCAAAGCGGTGGGTGGTGCGCAGTATCTGACATCCCTCACCCAGAAGGTGGCTTCGGCTTCCAACCTCGAATTCCACTCTACCATTGTGGCGCAGAAGTATGTGCAGAGGGAGCTCATTCGTGCCGCAGGCGAAATCCTCAACCGTTCCTACGACGAGAGCGAGGAGTTGACTGACCTGCTGAACTTTGCCGAGCAGGAGATTTTCAAGGTGTCGGAGGGACACATCTCCAAGGAGGTACAAAACTCCAAGAGCATCATCGGCAAAACCCTCGAAATGATTCAGGAGGCCGTCAAGAAGGGTGGTAAGATTAACGGTGTGCCCACAGGTTTCAAAGACCTCGACAAACTCACCCTCGGTTGGCAACCCTCGGATATGATTATCATCGCTGCCCGTCCTTCGATGGGTAAGACCGCCTTTGTGCTTTCGATGGCTCGCAACATTGCCATCAACGAAGGTAAAGGTGTGGCATTCTTCTCGTTGGAGATGAGCTCGACGCAGTTGATGATGCGTCTGTTGGTGGCCGAGTCGCAACTGTCGAGTGCCGCTGTGAGGAGTGGCGAACTTACCACAGAGCAGTGGAATCACCTCGAAGTGTCGGCCAAACCGCTGGCAGAGGCCCCCATCTTCATCGACGACACCCCTGCATTGCCCGTGTCGGAGTTCCGTTCGAAGGTGCGTAAGCTCAAAGCGCAGCACGACATTCAGCTTGTGATTATCGACTACCTCCAACTTATGACCGGCCCGAAGGACACCAAGGGTAACCGTGAGCAGGAGGTGGCCTACATATCCCGTACACTCAAAGCGGTGGCCAAGGAACTCAACATCCCCATCATCGCACTCTCGCAGTTGAACCGTTCGGCCGAGGCATTGGGAGGTAGCAAACGTCCCCAACTCTCCAACCTGCGTGAGTCGGGTGCCATTGAGCAGGATGCCGACATTGTGGCCTTCATCCACCGTCCCGAATACTATGGTCTGACGGAGTTGGAGGATGGCACCTCAACCGAAGGTCTTGCAGAGCTCATCGTGGCCAAGCACCGTAACGGTGCCACCGACATTATCAAGATGAAATTCCGCAAGGAGTTTGCACAATTTAGCGACTTCGACCCGTTGGATGGTGCGCTATATAGTGGCGACCGTGAGTTTGGTAGTTCGTTGGACGGAGGCGACAATTTTGGCGGAGGCGGTGCCTTTGGAGGTATGGATAGTAGCGCATTTGAGGCTATGCCACCCTCGTCGGCCGGACTCGACGGCTCGCAGGCTCGTGGCACGGCAAGGCCCACCTATGAGGAGAGCCCATTCTAAGGGCCACTTTTTCCACGCTAACATATAGAACAAACACCTAACCCACCCCCACAGAAGATATGTTCACAAGGGTATATACAAGCACCGTCATCGGTATCAACGCAATGACCGTAGAGGTCGAGGTAAACGTGTCGCCCGGTATGGGTATGTTCCTCGTGGGCCTGCCCGACAATGCTGTAAGGGAGAGCCAGGAGCGTATTCGCTCGGCCTTTGAGAACAGCGGCCAGAGGATGGTGGGCAAGAAGGTGGTGGTGAACCTTGCGCCGGCCGACCTGAAAAAGGAGGGCTCGTCGTTGGACCTTCCCATCGCCATTGCCATTCTCGGAGCCACGGAGCAATTGGATGCCGAGAGTGTGAAGGGATATGTGATTGCGGGCGAGTTGTCGCTCGACGGAAGCGTTAAGCCCATAAAGGGAGCCCTGCCTATGGCTGTGGAGGCTCTTGCCAATGGGTTCAAGGGACTCATTTTGCCCAAGGAGAATGCCGAGGAGGCAGCCGTGGTGGAGGATTTGGAGGTTATTGGTGTAGGCTCTTTGAGGGAGGCCATCGACTTTCTGAACGGCAAACCCATTGCGAGGACCAAGGTGGTGGTGAACGACATCTTTGAGGAGAAGGCCAACCGCTATGCCGAGGACTTTGCCGATGTGAAGGGCCAAGCCTATGTGAAGAGGGCATTGGAGGTGGCCGCTGCGGGTGGACACAATATTATTATGGTGGGTGCACCCGGCTCGGGTAAGACTATGCTCGCAAGGCGTATGCCTACGATTATGCCTCCACTCACACTCGAAGAGGCCCTCGAAACAACCAAGATACACTCCGTGGCAGGTAAACTCGGCACCGAGAAGGGACTCCTCACCCAACGTCCGTTCCGTTCGCCCCACCATATGGCTTCGGCTGTGGCAATGGTGGGTGGCGGTACCAACCCACAGCCGGGCGAGATTTCGTTGGCCCACAACGGTATCCTTTTCCTCGACGAGTTGCCAGAGTTCAGTGGCTCCATATTGGAGGTTATGCGCCAGCCGTTGGAGGACAAGCAGGTAACCATCGCAAGGGCCAAGTATCGCATCTGCTACCCAACGAACTTTATGTTGGTGGCTGCAATGAACCCCTGTCCGTGTGGCTACTACAACCACCCCACCAAGGAGTGTAGTTGCTCACGCCACGCCATAAACCGCTATTTCAACAAGATTTCGGGCCCGCTGATGGACCGCATCGACATACAAATTGAGGTAACACCCGTGGAACTCGGCGAGATGACCGACGCCACCCCTGCCGAGCCAAGCAGCGCAATTCGTGAGAGGGTTGTCAGGGCGAGGGCCATACAGAGCAAACGCTTTGAGGGCATCGATGGTGTGTTTACCAATGCGATGATGAACAACGCAATGCTCTCGGAGTTCTGCCCGCTGGACGAGGGTTGTACAACACTGCTCAGTAGGGCTATGGAACGACTCTCGCTCTCGGCCAGGGCCTACAACCGCATCGTCAAGGTGGCCCGCACCATTGCCGACCTGGAAGGCTCCGAGAGAATCACCACCACACACATTGCCGAAGCCATCGGCTACCGCAACCTCGACAGGGACACTTGGGGTAATGCGTAAGGGGAATTCAAAATTCAAGGTGCGTCCGACACTACACCCATTCGTAAAGATACTCCCACTTGTGGTGGTCGGTATCGTGTTGGGCGAAGCCATTGATGTAAGGTGGTGGGTTACGGCTCTGGCTGCCGCAGTGTGTCTGGCAGGAGGTATCATATTCCGCAACAAGTCGGGCCTATCGGCAACCTACACAGCCTTTGCCGTTCTGTTTGTGGCGATGACCACAACCACCCTCCGCACCACTCTCCTCGACCTACCCTACGACCAACCCACCGAGTGTGTGGCCACGATAGTAACAATTCCCACCCTCAATGGGCACCGACACCGTTGCGAGGGACGTGTGGAGGGAGCAGAGGGTGTACGCACAGTGGAGATAAATGCCGACACCGCACTCCACTCTCAACTCGGAGATAGGGTTGCCCTGCGCACCACCCTGAGGGAGTTGCCCGAAGGTAGTTATGGGGAGTTGATGAAGCGCAGGGGCATAAGCGGTCGCTGCTGGGTGGACCACAAGGAGGATTGGGTGCTGTTGGAAAAGGAGCGCAGAGGGGGAGGTGTTGCCTTTGCAAAGGTGCAAGAGTGGCTACTCGGCAGGTTTGACCTACTCTCGCTTGAAGGGGATACCGATGCAGTGTGTAAGGCTATGGCCTTCGGACACAGGGGCGAAATGAGTCGCACACTGCGCACCGACTACTCTCGTGCAGGAGCCGCCCACCTGTTGGCCATATCGGGCCTACACATTGGCATTGTGGCTATGCTGGTGTGGGCACTGTGTGGCCTACTACCAATCGCAGGGCGCAACGGACACATTTGGCGCAATGCAATATGTGCGATAGTGATGATTGGCTACGCCCTCCTCACGGGCGGCTCGCCATCGGTATTGAGGGCTACACTGATGTTCTGTATCCTGCAACTATCACTCGCCGAGGGAGGTGGGCGTTCTTCGCTGAATACATTTTGTGGTGCGCTGGCGGTGATGTTGGTTGCAAACCCCAACAATCTCTACGACATAAGTTTCCGCCTCTCGGCTGTGGCTGTGGGCGGTATAATGCTCGGCTACGAGCCCCTGATGGAGCGATTGAGGAGCAAGTGGAGGCCTCTGAATTGGATGTGGGGTGTGGTCATCGTGGGCCTCTGCTCCACCCTCGCAACACTACCCATCGTGTCGAACACCTTCGGGGTGGTGGCCTTGGCAGGCATAGTGCTGAACCCTGTGGTGATACTCACGGCCAATGTGATAGTGTTGGGCTCGCTACTGTGGGTGCTCCTACCCTTCGACTTCCTCCGTGGAGTGTTCCGCTTCGTCGTAGGTGGAGCTGCCGAATTGCAGAACAAGTGTGTGGAGGTGGTAAGCAGTTGGGAGTGGGCTGTGGTGGATGTGAGCCTACCCGACTGGGCTACTATGGTGTGTTATGTTGCTATGGTTGCACTCGTGGCCACACTGCCTATGGCAAAAATGGAAAGAAGAGTATGGAAAGAGAAGATATAGAGTTGCTGAAAAGCGACACCCTACGCAGAGAGATTGAGGATAACATCGAGCGCAACCCAACCGACATTGCCCTCGACAAGCACCTGGTACACCCACGAGAGGTGGCCTCGCAGGTGAAGTACCTCCAAAGGGCACGCAAGAAATTACCCTCCTACTATGCTGCAAGGGCCATCCTGCCCTCGCTGGCCTTTGAGCAGTCGAGCAGCGAGGAGTGTGCAGCCCACAAGTGTTTCGGTGGGGAGTTGGCTGTGGATATGACCTGCGGTTTGGGCGTGGATAGCCTCTACCTTGCACGCAACTTCAAGCGAGTGGTTGCCATCGAGCGCAACGGTCTGTTGGCCGACATCACACGCTACAATCTTGCCCTGATGGGGGCCCACAATGTGGAGGTTGTGGAGGGAGAGTCGGAGGAGTTCATTGCCACACTCGATAGGGCCGACCTCATCTATGCCGACCCCGACCGACGAGGTGCCGAGGGCAAGAAGATGGTCTGCTTGGAAGATTGCTCGCCCAACATCGCAGCACTCCTCCCCGTGCTCAAAGAGAAAACCGAGCGCATCTGCATAAAACTCTCGCCAATGTTCGACATCACCGAGGCCCTGCGTGCCTTTGGCGAGGGGGCAAGTGTGGAGGTTTTGTCGCTGGGAGGCGAGTGTAAGGAGGTTGTGGTCGATTGGCAGCGTGGGCGCACCCAGAGGAGCATCAAGGCCACAGCACTCGGAGTGGGTAGCTTTGAAGCCGAGGCCGACACCACCACCCCACCGCAGGGTGAGTTTGGCAACGGGGCCGACTATGGCTACCTCATTGTGCCCGACGTGGCCCTACGCAAGGCAGGGCTTGTGGGCCATTGGTGCGCAAAGATGGGCTTTGCCAACCACGGCAGTTATGGTTTTGCGGCCACCAAGCCAGAGGGGGACATCTTGGGCCGAGCCTATGAGATTGAGGCCATTGTGCCCTACCGCCCAAAAGAACTCAAACGACTCATATCCAAAAAGATAGAACTCATTCGCCACGGTTTTCCACTCCCCTCGGCCACCATTTGCAAGGCCCTCGGAGTGAAGGAGGGGGCAGGCCAGAGGTGGGCCTTTGCCGAAATCGACCACTCGCTTTGGGCAATTCGCCTAAAATAGGTATCTTTGTGGAGATGTTTGTATCTCTGTGGAGAAGAGAACAGAACAGATGTGAAGTAACCAACAACCAACTCAATTATGGGAAATTTCAAAGAAGATATTGCAAAGGTGGAGGCCTTTGTGTTCGATGTGGATGGTGTGTTTACCGATGGGGGTATCATCCCCCTGGCCAATGGCGACTTCATCCGCAAGTATAACGCCAAGGATGGCTACGCTGTGGCCTATGCCGTAAAGCACGGCTACAAGGTAATCATCATCAGTGGCGGCAGGGGCGAAACCCTCGCCAAGCGTTTCCGCCACCTCAACGTGAGCGAACTACACATCGACGTTAGCGACAAACTCGGCTGTCTGAACGAGGTAATCGAACGCAACGGATTCAACCGTGAGAACGTACTCTTTATGGGCGACGACATTCCCGACTTGGAGTGTATGCGCTCGGTAGGCCTGCCCGTGGCTCCTGCCGATGCTGCGTGGGAGTGCATCGAGGCTTCTCGCTATGTGTCGGAGTTTGAGGGCGGTAAGGGCTGCGTGAGGGACATCATCGAACAGGTGTTGCGTGCCCACGGCGTGTGGGCCAAAGACTCCGAGGGAGTTACTTGCAGCAAAGATGTGGTGTCGGCCTAAGGATAGCGAC
The DNA here is from genome assembly GCA_045614965.1 of Tidjanibacter sp. Lineage (GTDB taxonomy): Bacteria > Bacteroidota > Bacteroidia > Bacteroidales > Rikenellaceae > Tidjanibacter. The sequence continues at coordinate 13,212 of JAZLDY010000066.1, forward strand.
CACAAACAACAAAGGCTCCCCATCGGGAGCCTTTTGTTTTGCCAACAGACCATCATCTAACGACCAAAAAGGCGGGAGATGTCGTTGAAGGTGGCGTAGAACATCAGCGTAAAGAGCAGTGCCATACCCACCATCTGGGCCCACATCAGCACCTTGTCGCTCGGTTTACGGCGAGTGATGACCTCAATGAGGAGGAACAAAACGTGGCCACCATCCAGCGCAGGGATGGGCAGTACGTTCATCACCGCAAATATGACCGACAGCAGGGCTGTAATCTTCCAAAAGTGCTCCCAATTCCAAGTGTTGGGGAAAATCTGACCAATGGCTATGGGGCCACCCAGGGCCTTATACATCTCCGTCTTGGGCTGCACAATCATTTTGAGCTGCTTCCAATAGTCGCTCATCTCCTGGCCAACCCTCTGTGCTCCACGAGGTATGGCCTGCCAAAGGTTGTAGGTGCGAGTGCGAATGGGGATGTATTCCACCGAGTTGAGTCCCACGCCAATCTTGCCATTGCTGTCAACCTCCACGGCCACATCCACAATCTCATCGCCCCTCTCTACGCTCACATTTACAATCCCTCCTGCGTGGGCCATAAGCAGTGGACTATATTGGTCAAAAAACTCCGTCCTCTGGCCCTCAAAGGCCACAAACTTGTCGCCTGCTTGGAGGCCTGCTTTCTCGGCACCGCTACCCTCCACAACACCCGCCACCTCAAAGGGCACACGGGGAGTGATGAAGTCGGTCTGCTCCACAAACTCCATAACCGATTGGGTGGGAATATTGATTGCCACCTGCTCTCCGCCACGCTCCACAATGGTTGTCTTGTCGCTCTCGATGGCCAAGGAGGTCATAATCTTGGCAAAGTCCTCCACACTCTCGCCTCCGATGGAGAGAATCTTGTCGCCATCTTGGAAGCCCATCTGGTGCCCATAGTCGTTGAAAACATAGCCATAGGGCATCTCGCTGTTGGAGATGTAGGTGTCGCCCCATCGCAGGCTGATGCCCACATATATCGCAAAGGCCAGCACTGCATTCATCATCACACCGCCCAGCATCATCAGCAACCTCTGCCAAGCGGGTTTACTGCGGAACTCCCACTCCTTCGGCTCACTTGCGAGGGCCTCGGTGTCCATACTCTCGTCCACCATACCCGACAACTTGGCATAGCCGCCAAAGGGCAACCAACCAATGCCAAACTCCGTTTCGCCCCAATGCCACTTCACCCACGCCTTGCCAAAGAAGATGCGGAACTGCTCCACCCTCACACCAAACAACTTGGCAAAGAAGAAGTGTCCAAACTCGTGTACCAACACAAGCAGGGTGAAACTCAGAATGAATTGAAGTATCTTGATGGCTATATCCATAGTGTCTGTAATCGTAGTGTTTTATTTGTTGCAAATCTGGCCTACAATCTCTGCGGCAATCCTACGGGACTCCTCGTTGGAGAGTGCATAGTCCTCCACCGATGGGTGGGCCACAAAGGTTGCACGGGAGAGTGTCTGTTGTATAACGTGGGCAATGTCGATATATTTTATCCTACCACCCAAAAAAGATGCCACAGCCACCTCGTTTGCTCCGTTCATCACACAGCAACTGTTACCTCCCCTGCGCAGACACTCATAGGCAGTATTCAACATCGGGAAACGCACATCGTCCACCTTCTCAAAGGTGAGTGTTGGATGGTCGGCAAAACTAAACCTTCCCTCGCCACACTCGCCCCTATGTGGGAAACGCAGGGCAAATTGTATGGGAAGGTGCATATCGGGTGCGCCAAGTTGGGCTTTGATGGCCCCGTCGTCAAACTCCACCATAGAGTGGACAATGCTCTGCGGGTGTACCAACACGTCAATCTGCTCGGGCTTCAACCCAAACAACCACTTGGCCTCGATGACCTCAAAACCCTTGTTTACGAGAGTGGAAGAGTCGATGGTAATCTTTGCGCCCATCGACCAGTTGGGGTGTGCGAGGGCCTGCTCTACGGTAACATTCTTCAACTCCTCGGCAGGAGTGCGCAGGAATGGGCCACCACTTGCCGTGATAATCACCCGCCTTACGGGCGACACCTCACCCAACAAGCATTGGAATATGGCCGAGTGCTCGGAGTCGATGGGCAGAATGGGTATGTTCCTCTCGGCTGCCTCCCTCATAATCAACTCTCCGGCCACCACAAGGCTCTCCTTGTTGGCCAACGCAAGACGCTTACCAGCCCTTACGGCCGAGAGCGAGGGCAACATACCGGCATAGCCCACAAGGGCATTTACCACCGTGTCCACCTCACCCGATGCGACCACCTGCGAAAGGGCCTCATCACCCGCATATACCTTCACGGGCTCCTCTTTGAGTGCCTCGCAAACAACTCCATAGAGGCTCCTATCGGCAATCACCACATTGTCGGGCTGAAACTCCTTTGCTTGCTCCACAAGCCTCTCCCACGAGCGAGCCGCAGTGAGCGTTGTAACCTCAAACTCGTCGGGGCGGTTGCGCACAATATCAAGGGTTTGCTGTCCGATGCTACCCGTTGAGCCAAGCAATGCCAATCGTTGTTTCATAGTGCTATCTGTCTTTGTGGTTGTTTCTAATACGTTCTTGCCTAAAAAACGAGGTACTGTTCGGGGTCCACAGCCACACCATCATACCACAATTCGAGTCCGATGGTGGTGGTTGTTCCCTCGGCACTATCCTCGTTCCAAGTGGCACCAATGGCCTGACCGCCATCCACCCTGTCGCCCACCTGCTTGTGGGCCTGACCAATGCCTCGGTAGATGGTCAGCAGGTTGGCCGAGTGCTGAATTTGTATGGTGTAGCCCTCCGGCTCCCACACACACATCACCACCGTACCATCCTGCACGGCACACACTTGCTGGATGTCGTTAATGGCAAGCCTCACACCATAGCGACCATCGGCAGGAGCAAACTTTTCCACCACCGATGCCTTCACGGGCGAGAGCATCTCCATATTTGACATCTTAACCTTCTGTCCGCTTTTCTCCTTTTGGAGCCCATAGCGACCTTTGCTCTCCAACTGACTGCGCAACAGAGAGTCGATGTCGGAGGGGGCCACAAGCTCCTTTTCCTTCACAATGCGCTCCTCCTCCTGAGGATTGAGTGTGCGAATTACGGGCCCCTTGCCCTCCATCACCTGCGCCACATTCTCGGTATAGACAGTCATATAGGCCAACTCCCTTTCGAGCGAGTCGAGCTTGATGATGTTCTCAATCATCGTTTCTCGTGAGCGAATACCCTCGTAGCCAGGCACAATGTCGAGTACTTTGGTGAAAGCGGCAACGAGCAGCGAAGCCACAAACACCACCGCAACCCCCAGAGCCACACGTCCGACAATCTTCCAGATGGTCTGGTAGGAGTACCACACCTCCCTACCCTCTGTGTCGGTCATACTAATCCTGTGGCGCACGTTGAGGTGCCTGATGAAATATCTTAAATTTCCACTTGCCATATTCAAAATTTCCTTTCGTAGGCCATAAATTTCCAATCAATTTACAAAGATACATTTTAGTTTGGCAAAAAAGAGCATCATTTTATGTTTTTTGAATTATTAGTCCTACTTTTGCGGCACTAAAAATGGATGATGCTCCGTTTGCTAAAAAGAACAAACAACTAAAAAACAAATATTTACACTATGAACAAACCTACTCTTCTTGTTTTGGCAGCCGGTATGGCATCTCGCTACGGCTCGCTCAAACAGATGGATGGCGTGGGCCCTTGTGGTGAGGCCATCCTCGATTACTCCATCTATGATGCAGCTCGTGCAGGCTTCGGTAAGGTGGTATTCGTTATTCGTCAGACCTTTGCAGAGTCCTTCAAGGCTGCATTCCCCGAGTCCCGCTTTGGTGGTAAAATCAATGTTGATTTCGTATTCCAGGAGTTGGATAAACTCCCCGAGGGTTTCAGCGTTCCCGAGGGCCGTGTTAAGCCTTGGGGTACCAACCACGCAGTGATGATGGGCGCAGAGGCTATTGACACCCCCTTTGCAGTTATCAATGCCGATGACTTCTATGGCTACGATGCCTTCAAGACTATGGCCGACTACCTCACCTCGCTGCCCGAGAATAGCAAGGGTGCCTACTGTATGGTGGGCTACAAGCTTTGCAACACTCTCAGCGACTTTGGCTCCGTATCGAGGGGCGAGTGTGTGGTTGACGGCGAGGGCAACCTGAGGGGTATGACCGAGAGGCTCGGCATCAAACGCATCTCCGATAGCAAGGTTGTCTATGAGGACGGTGGCGAGCAGAAGGAGATTGCCGAGGACGCTACCGTGTCGATGAATATGTTCGGCTTCACCCCCGACTACTTCGCCCACAGCGAGCGACTCTTCCGTGAGTTCCTCTCGAAGGAGGAGACTATGGCCAACCCCAAGAGCGAGTTCTTCATTCCCTTGGCTGTGAATACCCTCATCAATAGCGGTATTGCCAAGATGAAGGTGCTCACCTGCGATGCGCAGTGGTTTGGCGTAACCTACAAGGAGGATAAACCCGACGTTGAGGCCAAAATCAGGGCTCTCATCCGCCAGGGCGAGTACCCCGCCAAATTGTGGTAGAGGGATAACTTCCGATAAAAAAAAGAACTCTCCGAAAACGATTGTGTTTTCGGAGAGTTTTGTTTTTCCGCCTGCCGTGAATTTTCCAGTGGCTCAGTAGTCTCAGTGGGCTCGGTTAGTGGGCTGGGGCTTCTGGGTCTTCTGGGGCCTCTGGGGCTTCTGGGTTGGCCGGGAGAGAAAGGGGGCACAACGGGGGTCGCAGGTTCTAATCAGCCTATAACAACAAAAAAGGCCGAAAGTCTTACGACTCTCGGCCTTTCTGCGGTATGGACGGGACTCGAACCCGCGACCCCCTGCGTGACAGGCAGGTATTCTAACCAGCTGAACTACCACACCGTGTGTTGCTTAAAGCGGTACAAAAGTAGTACAAAAATTTATTTCTGCAAACTATTGAGTACTTTTTTTTACTCTTTTTTACACTTTTTTGAAGAACGTAAACTGAACACTTCCGTAACTCCTTGATTGCCAAAAATTAGGGTGCTCCGAGAAATTTTTGTCCTTCGAGTGTTCAAAGACCAAAAAACCATCCTCACGCAGCAGTTCTCGCCCAAACACAAGGTCTATCACCTCCTCGCTACCCTCCAAGTCGTAGGGTGCATCCGAGAAAATCAGGTCAAACTGCTTGCTGCAACTCTTCAAATAGAGGAACACGTTGGCGTGAGTGGCATACAAATTCGCAAAGCCCAACTCACGGGCAGTCTTGCGGATGAAGGCATTGTGCACCGAGTTGACCTCCACACTCGTAACACTCTTCGCACCACGAGAGCAAAACTCATAACTAATGGACCCCGTACCCGAAAACAAGTCCAGCACGTCGATATCCTCAAAGTCCACCAAGTTACCCAGCACATTAAACAAGTTCTCCTTGGCAAAGTCTGTTGTTGGCCTTGCTCGCAGGTTGCGTGGGGGCACAATGGTCCTGCCACGATATTTGCCACTGATGATACGCATCTTTGTTGCAAGTTTTTCTACTCTCTCTATACCTATTTATTATATACCTCGGCCCAATCCTTCTCCCACTTACAGCGGCGGAAGTAGCGGCCGAGCAGTTTGGTGCGACTCTTACCCTCCACGCCCGACACAAAAATATCGGCCTTGCGCAAGTCGAAGTCCTCATTAAGCACCGCCATAAAGCGCAGCAACTCCTCTTCGCTACCCATCATCACCACGTCGGCAAACGAGAGTGTTCCATCCACGCTCAGGGCCACATACGCCTCCTGCTGTCCAAATTGGAGAGCCAACGTCTTGGAGTGGCGGCTACCCACCACAGCCCTACGCACCGAGGCTGCAAGGGGAGTAGTAAACACAATATCCACACCCTCGGGGGTCCACCTACGCACCGCCTCGGCATCCTCCCTGGACACCGTGAGAGCATAGCACATAGGGCTGTTGTCGCTACACACAACAATCTCCTCCCCATCCGACACGCACACACCGGCCGTTGCAAGGAGCCCCTCCACATCGACACTCTCGGTGAGCACCTTCGGGAAGGGAACACAATCGGCTCCCTCCACCACCACACGCACCCTTTGTGTGCCGATGGGCAATTCGGACAACGACTCATAAAAAGATTGTCCACCCTGCCTGAGCCAGATGGACAATCCCTTTTGTGTGTCGGAATCTCGTTTCCTACTCCCAGTTACCAGCATCGTTGGTTGCCTGATTGAGGTCGCCCACTTTGATACCGGGGTACTTGTAGAGCACGTTCTTCTGCTCGTCGATGAGGTTGATAAGCAACTGCTCGTTCAAGTCGAGAAGGAAAGCCTTGTAGGGTGCTTTGGCCTCGAACACGGGAATCTTCACGTTACCTACCTCTACAACGCCTGCGCCCATAATGAACTCCTTAACCTCGCCACCATTAGCCTGTGCCGAGAAGGGAATATAACGGAGCTGCTCAATCTGTGCAGGGGTGAGTTTCTTGGCACCGAATACGGTATCGATAGCCTTAACGGTGAACTTCTCGATATTTTTCTTACGAGCCCTTTTCAGTTTTGCCAAACCTACCGAGTCATCCGAAGATACCAACTGACGCTCAAACTGCATCTCTGCGGTGAGGACGAAGTTGATGAGGGTGTCGAACGAACCGGTGTACTTGCCGTGTACCTGCTTGTAGCCACGCTGTGCCGAGCGAATGTCGCTGATGCGCTCGATAACTGCTTTTTCACGAGCAATCCTTGTGTCGTCAAAACGAACAGGTGTCATAAGGCTGTCGTAGAGCAAATAAGCCAACACAACCACAACAATTGCGAGAACGATTTGTGTAATGGTCTTTTTCATTTCTATTTTTAATATTAAGTTTGTAGCGTAAAAACCGAACAAAATATGCTTAATGCACACATTGCGTCCCAAATTTACGGCAAATTTGCGTTTACTCCAACTTTTGGGCAAAAAAAAATAATAGAATCTTTATCCGATTGGATTTCGGACGAGGATTATGAGCGCATTTTCATCCTCAATGGCTATGCCGGTACGGGTAAGACAACCCTCATTGCGGCCTTTGTGGAGGTGCTCAAAGAGTTGAAAATCAAGCCTATTTTGCTTGCCCCCACAGGACGTGCCGCCAAGGTGCTCTCCTCCCACACCGACTCCACGCCTGCCTATACCATACACAAGCGCATCTATCGTGAGCGCACTTCCGCTTCGCTCGACAGCAAGTTTGACCTCAATTTCAACCGTGAGAAGGATGCTTGTTTCATCGTAGATGAGGCATCAATGATTGCCGACTACTCCGAGGAGGGCTCCATCTTCGGCTCGGGCTCGTTGTTGGACGACCTCTTTGAGTATGTGCGTCAGGGGCAAAGGTGTAGGATAATGTTTGTGGGCGACTCGGCACAGTTGCCACCCGTGGGCCACGACCTATCCCCTGCGCTCAATCCGCAAAAGATGGCTCTCTATGGCCCTGTGAGCTACAACACCCTCGATGAGGTTGTGCGCCAAGAGCAGCAGAGTGGCATTCTCTTCAATGCTACGATGGTGCGCCAGATGATTGAAAATCGCATCTACGAAACGCCACTCTTTGATATGAGTTACCCCGACTTTCAGGCTGTTAATGGTGGCGAGTTTTTGGAGAAGGTGGAGGAGTGCTACTCTCGCTATGGCAAGGACGAGGTCATTGTTATCACTCGCAGCAACAAGCGTGCGGCCCACTTCAATCAGGGTATCCGTGGGCGAGTGCTCTATGCCGAAGAGGAGATTGATTCGGGCGATATGGTGATGGTGGTGAAGAACAACTACCACTACACCGAGCGTGATGAGGATGCCAAGGCGGCCTTCATTGCCAATGGCGACGTGGCTTGTCTGCGCCGCATACGTCGTTTCAAGGAGCTCTACGGGTTTCGCTTTGCGGAGGCCACCCTCCGTTTTGGCGACTACGACGACTACGAGATTGAGTGTAACATTCTGCTCGACACGCTCAACAGCACCACTCCCTCGCTAACAAGGGAGCAGATGAAGGAACTTTTCTATGCCATCGAGGGCGACTATACCGACCAAAAGTGTAAGGCCAAACGATACAAAGAGGTGCGTGAGGACCCCTATTACAACGCTATGCAGATAAAGTTTGCCTATGCGGTAACGTGCCACAAGTCGCAGGGTGGCCAATGGAGTGCGGTGTTTATTGACCGTTTGTTGTTTGGCGAGGAGCGTATGAATAGGGAGTTTCTCAGGTGGCTCTACACGGCCATATCTCGTGCTACCGAGCAGGTCTATCTTGTGAATTTCGACGAGAGTTTCTTCGACCCCACCACCTACACTCCGGAGGAGTAGGAAGGGGCAAAATTGACATACCTCTCCGCCTTCGGCACCTCTCCTAACTCAGGGGAGGGGTGGTTGTGGTGCTCCCTAACTTCCCTAACCTCCCTAATCTCCCTAACCTCACGGGTAACAAAAACGTAACCCGCAAAGGAAAACTCCCCCTCTGAGTTAGAGGGGGTGGCCAAAGGCCGGGGGCGTCTGTTGTTCTCCCCTAACTTAGGGGAGGAGTGGTCGGATGGCACGGGTAACAAAAAAGCAACCCGTGAAAAAGGTTGGGCCCCCTCCGAGGTCTTGGGTATTAAAAAAGATACCCGTGAATAAGAAAGGGTCAAAAGAGAGATACCCGTGAATAAGAAAGGGTCAAAAGAGAGCGAGTCCGTTGCCTACGGTTGGTAGTCAGCGGACTCGCTCTCTGATTTTTGTGCAAGATTTAACCTTCTACATCGGTTTTTGTCCAGAGCATTGTCTTCGATATTATCCCCGCACGCCCCACAACCTTCAACTTACCATTGCGCTGTAAACTCACGGTAACATTGAAAGTCTTATCGTGGAAGGGGTCGTAAATCTTACCCGTCCATTCGTTCTCCTTGGCATCGTAGGTCAAGTTACGCAGTACGACGATATTCTGGTCGCCAATGTCGCCATACTCGCTGTACCACACAGCCTTGCCTTCCCAAATGTCCCCATTGCGGTAGATGTCGATTTTGCTCGTCTTCTCCTGACCAAGCCACACGCCACAAATGTCGGGCACCGAGCACTCTTGGCCTCGGACCACAAGCACACTCGACAACACCACTGCCACAATCACTAAAAATCTTTTCATCTCTCAATCAGTATGTTAGTTGGTAAAAGTTGGCACTCCCGCACCTACTTGATGCCCCTGACGTTCTTCTCCCACGCCCAAGCAGCAGCAAGAGTCTCGTCGAGGCTACGCACGGCTTTCCAGCCGAGTTCCTCGTTGGCCAGAGAAGTGTCGGCCCACACCGATACGGCATCTCCTGCCCTACGGCCTGCAATGCGGTAGTTGAGTTTCAGACCATTCACCCTCTCGAAAGCCTCCACGAGTTCCATCACAGACACTCCACGTCCCGTGCCAACATTGAATACCTCGTAATCTTTTTTGTTCCCACCCTCCACCAAGCGGCCAATGGCTGCAACGTGGGCAGCGGCAAGGTCCACAACGTCGATGTAATCACGGATACAGGTGCCATCGGGTGTGGGATAGTCATCGCCGAAGATGGACAAGCACTCCCTCACGCCCGCAGCGGTCTGCGTAATGAAGGGCACAAGGTTGTTGGGCACACCACGAGGCAGTTCGCCAATGAGTGCCGACGGGTGGGCTCCCATAGGGTTGAAGTAGCGCAGAGCAATACCCTTCACGCCCACACCTGCGGCCACCGTATCCCTCAGGATATCCTCGCACATCTGCTTGGTGTTACCATAGGGCGAGGTGGCAGGCTTACGAGGCGAAGTCTCCGTTACAGGCAGAGAATCGGGCTCGCCATACACCGTTGCCGACGAGGAGAACAGCACATTACTCCTACCCTCCTCCTGCATCAGTTCCAGAATATTGACAAACGAGCCGAGGTTGTTGGAGTAGTATTTCAGCGGTTTCTCAACGCTCTCACCCACAGCCTTATAAGCCGCAAAGTGGATAATCGAATTGAAAGGGTATTTCTTAAACACAGCCCTCAGCGCCTCCTTATCGCAGCAGTCAACCTGCTCAAAAGGCACATCCACGCCCGTAATCTTCCTCACGCCCTCGACAGCACCGAGGTCGGAGTTCGACAAGTTGTCGATAACAACCACATCATAGCCCGCTTCGATGAGCGCAACCGTTGTGTGTGAGCCAATATAGCCTGCACCACCACTTACCAATACTACTTCTTTTGCCATAGTGTTTCTATCCAGATTTTATGTTATTTACTTCTCTACAACTGCGGCCTGCCACCTCTTCGGGGCAGGCCGTAGTCGTTACATATTAGTTTCTCTCACAACTACTCAACAACGAGAATAGTCTGTCCCTCTTGGAGAGTGTCGCCCACAGCCACAGCAATCTCCTTAACAGTGCCCGAGTGTTCCGACACGATGTCGTTCTCCATCTTCATTGCCTCCAACACGGCAATCTTCTGGCCCGACTTCACAGTGTCGCCCACCTTCACGCACACCTCCAAAACCTTACCGGGCAGGGGTGCCTCCACCTTCTTGCCCACAGGTGCAGCGGCAGCCTTGGGAGCCACGGCCTTAACCTCGGCCTTAACCTCCTCCACAACGAGGATAGCCTGGCCCTCTTGGAGGGTATCGCCCACAGCCACAACTATTTGACGTACCACACCGGAGTAGTCCGACACGATGTCGTTCTCCATCTTCATTGCCTCCAATACGGCAATCTTTTGGCCTGCCTTCACAGTGTCGCCCACCTTCACGCACACCTCCAAAACCTTACCGGGCAGAGGAGCAGCAACACTCTTACCTGCAACCTTCTCTACGGGTTTGGCAACCTCCTCGACCTTCTTCTCCTCCACTGCGGGAGCCTCGGCGGGTTTGGTCGCAGCCCAACGCTCGGTCTTAACCTTGGTGAGGTAGTCCTTGGCCACTGCGGGGAACAATTCGAGCAACAACTCCTCCTTCTCATTCTCGGCCAACTTAACGCCACCTGCATTCTCCAAAATGGGGTTGGGTTGGCGTTGGTTCTTCGAGGTATCATAGGGGATAGCCTCCCTTGTTCCTGCAATCTGCAAGCGGAATTCGGGGTTAATCTCAACGGGAGTGTGGCCATACTCGCCCTTCACCAAGTTGACAAATTGGTTGCTGGTGGTGGTATATTTGGGCTTGCCTGCGGCCAACGAAATGGCGCAACTAACAGCCTGCGAACCAACAATCTGGCTGGTGGGGGTTACCAGAGGGGGCAGACCTGCATCCAACCTCACCGAAGGTATCAGCTTCATTGCGGGCTCCAACAAGTGTTCGCTCTTCAAAGCCTTCAACTGGGCAACCATATTGGTATACATACCACCGGGAATCTCGGCTTTCTGAACCAGCTCGTTGGGTTTGGGGAAGCCGAAGTGGGCCTCGATCTTGTGGCAAGCATCCACCAAAGTCTCCTCGTCCACTGCATAAGCAGCCTTCACTGCACGGTCAAACTCGGCCTCGATCTCGGCAGGCAGAGTGTCGG